>NZ_WBXO01000004.1 GCF_008933955.1 Heliorestis acidaminivorans
AAAGATGAGACTTCCCACTACGTAAGTAGGTAAGACCCCAGGAAGATGACCTGGTTGATCGGCTCGAGATGGAAGCGCTGTGAGGCGTGTAGTTGACGAGTACGAATCGGTCGAGGACTTAACCTACTCTATTACATCGCAATATTGTGCAGGAATTGTGTGGGGGTCAGACCCCAAGACAATTTCCAAACAATTGACAGGAAACTGTCTAACAATTCTCTGTGTAGTTTTCAGGGTGCAAACCTGCTAGAAACTTCTTTTACATGACTTTTTAGATTATGCTATAATTGAATTTAATAACCTAAAGAATCAAAAGACCTTACAGCTTAATAAGCGCTGTAAGGTCTTTTCTATCTGTAAGGTCTTTTTTTTATATAAACAGAGCATAACCATAAATAGCTATGAACAGCTGTTTATAGCCTTGGTATGACTGGCAAAAGGAAAGAAAAATGAGCTATAAAGAAGATAGTAAAGAAAAAGAAAAACCTAAAATAGTAGCTATGGGCGATAGTGCTTGGGTTGTACAATGGACAGAAAAAATATCACCACAAATCAACAGGGAAGTACAAAAAGCAGGAGAAAAAATAAAAAAACTAAATCCTCCTTGGCTAATTGAAGTTGTTCCAACCTTTGCTTCTCTCACTGTCTATTATGATTTTCTTGAGGTTGACAGTGAACATGTAAAAGTTTTTTTAGAAGAGCAGATAAAAAATCTTGGAAAAAGCCAAATAAAAGAAAGGCAAGAATGGATCATTCCTGTTTGTTACGGTGGTCTCTATGGACCTGAACTAAAGAATATAAGTAGAGAAAAAAAGCTTACAGTAGAAGAAGTTATAGAACTGCATAGTCAAAAGCTTTACACCGTTTATATGCTAGGCTTTATTCCAGGATTTTGCTATCTTGGAGATGTAGATGATGCTATCGCTTCACCTCGCCTAGCAGTTCCGCGCACTACAGTACCTGCAGGATCTGTAGGAATTGCAGGAAAGCAAACTGGTGTTTATCCCCTAAAGGCACCAGGCGGGTGGCAAATCATTGGACAGACGCCTGTCGAACTTTACAACCCAGAAAAAAAAGATCCTGTATCTATAAAAGCTGGAGACTTGGTCCGCTTTCAAGCTATATCAGAAGAGGATTTTATCAAGATGCTTAAAGATAAAAGTGGACCCTATAAGGTGAGTAAAAAAAATGACAATTGAAGTGCTACGAGCTGGAATTTTTACAACCATACAAGATAAAGGTCGCTACGGTTACCAAGGAGCAGGAATACCTGTAGCAGGTGCTATGGATCTTTTTGCTTTACAAGTGGCTAATCGACTTGTGGGTAATGATCTTAATAAAGGTGCTTTAGAAATGACCTTGCAAGGACCGACATTGAAATTTCACAAAACAACTATGATCGCCATAACTGGTGCTGATATGACAGCCACTATAGAAGGTAAACCTTTGCCGCAATGGGTTAATATCCCCATCCCAAAAGGAAGTATTATTAATTTTGGCCCTGTACAAAAAGGTTGCCGAACTTATCTTGCTATATCAAATGGTTTTAACTTACCTTCAAAAATGGGCAGTACATCAACTTATGTTCGAGGTGCTATTGGCGGCTTTCAAGGTAGAGCTCTAAAAAAAGGAGATATCCTGCCACTTCATGACTATAGTGATATTAAAGGAATAGGTCTTCGAGCTCTTGATCCAAGAGAGACACCACAGTATACATCTAATCTAGAAATTGAAGTAATTGAGGGACCACAAAAAGAATACTTTACTGACGAGGCTTGGCAAATATTTTTATCTCAACCATATAGCCTAACTACAGAAGCTAACCGAATGGGTTACCCCTTAGAACCTCTAAACCATAAAGCATTAACCAGAAAAATAAAAAAAGAAATGCTTTCAGATGCCACCGCCTTAGGTGCAATTCAAGTACCGCCTCATGGAAAACCTATCATATTGATGGCCGATCGCCAAACCACAGGTGGCTATCCTAAGATAGCTACTGTTATTTCTGCACATATGACTAGATTAGCCCAAGCTCAACCTCAACCTAACCATATAATTACCTTCATCAAAAGTGACCTAAAAAGAGCTCATCAATTAGCACGAGAACAGCAGAAAGTAATTGAAGAAAAAATATTAACTGGTGAAAAAGGCAAAAATGCTTGGCTAGAACAAGCTTTATTACAACGAGGACAAGTAAAGGCACAATTTAAGCAAATAAAAGATTCTGTGGAAGATATTTATGAAGTTTCTTGGACAAAAGAAAGAGTCATATCTAAGGAAGCTGTCTCTTATCCAGAACAATTTATATTCATGAATTAAGCAAAAGAAAGGATGAGCAAAAAGCATATGCAGATTGATTTAAACTGCGATCTAGGAGAAAGCTATGGCATCTACAAAATAGGCTCTGATCAAGCTATGATGCCACTCGTATCATCAGTCAACATTGCTTGTGGTTTTCACGGTGGTGACCCTAACACAATGGCCGAAACTGTTGAAATAGCTCTACAGTACGGCAAAGCTATGGGAGCTCATCCTGGCTATCAGGATCTCAATGGTTTTGGAAGACGTAATATGGATATAAAAGCAACGGAAGTATCGAATCTGATCACCTATCAAGTAGGGGCCTTAGAAGCATTTGTACGTTCTGCTGGTGGTAAATTGCGTCATGTAAAGCCCCATGGAGCTTTATACAATCAGGCGGCTGTAGACTTTACACTAGCTGATGCTATTGTCAGAGCAATCAAAAAGTTAAATCCTCAACTAATTCTTTACGGTCTTTCGGGTTCTGAACTTTGCAAAGCAGGAAAACAACAGGGCCTAAAAGTAGTGCAAGAAGCTTTTATCGATCGAAGATATAAGGAAGACGGTACTTTAACACCGAGAGATCACGATCAAGCAGTCATTCATGATCCAGAAGAAGCGCTACAACAGGCACTTTCCATTATCGAAAACAAAGCAGTACAAACTATAGAAGGGATCTGGATTCCTTTAGAAGCCGAAAGCTTATGTCTTCATGGCGACAATATAAAAGCTGTAGATCTAGCAGAATTTTTGCATAGAAAATTATTAGAAAAAAATATTATGATTTTGCCTCCTTCTATATAAGGTAGGCTTTTTTTATGACAAAAAACTCTGAGCCAAGCACCTTTAAGCTTTATTAGGAATACATTACCACTGAAATGAAACCCAAGTCTTGGTAAGGAGTGAAGTACATTGGATTGGTGGATGACACCTGCGTACCGTCCTATGATGTGTGATCACTTACGGAACATGATTGGTGAAACCATGCGTGCTGAAGTGAGACATCCAGGAGGTATGCGCACCTACACAGGTCGCCTAGTCTCAGTTGGTGACGATTTTATTGAATTAGAAATGGATGATGTGGCAGACGATAGACCTAGGGCTTATGATGTAGAAGCATCAGCAGTAGAAAGTGAGCCAGAGCAGATTTATCCAATGGAATCAGGAGAATATGATGATACAACCGGTTCTGTTGGGCAAATGGGACTAACCCCTTTAGATGAAAGATCTTATGGCTCTGTTGAATCATACGGTCAAGAAGATACAGTAGAAGGTCAACAATTTTATGGCGCTGGTCCCTTTTCACGTCTTCTCGTACCTCTAGCTTTGTTATCAACACTTTATACTTTTCCACGTCGCCGCCCTTATCCACGTCCACGTCGTCCTCGCCGCTATTACTGGTAAGAAAAAAAGTAAAAAAATAATAAAAAAATAATGTAATTGAGCACACCGCTTTAACGCCTTTTATGGCCAAAGGCGGTGTTTTTATTATTTGTATAGTTAAACAGTTAAACATTAGGCTTACCAAATAATTCATTAAATCGAATCCTGATAGGTTGTATAACTTTTCCTTGCTTGCAGAATCCTGAAAAAAAGTTTGTTGACAAGAAGAAAGGATCGACATACAATAAAAATGAAAGTGATATTCAATATCAACAAAATTCACAGTGAGGAGGTAGGCGAGATGGCTCCTACTGTTATAAATTGGAGAGAAAGCCTCCGTGATAAAAAATCAGCACAAGCAAGATTTGAAAAGTGGCTATTTGTGAATCTATCTAAAGTATTAATAGGAGGAAAAACAGGTGAATTGATTCGGTTCAAAGCACCTTTTTTTCAAAAAACTTTAGCGGAAACTTTGCGAGACGGACAGAGCTTAGCTGACCAATGGGGAATACAAATGATGGTGCTTAGACAATGTAACAACTGCGCTCACGTCATTTTTTACAGTGAAGATCGTTTAGAAGAAGCTTTAGAAGAAGCAAGAAAAACACCTCTACTAGAGAGACTTAATTATCATGCAGACATTAAGGGGAAAAATTTTTTAGAACAATTAAGTTTAAAATGGCAGATAGAAGGTACTATTCCTCACGAGATTGGAATTGCTGCTGGCTATCCACTTAAAGATATTCTTGGTTTTATGGGTCTTCTATCTTTGCCGCTAAAAAAAGTATGTGGTTGGCAGATTTACGGTGATGTAGAAACTTCGATGAAAATAAAAACACGATATGATCAAGCTCAGAAGCTGGCTATGGATTACCTAGGTGTAGATCACTCTGTTTTTCAGCGAGATGAATTTTGCAATCATGAAGGAACGTGCTTACCACAATAAAGAAATAGATCAATAAAATATATATTGAGGACAAAAAATAGAAGAGCCTTCAACTAGAAGGCTCTTTTTATAATACCTTGACAGACCTTGTTACCTTATGAAGGTTAGTGTAGAATATCTAGGTAGTCGTGGATAGACTATTATGTAAAGTATCATAAGGGCATCCCCGGGCGCGGGAGGCCAGATGGGAGCCCAAACACTCGCACGGGGAGGAAGGAATAAAAAATGACAAACTCACAAGCTGAAAAAGGAACTTGGACTGTAAAGAAAGGTCTCGCTGACATGTTAAAAGGTGGCGTGATCATGGATGTAACGACACCAGAACAAGCAAAAATCGCTGAAGAAGCAGGCGCTTGCGCTGTTATGGCTTTAGAAAGAGTACCTGCCGATATACGTGCCGCTGGTGGCGTTGCTCGTATGGCAGATCCTACTGTTGTATTGCGTATTATGGATGCAGTAACTATTCCAGTTATGGCTAAAGCACGTATTGGTCATTTTGTAGAAGCACAAGTGTTGGAGTCACTAGGTGCAGACTACATTGACGAATCTGAAGTGCTCACACCTGCTGATGATCTCTTCCATATCAACAAAAACGACTTCAAAGTTCCTTTTGTTTGTGGAGCTCGTAACCTTGGAGAAGCACTGCGTCGTATTGGCGAAGGCGCCGCTATGATCAGAACTAAAGGTGAACCTGGTACAGGCAATGTGGTCGAAGCTGTTCGCCACGCACGTCAAGTACTCAGTGATATTCGCAAGCTCGTTAACATGCCAGAAGAAGAAATGATGTCTTTTGCTAGAGACATTGGTGCACCTTTCGAGCTCGTACGTCAAGTAGCCAAAGAAGGTAAACTGCCTGTAGTAAACTTTGCTGCTGGTGGTATTGCTACTCCTGCTGATGCCGCACTCATGATGCAAATCGGTGTAGACGGTGTCTTCGTTGGATCTGGTATTTTCAAATCAGGTGACCCTGTACGTCGCGCCAAAGCCATTGTAGCGGCTACAACGCACTACAATGATCCTAAAGTGATTGCTGAAGTTTCTAGAGACTTAGGCGAGCCTATGGTTGGTATTGAGATTCCAACTATTCCTGCTGAACAACGGATGCAAGAGCGAGGCTGGTAAAAGCCATGAAGGTAAAAATTGGCGTATTAGCCATGCAAGGTGCATTTGTAGACCATGAAAAAGCTCTACAAATGCTCGATTGCGAAACGATGCAAATTCGTACTGTTGAACAGTTAAATCAAGTTCAAGGCTTAATCATTCCTGGTGGTGAAAGTACTACTATTGGCAAACTAATGGATCAATTTGGATTGATCGACGCAATTCAAGAACGATCTAGTCAAGGCATGCCGATCTGGGGAACTTGTGCCGGAATGATTCTATTAGCCAAAGAAATTGAAGCTTCTGATCAGTTAAGACTTGGACTAATGGATATAAAAGTTCGACGCAATGCTTTTGGCCGTCAAGTAGACTCTTTTGAAGTACCTCTTGATATGAAAGAAATTGGCGACGAACCTTTTCCAGCAGTCTTTATCAGAGCACCTTATATCTCAGAAAAAAATGATCAAGTAAAAGTACTAGCTACTCATGAAGAAAAAACGGTTGCTGTCCGTCAGGGACATTTACTAGCCGCCGCTTTTCACCCTGAGTTAACGGACGATAGTCGCATGCACCAGTACTTTCTTGACATGGTACAGCGAAGTCTGTAAAATTCTGAGAAAGGTCATAGTTTTTCAATAATTACGATATCATTGTTGTGACAGCTTTCCAGTCTAAAGACAAGAGCAAATGTGTCGACTTGGTGGTGGGAACTTATGGGCATATATAGAGGAAATGGTGTAGAGCTATATTACGAACTCCATGGATCTCATGATGGCCCTGTCCTTGTTTTTACGCATGGAGCAGGATGGGATCATGAGCAATGGACTCCGCAGATCGAAGAATTTTCTAAGGACTTTCGTGTCCTGGTCTGGGATGTTCGCAGTCATGGTCGATCTTCTTGCTCTATCGAACCACTAGATGGGAAAGTCTTTAGCCAAGATCTAATCAACTTGTTAGATCATCTAGAGATCGACAAAGCTATATTAATAGGCTGTTCTATGGGTGGTCATATTTCATTACGCACAGCTGTAGAGCGGCCTGACAAAGTAGCGGCTGTTGTTGCTATGGGAACGCCTGTGACTAGTGCTTTCAACTGGCACAATCGGTTAAATCGCTGTGTCAAAGAACGATGCCTTCGCAAACTGACCATGGAATTTATCGATATGTCACTCCAATCTTTTTCCTTTTTTGCTTATGGCTTATCGATGCGTCTGCTCTCTATGGATACGCTGGCCAAAATGCATGCTAAAGGTTTAAGTATCATTAGTCCTCAATTGAGGGAATACTTTTACCGAGTAACAGTAAAGCATGAGAAAGAACAATGGATTCGTATTTTTAATGCTGTATCGCGCATGGAACTACTCGAAGATCTTCCTAAGGTCTCCTGTCCCACCATGGTGATCGAAGGAGATGCTGAGTGGATGATGCGCAGACAACATCGCTTTATATGCGATTGTATAGAAGGAACAGTTCATCGCCTAGTGAGCAGTGCAGGTCATGCGGCTAATCTAGATAATCCAGAGAAAGTTAACTACTTTCTTCGGGAATTCTTTACGCACTGTGCTTTTTCACCGACAGACAAGGCTGATGAGTGCCCTGTAACAGATACTTTACCAAGAGTAAACTGGCGTACCTGTCAGACTTAGATAGGTCTTGCCAAGCATATAAAGCTATGGTAGAATTCACACAAATCTAAAAATTTTAGTAGTGATGAAGGGGAAAAGTAATCAGGTCAAGGGTACAGAAAGTTGGCGGTTATGATGCGAGCCAAACCTGTAACTGATGAATTTCCGCCCTGGATGCTGACGATGACGAATCGTCCGGTCATGTCCGTTACGCATGGATGAGTGGACTTTCGAGAGGAAGTCAAGCAGGGTGGTAACGCGGGTAGCCTCTCGTCCCTGACCAAAGTGTCAGTGACGGGAGGTTTTTATGTTTCAGCCCATATTGTATACAAAGACTGTATACAATGTATTCAGGACCGCTGGATATCCTAAGGAGGAGAAAAGACGTATGTATGAAAAAGAATACCTCATGTTACCGGGGCCTACTCCTGTACCGCCTCGCGTATTGAGGGCCTTATCGGAGCCTCTAATCAACCACAGAGGTCCTTCCTTCAAAAAGTTAATTGAAGATGTGACAGAAGGCATCAGGTATGTCTACCAGACAAAACATGATGTGCTTATCCTCCCTGCTTCCGGCACAGGTGGTATGGAAGCCTCTATTGTTAACTTCCTTTCACCAGGTGATAAAGTTTTAGCACTCTCCATCGGCGCTTTTGGCGATCGCTATGCAACAATTGCTAAAAACTACGGTTGTATCGTTGATAAAGTAGATTTTGAATGGGGAACGGCTATTGACTTAGACGTAGTCAAAGCACAGCTTGATGCTGACGTCAATCAAGAATATAAAGCTATTTTAGTAACCCACAATGAAACATCAACAGGCGTTTGCAACGATTTGGAAGGTCTCGGTAATATTCGAGGCGATCACCCTGCCTTACTGCTCGTTGACTCTGTATCTGGTCTAGGTGTAATGGATGTAAGACCTGATGAGTGGGGTCTAGATGTAGTAGTAACAGCGGCACAAAAAGGCTTCATGATACCTCCAGGTCTCGCCTTCATCTCTGTTAGTCCTAAAGCTTGGGAAGCTTATGCAGAATCGAAAGCTCCTAAGTTTTACTGGGATCTCGGTTCAGCTAAGAAATTCTTAGAAAAAGGCCAGACACCAGTAACACCAGCTCTTCCTCAATATACAGGCCTTCGTGAAGCTCTTAAGATTTTCCAAGAAAAAGGCATGGATTACATGTTTGCCAAACAGTTATATCTTCGTGATATGACTCGTGCGGCAGTTAAAGCATTAGGTCTCAAGCCACTAGCTGAAGATGCCATCTCCTCTGCCGCAGTTACAGCAGTCTGGGCACCAGATGGTATTGAAGCTAAAGCTATCAATAAAAAAATGCGCGAAGAGTACAATGTCGTTCTTGCCGGTGGACAAAAGCAACTAGAGAACAAAATCTTCCGCATCGGTCACCTCGGTTATGTACAGCACCTGGACATTCTTGCTACCATCGGAGCCTTAGAAATGTGCCTCCAAGAGCTCGGTTATCCTGTAGTACTTGGTCAAGGTACAAAAGCTGTTCAAGAAGTCATCATGTCTAGAAAGGGGATCATTTAATTATATGCGCGTACTTGTTTGCGATCCAATTTCACAGCTAGGAATCGACGTTTTTCAAGCTGCAGGCAACATTGAAGTCGATGTCAAACTTAAGCAGACTGAAGACGAAATAGTCAACATAGTAGCAGATTACGAAGCGATTATCGTTCGTTCAGAAACAAAAATCACCAAAAAAATCATTGAAGCGGCCGACAAATTGAAAGTAATCGGTCGAGCTGGCGTCGGTGTAGACAACATTGACGTAGAAGCGGCCACACAAAAAGGTGTAGTTGTTGTCAATGCACCAGAAGGCAACACTATTGCGGCGGCAGAACTAACGATCGGTCACATCGTCGCTTTGGCCCGTAACATTGCACCAGCTAATGATGCCCTCAAAGGTGGAGCTTGGGCGCGTAGCAAATACACCGGCATGGAATTAAAAGGTAAAAAACTGGGCATCCTTGGAATGGGTAAGATCGGTTCGGAAGTAGCCAAAAGAGCAAGAGCTTTTGATATGATCGTTTATGCCTATGACCCCTATGTTTCGGAAGAACGTGCTCGTAACATTGGCGTACAAGTTAAAGATCTTGATACAGTCATTCGAGAATCAGACATCATCTCCATTCATATGCCCAAAACAAAAGACACTTATCGTCTTCTAAATGCCGAAAAAATTGCCATGATGAAAGACGGTGTCTATCTCGTTAACTGTGCTCGCGGCGGTATTATTGATGAAGAAGCGCTATACGAAGCATTAGTATCAGGAAAAGTAGCTAAAGCTGGTCTTGATGTCTTTGAAAAAGAACCAATGACAGAAAGCCCTCTTTTTGGCTTAGAGAATGTTCTCGTAACACCACACCTTGGCGCTTCCACCAAAGAAGCACAAGTGAACGTAGCTGTAGACGTAGCCCATGATATAGTTAGAGTACTTCGTGGCGAAGCTGTCAGTGCGGCAGTTAACATTCCAGCAGTAAAGCCTGAATTGATGGATATCTTCAGACCTTATCTTGACTTGGTAGAAAGACTAGGTCGTTTCTTAGGTCAAGTTACAGCAGGTAGCGTTGAGAAAATCACCATTGCTTATGCTGGAGATTTAGCTCAATACAATGTGAACCCACTTACTACAACCATCTTAAAAGGACTATTACGTCCTACCTTACAAGATGCTGTAAACTATGTAAATGCACCTTTTGTAGCCAAAGCTAGAGGCATCAAAGTTACAGAAACGAAGACTGTCGACATGGACGACTACGCCAACCTTATTACTGTTGAAGTAGTTACTAGCCAGGGATCGAAAAAAGTTTCTGGTACAATCATGCAGAAAGAACCTCGTTTTGTACGCATCGACGACTTTAGTCTAGACATGGCACCAATCGGCCATATGCTCGTAATGCCTCACATTGATAAGCCTCGCATCATTGGTAGAACAGGTACTATCATTGGAGAGCATAACGTGAACATTGCAGGTATGCACTTAGGTCGTAAAGAGCTAGGTGGACCAGCTATCGCGATCTTAAACATCGATGGCAACGTTCCCGAAGAAGCTGTTAGTGAGCTCAAAAAGATTGATGGCGTCCAAGACGTAAAGTACGTCAATCTAAAATAACTTATTATCTACATCACTATTTACAGGGGTGCTTAGGCACCCCTGATTGCTACCCTACGATGGGTCGATCTACCTTTTAACCCTTATTGTGAAAGGGGGCCCCACTCTCCATTGCTCGATCTAAAATACGTACGTTCCCATCCTGAAACTGTTCAAGAGGCACTGAACCGAAGAGGAACTGATCTATCACTAGAGGGCTTTTTGGACTTGGACAAGCAACGTCGCACAATGCTTGTAGAAGTAGAAGCACTGAAAGCGAAGCGCAATCAGGTATCAGAAGAAATTGCTCGCAAGAAAAAAGCAAAAGAAGATGCCGAAGAGATGATTCTGGCCATGCGCCAGGTCGGTGACCAAATCAAAGAACTGGACGAAAAAGTTAATTCCATTGAAGAGGAAATGAAAAAAACCCTCTACTTCATCCCCAATATTCCTCATGGCTCTGTTCCAACAGGTACATCAGAAGCAGAAAACGTTACTGTAAGAACTTGGGGAACACCTAGAAGCTTTGATTTTCCCGTGCAAGCTCACTGGGATTTAGGTGAAGCACTGAATATCCTAGACTTTCAGCGAGGTGCCAAAATAACAGGAGCTCGTTTTACAGTTTACAAAGGTTTAGGTGCACGGCTAGAGCGGTCTTTGATTAGCTTTATGCTCGATCAGCACAATAAGGAAGGTTATGAAGAAATCCTTCCACCTGTAATTGTTAACAAGCAATCCATGTTAGGGACAGGCCAACTTCCCAAATTTGAAGAAGATATGTTTCATCTAGAGAATACGGACTACTACTTAATTCCAACAGCAGAAGTACCCGTTACAAATCTCTATATGAATGATATTCTCAGCATGGAACAGCTACCTATACATCATTGTGCCTACTCAGCCTGTTTCCGAGCCGAAGCTGGTGCCGCAGGTCGTGACACAAGAGGATTAATTCGTCAGCACCAATTTAACAAAGTAGAGTTAGTTAAGTTTACAGCACCTGATAGCTCTTACGAAGAACTAGAAAAACTGACGCAGAATGCAGAGAAAATTCTACAGCTTTTACAACTCCCCTACCGCGTAGTTTCACTCTGCACTGGCGATCTTGGTTTTTCTGCCGCAAAAACCTATGATATAGAAGTCTGGCTTCCAGGCTATGAAACTTATCGAGAAATATCTTCTTGCTCTAACTTCGAAGACTTCCAAGCACGGAGAGCTAACATTCGTTTTCGTGCCACACCCAAAAGCAAGCCCGAATATGTTCATACCTTAAATGGTTCAGGTCTTGCTATTGGACGCACAGTCGCCGCAATTTTAGAAAACTATCAGCAAGCGGATGGATCTATTGTGATTCCAGAAGTATTGCGTCCTTATATGGGTGTCGACAAAATCAGTCTCGCAAAATAATATAAAAAAAAGAGCCAGCTACATGCCTACAGGCATGGCTCTTTTTTTTATAGAGCAGGAAAAGTTAACATAAACAGAGAAGTTATATTTAAAATATATCATATAAATAGAAGAGTCATATCCTATTACTGATGAATAAAATAGATATCTGTAAGACAAGAAGAAAGATTTCAAAGCATTCAACGAGGTGTGATGAAATGAAGGATGAGACTAAAAACGATAGTACCAAAAAGCACGTACCTTTTGAACTTTTCAAACACAGCCAAAAACGTTTTTACTCTGTAATAGAGAAAATACCTGTTGGCGTTTGTATTACTAACGAAAAAGGTTTTTTCGAATACGTGAATTCTGCTTATTGCAAGATTTACGGATACGAAAAAGAGGAGCTTTTATGGAAGCACTTTACTATCGTTGTGCCCGAAGAGCGGCAGTCCTTATTAAATGAGCTTCATGACAAGTTTCTTACGTTAGGAAGCGAAGTGCGCAATGAATGGCAAGTAAGGCGCAAAAACGGAGAACTAATAACCATCTTAGCCGATGCCACTTTGTACACAGATATTGACAATCGTCCTCGCAAAGCAACTTTTGTGATCGATATTACAGAACGCAAAGAAATGGAAGAGAACTTACGAATTGCCAAGGAAGCGGCGGAGAAAGCGAGTCGTTTCAAGTCAACTTTTATCTCTTTTATGAGTCACGAGTTGCGTACACCTCTTAATGCTATCTTAGGCTATGCCCAAATGATGGAAGAAGATGCCGAGAGTGAAGAACAAAAAAGAAATAGCCAAGAGATTGTAAAAGCAGGCTGGCACTTACTTGAATTGATTAATGATATTCTTGATCTAGCCAGCATTGAATCAGGTAAAATCGATCTTAATCAAGAAAAAGTTATTTTAGATAATATCGTTATGGAAAGCATACAGCTCATCTTACCAATGGCTGATAAGCGAGGCCTTAAAATTCATTATCTTGACCCTAATTGCATAGAAATAATAGTTGACCCTATTCGTCTCAAACAAGCACTAGTTAATTTTCTATCTAATGCTGTCAAATATAATAAAGAAGAGGGCACTATAACCATACAGTGTAAACAAAAAGAGAAAACAGTTTGGATTGCTGTTAGTGATACAGGAATTGGTATTGAAGAAAAGGAAAAAGAAAATATCTTTGATTCTTTTTATCGTCTTAGTACAAAAAATACCCATATAGAAGGAACAGGCATAGGTTTATCTATTGTAAAATCTCTCGTAGAAACGATGGGTGGTACAGTTGGTGTGGAAAGTAAATTAGGCGAGGGAAGTACCTTTTGGATTGAAATACCAAGAATTCCAGAATGCTAAAAGCTTTGGTAGGAAGATGAATCATTGCCATTGAAATCAGAAAAAAGGGCTAGATAAAGACTTGCAAAGAACAATTGATTGTATTATAATTATCAAGTCTTAGCGAGATAGAGTAGTCTAGTAGCTCTCGCTATTTATTCTGGAGAGGTGTCCGAGCGGTTGAAGGAGGCGGTCTTGAAAACCGTTGAGCCTTTGCGGGTTCCGTGGGTTCGAATCCCACCCTCTCCGCCACTTAAAAACCTTGAACTAGCAGGGTTTTTTGACTGAAAAATAGAACTGAGCAATCACATAATATACGTAGAATATTAACAAACCGTTGGTCATAAAAAGGCTGTAAAATACCTTTTTAAGTCCAACGGTTTTTTGCTTTTCTATTGAATTACCTCACCTCATCCTGATAAAAAGTTATAACAAGGATATGTAAGAAAGTGAAGAAAAAAGAGACTTAATGAGCTCACGGAGTGAAGACAGCATGGGTAACACAGATGGCACTGTACGGGGACATAGCCAGTCCCTTCGGTTTAGGAATTAAAACAGAAGAGCCATCCAATAGTAAGTTGCAAATCGAAATAGCGCCTAGTTTAGAAATAACTATTCAAAGTGCTCATGGTATAAAATGGAAGGATGTACAAGGCTACGAGATTATCCAAGTATCTCGACAAGGAAAAACAACAAGCACCCATCTAAATAATCAAGAATTCGATCTTCTTACAACTACTAAGCAAGAAGAAACAGAACTTGCTAATGATCAAATAGCACCAGAACTACACGAGCAGAGCAATCAAGAAAGAACCTTAGAAGAAATAGCACACTTCTAAGGTTCTTTCGACTATTTATACATGGAACATAAAAAAGCACCTTATCATATTAAGAGCAGGATTTTCCTGACCCTAAGAGAAATATCTAAATACCTAATAAAAAGAACTTTTGGATAGTCTCGAAAAGGTTTCAAAAAGATGGTGAGAATAAATGACTGACAAGAACAAATTGCCAATCAAGGCCATAGATTTGCAGGTCTTGTTAAAAATCGTAGATGATATGGATGAAGAAAGCGCTACTCACCTACTCTTACGCTTATTTGAAATTTACTTACAAGAAACACCTCGCAGAATCAACAGCATGAAAGAAGCGATCAAGCACTCAGATAAAGATCAATTAAGAAACTCAGCTCATGTTCTGAAATCGAGCAGTGCCATGTTAGGAGCAATTGAAGCATCCACTTACAGTTCGGAACTAGAAAAAATAGGACGAAACGTTGGTTCTACAGAAAAGGCAACAGAGTTACTCTTACTACTAGAAAAAGAGTGCGAACAAGTCATGGCAGAACTAAGAGCATTGATGCATAAAAATTCAAATGTCCTTTACAGCATAGAGCAAAGAAAAGATTAAAAAAACTAGAGAAAAATAGATATGAGGCTTCGAAGGATATAGGGGAAGGGGAATGCTCTAATGCAAAAAACAGAGAATGCAATCCTCATTATCGATGACGCTGAAGATATTCGATTTTTATTACAAGAACTATTAAAACGCGAAAACTACAAAACTATAGTAGTCCACTCTGCACAAGAAGGGATCTCCATATTGGAAGAAAAGGCTCAGAAAATTAATTTAATACTAATGGACGTGCTTATGCCTGATATGAACGGCATAGAAGCATGTCAAAAGATTAAGTCTCAACGGAAATGGCGAGATATACCTGTCATCATGGTGACGGCCCTTAACGATATGGAGGAACTAGACCGTGCTTTTTCTGTTGGCGCTATTGATTACATTACCAAGCCTATCAAGAAACGAGAACTTCTAGCACGCATACGCTCAGCTTTAGCCTTAAAAAAAGAAATGGATCAACGAAAAGCCCGTGAAATAGAGCTTTTATCTGTCAACGGTTTATTAGAAGATGCAGTAGAAAAGCTAAAGTCACTCTCTTCCCTTGACGGTTTAACAGAACTACCAAACCGGCGCAGATTTGACGAATATCTTGAAAAAGAATGGAAAAGAGCTGTTCGTAACGGTACAAAGATATCGCTTATTATGTTAGATATCGATTATTTTAAAGCTTATAATGACAGCAAAGGACATTTATCTGGTGATGAATGCCTTAAAAAAATAGCTCATGCCCTAAAGCAAACAGTACAGCGCTCCGCAGATCTAGTCTGTCGTTATGGCGGAGAAGAATTTGCCGTCATCTTACCAGAAACAGAATTAGCCGGTGCTGAACAACTAGCCGAAAAAATGCGAAAACATATCGAGCATTTGCAAATCGAGCACAGCTCATCACCGCTAGGAGAAGTAGTTACAATTAGCGTAGGAGTAGCAACCGAGAAACCAGAAACATACCTTACCTGGGAAGAACTAATCTTTCGGGCTGACCAAGCTTTATATAAAGCAAAGGGAGCAGGGCGCAACACAGTGATTACTGCTACTGAAATCAATTAGTCTTGATGAGCTTTTTTTTATTTGGGGAAAGCTAAGTCAACCTAGCGCGTCTGAAGGAGGGAGAGGCTATAGAACTACTAGGACAGATCTTATCACTACTCATTGTCTTAGCCACTGTCTTTTGGCTCTTACTATTTACCACAGATCGATCTTCAAGAGTTATTTTAGCGTTTTCCTGCGGTTTCCTCCTCGCTCTCGGGACGACGGAACCTTATATCTACCAGCTTTGGGGCATGCAAATCATTGCACCTCTCTTTGCTGGATGGGCTGTTGCTTATGCTTGGATTTTTCCTAAAACCATCTTCTTTGGAGCGTTATTCTACTATCTTACCGTAGCCATAGAAAAAAGCATTGAAGGGCAGAGAGATAAATAATTTGAAAATGTAAGAGAAAAAGAGATAATAGCCATAAGATGGCATAAAATCCACAATAATCAACCCATATTGCCTTATTGGGGAAGTGACCGCAAGGGCACCCATGATGTATCGTAAGAGCATAACAAGTGAGACAAATGAGCTAGATGGCAAAGACGCCATCTTGAAGCGAAAGGTGCTTCAAGATGGCGTTTTTTTATATTTGCGCAGAGGGAGGGAGAAGCATGGTGGAGCACCAGCGCGAGATCAACAAAATACCCTCTATAGAGCGCGCGGCCTTGATTCTAGCCATGACAGAGACAAGAGATAAAGAAAAGAAACTGAGACACCACTACGTTGAAAGATACGGCTTCTCCTGTGTAGTAACAGAAGTTGGCGGTATCGTAACAACACTACAGAACACGGGAAAGCTAGTTAACTCTGTTTTAGCCGCCGCAATTAATGGTAAAGTCATTGAGAACATACCAGAGCAAATTAACGCTCTACTTCATGCCACCTCAAATGCTTGCAAATGTGTTTGCATGGATTCAACACACAATGCAAGCTTAGCCTTAAAAATAAGCGTAATCTCCGATGGTCGGTGGGTTGCAGTAGCTATCTTCGGAAAGCTTTCGCAACATCACATGACGGAGCACCTTCGAGTAGGCATGGGCTATATGCACTTATAAGTAAAAGGGACTCTTAGATGGCAATGCTGCCATCACGCCTTTACGAAAGAAAGCCTTCGTAAAAAGTGTGAACAACAGCAGTGTGCGTTCTGGGGAGTCCTTTTTTTAGTACCTTGGAAAGGGGGTGATGCCCAGTAAAACTATCCCAGACGTCGGACTCGTCAGAAGAACGAGCAAGTTCACTCAAAAAAATGATGAGAGATTAAAAGGAGGAGTAGGGTCTTATGAAAATGATTCGTGCAATCATCAGGCCTGAACGGGCAGAAGCAGTAGCTGAGGCACTTTCAGAAGAGGGTCTGAACTCTCTCACGAAAATGCACGTCTTCGGACGGGGTAAGACAAAAGGCATGCGCATCGGAGACGTTGTTTATGATGAGTTCCCCAAAGTATTGCTACTCATGGTCGTTGAAGACGAGGTAGTCGAGAAAGCAGTTGACACCATCGTCAAAACATCTAAGACAGGCGCCATGGGCGACGGCAAAATCTTTGTCACTTCCGTTGACGAGGCTTACACCGTAAGAACGGGGGAAAGGGGGCTCTAGTATGAAGGAAATAACTGCTTTCATCAGGCGCCACCAGGTACCTGCAACAAAGAAGGCTTTAGAAGAAGCCGGTTTTGCCGCTCTAACCATACAGAGTGTTGAGGGTCGCGGTAAGCAAAAAGGAATCGGCGGCTGGGCCGCTGAGGTAGACCCCGAGCTCAACACTTTAGAAGCAACCATGCAAGCGATGGAACCGGAAATAAAATGGATTCCCAAAAGAATGATTTCCCTTATCGTACAAGACGACCAAGTTGCAAGCGCCGTTGATGCGATTATTGTAGCTAACAAAACAGGTCACATCGGAGACGGTAAGATTTTCGTATCAACCATAGAAGAAGCTCTTCGTGTACGGACAGAAGAAAAAGGTGCTGCAGCAGTCAGCTAAGGACTAAGAAGGACATAAAGGAGGATTGGCCATGCGTCAAATAGCCATTTACGGAAAAGGTGGAATTGGTAAATCCACTACAACCCAAAACACGGTTTCTGCATTGGCAGAGATGGGTAAGAAAGTGATGATCGTCGGTTGTGACCCCAAGGCAGATTCGACGAGGCTAATCCTTAACGCTAAAGCTCAGGCAACGGTTATGGATCTCGCTCGTGAAAAAGGTACTGTCGAAGACCTAGAGCTAGAAGATGTATTGCTCACTGGTTACGCCGACATTCGCTGTGCTGAATCTGGCGGTCCTGAACCTGGTGTAGGTTGTGCCGGTCGTGGTGTTATCACCGCCATTAACTTCCTCGAAGAAAACGGTGCTTACACACCTGACTTAGACTACGTTTTCTATGACGTCTTAGGCGACGTTGTTTGCGGTGGCTTTGCTATGCCAATTCGTGAAAACAAAGCCCAAGAAATCTATATCGTTACCTCCGGTGAAATGATGGCCATGTACGCGGCCAACAACATCGCCAAAGGTATCTTAAAGTATGCAACTTCCGGCAAAGTTCGCTTAGCAGGTCTCATCTGTAACAGCCGCAAAACAGATAAAGAATATGAACTTATCGATGAGCTCGCCAAACGTCTAGGCACTCAGATGATTCACTTTATTCCTCGTGACAATCAGGTTCAAAGAGCGGAACTTCGTCGTCAAACAGTCATTGAGTACTCGGCAGATCACCCACAAGCTGATGAGTACAGAGCATTGGCTAAGAAAATCGACGAAAACAAAAACCTGGTTATCCCAACGCCACTTACTGTCGACGAGCTCGAAGAACTACTTCTTGCTTACGGCATCTTAGAAGACGAAGAAACAGCGGCAGCCAAATTGGCTTAAGGCTAAGAAAAGCCTAAGTAATTTTTATAGAGAAATGGGGTGTGGCCTGTGAGTGAACAACCAAAAGTCAGTCGGGAGATGGTCGATGATGTACTATCGGCTTACCCGGAAAAAGCAAAAAAAATGAGGGCCAAACACATTGTCGTCAAGGATGAAGGCTGCACCACCTGTGCGATAAAGTCTAACTCCAAGTCGATTCCCGGTGTTATGACAGCCCGCGGTTGCGCTTATGCCGGATCAAAAGGTGTTGTCTTTGGTCCAGTAAAAGATATGATTCATATCTCCCATGGTCCAGTTGGTTGCGGTTACTATTCCTGGTCCACCCGACGGAACCTGGCTACTGGTGAAAGAGGGGTCGACAACTTCGTCCCCTTCCAATTCACCTCTGATTTCACCGAAAATGACATCGTCTATGGCGGTGACAAAAAGCTAGAAACACTAATCAGAGAGATCAAAGAACTTTTCCCTAAAGTGAAAGGTATCTCCATTCAGTCAGAGTGTCCAGTCGGTTTGATCGGTGACGACATTGAATCGGTCGCAAGAAAGATGAGCAAAGAGTTTGACATGCCTGTCGTACCTGTGCGCTGTGAAGGCTTCCGTGGGATTAGCCAATCTTTAGGTCACCACATTGCCAACGACGCCATCCGCGACCACATGATCGGAAAAGTAGAAAGAAAAGATGTCGGTCCCTACGATATCGCCTTAATTGGTGACTACAACATCGGTGGTGACGCTTGGGCATCGAAAAAAATTCTAGAAGAAATGGGCCTCAACGTAACAAACATCTGGACTGGTGACGGTACAGCAGAAATGTTACAAACAGCCCATCAAGTTAAGATGAACCTAATTCACTGCTACCGCAGTATGAACTATATCTGCAAACACCTCGAAGAAGAGTACGGCATCCCTTGGATGGAGTTTAACTTCTTTGGACCATCTAAAATCGAAGAGTCCATCCTAGCAATTGCTGAACGCTTCGACGAAAAGATTATGAAAAACGCCAGAGCCGTTATAGCTAAGTACAAACCAGAGATGGAAAAAGTAGTTGAACAATACCGTCCACGCTTAGAAGGCAAGAAAGTTATGCTCTACGTCGGTGGTTTAAGACCTCGACACATCATTGGAGCATACGAAGACTTAGGCATGGAAGTTATCGGCACAGGCTATGAATTTGCCCACAAAGATGACTACGAACGTACAATTCCAGAGATGGGCAACGCCACAGTCATTTACGATGACGTAACAGCCTACGAATTCGAAGAATTCGTCAAACGCCTCAAGCCAGACTTGATTGGTTCAGGTATCAAAGAAAAATATGTCTTTGAGAAAATGGCCGTACCTTTCCGTCAGATGCATTCTTGGGATTATTCCGGTCCCTACCACGGATACGATGGCTTCCCCATCTTTGCTCGTGACATGGATATGGCTATCAACAGTCCAACCTGGGCTTTATCGAAAGCGCCCTGGAAAAAAAGTGCAAAGGAGGTGTAGCCCATGAGCATTGAATCCGCTTGCTGTAACAACAGCTGTGATAACAATACTATTTCCGAATGGATAAAATCGGATGAGTACAAAGAGAAAAACTTTAGCCGCGAAGCATTGACGATTAACCCCGCCAAAGCTTGCCAGCCTCTAGGCGCGATGCTCTGTGCCCTTGGCATTGAAGGCTGCCTTCCCTTTGTACATGGCTCTCAAGGTTGTGCCGCTTACTTCCGTAACAACTTGAGCCGCCACCTCCGCGAACCCGTACCAACTGTCTCTGACTCCATGACTGAAGATGCCGCCGTATTTGGTGGGCAAGCCAACATGATTGATGGTCTGAAAAATGCCCATGCCCTTTACCATCCAGCCATGATGGCAGTTTTCACCACCTGCATGGCCGAAGTTATCGGTGATGACCTAAAAGCCTTCATCACTAATGCCCGCAGCCAAGGTGCTATACCTGAAGACTTTCCCATCGCATTTGCCCACACGCCTAGCTTCGTAGGCTCTCATATTACAGGCTGGGATAACATGTTCAAAGGATTACTTCAATCCTTAGCAGATCCTCGCCACGGTAAATGGACAAACGGACGCCTCTATATCGTACCTGGCTTTGATGCCTATCCAGCTAACTTACGTGAATATCGTCGTCTCGTAAACGCCATGGGCATACCAGTAACCATTCTTCCTGATGCTAGTGAACCCATGGATGCTCCTCACACAGGAGAATATGAACTTTATCCAGGCGGCACGCCCATGTCCGAACTTGCTGATGCCTTGAACGCTTCTGGCTTCATCTTCATGCAGAAGTATTCAACGCTCAACAGCTTCAAGTTCGTTAAGAATGTTCAGAAGATCAACACTGAAGTCGTCACTATGCCTATTGGCATTAAGAACACAGATAACTTCTTGATGGCGCTCACCGAAATGACAGGAAAAGCCATCCCAGCTGAGCTTGAAAGAGAGCGCGGTCGTGCAGTTGACGCCGCTACTGACGCTCATCAATATATTCACGGTCGCCGCTTTGCCCTCTTTGGCGATCCTGACTTGCTCCTTGGTGTTACAGGATTCTTGCTCGAAATGGGTGGTATCCCTGTACACATCGTCTGTACCAACGGCAATGCCAAATTCCAGAAAGAAATGCAAGCACTCTTAGCAACCAGTCCTTTTGGAACAGAAGGCAAAGTTTACATTGGTAAAGACCTCTGGCACTTACACTCTCTCCTCATGACAGAGCCTGTTGACATGCTCATTGGAGATTCCCACGGCAAATACTTGGCCAAAGATGCCGGCATCCCCTTGGCCCGCGTAGGATTCCCACTTACAGACCGTGTCAACTTACACCGCTCTCCAATCGTTGGCTACCAAGGTGCTATCAACTTAATCAGCTTGATTGCCAACACCTTCATTGAAGAGCTAGATAGAACTTGCCCTGACGAAAGATTCGAACTGCTCCGCTAAAAAAGCCACTCACTCATCATTTCGATACAGGGACCTTACTCGACCTCGCTGTTTCTCCCTATAAGGGAACCCGGCACCCTCATAAGGAGAACAGCGGGTCACCCGGTCCCCCAACCATAAAGAGTAGAAGAGAAAAAGGGGGGATACCGATGTTTGTCAATTTATCAAAACTACATCTCAAAGAAGAATGTCCCCTAGAAGACAAAGGGGCACCAAAGCTTTGCATGAAAGCACTGCCTGGCGAAGGAGCTGAAAGAAGCTGTGCCTTCGACGGAGCTAGAGTGGTACTAATGCCTATTACTGATGCGGCTCACATCGTTCATGGTCCCATAGCTTGTGCCGGAAACTCTTGGGACAACAGAGGTGCTCGTTCTTCCGGTCCTCAGCTCTATCGTCGAGGACTTACGACAGACCTGAACGAGATGGACGTCGTTTACGGTGGTGAGAAAAAACTCACCCAGGCCATCATTGAAGTTGCTTATACACACCAACCCAAAGCCATCTTCGTCTATGCTACCTGCGTATCGGCGCTCATCGGTGATGACATTGATGTAGCTTGTCAAGAAGCGCAAAAAGAAGTTTCCGTACCCGTAATTGCCGTCAATGCTCCCGGTTTTATGGGCGACAAAAATATTGGTAACCGAGTATCGGGAGAAGTACTGCTCCAACAAATTATCGGAAAAGAAGAGCCTGAAGAAGACCACCCCTTCGCCATCAACTTTATTGGTGAATACAACATCGCTGGAGACTTATGGGGGATATTACCTTCCTTAGATGCGCTAGGCATCAAACTTCTCTCTTCTATCAGCGGCGACGCTCGCTTTGATGATATTAAAAAAGCTCATCGAGCTAAACTTAACGTCTTAGTTTGTTCCAAAAGCTTAACCAACCTAGTCAAAAAAATGGAAGACAAATGGGGGATGCCTTACATAGAAGGATCTTTCTATGGCATCCACGACACCAGCGCAACATTAAGAGCTATTGCCCAAAAGCTAGGAGACCAAGACCTTATCGAAAGAACAGAACAGCATATTCAAGAACAGGAAGAAAAGACTCGTCAACTGATTGATAGATACAAGCAAAAACTTGCCGGAAAACAAGCCGTTTTATTTACAGGCGGCGTCAAAACCTGGTCTATGGTTACAACTTTGAAAGAATTGGGTATTGAAGTTCTTGCCGGTGGGACACAGAACTCTACGCCAGAAGACTTCCTGCGCATGAAAGCCCTCATGAATCCAGAAGCAGATATCATTGAGGACACCAGCGCCGCTGGCTTTTTAACACTTATTGCAGAGAAAAAGCCTGACTTAATCGTCGCTGGCGGAAAAACCAAATATCTGGCCCATAAGACAAGAACACCCTTTTTAGATATTAATCACGGCCGTAGCTTGCCCTATGCAGGTTACCGAGGCATGGTCACTTTTGCAGAAGCCGTTCACCGTACCGTATTCAGCCCCGTCTGGGAAAAGCTCCGTCAATCTTTTCCACCAGGAGGTGAAGCAAGGTGAAAGCTCCGATCAAGATAAAACAGCGCCATTATAGTGGCAATCCCCAGAAAAACAGTCCTGCACTCGGTGCCACCATCGCCTACATGGGCGTTGACGGCCTGCTAGCACTTTTGCACGGCTCACAAGGTTGCTCCACCTTTATAAGGTTACAACTCTCCCGTCACTTCAAAGAGCCTATTCCGCTAAACTCCACCGCTCTTTTGGAAGATACAGCCATCTTCGGTGGTTGGGATCATCTTAAGAAAGGCATTGCCAAAGGGGCCGATAAATTTAAGCCAAGAATTATTGGCGTCATGAGCTCTGGTCTAACGGAAACATTTGGTGATGACATGGTCAGTGCTTTATCTGCCATGAGACAAGAAAGAACAGACCTAGCTAAACTACCGGTTGTACTAACACGAACAGCCGACTATGTAGGCTCACTGCAGGAAGGCTACCAGCTAGCAACTTTATCACTACTTAATACCTTGTCTGTACAAAAAGTACCAGAAGAAGCCCAGACAGTCGCACTTTTCCCAGGAGCTCACTTCAGTCCAGCCGATGTAGAAGAACTGAAAGAAATCTTAGCACTCTTCGGCTTAAAAGCCTTAGTATTGCCAGATATCTCAACATCTCTAGACGGTCACTCTGAATTAGAGCCAGCCCCTGTAGTCCAAGGTGGCATTACACTAGAAGAGATTCAATTGATTCCAAGCGCTGTAGCCGCATTCTCTTTTGGCAAGAGCATGAATGTTGTCGGTGAAAAGCTGAAAGAAATGCACGGAATCGAGCACTTCAATATTACAACCCTAACAGGAATAGAAGCAGTTGATTCTTTCTACCTCAAACTTTCGCAAATATCTGGCAAAGCCATACCAACACAGCTTCTTCGTCAGCGCAGTCGTCTTCTAGACACCTTAGCAGACTATCACGATCAACTAGCTGAAAAGCGAGTCTCTGTTGCTTTAGAATCAGATCACCTTCTCGCCCTGACTTCCTGCCTGACAGAAGTAGGTTCTCATATCAACATAGCCTTATCAGCTACACCATTGCCAGAAAAGCACATTCCAGAAGGTCTCCCCTTTGCCGTCGGAGACTTAGAACACCTCGAAGAAAGAGCGGCTGGCAGTCACTTGATTATTGCTAACTCTAATGCACGTCAAGTAGCCGGTCCTTGGAAAATACCACACCTGCGAGCAGGTTTGCCTGTATTTGATCGGGCTGGTGTTCCTCAGAAAGTGTGGATTGGTTATCGAGGAACGCAACGATTCATTTTTGATGTTCTGAACACCATGACGACTCATTAACGAGTGGAGGTGTACTTAATATGCGCGTAGCATTTGCATCGAGCAACCTAAAAAGCGTAGATGCCCACTTTGGCCTGGCAGAATCTTTCATCATCTATGATGTAACAGCCGACAAGATAGAGCAACTTGGTGTAACCGTTTGCCCTCCAGGAGAGGCTGGCGATGAAGACAAAGTGGAAAGCAAACTTAACCTGATCAAAGACTGTTCAGTCGTCTATTGCACACAAATCGGTGGCCCTGCCGCCGCCAGACTAGTACAAAAAAGTATTCACCCTCTTAAAGTACCTGAAGGAAGACCAATCCAAGAGGAACTAGAGCGTCTGCAGATTTTACTAGCTACCAACCCACCACCTTGGTTAGCCAAAAAAATGAAGAAAGAGCAGAAGGAGGCCTCAGCTCAATGAGCAAGTACGTAACAGGTTTAACTTATGGAGGCCAAGAATGGACCCCAAAATTTGTTCAAGAAATAGACCCCATGAAATGCATGGGCTGTGGGCGATGTGTAAAAGTTTGTGCCCAAGAATCCTTAGGAATTGAAATGTTTGAAGATGAAGATGACATGCAACGTATGGTTGCCATTATCTCCAATAAAGACGCTTGCTCAGGCTGTCAGGCTTGTGGCCGTGTCTGTGTCAAGCGCTGTCATACCTTTGAGCCAAAGTTAGCATAGAGCTTTGCGTTGTAATTAGTTTGCTTAGAAAAATTTTCTACCTAAAAAATTACAGATTTAATTTATAGATTTGACTAGAAAGAGAGGTGAAAAACATGGGATGTCAAGGTGGATCCTGTGATTCGAAAAAAAATCAATCCTTAGAGAATCATCCCTGTTTTTCCCCTCAGGGGCATGGAAAAACAGGTCGAATCCACTTACCAGTAGCACCGGGTTGTAATATTTCCTGTGGTTACTGTGTACGCAAGTTCGACTGTGCCAATGAATCTAGACCAGGTGTAACGAGCCGAGTTATCAATCCAGAACAAGCGCTTTGGCGTGTAGAAAAAGCACTATCTGGTCCTCTCGGAGATGCTCTAGCCGTGGTAGGTATTGCAGGGCCCGGAGAGCCTTTAGCTAATCCCCATACTTATGAGACTCTGCGGCTAGTAAAAGAAAAATATCCCCATATGATGCTCTGTGTTAGTTCTAATGGCCTCTTGCTATCAGAAAAAGTAGAAGAACTAAAAGAAATCGGCATTAGCCATATAACAGTAACGCTTAACAGCTTGCGTGCTGAAACGGGAGAGCAAATCTACCCTTACGTCTTCTGGCAAGGTAAGAAATTAACAGGTCAAGAAGGAGCAGGTCTGCTCATCGAAAAGCAACTACAAGGCATCGAAGAAGCCTCCAAATTAGGCTTGCTCGTCAAAGTAAATACCGTTGTCATACCTGGTATCAATGACGGACAAATAGAGGAAATTGCATTAAAAGTAAAAAGTCTAGGAGCGGCCGTACTTAACTTAATGCCCCTCATTAATCAAGGAATTTTTGCCGACTTAGAACCACCGTCGGTGCTGGAAATGACCAAACATCGTCACAAAGTGTCAGCAATTTTACCGCAAATTGCGCACTGTCGCCAGTGTAGAGCCGATGCCATAGGACTTATCTAAGAGTGGAGGTGAAGGCGGTGCATCGCCTTAATAATAATAAGATTGCTTTAATGGATACAACACTACGTGATGGCGATCAAGCCGCAGGTGTTGCCTTTCGCAGAAAAGAAAAAGAAATTATCGCCAGAGCTCTAGCCGAAGTGGGTGCTCAAGAAATTGAAGTAGGCATCCCGGCGATGGGACCTGAAGAAGTAGAATCTATCAAAGCACTTGTAAAATTGAACCTCCCTCTACGAGTGTCTACCTGGAATCGCTCTGTAATCAGTGATCTAGAAGCAAGTTTGCGCAGTGGCGTAACGGCTGTAGCTATTTCCATCCCTGCTTCAGATCAACAAATTGCTCGCAAGCTCTGTCAATCCAGAGAGTGGGCACTTGAGAAGCTAGGGCAAGCCATCTACTGGGCTAAAGCTAGAGGACTTTATGTAACAGTAGGTCTAGAAGATGCTAGTCGAGCCGACCTTGATCATCTGCTAGCCATTGGAAAAGAAGCAGAACGGTTAAAAGTAGATCGCCTACGCTTTGCCGATACCCTAGGCATCTTAGAACCGATAGGAACTTATAAAATCTTCTCACAACTAGCTAAGGAAATAGCCATACCTCTAGAAATACACGGGCATAACGATCTAGGCATGGCAACAGCTAACTCCGTCGCCGCTATACAAGGTGGCGCTGTAGCGGCAAGCGTAACACTCTGTGGTCTTGGCGAGCGAACAGGCAACGCTCCTCTTGAAGAAGTGGCTATTGCATTAGCTCAAAGCTGTCACATCGATTGTGGCATCAACTTTGAAAAGCTACCTTCGCTTTGTAGGCTAGTCAGCAAAATAACTCGTCGTCCCATTGCCTATCACAAACCAGTCATTGGACGCTATGCCTTTACCCATTCCTCTTCTATTCACGTTGATGGTTTTCAAAAAGATCGAGCTAATTACGAAAGCTATCCACCGGAAAAAGTAGGACGCCGTCATCGCATCGCCCTAGGTAAATATAGCGGTCGCAAAGCTTTAGAGTCAGTCCTCGCCGAAGAAGGAATCAAAGTGTCAGAAAGAGAGCTTGATCTTCTACTACTGCAGGTTAGAGAGGCAAGCGAAGAGATAAAAAGGCCACTGCGACGCAGTGATATACTTGCTCTTTTGCCCTCTTCTGCCCTTGCTTTTAGCAAGTCAACAGATACAAGAGGAAATGAGCCTTGCTTTAATTAACAGGAGTCTTGCAGTTATATAATGGCAATAGGGTTGTAATGACGCCGTTCGCTAAGGGCTTCATGGCTGTTCGCTCACTATGTCATTACAACCAGCTTATGCCTTCAAGTGCAAGAGTCGTCCTATAATTAATTGAAGATAAATTAATAAAAAACCATGAAAAGAACCCTAGCTAGCTAAGCTAAAGAATCAGCTTAGCTAGCTAGGGTTCTTTTATTTTTTTCGTAAAAGTTATAGACTACAGAAAATAAAAGCTAAACTAGGTACGTACCAAGAGGTGATGAAGATGGGCAAAGAAGCAAAATATGAGAAAAAAGAAGAAAAAAAAGATGAGAAAAAAGAGCAGTCAGTAACGAAAATGCATAGCTTACCTCTATTTGAGCAACTGCCAGAAGAGATTCTGACAAAGTACCTGAAGCAGTGGAATCGCCAAAAGGTAAGCAAAAAAGAAGTTCTCTTCTCCCCAGATAATGAAAATGACTTAATCTATCTTATCTTACAAGGTCGCCTTCGCGTCTACCTCAGTTACCCTAACGGCAAAGAATTTACCCTTACCATCTTAGAGCAAGGAGATATCTACAGCGGCCATACGCGCGCCTTCGGATTAGCTCTAGAAGATACAGAAGTTGCTTTAATCCCTAGAAAAGCCTTTCGCAAGCTATTGATGGAAGTGCCCGCTTTTTCTCTAGTACTTCTATCTGTCCTTGGAGACTCCCTCAAAAATGCTTTTAATATAATTGAGGATCTGGCTTTTCGAGATGTACAGACTCGTCTATTAAAATTTCTAATCAACGAAGGCGAACGAAAAGGTGTCCAAACCTTAGAAGGCATAGAAGTGTCTTTCGACTTAACACACGAAGAAATAGCTTCATTAATAGGAACAACACGTCAAACAGTAAGTCTTCTTTTTAACAGTCTACAAAAAGAAGGTCTCCTTCATCACGGCAAAGGCAAGGTATTAATAAAAGACCTTGAGCAATTAAAGCACCTTACCACAAAGATAGAATAAGTAATAGTATTCACAACGTCGGCTTGCTGACATAAAAAAGCCTCTATTTATGGTAAATTTTCAGACAAATAAATGTTATTGAGTTTATCATAAATAAGGGAGGGCTTTGAAATGTCTAAATTGCGTGACATTCAAGACGTATCGATCGATCAGGGCGTACAAGAGTTACTAGAAAAAGCACGCCGAGAAGGAGTGGACACAGCTTTTGACAGAGCCGATCAGATGTCTACCTGTGGTTTTGGCTCTACAGGCGTCTGCTGTCGTCACTGTTTAGAAGGACCTTGTCGCATTGCACCGAATGGCAAAGGTCCGCAACGTGGTATCTGTGGTGCTGACGTACACACTATTGTAGCTCGGAATTTTCTCAGCCATCTCACAGAAGGTGCTGCTGGTCACGCGGAACACGGTCGAGAAGTAGCCTTAACACTATTAGAAGCGGCAGAAGGAACAGCACCCTACGAGATAAAAGACCAAGGCAAGTTACTCAAAGTAGCACAAGATCTAAAAATCGATATCACAAACAAAGAACCTAAGGAAATTGCCAAAGAAGTAGCACTCAAAGCCTTAGAAGACTTCTCCAAGCAAAAAGGAATCATGAACTGGGTAGAGCTAAGAGCCCACAAAGACTCCTTAGCGACTTGGAATGAACTAGGCGTCACTCCTGTCAATGCCCACTTAGAAATCTCCAAATCAGTAGCTCGTTCTGCCATGGGCTGTGATGCCGATCCCCTCAACCTCGTCTTAGGCGGAATCACCATGGGGCTAGTCGATGGTTATGCTGGCTTGCACCTCTCTACAGACTTACAAGATATTCTTTTTGGCACTCCGAAAGCTGTCAAAGCTCAGTACGCCATGGGTGTACTGAAAGAAGATATGATCAACATTGCTGTTCACGGTCACGTTCCCATGCTTTCAGAAAAAGTAGTAGAATGGGCGCGCAAGCTAAACAGCGAAGCCAAAGAAGTAGGAGCAAAAGGAATTAATATTGTGGGAGTTTGTTGTACCGGTAACGAACTGCTCATGCGCCAGGGCGTCTCTGTCGCTTCTAGCTTTTCCAGTCAAGAGCTAGTAATTGTTTCAGGCGTCTTAGAAGCAATGGTTGTCGATATTCAATGCGTCATGCCTGGCATTCAAGCAGTAGCAGAATGTTATCACACCGATATTATTACAACCTTGCCCTATGTAAAAATTCCTGGAGCTAGCCATATAGAATTCCATCCTGAAGATGCTGATGAAGCGGCGCAAGCAATCGTGCGCAAAGCTATTGGCAACTTCACCAAAAGAGATCCAGCCAAAATAGCTATCCCCCAGGAAACAGTAGAAGCTTACGCAGGCTTTTCAACAGAACAAGTAGTAGAAGCCTTAGCTCTTATCAATCAAGAAGATCCACTACAACCACTCATCGAAGCAATTACAAGCGGCAAAATCCGTGGCGTCGCCGCTATTGTCGGTTGTACTAACCCGAAGGAAAAGCAGGATATTGGCAACGTAACAGTAGCCAAAGAATTGCTAAAAAACAATGTCCTCGTTGTAGCTACAGGCTGTGCCGCTCACTCACTAGCTAAACATAATTTGATGAATCCTCAAGGTTTAGCTTATTGTGGAGAAGAATTGCGCCAAGTCTTAGAAGGCATTGGACAAGCGGCAGGCTTACCGAGCTTACCACCAGTTTTACACATGGGAAGCTGTGTCGATAACTCTCGCCCAGCTGACTTATTAACAGCAATAGCTAACAAATTAGGCCTGCCTATTCGTAGCCTACCAGTAGTAGGTAGCTGTCCCGAGACCCACAGCCCCAAAGCACTTTCAATCGGAACTTTCTTCATTGCCCATGGTGTTGACGTTCATGTAGGCGTAAGCCCTCAGGTATCTGGTTCTTCTGTAGTTACAGAAATGCTTTGCGGTGACAAGGTATCAGAAGGCGTTACAGCGGAAAAAGTATTTGGAGGAAAACTAATCTACGAAACTGATCCAGTCAAAGGAGCGCAACTTCTGCTCGAGCGCATCGATAGCAAGCGAGCGGCCTTAGGGATCTAAGGACTGAATAAGGATCTGGAAGCTTTAAGGTGGTTGAGAAGATGGGCAAAAAAGGCTTAAAAATTGCCATCTCTGGCAAAGGTGGCGTAGGAAAAACGACAGTAGCATCCCTGCTCTGTCATCTTTTTGCCAGAGATGGTCGCAAAGTACTAGCAGTTGATGCCGATCCTGATGCGAACCTAGGCATGGCTTTGGGCTTTAGCCCTCAAGCTTTAGCCGGTACAAGAACAATTGCGCAGGACAAGGCGCTAATCAAAGAAAGAACAGGCGCTGAACCAGGCAGTTCTGGACAATGGTTTAGCCTAAATCCTACGGTTGAAGACATTCCTGAAAATTATGTAACAACGGAACGAGGCATTAAGCTTTTGCAGATGGGAGCAATTGTAAGTGGCGGTTCTGGTTGTGTCTGCCCGGAAAGCAATTTTCTACGCACATTGCTAAGCCATCTAGTCTTAGAAGATGAAGATACTTTAGTAGTAGATATGGAAGCAGGGCTAGAACATCTAGGACGAGGAACAGCTCGCGGTGTAGAAGCTTTTATCGTCGTAGTTGAACCAGGTCAGAGAAGCTTTGCGACAGCCAAAACAGTAGTCAAACTAGCAGAAGATCTAGGAGTAAAAGAAGTCTATGCTGTAGCAAGCAAAGCTCGGGAAGAAGATCGCAATATTATTAAGGAAGCTTTAGGTGATATTCCTGTTCTTGGCTTTATCCCCTATTCACCTAAAGCTATCGATGCAGACTTGAAGGGCATTCCGCTTTTTGATAGTGCGCCGGAAATAGTAGCAGAGGCAGAAAAGATTGTTAAAGAGTTAGAAGCGAGAATTGGCAAAGAGATCTGAATTAGAATTAGATAAGATAGTAACAAGATTCTTGCAGTTGCTGTTATATAATGGGGTTGTAATGACGCCGTTCGCTAAGGGGCGAGAAGGAGTAGCTACACTCCTTCTCTTGCCCATTAGTTGCTTCAATTACCATGAATCTATAGCATTTTTATAGTTGCAATTAAGAGCAAAGTAAGCTATAATAACATTTGTCGTTGAAAAAGACAGAACAAATTTTCACAATGCGCCCGTAGCTCAGCTGGATAGAGTAACTGACTACGAATCAGCAGGTCGGGAGTTCGAATCTCTCCGGGCGCGCCATCTAAAACAATGTAAGCCTCGCAAGTTCTTGCGAGGCTTTTTTGCGACCTTTTATCTTTCCTTTATATTATTGAAGTATAACTTTTCTTTTACACACTAGGATTCTTTAGCAAAATGCTCTGTTGGATAGTCGATTGTTAACCACTTAGAAAGCATTTCTTGTAACTTCTGTAGACTTACAGGCTTGCTTAGATAATCATCCATGCCAGCTTGAAGACATTTTTCGCGGTCGCCAGGCATAGCTAGCGCTGTTAAAGCAATGATGGGAATACTTTTTCTATCTTTTATTTCTCTTGCGCGAATGACTTTAGAGGCAGTAAAACCGTCCATTTCAGGCATTTGACAATCCATAAGAATAATAGAAAAATGATTAGACTGTAAAGCTTTTATAGCTTCTAAGCCGTTATTTACTAGCTGGACATTCAGATAGCCTAGTTTTTTCAATTGAGAAAGGATAACTAGCTGATTTACGGCATTATCTTCTACCAATAAAATTGAAGCATTTTTGCGTACTTCTGATTGAGTCATAGGCAAGGGGTTTATTACCAATTGTAATGAAGAAGAAGTGCAAGCTTTTTGGTCAGAACAGAGAAAAGGAATAGCAACCCAGAAGCAAGAACCTTTGCCCACTCTGCTTTCAAAGCCAATAGTACCGCCCATTAGTTCAACTAATCTTTGCACAATAGATAAACCAAGACCAGTGCCTTCAAACTTTCGTGAGTTGGTACTGTCGACTTGACTGAAAGGCTTAAAGAGACGCTCCTTCGATTCCTCTGCAATACCTATACCTGTATCAATAACTTCAAAACGAGCAAGTACTTCTTTGGAATTTATTTTCTCGATGGATAGTGTAGTAGTTACAGCTCCCTGGTTAGTGAACTTAACAGCATTACCCACAAGATTGAGTAAGATCTGGCTCAAGCGAGCGGCATCGCCTTCAACAACAATATGGGCCTCTTGATCATACTCTGTACGCAAAGCAATACCTTTTTGGACAGCAGAGCTATCTAAAATTTTTACAACCTGGATCAAGGGCATGGGAAGAGCAAAAGCATGGCTTTCTAACTGAAGCACACCTGCTTCCATTTTGGAAAAGTCGAGGATGTCTTTGATGACGTTTAAGAGAACATGGGCAGAGTCACGAATTGTATCTACATAGACTTGTTGCTCAGCTTGCAAAGAAGTAGTTAACAGCAAATCAGTCATGCCCACAATACCATTTAAAGGCGTTCGAATCTCATGGCTCATATTAGCTAGAAAATGACTTTTGGCTTCATTAGCTACTTCGGCGGCTTCCTTGGCTCGCAATAATTCATCTTTACTGCGCCTGCGTGTCTGCTCCCGTCTAATATCGTTAATAGCAAGCGTTAGCATATCTGTTACAGCTTTTAGAGTTTCAACTTCATGCTCTGTCCATTTATAAGGTTTGGGTGCATCAAAACAGACTAAGCCTAGCAAGTTTTTAGAGTAGATCATAGGTGCATCTAAAAGAGCTCGCGTCTGTCCGGCTTTCATTTGCTCTCTTAGAGGGTTCATGCGTTCATCTTGAGTGATATCATCAATATAAAGAGGCATACATTGACGAAGAGCTTCCAAATATGCTGTAGCTTTTTTCAAATCAGCATGTAAGCCTTCGAGGTTAATCATATTAGGTGGGGGAAACGATTTTATGACTCTTAATATTCCTGATTCGTCAATTGTTGAGTAAGATACTCGAAAGTCAGGAAAAGCATTATGGAGATGCTCTAAGACATGATCGATGACTTCCTTTTCCGAGGTCTGGCTACTCAAGTTTTTAGAGATGTTATAGAGCAGTTTCCAGCGACTGCGAGATTGAAGTAATTCCTTTTCTTCTTTTTTTTGTGCTGTTACATCCCGATACTGCCACATGTGGCCTCTATAATCATTCTGAACAAAAACAGGTATATAATCTCTTTCTAAAATTCTACCGTCCAGAAAATAGAGTTCCTCACAGGTAACAGTTTTCTGATTCAACAACAACTCTTCGATCCGCTTAGAAAAAGCAGTAGCATCGATAAGCAGATCTTTCACAAACTCAATTGCTTGGGCACAATCAAAGCCTATTAATTGCTCGGGCGGGACAGAAATACGAAAAATATCGCAAAAAGCTTGATTTACAAGGGATATTTTTCGGTGTTCATCTTCTACTAAAACGGCAGATTGGAGGTTTTCAATTAAACTGCTCAAACGTGACGCATTAGTTTGGAAATCATCACTCGAGTAAAGTGAGGGTGCTTTGTAGGACATAAAGATCACCTGCAGTAAAAAAAATTTCCACACTATTGCAAAAAGGTCTATTAGAAACATTATATTTACTTTTCGCTTTTTTTGAACAGTATCCCTGCAAAAAAAAGATAACATTTGCTAAGATGCCAAATTTTCACTAATTGACTTATACCATTCTTTTTGCTATACTAGCTTTTGCGATTGAGCCATATTCTTAGGCTCTTAGCAATAATAATGCGCCCGTAGCTCAGCTGGATAGAGTAACTGACTACGAATCAGCAGGTCGGGAGTTCGAATCTCTCCGGGCGCGCCATATTTTTTACTAGATCTTCTAATAGGGTGTCATAGGATGCTCGGAGCTTGAGGAAGTCGAATTATGGATTATATCACTGACGATTATAAGTTTATGGGCCTAGCCATTGAAGAAGGAAAGATAGCACAGTCCAAAGGTGAAGTTCCTATTGGTGCTATACTTGTGCAAGATGGTCAGGTAATCGGTCGTGGTCATAATCTTAGGGAGACTGATCTTAACCCTGTAGCTCACGCGGAGATTCTGGCTATCCAAGATGGCGCTACTAGGCTTAAGAAGTGGCGACTGACAGGTAGTACGCTCTATGTAACAGTTGAACCTTGCCCTATGTGTGCCGGAGCTATAGTTTTGGCTCGCATATCAAGAGTTGTTTTTGCTGTTATGGATCCTAAGGGTGGCGCAGGTGGTACTTGCTTCAACATTCTCGAAAGCCCCTGGACGAATCATCGTGTAGAAGTTACTTCCGGTGTGCGAGAAGATGAAGTGCGAGAGTTGATGCAGACTTTTTTTCGCGATTTGCGAGAGAAGCGTGGTAGGAAGAAGTAAGGGCTAGGTTTTAAGGTTATTTTTTGCTTATAATGGAGAGATGGCTGAGCTGGTCGAAGGCGCTCGACTCGAAATCGAGTAGGCGGTAACCCCGTCTCCAGGGTTCGAATCCCTGTCTCTCCGCCATACATATAATAATATCAGGGGTTAGACGTCTTGCGTCTAACCCTTTTGTTTTATCACGAAAGGCGAGAAAATCTTTTCTGATAACAAAATGAAAACAATATTTTGGCTGTTTTCATGCCTAAAAGTTAATTGTAAAAAGTTTTTCTGGGGATACGAATCATTTTTCCGATTCTTACAGTAGGAAGACGAAGATGTAGTTACAGTGCAATTTTCAATGCAAGAGAATAAGGCTGACAAAGTAATCGCTGAATTATTAACGATCTAAAAAAAGTATACTAGTGACAAATAGCTATACTTAGGACTGAATGATAGAAGCCCTACTTATTGTGCAGGGCTTCTTTTTTGTTGCGTAGGTATACCAAAGTAAGCAGGTATACCTGTTTTTCTTTACCGTCAGAACAAACCACAATAAAAAAAGTAAGGGAGGAAAATCCTCCCTGAAATCGGTCTAAGGGTGTTCGAACTCATATTCCTTTTCTCCATCATGCTCATACCAATAATGACTTCCTGTGAATTCCTCGCCTTCAATAACGTGTACCGCGAGCACTACTGTAAAATAGTCATATAGTTCATTTTTAGCAAAACCCTCTTCCCACATCAATTTCTGTAACTTCATCCAGTAGCTATATTCAACTTCTTCGATTGTTGGGGAGAATGGATCTTTGCGTTTATTGTCCACGTTGTATACCAGATTAGTTAGCAAGTAGTGGCGATCAGGGACGTATGAAACTATAGTCTGTGCATCTGTTACTGCATTGTTAGATGACATCTTATCAGATAATACATCTAGGTGCCATTGACTAAATGTTTGAAACAGCTCGCCACTTCTTAGTGTAATATGCGTGACGATAGGATCATCATGGTTTTCGATTACTACTCCACTTGGCGATTCCCAGCTTTCATAGAAATGCCTGTAGAATGGGAAGCCTTGCCATCTCGGAATGTGTGCTGGAAGTGTATTGAGTATTGGCTCTTCTAAATACTCTGCTTTTTCCAGTATTTCAACCAATCGTAAATATTCTTGCCAATACGAGTCTCCATCTTCAGACCATGCTGTTACCGCAGGTACTATAACGTGAGTTGGTACTTCCATCTCGATACTTCCGTCAGCATTCCTTATTACCCTTTCCATTAGAAAGTCATAGGGTGGTGCGTCTGATTCTAAATGCATTGCTGTTGCGTAAGCAGTGTTAGTGATTGTAAATGATGTTGTCAATAGTAAAGCTATCGCCAGTAAAAGAGATAAGCCCCTACGTTTAATTTTTTTACTCATAAAATTTTCCCCCTTTCTAATAAAAGTAGGATTAACTAGCTCCTCAGGTGCTCCTCTATGTACTCTTCATTTTTCTCGCTTTTTTTCCTGCACCCTACGTTCTGCCTAGTGGTGATTAACACAACATAGAAATTTATAGCTCCGTATGCTTTCTTTATTATCTTTTAGGTATCATCTGAATTGATGGGGAAAGTACTTTCTTTTTACTTCTTAATTATTAGTACACTACATGACTTTTATTGCCCTAAAAAAGATTATGTAAAAAAAGCACATGCAAATGGTTTTGTCGTAAACTTTACGATATGGTGTATAGAAAATAAGTGGTTGTAATAAGATTAAATAGGAAGAGGGGGTGGAAAATTATGACTATAAATCTTCGCTCAATTTACGAAAGATATTGGGATGACTTAAGCAAACGATTAAGCGACTACTCAAAAGAAGAGCTTGAAGCTGATTCGGAGACCACCTTTTATGGGGTGGTCTTTCTTTTTTTGAATGAATGAGCAACAGGAAATAACAAGGTAAAATGTTATAGTGGGGATATTGGCTAAAAGAATAATCAAGAAACTCCCCAACATTGACTATCCTAAAAGGGAAGAGGGTGCAATCCGATATTTGCACATTCCTTTTTGGGGAGAAGAGAATCGAGACTACTACGTCTGGGAGTTAAGACCTGAACTAAAGGAAGCTATAGAACTACTTAATGATAAGAAACCAGAAAAAATATATACATATACGAAACTGCCTCAGGAAATTGGCTGCAATCGCTATAATAAAAATTGACCATTAGAAGAAAAAACGCTAGAAAAAAGTTTACCACCCTGACCATCTAACCTGCCAAGCTGGAGTTGACGAGACAACTCCAGCGCGATAGGCTACTGTTTACATCATTGGAGATTATTTATAGAGGTAGGATCACGTTGATTGACAATATGGTTATAGACACAGGTGCAGCCAAAACAGTTATTTCCAGAATGCCGTTGATGACATTGATCTTCGAGTAGAGATGGGAGATCATATATTTACTTACTATGGAATTGGTGGCAAAGAACATGCTTTCAGGAAGCAAATCGAGTTCATTAATGTAGGCTCTCATCAACGGAAAGACTATGAGGTTGACTTTAGTGGGAATATGAAGGCATTTAGGGTTTATTGGGGATAAGGAGGCGATTTCAATGGCAGTTTCCAAGAAAAGTCCTCCTGAACTAAAAGGAGAAGTAGCTAAAAAACTGTCCGATTATCTTAAGAAGCCGAGTAAGAAAAAAGAACTTATCGAAAAGTACAGTAAATACTCTGATGCATTTACTAAAAAATAGAGCTCGTTGACAGCCAAGTAAATCATCAGCTTTGGCTGTTTGTTTTATAAAAAGATATGATAGATAGTGGTGCTATGACAGATAGTAAGGTAGTTATGACAATCTAAAGAAGTTTGCAATGATACTAGAGTTTGCTAGATTATCGATGAGATACATTATCACAACGGCATAGACAAGCTTACTGCGACCGTAGCCGCAAAAGAGCCTGCTCTTTTTCTTTTGCTTCAATCATAACATCGACATCTACATTAGCGAACAAAGTCAGGACTTCTTGCCAATCTTCTAACGTAATGAAGTCAGCATGTTTTCGATCCCTGTTATGGTCACGACCAGAACTTATATGTATTTTTGGTCTTTTTGTTCCCCAGGTTGCCAATAGGTCCGGCAAAAGCTTTTCCAGAGCTACCGATGAAGGATTGCAGTGTTCGTGGTGCAAATCGACAACAACAGGGATACCTGTTCTTTTGGAAATCAACAGGACATCTTCTGCCGTATATACCTTGTCATCATTTTCAATACGAAGATAAGAGAGTATCTCTGGAGAAAGCTTCTTGGCCCTTTCTACAAAGCGGTCCATAGAAGCTTTTTTGTCTCCATAAACACCTCCAAGATGAATGATCATGTCAGTGCCACCACACAATTTAAGCAAGGTAGCATGGTAGGACAAGTCAGCTATGGCATCTTCAACGACAGTACTTCTAGGAGAATTTAAGATTGTATACTGGCCTGGATGCATGGACAAGCGCATACCGGAGTCAAGCACTTCCTTGCGGATTGCTTCTGTAAGCTGTAAAAGCCTTTCTTCCTCATACCAGCTCCAAGTGAGTTCTCGCTTAGAAGCAAAGGGAATGAGATCAGAAGACATGCGAAAGACCAAGATATCTCTTTCTATATTCCAGCGAATCATGGTCAAAGTGGTGCTTAAATTGTGCAATGCCAATTCCCGCAGATAAGCGATCCCTTTGCTTTGGTAGGTTGCCCAGCGACATGTTTTTAGAGCAGGTAGTTGAGTATTCAAGCAAGCATAGCCAAGTCGAATCAATTGTATCAGTCCTTTGTTTTGTCTGCGATTGTCTCGTCATCTCCTGCTTAGCAGGTTTGATGGTCAGGGTGGTCAATTTTTATTATAGCGATTGCAGGCTATGGTGATATGATGATTATGAGTATGGAAACCTATAAAAGAAAGCTTGCCCAGGCTGAGCTTTATCAAAAGCTTGTCGGAGGCAGAAAGACAGAATAGCTATATCTCTAAGGAGCTATACGCTGAAAAAACAGCTAGTAATCTGCTAGCAAGAATAGAAATATCAAGGGCTCTGGGGTTTTCACCTCAGAGCCCTTTTTTTAATTTAGTGTTCAAACAGGATGGTAGGCCCAGTCGGCCTTGCCATGGAAGTTCGCCCACGATTCGCCCATTGCCCACAAATAGGTGTCGTTCTTGTCTTTGAATGCTACAACTGTGGGGATGTAGCCGTTGAGGAAGCCTTGGCCGGTGATGGGGGATGAGAGGTCTGTTTCTCCTTCGCCTTCTCACTCTGCGAATACGCTATTAGGAAAAAGTAGGACAAGGGCCGGCTGAACTTCCACTTCCGGTCCTCCCTTTCGCCGGTTACATCCGGTCAATGTGATTTGACCATGGTCTTCTGCTTCCTGTGCTAAAGATTCAGCATGTTGGGCAACAGAAGGTAGAGGTGGGATGCCTATATTAGAAGTAGTTAAAAATACAGGATTAACAGAAGAAGAGAAACTAAAATAGACACAGACAAAAAACGTGCGAACTGGAGTAAACAACAAAAAAAGCCAGTTTGCACGTTTTCTTTTGAAAAAATCAGAATCTGCCTACGAACGGCGTATATACTATGTATATACGAGAATCCGAAAGGGTGGTATACTAAACATGGAAGAATCGAATCCGAAAAAGGGAGTGAAGACGATGACAACAACAACAACCGTTCAAAAATGGGGAAACAGCTTGGCCGTTCGTATTCCTAGAGACGTTGCTGATAGAATTGAAATTAAACAAGGCACTGAATTAGAATTGACTGTTTTTGATGATAAAGAGTTAATATTGGTTCCGATAAAGCGACGCAAGAAGTATTCTTTGGAAGAATTGGTATCAAAAATTACACCTGAGAATCGTCATAATTATATTGACTCTGATAGAGAGGGACGTGAATTGATTTAATGGGGCAAACACCAGAAAGAGGGGATCTTGTCCTAATTAATCTAAACCCACAGGCTGGTCATGAACAGATGGGTAGGCGAGCCGCGATTGTTCTTTCTCCAAAAATGTTTAATGATGCAACGGGATTCGCAGTAATTTGCCCAATTACAAATCAAAAAAAAGGTTATCCCTATGAAGTCGATTTGCCAACGCACGGCATACCTGTTCCTGGTGGAGAGCCTGTAACTGGCACGATACTCGTGGATCAAGAACGAACATTAGATTGGCAAGCCCGACGAATTAGAATTCTGCGTTCCATCGAATCTGACCCAATTAAGCAAGATGAGTACGATAAAATTATGATTGAAATTGTGGATGATTGCCTTGCTAAAATAGCAACGTTTTTATCCTAAATCTTTTAAAACGAGAAATACATAATGTAGAAGCATCTAGGCTCGTGTAAAATGACCACCCTGGGGCTAGCATTCTATGATGTAGCAAGTGCTGTGTCTCTAACTGCGTAAACATTTAGTTTAGGTAATCATCAAAAATGCGATTCCCCATATAGCTATATATCTAAGGAGCAATACACTGAAAAAACAGCTAGTAATCTGCTAGCAAGAATAGAAATATTAAGGGCTCTGGGGTTTTTTGCCACAGAGCCCTTTTTGCATTTTAGTGTTCAAACAGGACGGTAGGTCCAGTCGGCCCCGCCGTGGAAGTTCATCCACGATTCGCCTATTGCCCAATGGTAGGTGTTGTTTTTATCGCCGTATGATGTAATTGTCGGGATGTAGCCGTTGAGGTAGGGTTGGCCGGTGATGGGGGATGTGAGGTCTAAATCATAATCATCGTCGCCCTCTGCAAAGCATAAAGTTGGTAACGTGAGAAGCAATAGCAAAAATATAAATAAAGCAGTAACTGAATATTTCTTCATTCTGTACACCTACTTAAAAGTAACCGTATATGTGCCATCTCTAAAAGAAACAGAAATACTTCCATTATATAATGAGCCTACAAGATCAGAGCTTGCAGTACCTGAAAACATTTTACCATCATAAATAAAATTATTTTCACGAGTATCTCTTGCGGGGCTCATCCCCGTCCTGCCCACCACACAAACTTCTCACCAGTGTACATGATCATGAAGGTTGAACCTTCCGCCCATTCAAAACCTCGTACAATCAAGGCTGCCTGTTGAGTTGCTGGTTCTACATAGTAAAGAATATTTTCTTGAGGGATACCCCATAGTTGTATATATTTGGCTACGTCTACCATATGACCGCCATTTGGACTCTCCATGATAACATCGGGATGTGTATGCTTACTGATAGTTAGTGACGTCGGTTGCGGCGATGGCTTTTTGGTTTTTGCAGGCACATCTTTCCAAGTGACAATGGTTACTTCTTGGGTGTTAGGATTGAAGAAAGCCGCTCCCCCAAGTGCTTGGGCTACGGTACGCATGGGAACGAAGATCCGATTGTTTCTGTTTTCTGGTGCAACTCGGTCTTCGGTAAAAATCCCTGCCGACTGAACAATTTTACTTCCCACCTTAAAATAAACCCCGTCTTTTCCTCCACCAGAATCTGTCCTGTTAATGGTAGCTCCTTGTCCATCTCTGTCTGCTCGAATACCTGATTCATCTACGTTCATCGCATAGGCCGTAAACCTTACAGGCATCATAGTGCGACCATTTTCAATGTAGGGAGCAACATCCATTGTCCTCTTTTCACCGTTGATGGTGTACTCTGTGCTACCGATTTTGAACTTGCTGACTATGAGCTGATTAGAAGGCGTTTGTCCAGCCATAGCCGCTACGTTGCTATAAGAGATTGAAAAAATAGTTAGCATAAGACCCAGGAGCACGACAACAATAAGTTTTTTCAAAACAATAAACCTCCATATTTTTAATCATCTCGAAAAGTAAGTAAAGTTAAATTCTAGAAAAGCGTTGACGAATCCTACTTTTTGCATGTTTCTTGCTGGTAGTTTTATTCCTTTGTTAAAAAGTACAAACCAAAAAATCTCGGGGCTAAAGAGTGTATTTTATTTTTCTACATTGCAAATCAGTATATTTTTCCTTAGTAAAACACCCCGTCTCTACTCAACTTTTTGATAACATTGAAAAAACCTCCCTTTTTGCGGGGAGGTTTTTCTGTATCTTATGCTTTTAGATTTTCTTGTTACCGAAGATAAAGGAGTTGATTGTAATCCGAACTTCCGTACCAATCTGCCCATGCTTCTGCCATTAGGTAATACTGGGTATTGTTAATATCCCCAAACTTGAAGGATGTAGGGATGTAACCGTTGAGGTACTCACGGCCGTTGATGGGGGAGCCTGTTCCCGTGTCGTTATCTTGATCTCCTTCGGCAAAGCATAAGCTAGGAAACACGATAAACGAAATTAACAACAATAAAGCTAAAAATATTATCTTTCTTTTTTTCATACACATTACCTACTTTTCAGTAAGAGTGTAAGTGCCACTTTTAAAGGAATAGTGGTACTGTTTGTTAAAAACTCCTGAGATCAGCTCTGCTGTTGCTGTACCGGCAAACATTTTGCCATTATAGATAAAATTATTTTCACGTACGTCCTGTGAAGGGCTCATCCCCGGTCCTGCAAACCACACAAACTTCTCCCCAGTGTACATAATCATGAAAGTTGAACCTTCCGCCCCATGAAAACCACGTACAATCAATGCTGCCTGCTGGGTTGCCGGTTCTACATAGTAAAGAATATTTTCTTGAGGAATACCCCATAGTTGTAGATATTTGGCTACGTCTACCATATGACCGCCATTTGGACTCTCCATGATAACATCAGGATGTGTATGCTTACTGATAGTTAGTGAAGTCGGTTGTGGCGTTGGCTTTTTGGTTTTCTCAGGAATTTCTTTCCAAGTGACGATGGTTACTTCTTGAGTGTTAGGATTGAAGAAAGCTGCTCCCCCAAGTGCTTGAGCTACGGTACGCATGGGAACGAAGATCCGATTGTTTCTGTTTTCTGGTGCAACTCGGTCTTCGGTACCAATGTTAGAGGAAACTACCATTTTGCTCCCAACAGTAAACCTTACACCCTCTAGACCTCCCGCCTTGTCATAGCGCTGAATAACGGCCCCCTTTCCATCGTTAAGTGGTCTAATACCCGATTCGTCTACGTTCATCGCATAGGCCGTAAACCTTACAGGCATCATAGTGCGACCATTTTCAATGTAGGGAACAACATCCATTGTCCTCTTTTCACCGTTGATGGTGTACTCTGTGCTACCGATTTTGAACTTGCTAACGATGAGCTGATTAGAAGGGGTTTGCCCAGCCATAGCCGTTACATTGCTATAAGAGATTGAAAAAATAGTTAGCATAAGACCCAAGAATAAGACAAGAATATGTTTTTTCAAAATATTAAACCTCCATATTTTTAATCCTCTCAAAAAGTAAGTAAAGTTAAATTCTAGAAAAGCGTTGACGAATCCTACTTTTTGCATATTTTTCGCTGGTATTTTTAATCTTTTATTAAAAAGTACAAACCAAAAAAGTTTGGGGCTGAAGAGTGTATTTTATTTTTCTACATTGCAAATCAATATATTTTTCCTTAGTAAAACACCCGTCTCTACCCAACTTTATGATAACATTGAAAAAACTGTTTATGATAATTTAAAAATAGGCCAGCGTGGTCATTGAAAAACCGGCCAACAATGATAACCTACTTGAGGATTGATTATGTCATCAAGTGGGGGTCTGGAGAATGATCATGATAGATATGATGCAAAAGATTTTAATGATGTACACTCACGAAGGTAAGTCGTACAGAGAAATATCCAGAATAACAGGTGTGCATCGAGAAACAGTTGGCAAATACATACGGCAATATGAAGAAAGAAGACAGCAAATTCCAAATGATATATTTATTCAAACATAATCCATGGATCTAATAACCTTTTGCGGTTAACATTCGGATCGATGGCTTCGGCAAGAAAAGCACCTGTTAACGGATTGTATCCTCTGGGATTGATCCCTTGGTAAACAAATACAGCATTAAGGATGTTATGGGCTGATGCAGCAAAAATCCTCGTTCATCGCAGTGTTGTAATACGTTTTGATTGTATCGGTTATTGTTATTTTAACACTTGAAGGATTTGACGGCTTACTATCAACGTTAGAATAGCGGTGTAAACCAATGCTTCTACGACTTCTTCTTTTGCTGATGAGATGGTATAGGAACTCTTTAATTCTTTCATAACCCAATTCAATAGTCATCTGGCGTTGTAAAGTTGTGCTGTATCTTCTGCCGTTATACACTCTATAGGAATATTGGTTACATAGAAGTGATACTCTTTTGTTTCATCATTTCGAATGCCGATTAAACGCATCGGTTGCGCTGATTCTTTTAGTTTTTTGGCATCTTTGCTTGCTTTCTGCGGCTCACCTCTGGGGAAAGAAAATATGCAATCTGATAAAAAAGTTCAGAACCTTACAATATTCGACAGGATTTTCTATTTGGAAATGGTATAATTTTATATACACTGAATGAGAAAACCAGCCTGTGGTTGTTCCTAGCAACCATACGGCTGGTTTATACTTTTTATGCAAGAGATCCGCGCAACAAGAGGATGCTTTATATGAGCTTATACCTTGGGTTTTTGTAAAGACATCTACTTTAGAAAATCTTATTTATGCCTGCCATGAGTGTAATAGCACTAAACTCCATCGATTACCTAAAATAGTCTACTTCAACAAACTTTTACAACGGGATGCTTCTAACAGAGAATTTATATCGAGTTATCCTGAGCAGATACCTAACTGGACAGAACGTGTGGAGAGATGGGTGAAGAACTATCACCAGGCATCGGAGCAGTTGAGTACGGGTTGGGGGCCATGATGAAAGGTAATAGTGGTAACTTCATATTTTACACTAGTAGTTTCGTTTAAATAGGTGGAGCTAGTTGCATGGGCCTAAAAATGATGGCAAAAAATCGTCTATTCTCTAAATATTTGTTGAATAAAGTAAAATATACATAATCAAAGTTCACCTTGTTCCTATTGGTTTAGAGCTTTTATATTTTTGTTTCTATTCACTGTCTAAAAGATTAAGGAGAAGTTGTATGACTCAAAAAATAAGGATACTTACTATTATTGTTGTCATGGTTTTAATTACAACTGGATGCTCTGAAAAAAAAGATATATTCAATGATGAAGAGGATAGAGTTATTACCACTGAAAGTGACAATAGAAATGAATTAGAAGATAAAACACTGCCAGAAGAAAAAACAATAACCGCTAAAGATGATTCAAACACTTTGCCATATGATTATTACTATGACGATGATGCTATGCAAGGAGATTCATATGATATTCTAATGGGTAATTTCAATTATCCAATGCCCGCCTATAGTGATAAAGAAATTTCCGCGTACGTTTCAGCTAGAGACCAATACATTATTCGAATAAATGGTACAACAGATGTAATTAAGCTTTATGAAAGTTTTATTAATAGTAATCCAAATCATATTCAGCCTTATGAAGCAAAAGCTTATGGTGAACGAGCGATAGAGTTTTTAAATATTAGAAGGTATGGTCCATCAGGCTATGAATGGTTTATTAATGATTATTATGTAGCGATGGGTTCTTATCATTTGGAACCAAGACTAAATGACTTAGCAGAATTAGGGCAACACTATTTAAATGCTATGTCTAATTATTTTTCGAATCACTCAGAAGGATTGGCTAAAAATGATCAATCCCTAATAAATCGTGGTTTAGCATCCAAACAAGAAGCATTAAATTATCTCAATCAAATTACTGATTATATTGATATGTTGAATGAAGAATATGGTGTCAAAGATAATTAAAGAAAGTAAAAAACTATTTCTCTACGGTTTGTTATCAATCAAGTGTATTATGCATAGCTGTCTGAATACTGGATGGAGGTGTTTGTGTTGAGAGATTGTAGCAATAGAGTTTTCTCTAATAAGATAAACAGATTAAAGGTATGTAAATCTACTGAAATAAAAAGAAAACGCACTACTTGGGCTAATAGTTTTAAATTTTTTGCATATGTAAGCCTTCTTGCACTTTTAGCTATTTTAATGGTTGGCTGTGGTTCTGATACAACCATCGGTAAAGAGGAAAGCCACGACCAAAAAAAAATCACCTTAATTCCTTATTATATAGATGGCAAATGGGGTTATATAAATAAAAACGGTGAGTTTGTTATTAAACCTCAATTTGACTATGCTGCTTATTTCTCAGAAGGTACTGCTCTAATAGAATCTGATGGCAAATGGGGCTTTATAGATGAAAGTGGTAAAGTTATTGTTACGCCACAGTATGATAAACCGGTAACAGTTAATGATGGCATTGTTGGTTTTTCTGAGGGGCTAGCCAAGGTGAGACAGGGCGATAAACATGGCTTTATAAACAAAAACGGTGATATTGTAATACCTTTACAATATCGTAAAGCCTATAATTTTGCTGATGGCCTAGCACTTGTTGAAGTTAATGATAAGTGGGGTTTTATTGATAAAAGTGGTGACTTTGTTATACAACCAAAATATTTAAGAGCAAGTTCATTTTCCGAAGGGTTAGCATTAGTTAATGAAGATGGTAAAAGGTTTTATATTAACACCAAAGGGGAAAAAAATTAACAGTTGCAAAATATCTATCCTTAGGAGGTCGTGTTGGTATGAACTCGGGTAGTTTTCACGATGGTCTTGCTTACGCTTACATACAAGGTTATTTTAATGAAGAATATGGATACATAGACAAAAATGGAAAAATGGTTATAACAGTAAATAAAATAAGTGCTAGGGAAGCATATAAGAATTTTGATTTTCTTAAAGATTTTAATGAAGGATTAGCGGCTGTAAAGACAAATGCCCAGGTGGGAGAAAATGTAGAAAGCACTGCCGATGAGTATGGTGAACACTGGGGATATATTGACAAAAATGGAGTTGTCGTTATTGCTCCAATTTTTGATTTAGCAAAAAACTTTAGAAATGGTATAGCAGAAGTTAAAATCGGTCGAGAGTTTAAGTACATTGATACCGAAGGGAACTTTATCGACTTTGATAACTTAGTTAAAGCTAACTTAAATCGAGGATCTTAAGGAGAAGATCGAAAGTGAGGTTTTTCGCAAAGGAATAACCCAAACTTTTTTCTTTGATACATACATATCTATGTTAGTAGAACACCCAAAACGAATGAGCAAACGAGGTGTCGGGACTTGCAACAACAAAAAATATTACTGTCAGCTACATGCAGGATACATTCTAGACTGTGTAAAAGAGCAGTTTGACAATATGACCTATAGTCCCGAAGAAATAGAGATTAAATGGGAATAGATCTTTAGAGCAAATTCCTGCTTTGAAGTCATATCATCAAGGCCATTAGCAGATATAAAAAGTGATCCAATAGTTTCTGTAGCAGAAAACATTGTATCTCGCGGTTATCCGACTCGTGCCCCATACTCTTTAGAAAAGTATTTTGCCAAGAGAAATCTCTTCATTTCGATAAAAAAGATAATCAAAACGAGTCAGCCAGAGTAATTTGATAGAACGACGAAGAAGGCACACTAACGGCACGTTACGTATAATTGCCTTAGTATAACACTGACCAAATAGAGATTACTGAGAGGAAGAAGACATGCTTATTGACATAGACAAAGACCTATATGAGAAGCCTAAACTGTACCTAAGAAATGGTCAAGAATGCCTATTGGACCCTATTAGACAGAAATTTATTCAAGCGAACCCAGAAGAAATAGTGAGGCAACGAGTTATTCAGTTTCTGATAAACGAAATGAGCGTTCCCTTAAATATGATCGATACAGAGGTTCAATTAAGCAAATATAAAAAAGGTGCAAAAGGGCGAATGGATATTGTTGTTTATGGTGTAACGGAGTCAAACTTAGTTGAGCCTGTTCTAATAGTCGAATGTAAAGCAGAAGATGTACCATTAACAGATAAAGTGTTTAGCCAAGTATTTAATTATGATGAAATAGTTCTTGCCGATACGGTAGCGGTAACAGATGGAAATTACATAGTATTTAGCTCATGGGATCATGAAGATAAAAAATATAAAGGATTAGAAAAGCTTCTTCAATATCAAGACTTACTTAAAAAAGGCTCTATTCCATTGGCTAAAATAGAGCAAGTACCATGGGAAAGACCAAAATTTGAAGATTTACAAACGGACGAAGTAATCGAAGATTTTTATATGCAAGGATACATTGGAGAAGATACGGATCAAGAATTATATAGTTTCATCATTAACTTAGCATGTTGCCTACAAGATGATTCGGAACGACTAGAAGATTTGAATATTAATGGCATAAAGTTCATTCAAGATGGAGGATTAAGATATACAAGTTATGGAGATGCCAGTGGAGGAAACTTTCCAGGAATTTACCGATTCTTCATACTGGAACAAAACGGTAGTAACCAAATAGTAAGCATTAACATTTTTGCAGTTGGAAAATTTGAAAAAGATCCGACTTATGGAACCAGAAAAGGACAAACAGTTCTTTTTGTAGCCATAGATGATTTTGAAAAAAGCCATGCATCTTTACATTTAAGCATTGATAGGCATGTTGAGGTGAATGGTCACAAATATAAAATATATCATGATGGAAGTTTGACAGCAGGAAGATTAGGTCGGGCCAAAAATAGAGACGTTATAGAATATGTGAAGAAGCATGCCCCATGGCTTCTAGACATTGAAAATAGAATATATTTGGGAGAGATAGATAATTCAAAAGAAATCAGAATTAACAATGGAGATATTAAAAAATTTCTAGGAAGAATCATTGAATATTCTTTTATTAGAGATGATTTTAGAAAAAGCATGATAAAGAAAAATAAGGGACTATATCCTTAGAAAACATAGAGTGCGTGGTTGTTACAGATAGTAAGGTAGTAATGACAATCTAAAGAAGTTTGCAATAATAATAGAGTTTGCTAGATTATCGATGAGATACATTATCACAACGGCATAGACAAGCTTACTGAGACCGTAGCCGCAAAAGAGAGTATCTCTGGAGAAAGCTTCTTGGCCCTTTCTACAAAGCGGTCCATAGAAGCTTTTTTGTCTCCATAAACACCTCCAATATGAATGATCATGTCAGTGCCACCACACAACTTAAGCAAGGTAGCATGGTAGGACAAGTCAGCTATGGCATCTTCAACGACAGTACTTCTAGGAGAATTTAAGACTGTATACTGGCCTGGATGCATGGACAAGCGCATACCGGAGTCAAGCACTTCCTTGCGAATTGCTTCTGTAAGCTGTAAAAGCCTTTCTTCCTCATACAAGCTCCAAGTGAGTTCTCGCTTAGAAGCAAAGGGAATGAGATCAGAAGACATGCGAAAGACCAAGATATCTCTTTCTATATTCCAGCGAATCATGGTCAAAGTGGTGCTTAAATTGTGCAATGCCAATTCCCGCAGATAGGCGATCCCTTTGCTTTGGTAAATTGTATCAGTCCTTTGTTTTGTATGCTGTTGTCTTGTCATCTCCAGCTTAGCAGGTTTGATGGTCAGGGTGGTCAATTTTTATTATAGCGATTGCAGGCTATGGTGATATGATAATTATGAGTATGGAAACGAAACCTATAAAAGAAAGTTTGCCCAGGCTGAGCTTTATCAAAAGCTTGCGGAGGAAGAAAATGAAAAAATTTGAGTATAAGTGTGTTTTTATACTTGGACTAGGTGAAAGAACAACCAGAATATTAAATGAATATGGTCAAAGTGGTTGGGAATTAGTTGCAACAAGTTGGGTATGGCATTATTTCAAAAGAGAAATAAATTAACAACATACTTAACAGAAGGCAGTCATGCGCAACATACCTGACTATGTAAAAAGAGACGTTAGTGTTCGAACAGTGTTCAACTGTGGCAAGGTTGAAAGATTCAGGTACAACCTCTATACTGAAAACAGAATTATGCATTATAGACTCTAGAAAAAGAGCTTGATGAAAAAAGTTACAAAGTAGTGCTGTTAGAATTCTACAAAAAAGAGGGGAACTATTGTGATACCGAAACAAAGGCTTACTACTATCAACAGACCGTGGGTTTACTCAGTCATTCTTTTCTTTATTCTTACTTTTGTAATGTCCGGATGTTCATCTTCGGAAACGGTAAAAGAAGAATCTACAGAAGCATCTCCTGTTGAAGTGGTTGAAACAACAAATTCAGCGCAGGCAGGTGATAGTTCGGCCGGAGAAGAAAAAATAATTTCTAAGCCTGCCGTAATCGTAGCAGGTGTCGTCAACCTGCGTACCCAACCTGAGAAAGAATCTCCAGCATTAGGTCAATTGGTTATCGGAGATCCCCTTACTGTTCAAGCTAGTGTTCAAAATGAAGCAGGGGAGACTTGGTATCGAGTGACCCATGCTTCTCAAGAAGCCTTTGTTCGCAGTGACTTGATTAATCTTTTGGAAGAGCTGTCAACAATCAAGTGGAGCAATGAACAGTTTATCGCATTTGCGAAAGAAGCAGATAAGCGAATTCACATCATTGAATATCGCGATTTCCCTGATTACCTACGGGATGCAAAAATGGTACCGAAAAAGTTTAGGACTCGCGAATCAGTCGAACAGCATATGGGCCACCACTGGAAAGACTCTATTGTTCAAGCCTACTGGCAAGATGTCCAACAGAATCCTGATGGAAGTGGTTATGGACGTGGAGGTGTGATTTCTATTTTGGATGTCCCCAACAATGAACTGAAGGTAAAACACTTGAATGATCAAGAAGTTCAGATCACTTGGGAATACTATTGGTATGACACAGAGCGTGAAACCATGGAACGACGCTTGCTTTTGACAGATAAGGGGTGGCGAGTGACAGGAGTTGTTCAATTCCAATAAAATGACTCTAACTCGTTCGAGGCACTTTTCTCATAGGCACTAGCCTAGAACATCTTGATTAAAGTCAACTATCGATCCAAGCCTTGCTCTGCAATAGCTTGAATCTGCTCACTCCCGTATATCTCAATCCCCGAAGTATCCTTTTGCGCAATTCTATACATAGCTGTAGCAACTGCCTTAGCTTCAATGGCCCATTTGTTCAAGAAAGAGCTTTTGTTTGGTGATAAGAGCCTCTGGAATACAATACCGGCCATTCGCTCACCCAATCGAAATTCCTTACGCTTTCCTAACAGCAATGCAGGCTGTAGAATGGAGATTTTGGCGTAAGGAATTTTTTTTAATTGTTCTTCAAGATCGGCTTTCATTCTGGAATACCAGAAAAGAGACTGCTGATTAGCATTCATGGAGCTGACGACCAAGAAGTGATTTGCGCCTTTTTCCAAAGCTAATCTAGCGAATGTCAAAGGATACTCTACATCGATTCTATACATAGCCTCTTTGGTTAGCCATATATTTGTCATCCTTTTCTTACAGAGTTTCATACATAGGAGGTTATTAGCCATGAGACTAAGGGAGCAAAGAAAGTTTTTGCCTTTCTTAGGGCGCTTTACAACAATCCATCTGATCACCTATGGTGTAATCGGTGCGTTGTTTCTACTTGTACAAGGACTCATGCCAGAGGCCAAGCGGGTGGTACTAGACTTTTTTATGCCCTATAGATCTTTAGATCTGATAGTTCTAGCATCTCAAATCTTGCGTGGCGCTATAATGGCGCTCGTCTTATATCCCTTTTATGATCTTATCGTAAAAAATGAACATCGTGGACTTATACTCTTTAGTGTACTCTGGGGGCTGGCTATATTGGGATCTCTTGAACCTTTGCCTGGTTCGATAGAAGGCTTCATCTATACAAAAACTACCTTCTTAGAGCACTTTGTCGTACTAGTTGTCACGGCTTTGCAGTTTATTCTTTTTACTTGGCTTTTTCTTCGCTGGGAGGATAAAAGTGAAGGTCTAAGTTCAAGAGTTGCTTTTCGTGGAAATGGTATAGGGGGCTATATAAGACGTTATACGCTAGTACATGTTACGATATACTGGATCGTTGGTATGCTTTTTTATCAGATCGCAGGTTATGAAGAGTTAATGTCTCAGATGGACGTTTTCCAACATTATCGGTCCCTTGATAATTTCATTATGGTTTTTGTCGTCTTTTTTGGACAGATTGCTCGAGGTGCATTGATTGCTTTCTTGCTCTATCCGTTTTATAAGGTCTTTGTGAGAAAAGAGCATGGTTGGTTACTGCTTTTTGGATTGCTTTTCGGTTTGAAAGTGTTGGGTTCACCAATATTTATCATTGAAAGCATAGAGTTTTTCACAGCGGTAGACTCCTTGTCAGAAGTTATGGAAATGCTGACGATTGGTGTTCCTGAAATCTTGGCCCAGAGTTTTTTTATCTCGATTTTATTTTTTTGGTGGGAGAGAAAGCGGCTTAGAAATGGAGGTGTCTTTTTCAGCAAGCTTAGTTAGGTCAAAACACAAGGGGGGACGGTTCTTCTAAGCACTAAAAGTGCACAGAAGAACCGTCCCCATTGTGTTCTTGCGAAGATCCGTCCCCATTGTGTCATCTGTCAACCTGTATTACCGACTCCTGCCGCAATACCACTTATGGTGAGCAAGACATCTGTAAAGAGGTCGTCGTCATCTTCTACGTGTTCACGCATTTCTTTGATCAATTCTACTTGAATGAAGTTTAAGGGATAGATATAGCTGTTTCTTCTTTCGACCCATTCAACAATATTCGGAGAATGTTCAGGGCATTTCTCTTTCGTAATTTTCGCTACAATTTCTTGGGTTAGTTTAAACTCCGTTATAATATCGTTAAAAACTTCATCAGCAATCTTTTCGTCTTTTACTAATTTCTTATATTCCATCGCTGTGGTTAAGTCTGCTTTGGTTAGTGCAATTTGTAAATTTTGAATCACTGCACGGAAAAAAGGCCACTTTTCATACATCTCTTCTAACAGTTTCATGTTGGCTTCTGATTCTTTTGCAAAGCTTGCTAATCCCGTTCCTGCGGCATACCAAGCGGCGAAAAATTGCCGTGTTTGCGTCCAAGCAAAAACCCAAGGAATAGCCCGTAAATCTTCAAAGCGAGCGCTGTTTTTACGAGCCATGGGACGAGAGCCGATCTTTAATTCACCTAGCTCCATTAAGGGAGTTGCTTGCTTAAAGTACTTTAAAAAGTTTTTATTATGGAAAACGAGGGATTGATATTTTTTTAAGGACTTCCTCGTTATTTGCTCCATCGCTTTTTCCCATACTTCTGATTGCTGACTGCTATTTTGCTGATCTTTAGTGATCGCACCCTTCAATAAGGCAGTAACAGCTTGTTCTAAGTTTAAGTAAGCTATATCGGGTTTCAAATAACGGGAAGAAAGCACTTCTCCCTGCTCTGTAATCTTCACGCTCTTTCCTAAGATTTCTGGTGGCTGAGACATAATGCTTTTATTCAAAGGCAAAGCGCCTCGACCTATAGTTCCGCCTCGACCATGGAAAAATTTAAGAGAAATAGACTGTTCTTTGGCAATTCGATAAATTTCTTGCTGTGCTTTGTACAGTCGCCAATGGGCCGTTAATGTACCACCATCTTTACTACCGTCAGAATAGCCCAGCATGATTTCTTGGTGATTGTTGCGCGCTTGCAATTGCTTGCGATAAATATCCATCTCAAAAAGACTTTTCATCATCGCTGGTCCAGCAAGTAAATCATCGATCGTTTCTAAGAGCGGTGCAACGTTGATATCGCTTTCCACTTCGCCGCTTGGTAAAAGGCGATAAATACCCGCTTCCTTAGCAAGCACTAACACTTCAAGTACATCACTAACCGATTGGGCTTTACTAATTAGATATACTTCAATTGCCCGTTTCCCATACTCCTGATGTGCTCTACGTATCAAGCGAAAAACATTCAACATTTCTTCTGTTGCCTCTGAATAACTAGCATGTATGATTACTAAAGATCTAGGATCACTTAAAACTTTTTTTAATAATTCGATTTTTTCATGCTCCTCAAGGTCTGCGTAATTTTCTTTAACAGCCACTCTTTGGAGCAATTCTGTAATAGCCGCTTCATGTTCGCCGCTATGATTGCGCACATCTAGCGATAGGAGGTGGAAACCAAATAACTGAACTTGACGAATGATTTTGGATAACATTTTCATTTCATATTCCACTGGATGATGCTGTTTCACACTTTCCCTAATGGACAATAAGTCATCTAGCATTTCTTCTGGCGATTGATAACCAATGCTTGGTTCTCCAATATTTCTAAGCCTTTCAAGTATAATGGCTAATTTCCGGCGATATATTTCCGGTTGCACGGGCCATTTTTTCTTGTCCTTTAAATATAAGGCTTCTTCTTTTTTTACCTTCTCTTGAAACTCATTGCTGACTTCCACACGGTTCGTCGAATGACTGAACCTTCTCATTAACTCTACTAAGGCTTTGTCGTATTTTTTTAACACTAGTTCTCTTTGTTTTAATAAGGTTCGAGCTGTAATAGTTGACGTTACATTGGGATTTCCATCGCGGTCGCCGCCAATCCAGGAACCGAAGCGTAAAAAGTTAGGAACTCTTACCTCTTGTCGCCCGTAAATGGCTTCTAGCTCTTTTTCTAAATCCTGATGAACGTCAGGTATAATATCGAATAAAGTTTCTTCAAAATAACGAAGACCCTGTCTTACTTCATCCATTACTGTAGGTTTCATGTAATGAAGTTCGTCTGTTTGCCATAAAGCGGCTATTTCGTTAAACAAACTCTGATCTAGTTTCCTTAAATCTTTCGCCGGGATCATAGGTTGATCTAAAGATTGAAGGAGCGATAATATCCTTTTTTTAATATCGAGCACTGTTCGTCTTGATGCTTCTGTCGGATGGGCTGTAATTACTAATTCGAAAGATAAACGATTTAATACTTGTTGAATAGTATCTTTAGAGATTTTATTTTCCTTAATCGTATGAATAGCGCTCTCGATCGTGTCAGGATGTTTTTCAAGTTCTTCATTAAGTCTCAGTTCTCGGTTTTTGCGAATGAGATGGTATTCTTCGGCTATATTGATTAGACGCAAATGGATCGAAAAAGCACGAATCACCTGCTGTCGTAAGGGAGGCTTTAGTTGACTAACTTCCTCTTTTAATGCTTTATATAAGCTTTCAGAGTAATTGCTTTCTAATGTTGCAGTTATTTCTCTAATTTTATTTATCTGTTGCAATAAAGATTTACCGCCATGATGTTCTAAGATTTGGTCCAGCACTCGCCTTAGTTTTTCTAAGTCCTGTTGTAACTGCATAGAACAAGTATTCATCTCCATTATGACCACCTATCTTTCGTGCAAATAGTGTCCATGATAGAACAAGGACAAGAGCTCGACTATATCATTCGACGCGAAGTAGGCCACTCCTCTAAATGTGCGAAATTGTAAAGTCTAATGCTTTTATCATTCAGTTACTTCCAAAATGAAACTCCTGTATAATTGAACTACATTCTCTTTTACATAGAGTACGAATATAGGAGCAACCCATGGAAATAATAAAAAAACTTAACGACTTATTAGATAGGCAAGAAAAAAAGCAATACATACTGTTATTTCTGCTCATGCTTATCTCTGCAGGGCTTGAAGTATTTGGGCTTAGCATGATCATTCCCTTTATCAATCTTGTCATCAATCCTTCCTATATGGAAGAACAGCCTTTTGTATATCAGCTTTATGAGCTTCTTAACTTTGAATCTTACCAAGCCTTTTTAATTACAGCCACTTTTGCTTTGTTAAGCATTTTTATCTTCAAAAACTTTTTTCTCTATTCCATGTACTCTTTCAAGTACCGATTGACCAACAATCAGCAGGCCATCATAGCCAGTCGCTTATATAGCACCTATCTTAAGCGACCTTATACTTTTTTCTTAAATCGAAATTCGGCTGAGTTATTACGTAATACGAACGAAGAAGTGGGCTTAGCTTTCACAAGAGTCATTCAACCTTTTCTAATTCTTGCTACAGAAACACTAGTCTTACTGGCCATTGCCTTTCTACTGCTTACTATCGAACCGGCTATCACAGCGACGGCCATACTTGTGCTTGGCACTTTTGTATTCCTTTTCTTTACCTTTCAACGTAAGAAAATGAATCAATTAGCGCAAGAACAACGGAATTTAAGAAAAGAAAAAGTAAAGTGGCTCAAGCAAGGCTTTGAAGGTGGCAAAGAAATTAAAGTAAATGGCAAGGAGAAGTTCTTTATTGAAGCATTTCAGAACCAGGCCATCCCATTTGCGCAGATTAATCGCTATTTCCAAGTAATTCGAGAAGTGCCCAAACTATTCATTGAGTCACTTGTTGTAGTCACCATCTTGCTAATTACTGCTCTAGTTATTCTCCAAGGCGATACTTCGCAAAGTCTCTTACCGACGCTAGCTCTTTACAGCATGGCCGCTTTTCGACTGATGCCTTCGATACAAAAAATTGCCGGTTCTATGACTCAAATAAAAAACGGTATGCCTTCCCTAGAAACGATACATAGTGAGCTAGTGGAGTTAGAAGATGAAAAAAAGGAAAAAAGCGAAAGCAACTTATCTATAGCCAAGGCCAAAAAGCCTACTAATAATAAATTCTGCCAGGCTATTGAATTAAAAAATATTTACTTCCGCTATCCTAATGTAAAGGAATATAACATTAATAATGTGAGTCTTACCATTCCCCTTGGTAAATCGGTGGCTTTTATTGGTCCTTCCGGTGCAGGAAAAACAACACTAGTAGATATCATCCTTGGCCTACTCCAACCTGAAAAAGGCCAAGTAAGGATTGATGGGATGGATATTCATCAAAATCTAGCACAATGGCAACAAAAGATTGGCTATATACCGCAATCTATCTATCTTTCCGATGATACAATTCGTAACAACGTTGCTTTTGGCTTTGAAGTGGAGCAAATTGATGATGAAGCCCTTTGGCAAGCTTTAGATGGGGCTCAACTAAAAAGTTTCGTGGAAAAATTACCACTGGGACTAGACACCATAGTAGGTGAAAGAGGTGTCCGTTTATCAGGTGGGCAGAGGCAACGTATTGGCATCGCCAGAGCGCTCTATCACAATCCAGAGATTCTTTTTCTCGATGAAGCTACTTCTTCTTTGGATTCGGAGACAGAAAAAGGTGTTATGGAAGCCATTGAAGGTTTGCGAGGAGAAAAAACTTTGATCATCATTGCCCACCGCTTGAGCACCATTGAGCATTGCGATCTTGTCTATGAGATTCGGGATGGGCAGTTGGTTTAACTGGTGAGTTTAAGGGTAAAAACACAAAGGGACGGTGTTTTCTGTGTTCGTTAGTGAACACGGAGGAACCGTCCCTTTGTGTTATCTTTGTGTTATTTATACCACACCTTGAGCCAGCATGGCATTGGCAACTTTTTTGAAGCCTGCAATATTGGATCCCACAACCAAATTGTCAGGGTAGCCGTATTCTTCAGCCGCTTTTACACTGTCCTTGTAGATATTTTTCATGATCATCTGAAGCTTTAGATCTACTTCTTCAAAAGTCCAAGCATAGCGCATACCGTTTTGAGCCATTTCTAGAGCCGATACGGCAACACCACCAGCGTTAGCCGCTTTGGCTGGTCCGTAAAGGATGTTGTTCTCGAGATATACTGCCATGGCCTCTAGTGTAGAAGGCATATTAGCTCCTTCCCCAAGAGCTTTCATGCCCTTTGCTACTAAGAGCTTGGCTGATTCTTCATCAATTTCATTTTGTGTAGCACAAGGTAGGGCAATGTCGCAAGGAATAGACCAGATACCTTTCCAATCTTCTTGGTATTGAGCATGGGGGTGTTCATTGACGTATTCGCTGATGCGCTTTTTCTCAACTTCTTTAATTCTTTTGACGGTCTCGAGCTTGATACCTTCAGGATCATAGATATAACCGCCAGAATCACTACAAGCAACAACCTTGGCGCCTTTTTCCATAGCTTTTTCTATGGCATAGATAGCCACGTTACCGGAGCCAGAGACGATGACGGTACTACCTTTGAAGCTGAGTCCTTTGGCTCTAAGCATTTCTTCCATAAAGTATACAGTGCCGTAGCCGGTCGCTTCTTTGCGGCCTAAGCTTCCGCCATAGCCAATACCTTTTCCAGTAAGCACACCGGCTTCGTAAGCGCCGCGAATGCGCTTATATTGGCCGAACATATAACCAACTTCTTGAGCACCTACACCAATATCTCCTGCAGGGACATCTATATCAGGGCCAAGATATTTGTAAAGCTCTGTCATAAAGCTTTGTACAAAGCGCATGATTTCCAAGTCTGATTTGCCTTTTGGGTCGAAGTCGGAACCGCCTTTACCGCCACCAATAGGTTGTCCAGTCAAAGCGTTTTTGAAAATTTGTTCAAAGCCTAAGAACTTAATAATACTACTGTTGACAGAAGGATGAAAACGGATGCCACCTTTATAAGGGCCAATGGCGCTGTTAAACTGAACGCGAAAACCGCGGTTTACTTGTACCTGCCCTTGATCATCAACCCAAGGAACACGGAAGATGATAAGTCTTTCCGGCTCTACAATTCTTTCTAGAATGCCTGCTTTTATGTATTCAGGGTGTTTGTCAAGGACAGGGACAAGGGAATGCAATAATTCTTTTACAGCTTGCTGAAACTCTGGTTCATGAGCGTTGTTTTTTTTCACTTTTTCAAAAACGAGTTCTACATAAGCTTTTGCTTCCAATTGCACTTTCAAAGGGACCTCCTTTAATGTGAGCGTATTTCATATAGTAGTGAGGAAAGTGAGCGCAAGCTCATTGTGTACATTATACTGTATATTTAATTTTTTTCCCCTATAAAATTATCCGATAGATGCCACATCATATCTAAAGCTCAAGGTGCTAGTAAAAAAGTTAGAACCCCTTTTCTCCTCCTCTGAATAATATAGAGCCGTAAGGAGGAGAAGTGGATGCCTATTGCCCAAGGAACTTATTTCTTATATACGGTCCTACCTGGTGATACTCTTTATTCCATTGGCTTGAGATTCGGCAGTTCTGTAGGCCCGTTGGAACAGTTAAATGCAATTTACCCGCCTTTTACAGATCCGGGGCTGATATTTCCTGGTCAATTGTTGATTGTACCTTATGGTTATAATCCTGCCTCACAGACTTTTCTTTTTGTTAGGCCTGGCGATAGCCTCTATCGCATCGCCAATCAATTCTCTACTTCCGTAGAAAACTTAGTTTCATTAAATCCTCAGATTGATAATCCTGCCTTAATATATCCTAATGAATTAGTAAAGCTCCCTGCTCAGATATATATTGTATCTCCTAGTGATTCTCTATTTAATATCGGAAGACAACTTGGTGTCTCCATAGATGCATTGATTCGAGCAAACCGAGGCCGTCCAGGGTTCTCAGCAGATGTACTCTATCCTGGCTATGGGTTGATTATCCCACGATTTGAGCCCGTAATAGAACCTCAGAGTCCCTTGGATCAACTGGCAGACTTGTTGCCCAATCAAGTTGGCTTTACCTGGTACTACAGTGGCTTCGCTGAATATGGCCATGTCATGACTTTGCAGGCTATTGAGAGAGAAGAAAATCAGTACATTTATCGTGTAACAGGAGAAGTCGATGATCCTTCTGGCGGTGAAGTTGTGGGACGGGATTTTAGTTTGTCCCTTCAATATGTAATTAATGGGGAGTCATTATTACAGATCAAGAGGGAAGAAGCGATGTTGGACTCGCCCTTTGATCGCTTAGAACTGATTCGGCTTCCCCTTCAGCAGGGAAATCGTTGGAGACAAGAAGTGACAGATCGTCTAGGTCAGACATTCATTCTAGACTCAATCATTGAAGACGTTCGAGAGGATCGAGGGGCTAGGGTTTATACTGTTCGATACAATCAGATCGGTAGCGATTACTATGAGTTGCGGGAGATTAAAGAGGGAATTGGAGTTCTGTCTTTTGAGAAGTTGCTTACCTTGGGTGACCAACAGTTTCCAGTAGGGTATTTTCTCTATGAAGATATGTCGGGGCTGTGATTACCCTTTGCGTTTTACATTACAAGCACCTATACACACAATGTGCCATATATTGAACTTGTGAATCAAGATAAGGAGTCTTTTGGGGGAGTGGGTAAAAGAAATGCATAACCATGGCATAAATCAGCATAAAGAATCAAAGAGACCTATGCAAGTTGTAGTGGTAGAGCCTTATGTATATAGAGCTCTTCATAGCTTTATGTCCAAAAGAATACTCGTGGAAACGTCACGGGGCACAGTAAATGGAATTGTTGTTGATATAAAGCCCGATCATGTTGTAGTGCAAGATCGTGATTCTACGTTTTTTGTTCGTTTGCGTGAAGTTATTTGGGTTATGCCCATAGAGTGAACAGGGATAGCAACATTATAGTTGTTAGCGAAGACGGTATGTAAGGGTTAGGCAGAATCTGTCTAACCCTTTTTGTTGCATTATAATGGTTTTTTAGAACTTGGCTTTCTGTCTTTTTTATCAATACTTAAATTGGGATAAGAAGGCTTTCAGCTCACTTGCCGTTAGTACATTTTGTTTCGTCTTTTTAGCAATTTCTCTCGTCGAAATTGTGGTAGTGTTGCTTTTGTCCACGATTTTTTCAATACCTGCCATGCCAGTGCTTGAGGTTTGAGCAATTTCGTTCATTGCTTGGGCAATGTTGTGTATGGCAAGATTGATCTCTTCAACAGTACCATTGAATTCTTCCATCAGGGAATTATTTCGTTCCGATTCTTCGCTGTATTGCTCACTTACATCAATGAGGCGTTGGTAATCGGCAAAAACTTTTTCATCCATGAATTGGATTAACTGTGCTGAGCTTTGGGATAGCTCTTTGACCGAGCCATTGGCTGTCTCTACAATTCGTTGAATATCTGTAGCTGTATTGGAAGATTCTTCTGCAAGCTTGCGTATCTCATCAGCAACGACAGCAAAACCTCTCCCAGCTTCTCCCGCTCTCGCCGCTTCGATAGCCGCATTAAGGGCTAATAAATTGGTTTGTGCAGTGATCTGCAAGATTGCCTCGGTTAGTCTGTTTATCTGTGCAACCTTTTGCGCTTCTACCATGGCTGATTCCACTTGTTTCTTAACAGTGCTGTGGATTAGTCGAGCCTCTTTCGTGGCAATTTCCGTTTCTTGCTGTATAAGTTCTGCATTTTTTCGAATTTCCTGCGACAACTGGGCGCTTTCACCAACTCTGTTTTTCACGGTCCTTACCGTATTCTCTATTTCTTGAACTGATGCTGTAACTTCTTCTGTTGCCGCCGCCGATGCTTCCATCATTGCTGAAAGATCTTCTGTTGTTGTGGAAGTTTCTTCTGTATGCTCTTTAATTGTGCAGAGCAATTCATTGACGGTGCCTGCATTCGAAACAACGCTTTCTGATAAGTCTTTAAGTTGAACGGTCATGCCTTTAAGCTGTTGCTGTGTAGTGAGTATGGCTCTAGCAATAGAACCGACTTCATCGTTCCGTTCGCTAACTTTTTCAATTTCCTTATCTTCTCTTAGATCAAACTGGGCCATGCGCTCGATCATTGCAGTAACTTTCACAATCGGTGTTGAAATTCTCTGCCCTACAACATAAGCAATGAAAATACTAATGCCTATTCCTGCGAGAGTTAGGAAAATCAAGAAATAGGTCAAGCTATTCAGAGAAGAAAAAACTTCCCCTTTAGGTGTTGTAATAACTAGAATGCTTCCATTAGAAGAAAGATGCGAAAAGCTGGCTATTTTTGTAACATCATCAAAGTGCCATTCTACCATGCCAGCACTTTCATCACGAAAAGTATCACAGACAAAGGCAAAATAACCATCGGCAATTTCTTCAAAATTGTCATCGAGTGTAAAATGTTCACTTACTGCGAAATCTAGATTTTTGTTTAATAAGAAAGCATCGCCTGTCTCATAAACGCGAATGGCAAGAACGTGATTCCGTATTCGTTCAAAGTCCATCTCAATGGCTACTATTGCAACTAATTTATCATCTACATAAATAGGTTTTGTAAATTGAATGACTTCGGTGTCAACCAGTTCATCGATATAAGAATCTGACCACTGACCTTCTTTACCCAGTTTATGTAAGTTATCTGTGAGTAAAGAAACCGTTTCTTTTCGCTCATCAAGAAAATTTCGTACCGTTAAATGCTCGCCCATTCGTGCATAACCTATGCCATGAATAGCATCACCTGGTGTAAACTCAGGTGAGAAAAAGATGTAGGCGTTTCGAAATCCTTCTATATTCATGGTTCTTTCACGAATCATTCCGTCAAGAAGAGACAATCGTTCCGTTAGATAATCTGGCTCTGTACTTAGACTTGATAAGTTAAGATTGACCAAAGCAATGTTAACAAGGTCGCTAGCACCTTTTTCTACTTCAAGAAAAAGGGAATTGAGGGCGTTACTGTGATGGTCTGTTAGGTAGAACATTTTTTCTTCTGCTTCTGCGTATATCACGTCTATGCTCTTAAGGATAGCAATGGCTCCCACGAGAAGAGCAATGATAGTTACACATGCAGTAATTGCTACAATAATTTTATGACCTATACTTCTTAGCAAGCAAATCCCCCTTTTTTTTCGCTAATACTCACTGGAGCTAGTTATATATTACAACAAAAGACGCTTTAATTACATTAATTTTTTTTGTATTTTTATGGATATGCTTGGAAAAAAGGGACGGTTCTCTGTGTTCGCTATCGACACAGAAGAACCGTCCCTTTGTGTTGGCTTTGTGTTGTTGTTACATTTTTGTGCGGATTCTCTCTAAGGCTTTTTCTGTATTTTCTCTTGTTCCAAAGGCTGTCAGGCGGAAGTAGCCTTCGCCACTAGCACCAAAGCCTGCGCCAGGTGTACCGACTACATTGGCTTGATTCAAGAGTTTATCGAAGAAGTCCCAAGAGCTTAGTTGATCAGGCGTTTTGAGCCAGATATAGGGAGCATTGACACCGCCAAAGACTTTATAGCCAGCGTTAATCAGACCTTCGCGAATGAGCTTAGCATTGTCCATGTAGTAGCGGACGTTGGCCTGAATTTCTTTTTTCCCTGCTTCTGAGTAAATGGCGGCAGCGGCCGCTTGTACTGGATAGGACACACCATTGAATTTCGTCGTCTGTCTTCTCAGCCAGAGACTGTTCAAGCTGTGGGCATTGCCTTGAGAATCGTAAGCTTTTACTTCTTTGGGCACTATTGTGTAGGCGCAACGAGTACCTGTAAAGCCAGCTGTCTTGGAGTAACTGCGGAACTCGACAGCCACTTCGCGAGCACCTTCCACTTCGTAGATACTGCGAGGGATATTGTCTTCTTGGATAAACGCTTCATAGGCGGCGTCATAAAGAATGAGCGCTTTATTTTCTCGAGCATAATCTACCCATTGCTTTAACTCATCCTTCGTCAAGGTCATGCCTGTTGGGTTGTTCGGGAAGCAGAGATAGATCATGTCTACTTTAGTTGTTGGCAACTGAGGCTTCATGCCGTTTTCTTCTGTGCAAGGCAGATAGACGATGCCATCGAATTGGCCTTTGTTATCATTGAAAAGACCTGTACGGCCAGCCATGACGTTGCTATCTACATAAACAGGATAGACAGGGTCTGTCACAGCAATTATATTGTTAACGCCTAGAATATCAGGGAAGTTAGCTGTGTCTGTTTTGGCACCGTCGCTGATGAACACTTCGTCAGCCGTTAATTCTACACCGAGCGGTTTAAAATCATTTTCAATAATTTTTTCGCTGAGAAACTCGTAGCCTTGCTCAGGGCCATAGCCTCTGAACGTTTGGGCGTGCCCCATTTCATCGACAGCAGTTTTCATTGCTTCCACAACTGCAGGTGATAGAGGACGGGTCACGTCACCAATGCCTAAGCGAATGATATCAGCCTCTGGGTTGTCTGTTTTAAACTGATTGACTCTGCGAGCAATCTCCGAAAAAAGGTAACTGCCAGGCAGTTTCAAGTAATTCTCGTTAATCAATGCCATGTCTTTTCAAAACCCCTTCTCTAAAGAATTTGTCTCCACTATGATATATTTTCCAAGAATGAATGTCGAGTATGTATGGGTAAGTATACATGGATACTTTGTACATACTTACCGCTTTGTTTACAGGAACTTTTCTCTAAGAAAAAAGGACCTCGCCCAAAATACTTGGCGAGGTCGCTTCAATAATTCACCTAAAAAGACTTACTTTGCTTATCAACAACAGGACAGTCTTTCTTGGGCTTGAAAAATAAATTATTCACGAACTTTCTAAAAAAGATGGTGGCAATAGCGGCAGAAAAGCCGATAGCTAATATGATCGCGATACCTTGCGTCAAAGGCTCAATATAGCCTGCAAGATCACCAACAACAAGCAGGCTCATAGATTTATAAAACCACAGACCTGGTAATAAAGGCACAAAACCAGCAACAATGAAAGCTGTAGTAGGTATTTTGCAGATGCGAGCCGATAATTCACTGGTAATGGCGACGGCTAAAGCGCCAAAGAAGACAGAAGCAGTAAGGCTAAAGCCAATTTTACTAAAGAACAAAAAGGTGACCAGTCCAAAAAGGGAAGCAAAGGCCGTAAAAACAAGTGATTTCATCGGTGATTTCAAAAAGATATTAAAAAGTAGAGCAATCATAATGGCTAGAACAGCCGCTTTCAAGGGATTCACGGCCATCAAGGATGAATAGCCTTCTTGAAAAGGCACTTTAGAAAACGATAAGACAATGCCGACACCGCTAAAAAGTGCGGCCGTTAAGCCAGCGGCCTCTAAGCCTCGTAAAGCACCACTCGTTAAATCACCAGATGAAAGATCTCGTACAGCGTTGACCATTTGAATACTGGGAATGGCAATGAGCATTAATCCGACGATAACTGGTGCAATATTAAAAGGTATTACCTTGTAGAGCAAAACGGCTAGGGTCGCCCCAATCATACCGATTGCCATCTCTTTGAAAAAAAGCACTTGCTCTACTTTGATGGCCCGAATGATAAGAAAAGTTATAACAACGACTATAAAAGCCATGATAGCCTCTAAAGCGCCACTATTGTTTAATAAAGCAATCAACCCGCCATTAATCCCTGCAATAATCGTAGTGAGGCCATAAGAAATAGTGCTAGAGCTTCCCTCAATTTGCCTTAACTGTTTATTGGCTTCTTCGAGGGAAACTTGTTTGTGGCTAACTTTTCTAGATAGATCATTTAATGAAGTGATTTTCTCAAGATCTAGATCTCTTTCTCTAATTCTTCTAAAGTGGCTTTTTTGTTCCTCTTCGTCATCATAGTAAGTTAACATAACGACAGAAGTAGTTGCATAAGCTTCTAGCTTTTTCATACCAAAAGCACAACCGCAACGTTCCATACTTTCTTCAATGCGGTATGTTTCAGCACCTGATTGCAAGAGAAGTCGCCCAAGCTCCATAACAAATTCAACTTTTTTATTCATGACCATCAGTCTTTCTTTTTCAATACTCTTCTCTTTATAACATAGGGAGAAGAAAAAAACATCCTATCAAGTGATAAGTAATTGATGGCTTTAGGACCAGTTTTTGCTTTCATGAGAAAAAGCATTTTAGTAGGGGTTTTTTTATCAAGAAACAGTGAAAAAAGGACTTTTCACTTCCAAGAAATTTCCAATGAAGAAGTGCTCAATAATGATATAATAAAGCTAGAAGAGAATTTGGATTCTATGCATTTTTCAAATCAGAGAAAATGGAGGAATTTATATGCAAGTGAATATAACAGACTTGCCGGGAGTTGGAAAGAAGATATCCTTTGTCAATGCTAATAACAAAAAGATGGTGTTGATTATTCACCATACAGGAAAAAGAGAGTTATATTTCTTTGAAGATGATGATGACGATGCAATTTTTTGTTTTGAATTAACATCAGAAGAAACAAAACTACTAGCATCACAGCTTCTAGGGGCAACCTTCGAGCCCTTAGAGACCGAAAAGCTAGAACGGGTCAATATGGCTCGCAACCAATATCTCGTTGAGTGGATTGATGTAGCGAAGCATTCCAGACTTGCTGGTATGAAGGTAAGTGATTTTAGAAAAAGAATCCCTGAAGGTGTTACGTTGATTGGTATTTTCCGTCATGATGATTTAATGGTTCATCCTGAACCAGATGCGATATTGGAAACTACCGATACAATTATGGTCGTAGGTAAAAGAGAATCTATGCAAAATTTTGTTGGGCAATGCAAAGGGAAGGGTAAGGTAAATTAGTTGATGGTGCTTCCTGAATTATTATCGGCTGGTCTTATTCTTTTGCTCTTATTCATATCGGGATTTGTAGGGCTAAGGATGAAAATTCCCAATGTCGTTTTTTTTATCTTAATAGGCATTCTCCTTGGCGGCTTGATTACAGATAGTCACTTGATTCACTTTGCTGGTGAGATAGGAATTGTTCTGTTATTTTTTATGTTGGGAATGGAATTTCCTATTAAGCAACTCATGTCTGTAGCGAAAAAAGTGTTAAAAGCAGGTGTGCTAGATGTAATGTTAAGCTTTGGAGTCACTACAGGAATTTGCTTATTCATGGGCCTAGATCTAATAGCTTCCTTGATTATTGGTGGTGTAGCTTATGCTACAAGCTCATCAATTACGGCAAAATTACTAGAAAGTTCTAAGCGAATGGCGAACCCTGAGTCGGAATTTATGTTAGGATTGCTAATCTTTGAAGATCTAGTAGCGCCGATTTTAGTAGCTGTATTAGTTGGATTAACACTGGGAACGGCTATTACTGTTTCTTCTATGTCTTTGTTAGTTCTAAAAGTGGTAGCTCTAATCGCTGGAGCAATACTATTAGGGGTATTTGTATTTAGTAAGCTAGGTTCGTTTTTTGACCGCTATATGCAAGAAGATATTTTTCTTCTTTTTGTCATTGGTCTGGCCTTGGCTTACGGCGGATTAGCTCTTTACTTAGATCTTTCTGAAGTACTGGGAGCTTTTTTAGCTGGCATTATGCTGGCTGAAGTACGGAGAACTCATGAGTTAGAAGAGATGGTTGTTCGTACTAGAGATTTATTGTTGCCACTGTTTTTCTTGTACTTCGGCACAATAATTAATTTCAACGAAGGAGTTCCCATGGTTTCTCTCTTACTTATTCTGCTCGCTTGGTCAATTGTAGCAAAAATAGTAGTAGGCTTTTGGGGTGGACAATGGTATGGTCTATCAAAAAAAGTTTCCCTTAGAGCAGGTCTTTCCTTTACGCAACGAGGAGAATTCTCCATTATTATTGCGGCATTAGCAGTTGGTACGATACAAGCTTTTAGTAGTATCTTTATCTTGATATCTGCAATGATTGGAATCATATTGTTCCAAATGGCACCGATGCTCGCCAATAAAGTATATGGCCGCCCAAAAGGTAAAGGCAAAATAAGTATCCCTAGTGGTAGTGCTTCATAATGCCTGTGTCTATGCTTTACACAATTAATAAGCTAACCCTAATAGGCCAAAGCAACTCGTTCAATCAAGAGCGAGGTGCTGGGCCTTTTTATGTAATGTTAAATTTTTACTGCTTTTTAATATGACTGTTATGGTATGATTAATATGGTTTTAGAAAAAACCTGCTTCAAGCTTGGTTGTTCACAATAATAGTTAAGTAGGTGTTCGTAAAATGTCTGCTTCCCACCAATCATCCCTTCAAGAGTTAAAAGCTACTCTTCTTGAATTAACAGATAAGTTTAAGCAAGCTGGTGACGAAACTGGAGTCTACAGAATGAAGGGGCTAACTAATAAGCTCCAAGAAAAGCAGATGAATATTGCTTTCTGTGGACACATATCTAGTGGCAAGTCAGCTTTACTTAACAAATTATTAGGCTACGATTGGTTACCTACTAGCCCGATTCCTTCAAGTGCTAACATTGTTACGATTCATAGAGGAAAAGCAGGAGCTATGATCAATAGCTCCATAGAGCTCAATCCCGAAAAGGAACTTCCTCTCATCCATCAATATTGTCTAGATAATCAAAAAGCTCAGTCCATAGAATTGACACTTCCCCATCAACTAGAGGCACCAGGTCTTGTTCTTATTGATACACCAGGCATTGACTCAGCAGAAAAAGCCAAAAAGTTAGCAGAAGAAGAGGCGATTGTTACTGCTGATGTAGTCGTCTATGTAATGGACTACAACCATGTACAATCAGAAATTAACTTTACTTTCGCTAAGAAGATGAAAGAGCAAGGGAAAATACTCCTGCTCCTAGTCCATCAGATAGACAAGCATTGCGATTTTGAATTAGATTTTTCCTACTTTAAAAGTTCCTCACGAGCCGGTTTTGCCGCCTGGGACGTCCATCCCGAAGGAATTTTCTACACTACCTTAAATGATGACCAGCATGAAGAAAACCAAGTGCCCCTCTTGCAATCAGCTTTGATATCCTTTTCTCAAAATAGAGAAACCTTATTGCCCACAACTATCTACAATTCAGCTAAGCAACTGGTTGGTGAGCACTGCGCCCGTCAAGGGGCTAAGCAAGCACAGTTACGTCAAAAATGGCAAGAAATAATTGAGGAAACAGAAGACTTAGAAGAGGCTTTAGCTAGTTATAATACATTGCAAGAACAGTATGTAAAACTGCAAAGCCGCACAGAAGGTTTGCAAGCAGAACTAGAGCGCGAAATAATTCAAGTTATCGAAAACGCGCGCATCACTCCCTATACAACGACCGAGTTAGCCCAAGAGTACCTAGTTAGTCGCCAGCCGGGCTTTAAGGTAGGTTTCTTATTTACAGCAGAAAAAACCAAAAAAGAAATAGAGCGGCGCTTAGAAGCTTTAACTGCCGACTTTGCTCAGCATGTATCGACGCAGTTAGAATGGCATCTCCGCGGTCTGCTTGTTAAAGTGCCTGAAAACTACGGCATTTCTGATAGCGATTATCTGCAAGAAGCTAATGCTTTTGCTATTGCTTGGGATAGTAACTTAATTGCTAGTGCCGTAAAAGCAGGTGCTCTAGCTAACAGCGAATACATCCATAACTTCACCCATGATGTAGCTGGAGAAATAAAAAGACTCTATCGGCGAGAAGCTTTAGCCCTAGCGGAAAAGGCTGTCAATCTAACGAAAAAAGAAAGTGAGCAAGAACTTGCTCAGTTGCAGGACCGCCTGCAACCACTTACGTCTTTAGTTGAAGCATTGCGCAGTCTAGAAAAAATGGATCAAAACGAACGGCATTATCAGACCCAATTAATTAAGCTTATAGAAGATAAGCTAGCTTCTGCTGTTGAACTTCAGGAACTGATTCCTGCGCTTAAAGATAATAAGCAAGAAGCTGAGAATGCTTCAATAAGTTTAGGCCAAGCCATTAGTAAATCAGCTCAAGCTCTTGAAGATAGAAAGGCTGATAAGTCAACCAACGCCTCAGCAGTAGCTGTTAGCGCAGAATCAGTTGCCCAGATACCTGCTGAATCAGCACAAACTTCTTCTTACGCTTCATCTATTGCCGCACCTGCCCCCACAGCATTACAGCAGATGGGAGCAAAACTGCGTAGCTTTGCGCAGTCTATTGAAAACTTGTCGGGCTTTGCCCATATGGCTCAGGCTATGGGACAAAGAGCAGAGCGTTTAGAAGAAAATATTTTTACAGTGGCTTTATTCGGTGCTTTCAGTGCTGGCAAATCTTCTGTAGCTAACGCTTTGCTAGGACAATTTGTATTACCTGTATCACCAAACCCTACGACAGCGGCAATTAACAAGATTCTTCCTCCCACTAAGTCTTATCCTCACGGCACAGTGCGCGTTCAACTAAAAACAAAAGCCGACATGGAAAGCGATGTACTCCATTCCCTGCGAGCCTGTGGCTTAGAAGCGACAACTTTGGAAGAAGCCTTAGAGTTACTTACTCAATTATCACCTAGTCAAGTTCACCCTACGGCCAAGCCTCATTATTCTTTCTTACAAGCCCTTGCTAAAGGGTTACCTCATGTAGAAGGACACCTAGGTAGCATTCAAACTATTAAGTTAGTAGACTTTAACGACTATGTAGCTAGTGAAGAAAAAGCTTGTTTTGTTGAATGGATTGAGCTTTACTACAGTTGCCCTTTGACAGATCGAGGTATTATGCTAGTCGATACACCAGGAGCAGACTCTATCAATGCTCGTCATACGGGAGTGGCTTTTGAGTATATCAAAAACGCTGATGCCCTACTTTTTGTCACTTACTATAACAGCGCTTTTTCCCATGCCGATCGGGATTTTCTCTTTCAGCTAGGTCGTGTAAAAGATACCTTTGCCTTAGACAAGATGTTTTTCCTCGTCAACGCCGTTGATCTAGCTAAGACAGAAGAGGAACTTAATGAAGTATTAAGGCATGTAGAAGATCGAGTGAGCGAATGTGGTATTAAAGAACCGCGCATTTTCCCTATTTCCAGCCAGACTGCTTTACTTGCCCGCTTAGAATATCTAGATGCATTAACAGCAACATTAGAGAAAACTTATCGACAGAGAATAAGTTCTCTGCGTAGTGCCCAAAAAGCCACTGCAAGAGAAGGTGAGCCCAGCTATCAGGAAGGGTTGAGACTATCAGGCTTTGAGGCCTTTGAGGAAGCTTTTTTCCACTTTACATTAGAAGAGCTTACAGCAGTAGCTGTGCAAGCAGGCGAAAACGACTTGGCTCGCTGTCTCAGTGCATTAGATGAAGTTATTGCTACAGCTCACACCGACGCTTCTTCTAGGCGTATCAAAAAAGCGACTTATGAAGCTTCACGAACTCAATTACATCGTCTGATTCAAGGAATAGAGAGCAAAGCCGAAAGTAACTTCTTACAGCAGGAGCTAGAAGAGCTTGTCTATTACTTGAAGCAACGCCTTTTCTTCCGTTTTGGCGATCTTTTTAACCGTTACTTTAATCCAGCAGTATTGCAAAATGACAGTGGAGCAATTACCAAAGGGGCAATGCACCATTCTCTAGAAAGTTTGATCAAGACAATAGAACAAGAACTAGCCCAAGAATTACGAGCTACTTCTTTGCGCTTAGAAAAATTTCTCAACGGGCGAGCAGAACATCTACAGAGCAAACTTGCTGAATTAGTGCGTCAGGAAGCTCACCAACTACAGCTGTCGCAAAGAGAAGTTGCCACTATAACTACACCAGAATTCCCACTTAACAGGCTCAGTACCAGCAGTAACTCGCTTGTCCCTCTCCTTTCTATGATCAAAAGCCCCAAAGATTTTTTTGAAGGATCTGGTCGTGCTCGGTTACGAGAGGCCTTAGAAAAGCAACTACAAGCGCCAGTAGACGACTACTTAAGGGAAGGGCGAGATTTACTTTACAGTATCTATGAACCCGCCTTAGAGAGAAGTCTCAATAAAATAAGTACAGAAGCTTTGCAAGCTGTAGATGATTATTATGAAAGCCTCACAGCGGCTTTAGAATTAACTTTCGATCTAGAAGAAGTAGAAGCCCTGCGTACTAAACTAGGCAGAATTCAGCTTGAACAAGCTAATTAAATCTATAGCTTATAGAGCTCTATAATGAAAAAAAATAAACCGGCAAAGCCTTTTTTCTAGGCCATTCTGAATCTATGAGCCGTATTACGGAAGACTTTGTACAACGTAAGTTTAAGGAAGTAATTATCTATCAAAAGCCAGAATGAGCAGAGCAAAGCCCATCTCACAAAAAAATGAGATGGGCTTTTTGGTTCTGTAATACTATTCGATTCTACTATCGGAGGCTTAAGTCTTAGGGGAAAAGGACTAAACGAGGAGAGATAAATTTGACCCCATCGTCTTACTCTTTGTCGCCATGGTCATGATGGCAGAATAGAGAGTAATACCGCTTTGCTTAAAAAGCATAATCTCTTTAGCCATGTCGGCATCGCGAATTCTAGACTCGCTTGCTTGCTGTTGATAAGCCGCATTTTGACTGTTTTGCTGAGCCTGTTCTAGACGGTTTTCCAAAGCTCCTACGTCAGAACGAGTCGAGGAAAGGTTACGGATGGCTTGATCCATATCAGCAATAGCAGAACTAGCGTTAGCTTGAGTCGATACATCAATATTAGCACCAAGACCTGCTACGGAAGTATCGGAAATAGTTATATCTATAGTTTGCCCACTGTTGGCACCAGCTTGGATTTGACTATTTTGTAAAGTGCCATCGTTAGTAGGAATAGTGTTAAATTGAGTCTGATTAGCGTTAGTATTAAGTTGGTCTTTTAATTGATTTATCTCGTTTTGTATGTTCGAGCGATCAGAGTCAGATAGTGTGCCGTTAGAAGCTTGAATAGATAGCTCCCGCATACGTTGCATTATAGAATGACTACTATCCATAGCACCCTCAGAGGTACGCAACATAGATATGCCATCTTGAATATTACTGCTTGCTTGATTTAACCCGCGAACTTGGCCAGAGATTTTTTCGGCAATCGCTAAGCCCGCGGGATTATCACCTGCTCTGTTGATCTGCAATGCAGAGCTTAAGCGTTCTTGTGAATTTCCCATTGACTGTAAAGATTTGTAGTAAGAGCTTGTTACATTATTAGAGATTCCGCCAATTGCCATCAAAATCACCACCTGTTCAGATTAATCTATAGTTACATTTTACGCAAAGTGGTAAAAAAGTACAATAGACTTAGGTCCTAAGTATTCAAAAAAATACTCTCCGATCCGACAGCGTCAGTCACTCCTAAAAAATATTCCTAACTCCACCGATTCCTAGCCCTATAAGCAGTATGCAAAACTTTATGAGCTTTCTCACTGCCGGGGTGGTCAAGATAGGTTTTGTAGAGATTCTGTATCGTAGCGTTCTCATGGCTGTTGCGTAGTTTTTTGCTGTAATCAATATTGTAAAGGGCATCGGAACGGTTATGGCGATAATCAAGAGAAATCTTGCGGTGGTCGCGACCACCTAAGACAGGTTGACCGCCGCCGCCGACACAACCGCCAGGGCAGGCCATGATTTCTACGTAGTCGATTTTTTCTCCGGCGATGATAGCTTCTAAGATTTGACGAGCATTACCGGTGCCGTGAGCGACAGCAACTTTGATCTCATGATCGCCTAAGCGCACCTTAGATATCTTCAAGCCTGATTGTCCGCGAATCTCGCGAAACTCTACAGTCTGCTCGCGCACTTCTTCTTGTGGTGAATTTTCTACCTTTTTGCCACCTGTCATAGCCCAGTAAGCGGTGCGCAGTGCCGCTTCCATAACGCCACCTGTAGCACCGAAAATTGTACCAGCGCCAGTGTATTCTCCGAGGGGCGAATCATATTCACTGTCTGGCAGTTTAGCAAAATCGATACCAGCTTGGCGAATCATCATAGCTAATTCACGAGTCGTTAGAACATAGTCAATATGAGGCCTTTTACCATCGCTATGTTCGGGCCTAGCGGCTTCATACTTTTTGGCTGTGCAAGGCATGATGGCTACAGAAAAGAGCCTTTCTGGATCGATGTCGCGCTTTTTCCCATGATAGAAGCGAGTTAAAGCTCCGAACATGGACATTGGTGATTTACATGTGGACAAATTGGGGATAAATTGTGGATAAAAATGCTCGCAAAACTTAATCCAGCCAGGGCAACAGGAAGTAAGAAAAGGCAAGCGACCTTCTTCAAAGCGTCCAATGAATTCATGGGCCTCTTCCATAATTGTTAAGTCAGCGGCAAAGTCCGTAGCAAAGACTTGATCAAAACCGAGCCTGCGCAGGGCAGTAACCATTTTACCTGTTACGACAGTACCGACAGGTAGGCCAAATTCTTCACCTAAAGTAACTTGAATAGATGGTGCTGTCTGTACAACTACGTGATTGCGAGGGTCTTCTAAGATTTCCCAGATAGGGCTCATGCTTTCTTTGTCTGTCAGAGAACCGACAGGGCAGGCGATAACACATTGACCGCACATGATGCAGGCTACTTCACCAAGATCACGCATAAAAGCAGGGGCGATGACAGTTTCAAAGCCTCTGTTTTGTGCTGAATAGACGTGACATTGTTGCATTTTCGAGCAAATTGCTTCACAGCGGCGACAGTGAATGCATTTGTTGTAGTCACGCTGAATAGCTGGATTGTTGTCGTGAATCTCGTAGCGCCGCACTTCGCCAGTAGGCTCAATATCGCGAATGGCCAGATCGTCGGCCACATTTTGCAGTTCGCAGTTTAAGTTGCGGTTACAAGTCGTGCATTCCCGATGATGATTAGAGAGAAGCAATTCTACTGTTCTTTTACGAGCTTTGCGCACTCGTGCTGTGTTGGTGCGCACAATTAAGCCATCGACTGAAGGGTAGACGCAGGATGCTTGCAAAGTTCTTTGTCCTTCGATCTCCACCAGACAGACGCGACAAGCGCCAATTTCGTTAATATCTTTAAGGTAACAAAGGCTAGGGATATTGATGCCAATGTTCCGTGCCGCTTCTAGCAAGGAAAGGCCTTTTTCTACTTCTACTGTGATGCCATCGATTTGGAGAGTTACCATTTCTTTGGGCTCAGCAGGCTCTTTACTTTGCTCTGCTGTGCCTGGTAGAGTCTGTGCTCTTTTTGACGCACTTTCCTTAGAGTTAGCTGATATACTACCATCCGAGGCAGTTGCCATACTCGCCTCCATACCGGCCTGCTCTTTTTCCCTTCTTGCTTGAACAGTTGAATTGTTTTGCCTTTCCTCGTCTGAAGTCGTTATAAGAGCATTTTTATTGCGTTTCTGCATTTTTTGCCTCCTTTGACATAGGAACTTGAACGAACTTACGAACTTAAAAGGGTGAACTTAAGGGGCGAACTTAGTTATTAAGTCAGCGATTAAGTCCCTCGATTAACTTAGCAATTAAGTCAGTACTTAAGTCAGCACTTAACTTAACTTATCTACTAAATTAGCGACGTAAAATCGCTTTGGGAGGACATTTTTCCACACATATACCGCAGTTAGTGCAGATATCAGGATCGATTAGGAAAGGCTTAACTTTTCGTTCACCGGAGATAGCTTTTACAGGGCAATGCTTGGTGCAGATGCTACAACTAATACATTTTTCTTGATCGATTTCATGACGACTTAAAGCTTTGCAGACACCAGCGGGGCAACGTTTATCTTGAATATGAGTGATAAATTCTTCACGAAAATAATGGAGCGTACTTAAGACAGGGTTAGGCGCTGTTTGCCCAAGACCACAGAGAGAGGCTTCTTGTATATCGTGACCAAGTTCTTCTAAGATCTCTAAATCTTCTAGCTTACCATTACCTTCTGTAATCCTATTAACAATCTCCAAAAGACGCTTCGTGCCAATGCGGCAAGGTGTACATTTGCCACAAGATTCATCTTGCGTAAACTCTAGATAAAAACGGGCAATATCGACCATGCAGTCGCTTTCGTCCATGACGATCAGACCGCCCGAACCCATCATAGAACCTATCTCCGTTAGACTCTCGTAGTCGATTGGTTTATCGAGATGCTCTGCAGGGAGGCAACCACCAGAAGGACCGCCTGTTTGAATAGCTTTAAAAGACTTTCCTTGGGGAATACCGCCGCCGATCTCGTAGACAATAGTGCGTAAAGTAGTACCCATAGGCACTTCAATTAAGCCAGTGTTATTGATTTTGCCAGCAAGCGAAAAAATCTTCGTACCTTTACTACCTTCTGTGCCTATGCTAGCGTACCACTGAGGACCTTGCAAAATAATCTGCGGAATGTTGGCGTAAGTTTCCACGTTATTCAAAAGCGTTGGCTTGTCCCAAAGTCCCTGCACTGCTGGGTAGGGAGGACGTGATCTAGGTTCGCCACGCTGTCCTGTGACCGAACGAAGTAAGGCTGTTTCTTCGCCGCAGACAAAAGCGCCAGCTCCGAGGCGAATCTCCACAGTAAAGTTAAAGCCTGAGCCTAAAATATTTTCCCCCAGCAGTCCTTTTTGCGTAGCTTCTTCGATAGCTTTTTCTAATCTAGCCACGGCAATAGGGTACTCTGCGCGCACATAGATATAGCCTTCACTAGCCCCGACAGCATAACCAGCAATAGCCATTGCTTCTAAGACCGCGTGAGGGTCGCCTTCTAAGATACTGCGATCCATAAAAGCGCCAGGATCGCCTTCATCAGCATTACAGACTACGTATTTGTAATCTTGTTTTACAGCCGCTGTAAAAGCCCACTTACGTCCCGTAAGGAAGCCAGCGCCGCCACGACCACGCAGTTCGGAGTCGCGAACAGTTTTGACAACTTCAGAGGGCGTCATTTCCATAAGCACTTTCGCCAGAGCACGATAGCCATCGCGAGCAATGTATTCATCCATTTTTTCAGGATTGATTATGCCGCAATTGCGAAGGGCAATGCGAGTCTGGGGATGAAAGAATTTGTTTTCATCCATTGTTTCCGTTATTTCATGAGTAGTTGGGTTTTTGTAGAGCAGTCTTTGTACGGCCTGGCCTTTTTCGATATGGTTATCAAAAATATCCTGCACATCTTCAGGTTGAATGCGACAATAGAAGTAAGCGCCAGGATGGATAACTACAACAGGGCCAAGTTCACAAAAGCCAAAACAGCCTGTTTTGACGATTTCTACTTTATCTGCCAAGTGGCGCTTGTTTATTTCTTCGAGAAGTTGCTCTTTTACTTTTTGGCTGTTACTAGATAAGCAACCAGTGCCAGCACAGACCATGATGCTGTGGTTATAAGGCGAGGAGGCAAGAGCTTCTGCTTTTTCTTGAGAAGTTCTATCATCACCAAAAGCACCAAGGCGCAAAGATAGGTAAGGCATGGTTTTTTCTTTAATGCTATTCAAATCTTCGAGAGATTGGATTTTTTGCAAAGTCATCGGCACACCCCTTTGCTATAGAATCTTAGACTTTTGTTTCCTGCTTTTTGGCTAGCAAGGTAACAGACTCATCTTCTAACTTAGCAACTTCTAAATCCTTTGCTGGCTCTGAGTCTTTTAGATTGACTTGTTGAGAGTCTTTTTGATTGTCCTGTTGTGGAGTCTGATCTAAGCTTTTATAAGAAGCCAATATGGCAGGTATATCTTCTTTTTTTACACGACCGAAAATTTTATCGTTAATGGCTAGGACGGGTGCTAAGCCGCATGCGCCAATACAGCGACTACCGTCTAAGGTAAAAAGGCCGTCTTCCGTTGTTTCCTTCACATCAATGGAGAGCTCTTTTTTGATGACATCGACAATATCTTGAGCGCCTTTGACGTAACAGGCTGTGCCAAGGCAGACTGAGATGGTGTATTTGCCTTTGGGCTCTGTAGAAAAAAGACTGTAGAAGCTAACGACACCGGCAACTTCGCTGACAGGAAGGTCTAGGCGAACAGCTATATAGCGTTGAACTTCTTCAGGTAGATAGCCGACGATCTCCTGACTTCGTTGTAAAACCCGAATTAACTGGCCTGGTTGATCTCCGTATTCATCGATAACTTCATCGATTTGCGCTTTTTGCTTTTTGTCGCTGATGAGGCCGTCTAAGTCCTGGGGAAGTGCTATTTCCACATCAGCTACTTCGAGTTCTTTGGAAAGACCCATGAGCATACCTCCTTAGTGCGTGGTTAGGTATTGTTCATCTTATGATTATTTAAGGGCTACTTATTGATGAATAGCAAATATAGGTAGTGAGAATAAAAAAGTAATTAATCGCTTGTAAGATCTTTTCGCTATATGGTCAACTTTTCCTCTTGATTAAAAGAATATTCCCGCAAGGGCATGGGTGGGGAGGAAAAAAAGAGGCTAGAAGAGAGTCTGCTGACAAATAGCTAGACTATAATCTGAATATAACACTTGTCTATTAGCATGGAGAAGCTTAGAATAAAAAGTAGAATATTGAGCATTATTTTCTCATTTGAGCTCCTAGAGATTTTTTAAGAAGAAGGTGATAAGGTGGAATCATTACTTAAAGAACTTCTAGAAGTCGTAAAATCTATAGACAAGCGTGTAGGTTCTATAGAAAATCGTTTGGATTCTATGGAGAAGAGAATGGACTCCATGGAGAAACGAATGGACTCCATGGAGAAACGAATGGACTCCATGGAGAAACGAATGGACTCCATGGAAAAGCGAATGGACTCCATAGAGAAGCGCCAAGAGGAAATGTATCAAGTCTTAAGAGCTGTAGAAGATAATGGCAAGGTAAATGGTGCTGAAATCAAGAAAATATCCGAACGACTTGACCGCATAGAAGGTAAAGTAAGCAAACAAGATCGTATGATTACAACATTAGGAATTCGCTCTATAGAACATGAAAGTGAAATCTTTGAGCTTCGCACTAAGCAGTCATAACATATCATATCGCCACGAATATAAACTAAGAAGATGAGAACTCCCAATTCGCATATTTTTTGCGATATTGGGAGTTTTTTAAAACTCTAAAAGGAGAGTCAGAGGCTTAAAAAGCTCATTCACCTAATTGAAACCTTGGGAACGAAAGTTTCACAAGCTGTATCGTCGGAAACACTAGTTATATAATTAGGAAACTGCGACCGTACCTGAACCGTAGAGGCCTTGCAGTGTTCCTTTTCATTATAATAGCACTCTTCGACGTTGCATTTAATCGTAGACAAGGCTGGACCTCCTACCATATTATTGCTAAGCCTATTTTGACCTATCGTAAAACTTTTCATGTCTTCTTTTCCATGCCGTTGTATGCTTTAGAATGTCCTAAGTTGTTACAGATAATCTAATATAGGTTGGATTAGGATAAGGCGTCTATATAAAATAGTCCTAGCCTCAAAAATACCAACCGTCCGAGAATATGTTAAAATAAATACAATAAAGCTACAAAGCTACTAAGACTATAGAAGCAAGAATATACAAAGAGCGACGGAAGAGGTAGGGCTAGACATGGAAGCTAAGACGGGAGCTACAACAGAAGCTACGATAGAAGCAACGACGGAAACTACAACGCAGGAAGAAAAATCAAAAAAAAGAGCCCGTAGAAACAGAACCCTCTTCCTAACAGAAGAGGATAGAATACGACTTAAGCCTAAGCTGATTACGGACAAGCCAGAGGAAAAGCTCAGTGCAGATCTGCCACAAGGCACTATCAATGGCGATTGCCTAGAATGGGCAGAAGTGTTGCCGAGCAAATCGGTGGACTTGCTTTTTTTAGATCCTCCTTATAATTTAAGCAAAAACTTTAATGGCAGAAACTTTGCCAAGACTGATGTGAATACATATTCAAAATGGCTAGACAACGTTGTTAGAACTCTTAATCATTTACTTAAAGACTCTGCCTCCATCTACATCTGTGGAGATTGGTACTCCTCAACATCGATTTACGAAGTAGCTTCCGAACATTTTTATGTACAAAATCGAATCACCTGGGAGCGGGAAAAAGGCAGAGGTGCTTTAGGTAACTGGAAAAACTCCAGCGAAGACATCTGGTTTTGCACCAAGTCCAAAAACTACACTTTTAATGTAGATAAAGTTAAACTTCGCCGTAAAGTCATTGCTCCTTATAAAGAAAACGGCAAGCCAAAGGACTGGCAAGATACAGAGACAGGCAAGTTTCGTGATACGCACCCTTCCAACCTGTGGACTGATATAACTATACCTTTCTGGTCCATGCCGGAAAACACCGATCATCCAACACAAAAAAGCGAAAAACTGCTGGCCAAAATCATTCTAGCCAGCAGTAATCAGGGTGACTTCGTTCTAGACCCTTTTGTAGGCAGTGGCACTACATCAGTGGTAGCAAAAAAGCTTGGCAGGCGCTATCTTGGCATTGAGCTTGACGCAGAGTATGCCATGCTAACCGAGCGCAGGCTAGAACTAGCCGAGTTAGACCAAGAAATCCAAGGCTATCAAGAGGGCGTCTTCTGGGAGCGCAATAGCTTGTCTTTGCAAGGTAAAGGCGATAAAGAGAAAAGTAAGAGAATAAAGAGTAGCGACGATAATAGTAATAACAGCGATAGCGATGATAAGGTCAGAGATAATAGCAATAAAAATAACAGCAAAGGTAAGCGTAACAGCAAAACTAAAAGAGTAGAGCTAGCCTTATTCGAATAAATCTGCTTGGTGATTTTATTTGTAGTCCTTTGGTGAAAGAGCTTTCTTCAAGGGACTATTTTTTTCAGGATTTAATACCATGCTCTTACTGTTATTTAATTCTGAATAGGTAAGGGATAAAAGAGTCTTACAGTTGTCAAGAAAGCTATCTTAATGTTAAAATATACCAAAAAACATAAAAAGGGGTGATAAAGTGAAGCTTGAAGAACTTCAAAAATTACTAGATGGAGAAGAATGGACAAACTTGGAGTTTAAAGAAGCGAAGAACCAAGTGCCTAACGATGTTTGGAAAACTGTAAGTGCTTTTTCAAATACAGAGGGCGGTCATATCATTTTTGGCGTAAAAGAGATAGATAATAAATTCGAAATAACAGGCGTACAAAATTTAGAAAAAATACAAAATGACTTTCTATCAACATTACGAGGGAAAAAATTTAACATAGCATTATCAGCTAAGCCAGAACGTTTAGAATATGAAGGTAAAAAAATATTGGTTTTTTATGTTCCACCTATGCCAAGACAGACAAAACCAATTTATTATGGCGATAATCCTAACAATACTTATTTGCGCTTAGCAAGTGGAGACTATCGTTGTTCTGATGAAGAAATTAAACGCATGATGAGAGAAGCATCAGAGCAGTCAAGTGATACAATAATCCTAGAAGGTTACGATATTAATGATATAGATGAATCTACGGTCCTTAAGTACCGTAATTATCTTTCTTCATACGATGCTACTTCACCATTACTCGGTCTGTCACTAGATGCTTTTTATAGAAGATTGGGAATTTGGAGAAAAGATCGTATCAATAGTCAAGAAGGGCTCACCTTAGCAGGACTATTGCTATTTGGAAAGTCCGAAGCCATACAAGAAAAACTTCCTTCTTATGAAATACAGTATTACTATCAAAAAGCGCCCCGTTGGGGAGATGAGCCCCGTTGGGATGATAGACTGATATGTCAAGAAAACTTAATTGAAACATTTCTGTCACTGATGGAGCGAATTAAGCGACATCATGACTCTCCTTTTTATATGCCCACAATGCAAAGGCAAGCAGAAACACCGGTGATTGTTGCGATACGTGAAGCTTTGGTAAATCTAATCATCCATCAAGATTACTTTGAACGTAAAATTGCACAGATACGCCACTCACCCCAGTCTATAGAGCTAATAAATCCTGGCGCTTCACAAATAACAGATACAGACGATCTTTATGAAGGTAACCTTACAGCTCCAAGGAATCCAATAATCGCAAAAGTTTTTCGTATTGTTGGCTGGGCTGAGCTAGCCGGAACTGGATTATTAAAGATATTTCGAAATTGGCAACAAATGAACTTTGAACTTCCCAAAATAGAAAATGATCTTAGACGCCATCAATTTAGAATTACATTAAACCAACAACACCTAATAGACGAAGAGGATAAATTGTGGGTCTCTCGATTTGCTGAACTGAATGACCAAGAGAAACTTATACTTGTAGCAACCAGAAAATATGGCTTTGTTACGAACAGCCAAATTCGTATACTATTAGGCATTCAAGATACACTATCAGTTAGCCAAATGCTTTCTAAGCTAAGCACGCCAGAGAAACCTTATCTTACAAAAATAGGAACAAAAGGACCTACTGTTAGATATGAGCTTAGCAATGGTATCGACACAATGGACAATGTTTTGAAAGAAAGTACAACGAGTAAGATAGATGGTTACGCAATAAACCATCAATTAGATTCAAAACACATTCAAATATTAAGATTTTGTACAGAACCTAAATCTCGTTCTGAGATTATGAATTGGCTCGGCCATAAAGACAGAAGTTCTTTTGTTGGGAAATATCTAAAAATTTTATTGGAAAAAGAATTATTAAAAATGACACATCCAGAAAGTCCAAAGCATAGTAGTCAAAAATACTATACTAACCCTGGAAGTTTATCAGATATATTAGAGATGAAGTAGCAAGCAACCCTACAAGCAACCCTACAAGCAACCCTACAAGCAACCCTACAAGCAACCCTATAAGAAACTCTTCAGCAATCGACTAGTAATAAAAGAAACCTTCACTCACAAATCTAACAAATAAGCGAGGAACTGCCTAGACTCTTCCGGATTGATCTTAGCTCCGTATTCAAGAGATAAGACGAGCTCATAACCGGCAGAGAGTTGGGCAGTTCCTCTTGTATTTCTGCTAACACAATGATGTTGGATGCGCCTATATTGTAGTAGTTACAACGGCAAGGGCCTTCTCAAGTTGATATTAACTTCAGCTGTACTACCTATGCTTTGTAAGTAAGCTTTTGCTTGTGCTTCTTGTTGGAGGTCTAAGTAAAGATAATTTACTTGGCTAGTGAACAGCAACTCTTGCAGATCTTCGGGGAACATTTTTTTGATGGATGCTGCATAGTTAGAGCCATCTTCGGGCTCTCGGTAAGTGAGCAGTTCGTAAGCTCCCAGATTATTTTCAGCAAAAGTCATCACTGTCGGAACAGCGCCTGTACCACTAATCTTAGTGAAGAAGCCATTTTCAAAACTAAACCAACCGACACTAGCGACAGTGTAAACGGTTACCTTCTTGTTGTTGTCCTTTTTCTCTATGCCAAGAATCATATGTCCTTCTGTAAGATAGTCACCAGCGAAATAATTTTTTCCCTGCTCTTTGATAGCATTGCTGATAGCAGATTCAAGGGCTTCAGGATTTTCGATAGAGAAGTGCTTATAGACTTTCCCAGCATTGTAAGGGATAAGTAAGGCTGGATTATTTGTAGCAGAGTGATTGATAGGGCTTCTTAAATTGTCATTCATAAAGAAACTGCCGACTATAAGCAAAAGCAAGATGCCTAGAAAAGGTAGGGTCGTTCTTTTTCTAAATTTCGCAACAATCTCTCTGTGACTTTCTCTCTGATTATCCATGCTGTAGTTCCTTTCGAAAAAAAGTGGAATAGCCGATAGGTCGAACTCTGCTCTTATTATATCCCTATCAGAAGCTGAAACCAAGTTTTCAATCGAAAAGGCTTTAAACCTTAAACTTACTTACCATACTACTTAACTCATCAGCAATTTTGGCTTGTGCTAGAGCGGCTTCGCTTATTTGGATGCTTGCTTGTGTAGTGTGATCAACACCTTTAGCAATTTCGGAAGTACCGATAGTTGCTTGTTCTGTCATAGTAGCTACTGAGTCTATGTTTTTTGATATTTTTTGAATTGCTGTTAATACTTCAGCGCTCTTATTGCTCGTATGGTCAGTCATTTTTGATAATTTGTCCCTGCTACATTAGCTTTGTCTAAAAAAATACTTCCCTGGTTAATGACAGTATCAACAACTGCAGGAGATGCTGTAGTGCCAGTAGCTCGTTGACCATCACGAATTACGTTAGTAGTTACTCTAGTAGCTTCTTGAAAAATTGTTACAGTGCCGCCGCTAAGTTCGGCAATAGCGTCGACCATTTCTTCGTTGCCGTTAACGAGGTAGTCGCCTTTGTAGAGCCCGTCTTCTCGAATGGCCCAAGGTCCAGGCCAGCGCTGATCCAAATAAGCATAGCCTAACTGCAAATTAGATTTTGCTTTTTCCAGAAAAGCTTCTTCGCCTTCAGCCTTCATAAAGATAATAGAAATAGTGCCGACAAGGGATAAACTTACAAACAATAATAGCACCGTAAAAAGTATTAACTTGCCCTTCAGTTTCATTGCTTTAACCTTCTCTTTCGTAAGAAAATGGATATAGTTCTTTCTCTTGCTAACTTAGTGATGAGGAAAAAATGAATAAATATTCCGATAAGTATATCATTTAGTTTCGAAAAAAACACTATAAATTTTCTTTAACAATACTGAGAAGAAGGATAAGCGTAAAAACTATTTTCCTATGTGTAATAAATTCTATTTGTTATAATTTAAGGAGCATAAGGAGCATAAGGAGCATTAACGTTATTACTTACTATGTAACATTAAGCTGGTAAAAAGAAAATATAGAAGCAGGGTATAAAAAATGTCCATTTTCGAAAAACTGCAACCTTTATTTATCTTGTTAGCCATTATGGCAGGCCTTATCCTTGGGGAATTGACAACTATAGCCTTGCCTTTAGAACAAATCATCTTGGCTTTACTGCTTTCGCTTATCTATAGCATCTTTTTGCAGATTCCCATCAAAGAAATAGGTCAGGCTTTTAAGAACATAACTTTTACCGGCACAAGCTTAGCTATTAACTTTATCGTCACGCCTCTCCTAGCCTTTACACTAGGCTATCTATTCTTGCTAGATTCCTTAGAGTTACGCATTGGCTTACTTATGCTACTTGTTACGCCTTGTACAGACTGGTATCTGCTGTTTACAGCCTTAGCGCGTGGCAATCTTGCTTTAGCGGCTTCTATCTTGCCCTTGAATCTGATTCTGCAGTTATTGCTCTTGCCTTTTTACCTACTACTTTTTGTCGGAGAATTGCAAGCTATAGATAGTGCTATTTTGTTGCAGAACATATTATTAACCTTGTTGCTTCCTTTAATAGGCGCTTTTTTGACGCAAAAGGTTATAGCTTCCTTGAAGAAGCAAGAGTGGTTTGCGGAGACGATTAAGCCTAAGCTAGGTTATAGTCAACTGGCTTTACTTGCTTTAGCTGTTTTGGCAATGTTCATGCATCAAGGGAATCTGCTCCTAGAGAACTATGCACTAATTCTTCAACTGCTCTGGCCTTTGTTGCTCTTCTTCGTAATTATCTTTTTGTTAGGTCAAGTAGTCGGTAAGGCGATGAAATTTTCCTATCCTGATCGAGTGAGTTTGAATATGACAACCTTAGCTAGGAACTCGCCTGTCGCTTTGGCTATTGCACTTACTGCTTTTGCTGACATGCCCTTGATAGCTCTAACTCTGGTTATCGCGCCCTTGATCGAAATTCCTGTCCTAGCGGCGGTGTCGCAGGTTTTGTTATGGATGAAAAAGAAAGAAGAAAGTGCATATTATCAAGAATAGTGCTACAGTAGGGTTCAAAAAGTTACCATTTTTGCAGTATAATTAACTCCAAAGAAAGCATAAAAATTAGCAATACTGTGAGTCGGTATAAGAAAGGTGGAGCTTTTATGAGATTACTAACCCGCTCTGATTTTGACGGACTGGCCTGCGCTGTCTTATTGAAGCAAGCTGGCATTATCACATCCCGTAAGTTTGTCCATCCTAAAGACATGCAAGACGGTATTATTGAAGTAAACGAGAACGATGTAATTGCCAACGTCCCTTACGTACCAGGTTGCGGCCTCTGGTTCGATCACCATGTGAGCGAAGCTTATCGCGGTTCTTTAGACTATGAATTCGAAGGCGCTTCAGAGCCTGAAAAAAGTTGTGCCCGTGTCATCTACAACTACTACGGCGGTGCTGAGAAGTTTCCTAACTTAGGGGAGTTTGTTGCCGCTGTCGACAAGGCAGATAGTGCTGATTTTACAATTGATGAGATTCTTAACCCCACAGGCTGGACCCTTCTATCCTTTATAATGGATCCTCGCACAGGGCTAGGACGTTTTAAGGACTATAGAATTAGTAACTATCAATTAATGGATGACCTCATTGAATACTGCCAGACTATGACTATTGACGAAATCATGGCTGTGCCAGATATTCAGGAAAGAATCGTTCGATATAATGAACAGGTGGAACTTTTCAAGCAGATGCTGTTAGACAGTTCCACAACATACAATAATGTGCTGATTACAGACACGCGCAATGTAGAAGTGATTTTCGCTGGCAACCGCTTTATCCCTTACGCTCTTTTCCCCAAACAAAATGTTTCCATCTGGATTACACCAGGCAAGCTAGGTAATACAGTCTTCGCTGTAGGTTATAGCATTATCAACAAATCTTGCAACCACGACATCGGCAAGCTTATGCTAGAGCACGGTGGCGGTGGTCATCATAAGGTAGGTACTTGCCAAGTGCCTAATGAGATTGCGGAAGAGACTTTGGAGAAGATTAAAGCGGCTTTGGCTGGTTGAGAGTAAAAGAAAGACTCCTCTATCCACTGAAAAAGATGGAGGAGTCTTATTTTTAATATAGGAAAGCATAAGCAAAGGTAGTAAGAAACGAGGTGCATCTTCTGTTGTCTCTACTCTTTTTGATTCTCTTACCTATTGCACTATTTATCATCATTGCTTTAGTCATTGCAGGAGTGAAAGCAAAAACAGAAGAAGGAGGAGACGAATTGATTAAGAAAGTCTATATCTATGTAGTACTCTTTGCCACACTGATGATGACAATTGGAGGAAGCGTCGGAACTTTCATGGCTCTAGCTGATCTTATATCACCACAGCCCTACCACCAATCTTATGAAGACTTCTTGCGCTGGGGCAATGAAAAAAGGTATGTCGGTGATGAATTTATTGAAGAACCAAAACTTACAGAAGAAGAACTGCGTGCACGTTATGAAGCTATGGTTATCCATGAACAAGAGCGGCAAATGGCCAGGGCCAAAAATTCTTTGATTAAGAGCTTGGGTTGGATTGTGATCCCATTGCCGATCTTTTTATATTTTCAACGGCGATTGGCTCAGGAGAAGAATTAAAGTAGGCATCTACGGTTAGTACTTTCAGTAGAAAAGTAAAATCCGCTAGGAGCATATCAATATCACAATCAATGTGATTGATATGATGCCCTAGCGGGTTTTTTAGATCATAGCGACAAGTTCGCAGAAGGCAAAGCTTTCAACAAAGTATACACAAAGCTTAAAAAGTGAGCATGGTGTAGATTGGGCTACATAAAGAGATTTAATCGCCTTTAAAGAGCTTTTTTCTATTTAAGATGCACTATTAATTCCTCGATAAATTATACAAGGGTTAAACAAAGTTTTTGCAAAAGCTTGATCACCTTTTGTGTAAAAAGTTTGACCTTCCCCTTCGAAAGTCCCGGGACTTTGGGGGAACGACAGGTTGGCAAGGATGCTGGCCTAGTTAATTTATCAAGGAGGACGATTACTTATGATTATTAACAACAACATTCCAGCGTTGAACACCTATCGTCAGATGGGGATCAACCAAAACGCTGGAGCAAACTCTATGGAGAAGCTCTCTTCAGGTCTTCGCATTAACCGTGCAGGTGATGATGCAGCGGGTCTATCCATCAGTGAGAAAATGAGAGCACAAATTCGTGGACTTGATCAAGCATCACGTAACGCTCAAGATGGTATTTCTATGATTCAAACAGCTGAAGGTGCTTTGCAAGAAACTCATGCTATTCTACAAAGGATGAGAGAATTAGCTGTGCAGTCTGCCAACGATACTAACGTAGATGTAGATCGAACTGCAATCCAAAACGAAATGAATCAGTTAACATCAGAAATCAATAGAATTGGCAATACTACGGAGTTTAACACGCAGCAACTCTTAAACGGTGGAGTAGGAAAAACAAGTGATGTTGGTATGACTAGGGCTACTGCTGCTAAAGTTGAAACCACAACAGCTTTGACACTTGCCTTAGCATCAGCTGGATCCACCGCTAGTTCTTTCTCTTTTGGAGAGGGAGATAGATTCATTGTTGATGATAAGGTGTTTAACTTACAAGGCAGTGCCTTTGAAGATGCAATTAAAAACGGTGATTTTGTAGGTAACACTGATGCAAACAAAGTACTTAATGCATTAAGAAATCTTACTGACGGAGCTGGAACTAAATTAAGTGATGTAGCAGATCTTTCATTAAATGCTAATGATGGTTTGGTTGTCACAGCAAAGTCAACTGGTGCTGGTAGTAAAGCAGCTTTTCAATTAACAGGAACTTCGGCAACTGACGGTCTAGTATCAGCAACCGCAACTCATATGGTAGTTGGAGAATCAGCAACCTATAAACAAAAAGGCTATCAGATGACGAATGCTGTAACGACTAGTGCTATGATAACTATTGAAAAAGGTGACGGTTTTGATATTTATGTTGGAGAAAAATCAGAAGCTAATAAAGTGGAAGTGAAGTTTCTAGCAGACAGATCATATTCCTTTAGTGCTACTATGACAGATACAGAAAAGCGAGAGTTGCTGAATGCTCTTGTTAGTGATTTGAACGCTGCATTACAAGATGCGGGTTTAGGTGGTAAAGTAACAGCCCAATTATCACCCAACCAAAAGATAGATGGTATTACGAATTTAACAAATGCTTTTGAAGAGTATAAGATACAACTTGTGTCAAACACTGGGGCAGATTTACTAGTGGAAAATACAGACACAAGCTTAAGTGGCAGTAATATCATTGCTGATTTTACACAGGCTAAAATGTCTATGATTGATACAGTTACTGGCTCAAGTATAGAAGGAAGAGGCTTTGAAGTTACATTTCAAACAGGTGCTAATGAAGGTCAGGCAATGGCCCTGCGCATTGGAGATATGAGAGCCTCTGCTCTAGGTGTGACAGGTACTATGGGGCAAAGTGGTTTCACGAAGGAAAATGTTGTAACTAAAGGGACGGATAATATAGCAGTTGAAGCAGCTCTTGACGTATCGACACATGAAAAAGCAGCTAGTGCAGTTACTATCATAAATCAAGCGATTGAAAAAGTATCTGCAGAAAGATCGAATCTTGGAGCTGTTCAAAACAGGCTAGAGCATACAATTAAGAATTTAGATACTTCTGCAGAAAACTTACAAGCTTCGGAATCAAGAATAAGAGATGTAGATATGGCTAGAGAAATGATGAACTTTACTAAGAATAACATTCTTCAACAAGCAGCAAATGCCATGTTAGCCCAAGCAAACATGGCACCGCAATCAGTACTACAACTGCTTGGATAGTTTTAGAAACTTGCTATTAGTTACAAAAGACCAGAGATTTTCTCTGGTCTTTTGTAACTTCGGTATAATAGATATATTAATTTTAACAATGGAAGTGATTGTTTTGTCTAAAAAAAAGAAAAAAAAAATAAAACAAAATATAATTAAAAATGAAATATACGAAAACAATTTAATTTTATTAAAAAAATATTATCCTAAGATAGCAGAAAAACTAGAAAAAACAGTAATTAAGAAATTCAAAATAGTTTTTTCGAGATCGGATAAATTGCCCAATATTTACACAAAAGCTACCAAATCATATTATTATAAAACCGAAGGGCCATTGGAAGACGCAATAGCTCAAGTAAAAAATTTGAAATTAAAAAATGCAAAAATTGCATTTTTTCTTGGGTTAGGTTTAGGTTATGAATTTTTTTATTTTGCTGAGTATATGGCAAAAGATATTGAAACAAAGTATATTTTTATTGTAGAAAAAGAAATAGAGATATTTAAGTTAGCAATGGAAAACATAGACTTAAGGTTAATTATTATAAATCCACAACTTAAATTAATTGTAGGTGCCGAGGAAAGTGAATTGTTTCATGAATATAGAGAATTTTTTGATCATATAAGTAGAAGTATACTATACATAAAAACTGTGAAGCCAATATATCATATTTCAGCATTAAAACTAAGTAAAAATTATTATCTTGAAGCACTTCGTAAATTTAAAGAAGCGGGATTATATCGATTAGATTTGATAGGTAATGCTCCTCATGATTCTTTAATAGGAATTCAAAATATGTTCAATAATATAAATGAAATATTAAACAATCCGGGAATTAATCTTTTATTTAACAAATTTGAAAACAGACCGGCAGTTGTTGTATCTACGGGTCCTTCGTTAAATAAAAACAAACATTTGCTGAAAGGATTAGAAGAAAAAGCATTAATTATTTGTCCTGATGCGTCCCTAAAAATTTTGATTGAAATGGGAGTTAAACCACATTTAGTAACATCGTTAGAAAGGGTTCCGGAGACTGTTAATCTTCTAAAAGGATTTGAAGAAAATGATGTAGAAAATGTTTACTTTGCAGGATGTCCTGTTATTCCAAATGAATGCTATCGAGTTTATACAGGACCAAAGGTAATTGTATATCGTCAATTTGATCATTTTAAATGGACGAAAATTGAAAGAGGAATGTTAGGTATTAAGAGCTCGGCAGGCAATATGGCTTTTAATATTGCAGAAGCTTTAGGGTGTAACCCAATTGTCTTGATTGGTCAGGATTTGGCGTATAGTAGAGATGGTAAAACCCATGCAACAGGAACTTTTTATGGAGATAATCAAGAATCACAACGTAAATCAGGGGACATAGAAGTATTGGGGAATGATGGACAACCGATTACTACAAATAATTTATGGTATTCCTTTTTAAAATCTTATGAAACAGACGTAGCATCTTATAGTGGTCTGTGCATCAACAGTACAGAAGGAGGTGCCTATATAAAAGGGACACAAGTAATGTCTTTTAAAGAAGCGATAGACAAACATATACAGGAAAAATTTTATCCGCTTGAAAAGATAAAAAAATTTTTAGATGAATTTGCAGTTAATGAGGATGAAAAAAAGAATTTAATAAAAATAATTGATGAAACGATTAAGGATATAGAGGGTGTAGTATATTGGTGTAAAGAAGGTGAAAAAAAATATGAAAAGTATAAAGCAGAGTTAGAAGATTATATCAAAAACTATAAAGTTTCTACTAAAGCGATGAGGGATAGAGTAGCTTATTTACAAAATGAGCTGTTAGAACCAAAAGTAAAAGCACAAGAAAAAAATAAAAATTTTCAACTATTTCTTATGCATGTAGTACAACCTTATTATATAAATTTCGAAGTTAACATGAATGCGTTGCCAGATTACTATGAAGATTCTGCTATTGCAATGGCAGATATTTTGTACCATCATAATCAATGGTACAAAACCATAGGAGAGATAACGAAAATTTGCTTAAGCTTGCTTAAAGAAACGAAAAATCACATTACGTCTCCCAATTGAAGGCTTTGAATAGTTGTATCTTCTTCAAAAAGCATTTCTAACCTTATAAAGCCCATTATTTAAGGCTTTTTGACAGCGGTCGGCAGCCAAAAAGAAATGACCACGGCTAGTATTTTCTAATAGGCAGACATGACATGGAGAAAAGATCATGTAATCGAGGTAATTTAGCCTATGTTTAACAATAAATCAATTTTAGTAACAGGTGGAACAGGCTCTTTTGGAAAAGAATTTGTAAAGACAATGCTGAAAAAGTACAAGGCAAAAAGATTAGTTGTATATTCACGAGATGAGCTAAAACAATTCGAAATGCAACAAGAATTTAATGCCCTACCCATGCGCTACTTTATTGGTGACGTACGAGACAAAGAGCGCCTCATTCAAGCTATGAACGGTATAGATTACGTAGTCCACGCAGCAGCATTAAAGCAAGTACCCGCTGCCGAATACAATCCGATGGAATGTATTAAAACCAATATCCACGGCGCTCAAAATGTTATTGATGCAGCAATAGAAAACGATGTAGACAAAGTAATCGCCTTGTCAACAGACAAAGCAGCCGCGCCAATTAACCTGTATGGAGCAACAAAGTTAGCATCTGATAAGCTTTTTGTCGCTGCCAATAACGTTACGGGCGGTAAGAGAACCAAGTTTTCAGTTGTACGTTACGGCAATGTCGTTGGCTCTAGAGGCTCCGTCGTTCCATTTTTCAAGAAACTAATAGCTGATGGTGCAACAGAATTGCCTGTTACAGATGAACGTATGACTCGTTTTTGGATCACCCTTCTACAAGGTGTAGAATTCGTACTGAAGAACTTCAATCGCATGCAAGGCGGAGAAATTTTTATTCCCAAGATTCCATCAATGCGAATTACCGATTTATGCGAAGCCATGGCACCAGGGATGCCCACTAAAATCGTAGGCATCCGACCAGGTGAAAAGCTTCATGAAGTGATGTGTCCGTCCGACGACTCACATTTAACGTTAGAATTTGATGACCATTACGTAATTACACCAACCATTAACTTTGTCAAGCACCCTAAGTACACAGAAAACGCTATAGGTGAAAAAGGCAAGCAAGTACTACCTGGTTTTGAATACAGTTCAGGAACGAACGAGCGCTTTTTGACAATAGAAGAATTCCGGAAAATGAACGGTTTTTGATACGGTAAGCAAGACATTAATAAAAATGACATAGAAGCAGTTACTCAAGTCTTCCAATCAGGTAGGCTACACAAGGACCAAATATTGAACAGTTTGAAAAAGCAGTCGCTCAATATTGTGGGGACAAGCTAGCTTGCCTGTCATCTGATTTAGGACCTAGCGATTTGAACTGGACCTCTCCAAACATATTCGTTGCTTCTGCCAATTGTGCTCTTTATTGCGGAGCCAATGTTGATTTTGTAGATATCGGTCGCTTACGTACAACATGAGTATAGAAGCATTGGAAGAATCATTAAAAGAAGCTTCTAAAGTAGGTTAACTACCTACAGTTGTGGTATCCGTTCATTTTGCCGGTCAATCTTGTGACATGGATAGAATATACCAACTAAAAGTCATTATACAATCAATAACTTATCTAAAGTATATCTAAGGAGCAGTGAATGAGAGACACATTGTTACCTTATGGCAAACAGTGGTTAGATGAACAAGATATAGAAGCTGTTGTTGAAGTATTAAAAAGTGATTATTTAACAACAGGACCCACCATTGAACTCTTTGAAAAAGCTTTTGCAAGTTACGTTGGCGCAGAGTATGCGATTGCTTTTTCTAACGGCACGGCGGCCCTTCATGGAGCCTGTTTTGCAGCAGGAATAACAAAAGGTTATGAAGTAATAACAACACCTATGACCTTTGCAGCTACTGCCAATTGCATTTTATACCAAGGCGGAACTCCAATATTTGCCGATATCGACAAGCTTACATACAATATCGAACCAATGGAAATCGAAAGAAAAATATCAAAAAACACCAAAGCGATTATTCCGGTAGATTTTGCTGGCCAGCCTGCGAAGCTTGATGAAATAAAGGAACTTGCTAAAAAACATAATCTTATTGTTATAGAAGATGCGGCCCATGCCTTAGGTGCTATGTATAAAGGTAGAAAAGTAGGTTCTATTAGCGATATGTCCATGTTTAGCCTTCATCCTGTGAAGCATATAACGACTGGTGAGGGCGGGATTATTACAACAAACAATAAAGAATATTACAGTAAGCTAAGGCAGTTTCGTTCCCATGGGATTACAAGAGAAAAAGACCTTATAAAAAATCCTGATGAACCTTGGTACTATGAAATGCACTTTCTTGGTTACAATTATCGAATGACGGATATTCAAGCAGCTCTTGGTATTAGTCAATTAAAAAAAGCTGATAAATTCATTGAACTTCGAAGAAACTATGCTGCTATGTACAAAGAAGCTTTTACAGACATTGAACAATTAATTCTCCCCACACAAAATCGAGATACCAATTCAAGCTGGCATTTGTTTATTATTCAACTGAGACTAGAACAACTTTCTGCAAGTCGAAAACAGATCATTCAAGACTTGTTAGACAATAAAATCGGCGTAAATGTCCATTATATACCTGTATACTATCATCCTTATTACCAAGAGCTTGGATATACGAAGGGCTTATGCCCAAATGCGGAAGCTCTTTATGCATCTACTATTACTTTGCCGCTTTTTCCTAAAATGACAACACTAGATGTGAAAAATGTCATAGAAACAGTTAAAAAAACAATTAAAAATTATGTCTGATTATCTTAACGTAATGATAAGAAGGTGAACATATAAAAATAGGAATAATCATCCAGGCTAGAATGACTTCTACTAGGTTGCCGGGAAAAATACTTAGAGAGGTAAAAGGTAAACCTTTAATTCAATATCAACTAGAACGCCTAAATAAAGTAAAATTAAAAGACATACCAATTATTGCCACTACTACGAAGCAATCAGACGATATTTTAGTTGAATTTTGCAAAGAAAACAATATAGCATTCTTCAGAGGGTCTGAGGATGATGTACTTTCTAGATATTACAAAACGGCTAAAGAATTTAACGTAGATGTAATAGTTCGAATAACAGCTGATTGTCCTCTTATAGATCCAACTGTGGTTGATGAAGTCATAGATACTTTTCTAAAAGAAAAGAAATGTGACTACGTGTCAAATACAAATATAAGAACCTACCCTCGGGGTATGGATACAGAAGTTTTTACTTTTAAAGCTTTAGAACAGTCTTTTTATGAAGCGAAAACTTTATCAGAACGAGAGCACGTAACCCCATATATGTATACACATCCAGAACTTTTTAAGCTAAAAGCAGTAATAGCTCAAGAAGATAACAGTAGCCATCGCTGGACCGTAGATACCATTGAAGATTTTGAGCTCATAAAGTTAATTCTTGAATCTTTTTATCTATATAAGCCAGACTTTTCCCTTGAGGATTGCTTACAACTTTTAAAGAAAAATCCTGAATGGAAAAGAATTAATCAAGGTGTAGAGCAAAAAAAGATCTAATTTCATTTAGGAGGCTTCTGATGATTCATTATAAGACAGAGCAAGAACGTTTCTGGGCGTCTGATTTTGGAGATGAATATGTAGATCGAAACCAAAGTGAACAGTTATTTGCTAGCAACCTTCGATTATTTTCCAATATTATTAGTCATATGGGGAAAGTTGAGAGTTTGATAGAAATTGGTGCAAACGTAGGAATGAACCTGAATGCCTTGCAACTATTGCTTCCCAATGTAGACTTAGCCGGAATTGAGATTAATCAAAAAGCAGCCACAATTCTAAGCAAAAATAAAGAAATCCAGGTATATAATCAGTCAATTTTAGATTTTCAAGTGGATTATCAAAGAGATGTTGTGTTGTCAAAAGGTGTTCTTATCCATATAAGCCCCGATGCATTGACAGAGGTTTATAATAAGATGTATCAAATGTGTAAAAGGTACATAATAATTGCCGAATATTATAACCCTACCCCTGTAGAAATAAAGTATCGTGGACATGCTAACAAGTTATTTAAAAGAGATTTTGCTGGAGAATTACTAAAGCAACATCAAGATTTATCGCTTGTTGATTATGGATTCGTCTATCATAAGGACAATAATTTTCCGCAGGACGATATCACCTGGTTTTTGTTAGAAAAGAAAAAATAATGGAGGTGTAAAAGTGCTAAAATATTGCAACTGTTGTGTAATGCCAAATACAAAACCAGACTTATACCTAGATGAAGAAGGAATATGTAATGCATGTAGGAGTTATGAGCGTCGCAAAGAAATCAATTGGGTAGAACGAAAGCAGGAGTTACTAGCTTTGCTTGAAAAGTATCGTTCCAAGGATGGTACGAACTGGGATTGCATTGTGCCTGTTAGTGGTGGAAAAGACAGCACATACCAAGTAGTACGAATGTTGCAATTGGGCATGAATCCTTTATGTGTAACATCTACAACTTGCCATTTATCTGATATAGGCAGAAAAAATATTGAGAACATCAAGCGCCTTGGCGTTGATTACGTAGAGTTTACTCCCAATCCAATAATCAGAGCCAAGCTTAATCGAATTGGATTGGAGCAAGTAGGAGACATCTCTTGGCCAGAGCATGTTGGAATATTTACCATTCCAGTTAGAGCAGCTGTTCAATATGGAGTCAAGCTGATTGTATGGGGAGAAAACTCACAAAATGAGTATGGCGGTCCTGCTGCTGCAAGTGAAAATCATGTATTAAATCGTCGTTGGCTAGAGGAATTTGGTGGACTCTTAGGACTAAGAGTCACGGATTTAATCGGCCAAGATGGGATTGAAAGAAGGCATCTAATACCTTATACATATCCAACAGATGACGAATTAGCGCGCGTAGGAGTGACTGGAATCTTTCTAGGATACTACATTCCTTGGGATGGATATTCTAATGCATTGTTGTCTCAAGCTCATGGGTTTACAACCTATGATAGAACTGTTGAAGGGTCAATAGTTAACTATGAGAATCTAGATAATCACCAAACAGGAATCCATGATTACTTCAAATTCTTAAAATTTGGCTTTGGAAGAGCATCCGATATTGCATCATTACATATTAGACGTGAACGTATTACACGACAAGATGGAATAGAATTGATTAAAATTCATGACGGAAAGTTTCCATGGACCTATCTAGGCAAAAATATTGAAGAGATTCTAAAACCGCTAGATATTAGTTTAGAAAAGTTCATAAAAATCTGTGACAAATTTACCAATAAGAAAATATTCTGTAGCGATTTCAATGGGCAGCTTATTAAAGATAAATGCGGTAACTTACAGTTGAAATGGCCAAGAGAGTAGTTTATACGTGGCTTTTACGGATAGCACATTTATTCAACGCTTAGCACAGAGCAGCTAAGGATTTATTTAAGGTAGACTAGGTCTTTTGAAATTTTAGGAGGGATAACAATATGGAAAAATATCTAGAAAAAAACTTTGAGTATTGGCAACGCGGATACTTTGCAGATAATGTTGAAAGCTTTGTATTTCGACCATATGGAAGGATTTTAAAACAGCAATTTTCTATTGATGGTTCAAAACAGGAGAAGTTATTGGATTTTGGTTGTGGTCAAGGAGCTGCCTTAAGCTTTTTTTATTCGAAGGGCTTTGATGTATATGGGGTGGATATTAGTACGGTTGACATAGAACAATGTAGAAAAAGGATGCCTGAAATACATAATCATTTTGTCGTGATTGACCCTAAACCTAATGATTCAGATGTTTTTTTTGAAGGGAATTACGATGTTATTATCGCAATACAAAGCTTATATTACTACAACAACAAAGATTTACAGACACGATTAACATCATTGTATAAACAGCTAAAAAAAGGTGGGATAATATATGCAACAATGATGGGGACACAATGTTGGTATTATAATCACTCTGTTGAATATTAAAGATGGATTGCGTAAAGTGGATATTTCAACTCCCAGATTAAATGTAAAAGACTATTACGTTAATTTCACAGAAACAAAAGAAGAATTAATTGATAAGTTTAGTATGTTCAACAAAGTGCATGTTGGTTACTATGATGCGATGTACAGAGAAGACGAAGGAAGTGATTTTCATTGGACTTTTATTGGTCAAAAATAAAATATTAGATTCACTTAAAGTTACAGCTAAGAATTGAATGTTAAACGTACTCAAGGTGGTGGCTTTGATTGAATAAAATACTTGTAATTGATTATGGCATGGGCAACCTTAAATCCGTCAAAAGGGCTTTAGAAGAATGTGGTGCTAATGCAATTGTTTCATCTGATACCAATGAAATAAAAAACGTTTCAGCCATCATTCTTCCAGGAGTCGGGGCTTTTGCAGACGGTATGAGAAACTTAACTAATTTAGGTTGGACAGAGGCATTACTTGAGGTTAAGTCCAAAGGAATGCCTCTTCTTGGTATTTGTTTAGGAATGCAGCTTCTATCAGAAAAGGGCGAAGAAAGTGGTATAACAAAAGGTCTTGGTTTAATTCCAGGTAAAACAGAAAAATTAAAGCCAAGACATTATGAAAGAATTCCGCACGTAGGATGGAACGAAATAGTAATAAAAAAGAAAAACGCTATTTTTGATGACATACCAAATAACGCTGATTATTACTTTGTCCACAGCTTTTGCTTACAACCAAAAAATGAAGATGATATATTGGCAACAACACCGTACTGTGGCCAATTTACATCTATGGTTTGTAACAATAATATATACGGGGTACAATTCCATCCCGAGAAAAGTCAAAAATATGGTTTTCAACTATTAAAAAACTTTCTTCGTTTGAATTAGGTGATACTATGTTAAAGATTAGAATTATCCCAACATTGTTATGGAAGGACTTCGGGCTTGTAAAGGGCGTAGGCTTTGACAGCTGGCGAAGAGTGGGCTCTGTTTTACCTTCTATAAAAGTATACAACCTTAGGGAAGTTGACGAGCTTATACTTATGGATATTTCAGCTACTGAAGAAAATAGAGAACCTGATTACGAATCAATTGCTGAATTTTCTGAAGAATGCTTTGTTCCTTTTACAGTTGGGGGAGGCATCAAAAATTTAGACCACATCAAGCAGATACTTCGTTCTGGTGCAGATAAAATATCGATAAATACTGCTGCATACGAAAAACCCCGTCTAATTAAAGAAGCTTCAGAACGGTATGGATCTCAATGCATTGTAGTTAGCATAGATGTAAAGCGGGAGTTAGATGGGAATTATTATTGCTATAGTCATCGAGGTACGACATGTACGGGTAAAACCGTGGTAGAATGGGTACAACTCATGGAAGAAATGGGTGCTGGAGAGATATTAGTAACTTCAATCGAACGAGATGGTACCTTAAAAGGATATGACTTAGAGTTAATTAAACTGGTTAGCACCAATGTATCCATTCCAGTCATTGCATCTGGTGGGGCAGGTAATTATTTAGATATGCACGATGCTATATTAAAAGGGAATGCTTCAGCTGTTGCTGCTGCAAGCATGTTTCATTTCACCGAGCAGACTCCTTTAGAAGCAAAATATTATCTGAGAGAATCGGGGATTCCCGTAAGGAACAGTAATACAGCCAATACATAAAGGGTTGGTTAAGCATGTACATAGGTATAAGAGTAGATGCTTCTTATGAAATAGGCTCTGGTCATGTAATGCGTTGCGTAACACTAGCAAAGGCTTTTATGTTAAAAGGAGCAAAAGTACTGTTTATCTGTAGAAATCTACAGGGAAACATGAACTTTTATATTAGAGAACAGGGCCTTGAAGTATTAGAGTTACCCCAAGCATCACTACAAATATATAATAATATTGATGTTAACGACTCAGGGATACATTGTGAGATCCTAAGTACCACTCAAGAACAAGATGCATTACAGACTTGTGAAATAATTCTTAATAACATTTCGCAGGTTCCCATAGATTTAATGATTGTGGATCATTATGGATTAGATGGGATATGGCAAAAAAAGATTCGTTGTATTGCCAAGAAAGTAATGGTAATTGATGACTTGGCAAACCGTAAACATAATTGCAATTTCTTGCTAGATCAAAATTATTATGTAGATATACACAAACGTTATGTTGGCTTGGTGGATAAAGACAGCTTCCTCATGTTAGGTCCTCAATATGCTTTATTACGAGAAGAATTTTTTGAACAGCGAAATGCAGTTTCTATAGATGATATAGAGAACAAGAGGATACTAGTTTTTTTTGGAAGTAGCGATCCTACCAATGAGACTTACAAGGTTTTGTCTAGCATTCAATCTATGAATCTAAACGACTTAGCTATAGATGTCATAGTAGGGAAAATAAACATTAACAAAAATGATATTAAAACAATGGCAGACTCTATGAGGAACGTTAATTATTACTGTCAAATCTCGAACATGAATGAAGTACTGAGTAATGCAGATGTAGCAGTTTGTGCATCAGGTAGTTTTACGTGGGAAAGATACTGTCTTGGGATACCAGGTATTATTATATCGGTTGCTGATAATCAAAAACAGTTAGCAAGAGATCTTACAACACTTGAGATTGATACATATTTGGGTCATAGCAATGAAGTAACTACTCACTTAATAACGGTAGCTATTGAAGAAATTATTTCTAATCCTACGTCAATATTAAAAGCTAGAAATAAAGCTTATTCTATCGTCGATGGTAACGGAGTAAATCGTGTAATAGACGTAATTCTTCGAAAATTATAAAAGGTTAGGTGCACATCAGAGAAGGAGTTCGCAAATAATGAATTTTTATTTACGTCAAGCCGGCTTTGATGATTTAGAGTTGATTAGAGAGTGGAGAAATAAAGAACATGTTAGAAAAAATAGCTTTAATCAGCATTATGTAACTAAAGAAGAGCATAAAGATTGGTTTTCCAAATTAAATAAAGATAACACCAAACAATGTTTAATATTTATTCTTGAAGACGTCCCTTTAGGAATTTCCATTTTTAGTATAAATCATAAACACCAACGAGCTAATTGGAGTTTTTATTTAGGGGAAACAGGACTCCCTAAAGGAACAGGTACTAAACTTGGCTTTGCTTCTATGGATTATGCCTTTGATAACTTCAAAGTTCAGAAAATACATACTGAAGTATTATCCTATAATTTAGCGAGTCTAAAATTTCATGACAAGTTAGGTTTTGTTTTAGAAGGAAAGCATAAAAAACACTTCTTAATAGAAAGTGTTTTTTATGATGTTTATTTATTTTCAATTTTTCGCGAAGGATGGGAAGAAAAGAAAGACAACTTACTTATGATAATAGAAAAGGGAAATAACACTTCATTGCAAGGATGATGATAATTTAGGAACGACAATTTTCCCTCGTCTAACAAATGCTGGTGAAAGATGCCATTTGCATGCAAAAGGAAGAAAGGACTTTTTATTATGAGCTTAGAATGCACTCTGTTTTCTCAAGAAAAAGAACCCTTCATAATAGCAGAAATGTCAGGAAATCATAATCAGTCGCTAGAAAGAGCTTTGGAAATCGTAGATGCTGCTGCCGAAGCAGGAGCCCATGCTTTGAAAATTCAAACATATACAGCTGATACGATGACTTTAGACATTGACGAGAGAGAATTTTTTATCGAACAAAAAGATAGCCTCTGGAAAGGAAAATCTTTATACCAACTCTACCAAGAGGCATATACACCTTGGGAGTGGCACAAACCTATTTTTGAACGTTGTAAAGAACGAGGCATGATCGGCTTTAGTACCCCTTTTGATGAAACCTCTGTTGACTTTCTTGAATCCTTAGGTGTCCCTTTTTACAAAATAGCATCTTTCGAGAATATTGATTTACCCTTAATACGCAAAGTAGCCACTACAAAAAAGCCTATGATTATCTCAACTGGCATGGCTACGATTGCTGAACTAGATGAAACGGTGCGGGTTGCAAAAGAAGCTGGTTGTCCCCAAGTTGTTTTGCTTAAATGTACAAGTACCTATCCGGCTACTCCTGAAACTTCAAATATTCTAACCATACCTCACATGCGCGACTTGTTCGATGTCGAAGTCGGCCTATCGGACCATACACTTGGAATTGGCGCAACCATTGCCAGTATTTCTCTGGGTGCTACAGTAATTGAAAAACATTTTATTCTTTCAAGAGCAGAGGGCGGTGTCGATTCTGCTTTCTCACTAGAACCGCATGAGCTCAAAGCTCTTGTAGAAGAAAGTAAAAGAGCCTGGCAAGCTCTAGGAAAGATTACTTACGGACCTAGCGAAAAAGAAAAAGCATCTATGAAATATCGTCGTTCACTTTATGTAGTGGAAGACATGAAAGTGGGAGATGTTTTTACAAAAAATAATCTACGGGCGATACGACCAGGGTATGGTCTGCCGCCAAAATATATTGATGTTTTGTTGGGGAAGAAGGTTCGAAAAAACGTTAAGAAGGGTACGGCAGTAAATTGGGAGATGATTTAAGTAGAACAGAGTGCAATTCTAAAACCCACAATTGGCGAAACGTCCTGTACACTTAGGTTTAGAGAATCTTTTTCGGTATTATTTGTAGAGGGGTATAGTGATAATTGACTTCTATTATTGCTAGGTCTTTAGAATTTGCAGTCATAAAAAGAATATGGGATAAAGTGAAAGATGCTATGAAGCCAGTCTTGACGAACGGAATGCAGATTGAGCTATATTTAATTCTTCAACACGGTGCCGACGGAAATACCTTCTGCTTTTCGTCAGTGGCAAAATGATTAAGAAAAATTGCAGGATTTTTACAATTGCAATCGCTATGTTCGCCTGGAGAAAGCCAGGCCTAGCGGCCAGTCTTCCTCCAGCAGGGGTACGACCCCCAAACAATTCTGACAATTAACGACAATTTAGGACCTTAAAAACAGGTAGGAATTCTCTTGAGTTATATTAATAGGTATTTGTTGTTTGCTTAAGCCTAAACACATCATCATGACGGCCACACCGCAAGAACTGACCTTGCTCCTCTACCAAGGGGCCATCAAGTTCATGAATCAGGCCATACATAATACCAAAGAGAAGAACTACGCTGAAGCCAACCAAGCCTCTAAGCGAGCCCAAGATATCTTTGGCGAGCTGATGAGTACGTTTGGATATGAAGATTGAGATATCACAGGATCTGTATAGGCTCTATGAGTTTATATTGGATGGATTGATCCAAGCTAATATCAAGAAAGATCCTGAATTGCTATCTCAGATGGTTGAAATGACGACGGAGTTGAAGTATAACTGGCAGGAAGCGATGAAGTTGGCGAAGTTGGGGAAGGTAACGTAGATGAGGTAATGTAGTACTCAACTGTTCTCCAGTAGTTTTTGAAGGTATACAAGAAGCTTTAAAACCAAACTAGGGAAGCTTTTTTGATTGTTACGTCGATTATTGATCGTAATTAACCTATCAAGCCCTCTCTTAAAGGGTGTCAATCCGATACAACCAAATTGTTCGATACTAGCAGGCTAAAATATAACAATGCAAACTAAAATAGACCTCTTCGGAAAGGTCTATTTTAGTCGATTGTGATATTTTTCTATAAAGCTGATGCAAAAGTTGAAGTGTAACTACCTATAATTCCTGAAGCAATGAATAAAGAAAACGAGGCGTTTTCAAATAATGTAGCTATGCCGTTCTACTAATGATACTACGCCATTTACTTTTCAAAATCATCAATATGAAAAGTCCTACATTCAGTAGGCGAGTAGGAGCTATCCATCTTATCTATAACTTCTTGAAATTGCCTATTATTGTACAAATAAGTTAAAATCTTAATTGCCTGCCACCGATCAATACCTTGATTCTCTAAATCATGCTCTATATCATAAAAACCTTTAAATTTGCTTAGTTTTTCTTTATCTAAATGATAAGGATTTAATACATCTATTACAGCCTTTACTTGACCTTGGGTGATTGCTTCAACGGAAAAGAATTCATCAATAGCAGGTTCGATTCCATTCAGTAAACCGTAAATGGTTTTTTCGCTGTAACCACAAATCCCCAGTTTGTTTTGCAAACGCAGAATCTCACCAATTACTTTAGCTAGCATAAATTTATTGACATTCATGCTCGCACCCCCCTTCTTTGGAATTCATCCTATACCACTAATTATACAATAATAACAACAAATAACAAGGATATAAAAGAATAAGTGGAATTAATTATTCTTTGTTTAAACCAATTATTATGACGTTTTGAGAGTTTTTTCTAAACACTATCGCCTTCAAAAAATCCATTATTCGACCAAGAACACTGACCAATGAATCTACCGACTACCATAAGCCAACGTATACTGTAGAGTCTGTTGCAGTCTTACCCATCAAACCATCTCTCAAAAAGCCTTTGATAAACCGAACAAAGAGGTAAGGTCAAAACAAAGGCCTCTGAAATATTCAGAAAATAAAAACTTTTCATCGCAGAGGTAACCTTTTAGGTAAAAAAGTACTTATACCTTAATGAAGGCTATTTAATTGGATATCGAAGTTTGCTGTCTTAGTCTGTAGAGTAGAGGCGTGAAGCTGTTCCTTTAATTTGTGGTGTCTAAAGCCACCACGATTCAATAAAGGCCTGCTCGTCAGCATGTTGCGGGCTAGACGCCCGCTACTCCCATTACGGTAAAAAGTGCTCAGGCCTTTTTGTTTCAGGCTCTAAGAGAGAACTTCGGACCTGTAGGCAACGGTGTAAGCAGTAAAGCCCTCGACGGTCGCGAGACCGTCAACCTTTTAAGGTTTGAATGCTCGCCTGGAGGAAGCCAAGCCTAGCGGCCAGTCTCCCTCCAACAGGGGGTCTGACCCCCAAACAATTCTGACAATTCGCTACAATTTAGGACTTTAAAACCAAGAAGAAATTAACTTAAACGATATCAATAGGTTTCTGGTTTTATTTAAGCCTTAATCACATCATCATGACGGCCACACCGCAAGAATTGATCTTGCTCCTTTACCAAGGGGCTATTAAGTTTATGAATCAAGCTATACATAATACCAAAGAGAAGAACTACGCTGAAGCCAACCAAGCGAACAAGCGAGCACAAGACATCTTTGGCGAGCTAATGAGTACGTTGTATCCACCCTCACATAAATTAGGATCAATTATGAATATTCTGAAAATGAAGCCTGAATTTATATCCCAAGGCAATAGCTTTATTCCGTTAATAAAACATAATTATAAAACCAAAAAACCATAAAAAATAATGATCTTATATTTGAGAAGAAATTCATTGTTGACCAAGCGGAATCTTGTCCGCTTGGTTTTTGTATAGAAAGCAAACGTACCAATTTTCTGTCCTAAAGAAAATAACTTCATCAAAAGAAAAAACCTTTTACCAAACATAATATTCATGGTAAAATTTAGATGAAAAGTAGAGCGAAGAAGGCGTTGCTTTTGTTTAAAGATATTAGTAAATGGGAGCATATTGGATTCGCTGGGAAAAGTACTTTAGAAAAAGAAGAGCTTAGGTCTCCCGACCATTTGAAATACCTCATAAAATATCCAAGGTCATTCGCGGTAGGTGTTTCCTGGGAAGACGTAACAGAATTAATTTCAGCAAAAATCGGTAGAATATACGGACTAGAGACTATGACTGTTGAAATTGTGGTTCGCGATGAAAGAAGAGGTTGCCTTCTACGCAATTTCGTTGAGGAACAAGGTTGTGATATGGCGGAAGAAGGGGGCGCATTATTAAGTAGTTTGACTTCTGGTTACTCACCCTTACAAGAATCTTCATTAAGCAAAATGGATTTAATTAAAGCTGGATTTCAAATTGTAGAAGAATTTGATTATTGGAGTCAGATAAAAGAAGACTTCATATCAATGCTTTTTTTTGATATACTTATTGGCAATCAAGATCGCCATCCTTACAATTGGTCTTTGTTATTTTTTTCGTCCGGTCAAGTAAAGTTATCGCCCATTTATGATAATGGAGCATCTCTTGGATTTCGCTTTGATGACCAAAGTCTTCAAACATATCTCGCTAACCCTCAAAAATTTGATAAATATATAAAGAGCACAAAAGTGAAAGCGGGATTGTTTGAAAAGAAAAAAGTAAGTGCAATTGATTTACTGACGTATCTTTCGAAGTACTATCCCGTTGAGTATGCTCGGAATCTTATTAATATAGAAGGATTCGACATACCTTGTTATGAAGATTTCATTTGCTCACTGGAGTATATTACAAGGTATCAACGGGAATGGCTATTAGCGATAATTCCCTTTCGAATAAAGAAAATTATAGAGTGGGCTCGATTGTTAAAGGAGTGAGCTATATTTTGTCTAACTCAGAAGTACTCTGGTTGGCATGGCAAAACCCACGGAGTCGACAATACTATCACGTTGGAACACTAACATTAAAAAATGATCAATATACATTCACCTATACATGGTTTGAAAAGGAAGAGAATCGTAAGCTAGAGCATGCTTTACAAGATGGTTACTCACTCCACCCTAGTTTTCCAGACATACAACGATTATATATCTCTCATAAACTTTTCCCTGCTTTTGATCGTCGGTTGCCCTCGATTGATCGCGTAGATTTCGATTCCATTCTTACTGATTTAGGCTTGACGAATAACTGCAGTAAAATGGATTTGTTACGACGAACTCGTGGACGCATAGCGAATGACACTTATTCTTTTGAAGAACCGATCTTTATAGATGATAATGGCAATACACTTATTACTTGCTTTGCTCATGGTATGCGGCATCAGAAACTACCTTCCGATTGGCAAAAATACTTGTCTATAAATGATTCTGTATACTTAATGCAAGAACCAGAAAACCCCAAAGATCCTAAAGCTATAGCCATTTATACTCACTCAGGTCTATGTCTGGGATATGTACCTGCTTTTTACACTGTGGCATTGAATTCATTGTTAAATCAAGGAGCTAAAATAACGGCTTATATTGAATATGTAAATGAAAAAGCAACAGCCCATTGGTGGGTAAAAATTAAATGTATCAGTACACCTTTTAGTATTGAGGAAAATGCAAACCAAGAAACAAAACGAATGCTTTCATCAGTGCTATCATAAGCCCGTGCCCATACCTGTGCCCCCTGTCCCCTTCAAAAAGTCCATCCAAAGGGTAAAATGGCCTTTTTCCGACCAAAAGCATTGACCAAGGATTCTACGAGAAAGATAGCCTAAAATAATTATTGTATTTTTGCAAGGCTACGGTTTTACAAATTAGGGTAATTGGATTTAGACATGAAAAACAAAGACATGCCAAATAAGCCTTTTGTTAAAGGAATTTAATAAAAGGCTGAGATAATTAGCCTGGCGTAAAGTGCCGATTACCCTTTCAGCAAGACTCAATTATTTATCCAGAGGCCAAAGAAGTTATAAAAAGTGGCTTAAAAGTTGTTTAACTGTTCCTTAGGATTCTTTTTATAGGATTTGCGTTCCGTGACAGGAATAACCCACGAGATATTTCTCGATCTCTTCAACCTTTTCAAAATCGAAAATCCTATCAGCAAGTATCTGTAAAGTGTTATAATCTTGTTTTTCTATAAGCTCAGTAAAAGCTGGTACGAGCTTCCCAAATCTAATTGTTAGCTGGCGAAGTAGTGTTTCTGTTAGCGCTTTCTTTTGTCCTCGTTCTTCACCCAATTCTTCGCCTTTTTTCACAATTAGTTGATAGGTAAGAGATTCTTCTAATTTGATCAGTTCGTCCACCTCCGCAAGAAATTGTATAATTAATTCTGGATTATAAACGTATCCAGCTAACAAGAGAGTTTGTAGTAGAACCTCTCTTTTTTTATGAATTGGTAGTGAGCTGTGAATAATGGCGTCGGCACTTCTAGATAAATGCTCTATGGGGTTTTCTTTGTAGGAATGACGATCTACCACAGGAAGAAAAGCTAAGAGATTTGGATTATTATGTTGGAGGATTTCTTCTTGTTGCATTACTCCTAGATCAACGATTTGAAAAGCATAGTCTAGATGTTGACCAGTGGAGCCGAAGTAATTGATTTTACTTTCTATAGAAACTTCATTTTTGCCGAAATAAATTAGAAACTGCTTCAAAGGCTTTTTGGTTTGTTGATGAATCTTTATAGCATGACTTAGCATTTGATAAGTTATAGTGGAGTCATTTCTGTTTTGAAACTCAATGTGACAAGCCATGGTTCCCTCTGGTCCTTTCATTATAAAAGCGACAGTAGGTAGAGGGTTTTCTTGCTCAGAAAAGTCGAATGACAAATTGCTGATGTTCTGATAGTTTTGACCTGTCAGGTACTGGACAAGGGCTTCGGCATTGTCTATGAGAAGTTCAGATAAAAAAGAAATTGAAATCACCACCTCTGTCTAATTAAGGCTAGAAAAGCTCTAATATAAATACTTCTTTAACTCCTCGACTTTTTCTAAGTCGAAGATTCGGCCAATTAGAACATGTAGGGTTCTGTAATCTAGCTGTTCTATGCGAGTCGAGTAATTAGCTGGAAGTTTTCCAAGCTTAATGGTCAGTAGACGGATGAGCGTTTCTGTTAGAGCTTTTTTCTGTCCCAAGTCTTCTCCTTTTCTAAGGATTCGCTGATAGGTAGCAGACTCTTCTAGATTGATCATGCTATCATCTCCACAATGTTTCTAATATGTAAATTATCCAAAGATAGCGGAAGCCCCTATCCGAGTTGGTATCATCAGGTTTTTAAGTGGGATATTCTTACTAACCAAGCGGAAGTATTCTATCCGGTTGGTTTTTTTGCGTTCTTAAAATTCCTTTTTATTCGTGCGCTAACAGCTCAAATGCAAAATAACGCGATCAACTTGACTAATACTGGAAACAAGGTCATACTATTATACAAAAGTGTGATTAATTGACGTAAAATTCATATAATAACGTGATGCCTTGGAGGTGCTATTATGGAAAGACTGGTTATGCAAAAACTGCTGGACTGGAAAAACTCCAAGTATCGGAAACCCCTTATCTTAAAAGGAGTGCGTCAGGTAGGTAAGACTTGGCTACTCAAAGAATTTGCTAAGCGTCATTATAAAAATATGGCCTATTTTAACTTTGACGAGCACCCGGAATATAAGCAGTTTTTTGAAAGCACCAAAGATGTGGAACGTATTTTGCAAAACCTGATGATGGCAAGCGGTGAAATCATAAAACGGGATAACCCTGAGGATACACTTATCGTTTTTGATGAGATACAGGAATGCCCGAATGCTCTAAATACATTAAAGTATTTCTGCGAAAACACTCCTCATTATCATGTAGCCTGTGCAGGATCACTTTTGGGCATTGCTCTTTCCAAGCCAGCTTCTTTTCCAGTTGGCAAAGTGGATTTTATGGAAATCATGCCAATGACCTTTACTGAATTTTTGATGGCCAATGGTGATGGTAACTTCGCCGCCTACATGGACAGCATAGAAAGGATTGAGCCAATCCCAGAGGCATTTTTCAATCCATTATACGAAAAGCTTAAAATGTATTTTGTAACAGGTGGTATGCCAGAATCCCTTCGTTCTTGGGCAGAAGATCGAAATGTAGAACTTATGCAGAAGGTGTTAGCCAATATTCTGGGAGCATATGAACGGGATTTTGCCAAACACCCTGAACCAAAGGATTTTCCGAAGATCTCGCTGATATGGAAATCTATACCCTCACAACTGGCTAGGGAAAACAAGAAATTTATCTATAAAGCTGTAAGAGAAGGTGCACGAGCCAGAGAATATGAAGATGCCCTGCAATGGCTTTGTGATGCCAATCTAACCTATAAGATATACCGCAGTAACGCTCCGGGGTTGCCCATTTCGGCATATGATGATTTATCTGCCTTCAAGCTATATATGGTAGATGTAGGGCTGTTACGCCGCTTATCTCTGTTAGCCCCCTCTGCCTTTGGTGAGGGCAACAGGCTCTTTGTGGAGTTTAAAGGGGCTTTAAGCGAAAATTATGTCCTGCAGGCCTTACAAAACCAGTTTGAAGCCATGCCTCGTTATTGGACTATGGATAATCCACGGTACGAGGTTGACTTTCTTATCCAAAGAGAAAATGATATTTTGCCCGTAGAGGTTAAGTCAGAGAGCAATGTGGAAAGCAGAAGCTTGAAAAAATACAAGGAAAAGTACGGTGACAAGGTAAAGCTTCGTATTCGTTTTTCATTGAATAACCTGCGCCTTGATGATGATTTGCTAAATATTCCATTATTCATGGCCGATTATACGGATAAGCTTATTGGGATAGCACTGGATCAGTAGTGAGCAGTGGACTGAACCCGCGTTGGGCAGGGTCTCCTATTGCTTTAACTTACCAGCGATCGTACCTAACCCGTTCCGGATTAAAGCGATCGGCAGGAGGCTTTTTTTCAGCGCCATGACCTATTGCTATCATAGACAGAGGCGTTACATGTTCAGGAAGGCCAAAAAGTTTGCGGAAAGCAAGTACTCTATCTTCTGTTGGGTAGATTCCCAACCATACGGCGCCAAGACCGAGCTCTTCAGCCGCTAAGAGGGTATTTTGCGTTGCCGCCGAGCAGTCTTGTACCCAATATCCTTTGTGCTTTTCTAGGGTTTCATCGCCACAAACCAAGATGGCTACAGGCGCTTCTATGAGCATTTTAGCATAGGGATGAATCTTCGGTACTTGATCAAGAAGTTGACGATCACGAACCACAATAAAATGCCAAGGCTGTTGATTGCCAGCTGAGGGAGCGGCCATGGCCGCTTTTAATAACTCTTGCACCGTTGCATCATCGACAGGTTGATCTGTATAGCTCCGGATACTTCTGCGAGTGAAGATAGATTTCATAAGTGCTCACTCCTTAAATTCTAATGCCCAAGGGGACTGTCCCCTTGGCATATGTTCTTAAAACTACATGCAAAGAGTTCTTTTACTATTGTACCCTATGGATTGCCTTTATTACCTTCTATGAAGTTTTTGTTGCAAAAAAGAAAGCACAGTCAGTTAAGTGAAAGATATTCATTGTATCGATTTTTACTTATGTTAAAGAAAGCAAAAGATCAGCTCAGTGCGCCCAGTCTGCACTAGGAGGGTGTCCCCCCTTGTGCTCTCAAATTAAGGAAAATAGATTGATTCTTTTTGCAGGAATAAGAGCACCTTTGTTGAATGAAATAATTATCTTATGCGAGCAGAGTTGATCAGTTGATCTGGGAAAAATAAATGGTCGCAATGGAGTGTGATCGAATTGAGTATTAATCTATTGAATCAAGCAGGTGGATCAATAAGTACAGCAAAAGCGGCTACTTCTATAGTTCAAGGAAAGAACGTTACAGAGGTGGCAACTACAGCTAACAAAACTAAGGCCAAGTCGGCAGAGAAAAATGTTAACGATGAAGTTCAGGTACATAAGTTCTCAAAAGATACCATAACTCGCATGATGGAAGAGTCCAATACGTTCCTCCAATCTATCAATACTGATATTCGTCTGCGTTGGCATGATGGCACTAGTCAAATGATGGTTGAAGTTTTTGATCAACGTGATGAGCGAGTATTAAGAACTTTTCCAACGGAGGAGTTTTTAGACATGGTTTCTCGTCTCAGAGAATTCGTTGGTGCTTTAGTCGATAAAAGAGTGTGATGAAAGAATTATCTAAGTGAAAAGCTTAAGATATTCACCGTAGCCTTCTTTTTCTAGATCTTCTTTGAGAATAAAGCGTATAGCGGCAGAGTTAATACAGTAACGAAGACCAGTAGGGGCAGGCCCGTCGGAGAAGACGTGACCAAGATGAGAGTCTGCTGTCTTGCTACGCACTTCTGTCCGAATCATAAAGTGACTAAAGTCTTTTTTCTCTTTTATCTCTTCTGCTTTTAGAGCTCTAGTGAAACTAGGCCAGCCACAGCCTGAATCAAACTTATCTTTAGAAGAAAAGAGTGGCTCACCACTGATAATATCAACATAGATGCCTTCTGCTTTGTGATCCCAGAATTCATTGCGAAAAGGCGGTTCAGTTCCATTATTCTGTGTAACCTCATACTGCATAGGCGTCAACTTCTTCAGGGCTTCATCTCGATTGAAGCCCTTTTTTCTGTTTTCTTGCATGTTCAATTCACTCCTTTTTTGCTAACGTGCCATGTGCCATGTGCCATGTGCCATGTGTGCCAGGGGGACGCTACGTGTGCCACACAAAGGTGACAACTGGGACGTTTGGCCGCGCACCCATTGGAGTGCACAGAAGGACCGCCCTCTCCATTGGAAATTAAAGGTATTTGAAGTTTCTGCGAATTAAGCATAGATAAGCGCATACTTTGATGAATAACTAACAATTTCCAATTTGATTTCTCCTGAAGGAGGTAAGGTAATGACCTTTGAAGACTTTGAATTCCCCAAGCTAATAAAAGATGGAAAGTATTATGTCCAGATTATGCAATGGGAACGTGTTGAATTAAGAGATGGTCGCCGACCTGTCAAGTGGCACTTGAAGCTAGTCGGGGAGGGCGAAGGTACTACCGTAAGCAAATTCCATTGGATAGACAGTCAAGGGGGGCGTAAATTTTTCTTAAACGATCTAGGGCGTCTAGGAAAAAAACCGACCACAAGCGCAGAAATAGAGAGAGATCTTAACTCGCTAGTTGGTGCTTTAGTTGAAGTAGAAGTATTTACAGAAAATGAAGCGGAAGGACACCAAAGCATTACCTTTCTCCAAAAGGTTAGATAAACAAGTGCCTGAGTATGGAGAGCTAAAAATAGTAATCGCTGACGCGATCTATGTGCCTCAAGTATTGCCTCTTACAATACTTGAGCAAATAGAGAGTGAACTCACTTTTATCAATCCCAAGTACAAGGATGCATTAAAATACGGTCGTTCACTACAAGGTATACAACGAGAGATAAAACTTTTTGGTAAAATAGAAAGTGAAAAGCAAAACAAAAATCGTAGGAAGAACCAAAGCAAAAATCAAAGCAAAAATCAAACTAACGATCCAAGTGTAATTCAAACTGTAATTCGCTTACCTCGTGGATACAGCAATCGCCTACTTGAAATTTTCCATGAACAATCCATAAACTATACCCTAGAAGATCAACGACTATCTAAAAATAATATAACCTACAATAGTCAAATTGATCTATATGAATATCAGCTACCTATTGTTAAGGAAGCCTTTCAAAAAGAGCAAGGTGTCATTGAAAGCCCCTGTGGTTCGGGAAAAACGGTCATGGCCATTTACCTACTCAGCCTTTGCCAAGAAAAAACTCTTTGGGTTACTCATACCCTTGACTTGCTACGCCAAAGCACAAAGCAACTTGCAAAGAATCTAAATCTACAGCCCCATGATATAGGAACAATCGGAGCGGGGCAGTATCGAATTAGTGATACCGTGACCGTCGGTCTAGTGCAAAGTCTAATCAAACATAAAGAACAGTTAGTCCGAGAAGGCTTTGGAACAGTTATAGTTGATGAAGCTCATCGTGTCCCCAGTGAAACATTTCGCTCCGTTGTTGATCCTCTTCCCGCTAAATATCGCTTTGGCATTACTGCAACAGCACAGCGAAAAGATGGTCTTGAACCTATACTGTTCAACACTATAGGTCCTATGGTGGGAAAAATTGAAGAAAAAGATTTACTACAAGCAGAAAAGATTATCATCCCCAGAGCTGTCCCTATCTTTACAAACTTTTATACAAAAGTGCAAGAGCCTTACTCCACTTTGATGACGGCCTTAATTAAAGATGAAGAGCGCAATCACTTTCTTGCAGAAAAAGTATTACAACATCTAAAAGATCAAGACTGCGGCTTGCTTATCTCAGAAAGGATAGAGCATTGCTACATAATTGCGGATTTGCTAAAAACTATGCAGACTTCCTTGTCTGTAGTTGTGCTAACAGGAAAAACAGAGCGTTTGCAGAGAGAAGAGAATATTCAAAAAGCCCGGGATGGGAAAATTCAATTAATCGTGGCAACTAGAGTTGCTGACGAAGGCTTAGATATTCCAAGGCTCAACAAGCTTTTTCTTGCGACACCATCTAGAGCTGTCAGTAAAGTAAAGCAACAAGTAGGCCGCATAATGCGTACTCACCCTGACAAAAAAGAAGCCTTTGTTTTTGACTTTATCGATTATAGAATTCCGGTACTACAGAATCAAGTCAAAATAAGAAGCAAGCTATACCAGCAATTAGGATGTCCCATCAGTTAGGATAGCTTATAAGCTAGGATGCCCTGTCAGTTAAGATATCTCATAAGTAAGTCTATAAATGATGGCTATAAAAAGGAGGGAGCGCATGGCTGATTTTTTCATCTGTGAAAATTCGTCTAGTCGTAGCTCGGAAAATTCTCCTGGGGCGCAGAGTGAGTCTTTAGTATGGAACAAGATCATGAATGCCTTTCATAGTCGCGATGCTATAGCCTGCTGGCATTTTCCTTTATTTTCTCAGATAGGACAACACTTTAGAGAACCGGACATATTGATCTTTGATCGCCAGCTTGGTGCTATCGTTATCGAAGTCAAAGGAATCAGTATAGATAACATAAAATTTTGCCAAGGTCATCAATGGCACATGGAGGAATATTATCAAGAGGTTATTTCACCATACAATCAAGCCATGGATCAACTTGTTAACCTCTTATCTATCGTAGAGCGTGACAAACTGCTTTTTCGCAAAGTAGCAGGTCGAATTCTGATTGCCTTACTGCAGATCACGGAGCAGGAATGGGAACAAAGTGAGCTAGCTAATCAAGTTGCACCGACGCCTATAATTTTTGGAGATAAAAGAATTAATTTACAATCCACCACTCTACAAAAGCCGTAATGAAACAGAGTAACGAGCAGAGAGCACGGAGGGACGGTTCTTCTGTGCACTTTTCTGTACACTTCTGTGCTCTGTTACGCCATGGTCAGCAGACAAACAAGCAAAGCTAAAACCCCTGCTAGAAGGTTACTTTTCTTAGCAGGGGTTTTGCTATCTTGTCGCTACATACCAATATATTGATAAATATATCTTACATACTCTTTATAATAGGTCAACACATCTTGAATAGATCGGTACACGATATGATCATCAATTTTTTGGTACTCATGGACAATGATATTATGTAAACCTGTAGAAGGTGCTATTTTTGTTGCAAACTCAATAGGGAGGACTTTTGCTTCACCTAGCTCTATAAATGATGAGAAGTAACCAACGGTTGGTCCTTTTTTCATAGCTTTAAGAAGCATGTTGTTGATATCTGTTGCTACTTCTACGATCAATTGAATAATTCTCTCAACGGCTCTCTTATAGATGATGTTTTTTCTATAGTTTTCTTCCGAAAGTTGCTCGCTGATTGTTTGTAGTTCATCACAATAGCCTTTCAGGATTATTAACTTTTCAAAAATAATTTCTTTTTCAATAAGAGTCATTTTTTTCACCCTTCTAAGCGTGATTGAAGGTACTCTTTACGTTGGTCACGAAACTTCTTCGTGTCATAGTAATATCGTTGCGCATAGAGGCCGTATCGATAGAAATAGCCTCTTTCTTTTTCATAGAGAAGACGACCTTTGGTAGCAACCTCGAACTTCATAAGACCTGGCGATTTTTGCAAATCGATGAGATCGATCTTATTGGATTGGAAAAATAGAGCTAAGTCCATAATAAGCTGTAGCTGTTGTTCTGGGGTGAGAGTATCACCGCTTAGAAATGCAAGATCAATGTCACTAATGCCGGGTCGAAAGTGTGCTTGTCCATAACTTCCAATTAGAAGAAGTAGTTGCAGGTTGTATTTGTAAGCTATATTTTTTATTTGCGGCTCTATCTCATGTATATCAAAACCATTTATCATAAAAGATCCCCTTTACTCCTTCTTTTCTTATCATTTTACTAAAATTTCCACTAAAATAAAAGCTTTTGTGTACGACGATTAATCGAGCATGCCTATATCTCTACTGTGCAATTACAAAACGTATCTTGCCTGTGCAGGAATTACCCAATGATTGTTGAAAAAATTAAGTAACTATATATTCGATTTTTGTGAAATACTTATTGATAATGGAAAAAATGATCGCAATGGAGTTCTGTGTCCTGTGAAAGGAAGATTTCCTATGGAGCATAAAGATGTCCGTTGGATTCAAAGATTTAATAATTTTGCAAAAGCATTAAGCCAACTTCAAGTAGCAGTGGAATTGATGAATAAGAGAGAGCTTTCGAATCTGGAAAAACAAGGAATGATACAGGCCTTTGAATATACCCATGAACTAGCATGGAAGACCTTGAAGGACTTTCTTGAAAACAGAGGAAATACAGAGCTATATGGTTCAAGAGATGCGACAAGAGAAGCCTTCAAATTAGGTCTGCTAGAAAACGGAGAAGTATGGATGGAAATGATAAAAAGTCGGAACATAACGAGTCACACCTATAACGAAAAAACTGCCGAAGATGTAATAATGCTTATAAAAGAGCCATACTTTGAAGAGTTTCAAAAGCTAAGAATTAGGATGCTTGAAATTAAAAAGGAAGAGACTTGCGAAGCATGAAATATGGTCTAAAAGATAGTGTTCTGGAAAGTATGCTCAACATCTTTTCAAGACATCCCAATATTGAAAGAGTAGTGCTTTATGGTTCAAGAGCTAAAGGAAATTACAGAAATGGCTCAGATATAGATTTGACTTTGTTAGGAAAAAAGTTAGATATAAGAGAGTTGAATAGGATATCTTTAGAGTTAGATGAACTATATTTGCCATACGACATTGACTTATCTATATTTGAAAAAATAGAAAATCAAGATTTGGTTGAACATATCCAAAGGATTGGAATTACAATCTACAAGAAATGAACGACACAGAAGGACACAGAAGAGGAGGACAGGACACAGAAGAACCGTCCCTCTGTGCTCCAGTATTGGAAAAAATTAAGCATTTCCAAGAATAGCACTAGCTTGTACGATAAATAGGGAAAGTGATCGCCTTTAAGCAGTAGTTATAAAAAAAGGTACAAGCAAAAGAGGTGCTATTCTTGACTTATACAGAGGCTCTGCTTCGTTTCGTAGCTGGTGGCTCTCTGATTCTAACTGTAAGCTTACTAGGAAAAAGCAAGTTTGCGTACTTGGCTAGCATAGCCGTACTTTTTCCCGCTGTAACAGTAGCAGGCTATTACTTTTTATCTTTTGACGTTTCTACAGTACAGCTAAAATCAATTATCTTTAACAGTCTGTACTACGTTCCTACGACGATGGTTTTTCTCTATGCTCTTTACCGCTTCGTAGGTTCTATGCCTATGTACAAGTCGCTAATTATTGCTCTTGGCTTTTGGCTTATAGCGGCCTTAGGGACAACAGCACTGGGAAATTACTTTGATATCTGGAAGAGATAAGACTATAAAGCAAAGCAATTAAGTAAGCCAAAGAAAAAATAATGCCGAAGAAAAAAAGCCGAAGAAAAAACCACAGCAAAAAAGCCAAATAAAAAGCAATAACAAAACCCCTGCTAGAAGAGCGGACTCTTCACGGCAGGGGTTTTTGCTATGTTCATTTTTTTTGCTATGTTCATTAATGAAAGAAAGGTTTAAGAAAAATGAAGAAAACCTTACATTCTCTCTCCCATAACTTCTACATTCTCTTCTGTAACAGTAACGCCTTCTTCTACAATCAAGTTGCCGTTAATCGTTACGTTAGTAAGAGTAGTGTCTTTGGTAACTGTAACGCAACCACGAATTGTTACGTTAGCGATTGCTACTTCTTCTGTTACTGTTACATCACCGTTAAGTACAGTAAACTCAGCTTTTTTACGGTCAAAATGTTCGCTGTTGTCGCCATCGAAGTCTTGGTCAATTACGACATCGCTCCAGATAGCGGGGTACTTCTCATCAAGGCCTTGGCTGAAGACTTGCTCTACTTTTTGCACTTGACCACTTAGGCCAGTTACTTCTTGACCTTCTAAGTTCTTGATAGTGCCAACTAAAGTAACAGTAGTACCTTCTTCAGCTCTTTCACCAAGCTCCAGAACAGTCCAGAAAACTTCGTCAGCGTTGATACCTTTAGGAGGGCCAGGAGGTCCTACGCTAGTAACACCTTTGACAGTGTAGCCTTCAACTGCAAAAGTCTCTTCGTCAATACCATCGTTGGCCATCAATTCACTATAGCCAACGGCAACTTTTGTTCCATAAGCATAGATATAAGGTGCATCATTAACCATTGCTAATTGTGGGGAAGCTTCGACTGCAACATCCTCGATGGGAGCTGTTGTTTCCTCTACTTTCGTCTCGCCGCCACAAGCTGTTAAGACTAGAGATAGACCGAGTACACCTGCAAGAAATAACTTTTTCATAGTTCTTTTCTAGCTCTCCTTTTATTTTTGGATTCACTAGGCCATAAATCTTAGAAAAAACAGAATGTTTATGGCCAAGCATTACAATTTAGCATTTTACTGGAATATGCTAACCAATTCAAGAATATAGAGGAAACTTATTTCTGCTAGTATTTTTTGAATCTTAAAAAAGCTTGATTGCTAGAAGAGGTAAATTAGATAAAATGCACACCTTTACAGAGCTAATGCATATCATGTAGTGGAATTAATTCCCAAGAAAGGAGTGCAATCCGTAATGAGTCACGCCCACGGCTTTTTTGGTGGTCTTCGCAGTATCGCAGGCCTCGTAATTGCTTTGATTGTAATTGGTGCTTTCTTCCCTCATCTCTTTGGTCGTTACTAAACAATAAAGATTTTTCAGCATAGGAAGGGAGGACTTGACCGTGAGCTTTGCAGGAAGAGCTGGCTTTTTCGGCAACGACATTGTTGCAATGGCAATCTTAATCATCATCATCGCGATTCTAGGTGCATCAACCTATCGCGGTTATTGCTAACAAAGAATAAAGTATCCTAAAGAAGTGCAAAGAGCCAGTGTGTTACAGTTTAACTGTGCACACTGGCTCTTTCAGATTGAAGACATTTGCCTAGATATTATTTTATCAATTTTTTTTTATAACTTTTATAGCAGTTTATAACTTAGTATACAAAATACTATATCCACCATAAACCTCTTCTTACTATTTTTTAGTGTATACATTTGTAAAAAACCTTTACAAAGTCAACCTGAAAAAAGGATAATATAAATAAAGCACAATAAAACTAGGAGAGAGGTTGCAGTGTATGAGACAAATTGGATACCCAGCTCGACAAGGGCTTTACGATCCTCAATTTGAACATGATGCATGCGGTATCGGTGTTGTGGCTCATATCAAGGGGAAAAAGTCGCACCACATCGTTTCGCAAGCTTTAACAGTCTTGTTGAATCTCGACCATCGCGGAGCGCGGGGCAGTGATGCCAATACTGGCGATGGAGCCGGGATCTTGATGCAAATTCCTCATACTTTTTTAAGTCAAGCCTGTAGTAAGCTGGGCTTCCAGCTTCCTGAACCGGGTGAGTACGGTGTAGGAATGCTCTTTCTACCACCTCATGCTGAAGAACGTCAAAAGTGTACGGAAGTTTTAGAGCGGATAGTAGCAGAAGAAGGACAACAATTACTAGGCTGGCGTGCTGTGCCTACTGACAATAGCACTTTAGGTACGGCGGCTAAGGAAGTACAACCTTTTGTTAGTCAAATCTTCCTAGCCCCTGGTCAAAAACATGACGATCCTCTTGCTTTTGAGCGGAAGCTTTATGTAATTCGAAAAAGAGCGGAAAAAGAGATTCGTTATTCCAATCTTGCCGGTGGTGAGTTCTTCTACGCTTCAAGCTTTTCGTCGCGCACTATTGTATACAAAGGTATGTTAGCGCCTGAACAGGTTGATGTTTTTTTTCCTGAACTAAAAGATCCAGCTCTGGAGTCGGCTATTGCTCTTGTTCATTCTCGTTTTAGTACGAACACTTTTCCTAGTTGGGAGCGGGCTCATCCTTATCACTACATAATTCATAATGGTGAAATTAATACTTTGCGGGGCAATGTGAACTGGATGCATGCGCGACAAGCCCTTTGTCAATCGGAGCTTTTTGGCGATGATATGGCTAAGGTTTTGCCTGTTATTGATAATAACGGCAGTGACTCAGCAATGTTCGACAACTGCTTTGAGTTACTCGTGCTAGCCGGTCGGGAACTGCCTCATGCGGCTATGATGATGATCCCTGAACCATGGGCTAACCACGAAAGTATGCCTGAAGATATTCGTGCCTTCTATGAGTACCATAGTTGCCTCATGGAGCCCTGGGATGGTCCGGCGGCTATTGCCTTTACGGATGGCAAAGTAATTGGCGCTTCCCTCGACCGTAATGGTCTCCGCCCAGCTCGTTATTATGTAACTGATGATGATCTGATTGTGCTCGCCTCCGAAGTAGGCGTTCTTGATATTCCACCGGAAAAAGTAGTTTGCAAAGAGCGACTTCATCCTGGTCGCATGCTCGTAGTCGATACAGAAGAAGGTCGCATTATTACAGATGAAGAAATCAAAAAGAAATATGCATCAGAAAAACCTTATGGCCAATGGTTAAAAGAAAATTTAATTGACTTAAAAGATCTACCTTCTGCGCCAGCACTTGCTCAAGCTTCAAGTCAATCAAGTGAGGGCTCTTGTCAGTGTAACTGCAATTGTAAGGAAGATGAGCAGATTAAGGGTGGACTTAGTGGTGATTGTCATGATCTGCTTACTCGCCAGCAAGCTTTTGGCTATACCTATGAGGTATTAACAAAAGTCTTAGAGCCTATGGCCAAAAACGGTGTCGATCCGATTGGTTCGATGGGCTATGATTCACCTATTGCTGTTTTATCAGAAAAGCCTTGCTTGCTCTATGATTACTTTAAGCAACTTTTTGCTCAGGTAACTAACCCTCCCATTGATGCTATTCGGGAAGAATTGATTACTTCAACGATTACAACAGTCGGTTCAGAAAGAAATCTAATCAATCCTGAACGGGAAAGTTGTCGCCACATTCGTTTGCAAACACCAATATTAAGTAACAACGATTTGGCCAAACTTCGCGCTGTTGATCAAGAGGGCTTTAGTGCTGTCACCTTGCCTATTCTTTATGAAGTGGCGCAAGGAGGAGATGGTCTAGAGCAAGCTTTAGAAAAGCTATTCCAAAAAGCTGATGAAGCTATTGAAGAAGGCGCTAACTTACTCGTCCTCTCAGATCGGGGCTTTACAGCTAAGCTGTCGCCTATGCCTGCTCTTTTAGCGATGAGCGGTCTTCATCATCACTTGATCCGCCAAGGTAGTCGTACTCGTGTTGCCTTGATTTTAGAATCGGGAGAGCCGCGAGAAGTCCATCATTTTGCAGTGCTTATCGGCTATGGAGCTAGTGCTATTAATCCTTATCTAGCTTTTGAAACGGTTGAAGATATGTTAGAGCGAGGTCTGTTGACGAATGTAACAGCAGAGCAGGCTGTGAAGAACTACATTAAAGCGTCTACCAAAGGAGTCGTCAAAGTTCTTTCCAAAATGGGCATTTCGACGATTCAAAGTTATCGCGGTGCTCAGATTTTTGAAGCTTTAGGCGTAGATCGCTCTGTTATCGATAAATATTTTACCTGGACGGCTTCACGCATTGGCGGCGTTACGCTTCAGGAGATTGCACAGGAAGTTGCTTTGCGTCATCAGAAGGCTTTTGCTCAAGGAGAAGCTAATCCAGTTGGCAAGGGAGTTTTGGAGTCAGGCTCTGATCTTCAGTGGCGTCATGATGGAGAAGAGCATCTTTTTGATCCTGATTCGATTCAACTACTGCAGACTTCTTGTCGCAGTGGCAACTATGAGCTTTTCAAGCAGTACTCTCAGTATTTAGATGAAGAGACTACAAGACGGAGCAAACTACGTGGTTTCTTTGAATTTAAGCAAAGAGAGCCAGTACCGATTGAGGAAGTAGAATCGGTAGAGTCCATATGTCGACGCTTTAAGACAGGTGCCATGTCTTTTGGTTCCATCAGTAGAGAAGCTCACGAAGCGATGGCTATTGCTATGAACCGCATTGGCGGTAAGAGTAACACTGGTGAAGGTGGCGAAGAAGCAAGCCGCTTTACGCCTGACGCTAATGGTGACAGTCGCCGCAGTGCTATTAAGCAAGTTGCTTCCGGTCGTTTTGGTGTTACGATTCACTATCTGGCTAACTCTGATGAGATTCAGATTAAGATGGCTCAAGGTGCTAAACCTGGTGAAGGTGGTCAGCTTCCTGGTGGTAAAGTTTATCCCTGGGTAGCTAATTGCCGTAACTCCACACCTGGTGTGGGACTCATCTCGCCACCACCGCACCACGATATTTACTCTATTGAAGATCTAGCAGAGCTGATTCACGATCTGAAAAATGCTAATCCTAAGGCACGCATTAACGTGAAGCTTGTTTCTGAAGTTGGTGTAGGCACGATTGCCGCTGGCGTTGCCAAAGGTCGCGCCGATGTAGTGCTGATCAGCGGTTACGATGGTGGTACTGGTGCTTCCCCACGGACGAGTATTAAGCATGCTGGTCTGCCTTGGGAGCTTGGTCTGGCGGAGACTCATCAGACCTTAGTACTTAATGACTTACGGGACCGTATTGTAGTAGAAACGGACGGCAAGATCATGACTGGTCGCGATCTCGTCATTGCCGCTTTACTAGGCGCTGAAGAGTATGCTTTTGGTACTGCCGCTCTTGTCGTACTCGGTTGTGTTATGATGCGTGTTTGTCAGCTCGATACATGCCCTGTTGGTGTTGCTACGCAAAACCCTGAACTGCGTAAAAACTTCCAAGGTAAGCCAGAACATCTCGTTAACTTTATGCAATTTATTGCTCAGGAAATGCGTGAGTACATGGCTCAGCTTGGCTTCCGGACTGTTAACGAAATGATTGGCCGAACCGATGTTCTGGAAGTAGGCGAAGCCTTAACACGTTGGAAAGCTAAAGGTCTCGATCTGACACCACTGCTATATCAACCTGATATGCCTGCAGAAGTAGGTCGTTATTGCCAGAAAGAGCAAGATCACGGTTTAGATAAAGCTTTAGATCGTCAGCAACTAATGGAGCTTTGCCGCCCAGCCTTAGAAAAAGGTGAAAAAGTAGAAGCTAGCTTACCGATCTGTAATATCAACCGTGTTGTAGGTACTATGATTGGTCATCAGATTACAGAGCGTTATGGCTTGGAAGGTCTACGAGAAGATACAATTACACTTAACTTCACAGGCTCTGCTGGTCAAAGTTTTGGTGCTTTCAATCCCCCAGGTATGACCCTCAAACTTGAAGGCGATGCCAACGATTATGTAGGAAAAGGTTTATCAGGTGGTAAGATTATCGTTTATCCACCTAGAACAGCTAAGTTCGTAGCGGAAGATAATATTATCATTGGTAACGTAGCTTTATATGGTGCTACAGCTGGTACAGCTTATATCCGTGGTATGGCTGGTGAACGTTTCTGTGTCCGCAACAGTGGCGTCAAAGCTGTTGTAGAAGGTGTAGGCGATCACGGTTGTGAGTACATGACGGGAGGACGGGTCGTCGTCCTTGGCGAGACAGGTCGCAACTTTGCGGCTGGTATGTCGGGCGGTATTGCTTATGTACTAGATCTAAAAGGTGACTTTGCTCGCCATTGTAATCAAGATATGGTGCTCCTTGAAAAGCTAAGCGATAATCAGGAAATAGAAGAAGTGCGCACGATGATTGAGAACCATAGAGACTATACAGGAAGTACGGTAGCTCAAAAAGTATTGCAGGACTGGGAGGAAACAGTTCCCCGCTTTGTCAGAGTAATTCCGAAAGACTACAAGCGAATGCTCGAAGCCATTGATCGGGCCTGCCAGTCTGGTTTGAGTGGTGAAGAGGCAATTATGGCCGCCTTCGAAGAGAACATGCGCGATACCTCTCGGATCGGCGGTAACTAAACACAAAGCTCTCTTGTTAGCATTATTGCTTGTTAAGAAAAAAGTTTGGAGGAATTGCTGATGGGAAAACCGACCGGTTTTATGGATTATAGACGGGAACTGCCTGCAGACCGACCTCCTCAAGAGCGCATCGAGGACTGGCAGGAGTTTCATCTGCATCTATCAGAAGAACAATTGAGCATACAAGGAGCTCGCTGTATGGCTTGCGGCACTCCTTACTGCCATAGAGGAAGCACTGCTTCAGGTTGCCCTCTTCATAATCTCATTCCTGAATGGAACGATCTTGTCTATCGTGGTTTGTGGCAAGAAGCTTTACAGCGTTTGCTTCGCACGAGCAATTTCCCTGAATTTACAGGTCGCGTCTGTCCAGCTCTTTGTGAAGGCGCTTGTACGGCCGGCCTAGTGGCAGAGCCTGTGACGATCAAAAACATTGAGTGTTCCATTATCGATAAAGCTTATGAAGAAGGTTGGATAGAACCACAACCGCCAGCTAAGCGCAGTGGCAAAAAAGTAGCTGTCATTGGCTCTGGTCCTGCTGGCCTAGCTTGTGCTGATCAGTTGAATAAAGCAGGTCATATGGTGACTGTTTACGAAAGATCTGATCGTATCGGTGGCTTGCTCACCTACGGCATTCCCAATATGAAGTTAGACAAAAAAGTAGTACAGCGTCGCGTCGATTTGATGGCCGCTGAAGGAATTAATTTTGTTACTAATACAGAAGTAGGTACAGATCTAGCAGTAGAGCAATTGCAAGCCGATTATGACGCTATCGTTTTGTGTGGTGGCGCTACGGAAGCTCGTGATCTAGCTGTAGAAGGTCGTCACCTGCAGGGAATTTATCCAGCTGTAGAATTTCTTACTGCCGATACTCGTAGTTTGCTCAATTCTAATCATAAGGATAAGCAATATATATCAGCAGAAGGCAAAGATGTGATTGTCATCGGTGGTGGCGACACTGGTACGGACTGTGTAGGTACTGCTTTACGCCATCGTTGTAATAGTGTGGTGCAGTTTGAGATTATGCCACAATTGCCAGAAAGTCGCGGTGCTAATAACCCTTGGCCTGACTATCCTCGTGTATTGAAAGTAGATTATGGTCAGCAAGAAGCGCTGGTTCTACAAGGTGCTGATCCTAGGCAGTATTGCATAATGACCAAAAAATTTGTAGGTGATGAGGCCGGTCAGCTTAAAGAAGTCCACACGGTCCAAATTGAATGGGTCAAGGGTGCTGATGGTCGCTTTGCACCGCAGGAAATTGCGGGAACTGAAAAAGTCTGGCCAGCTCAACTCGTCTTACTAGCTATGGGCTTTACAGGTCCTGAAGCACAGCTATTAGATCAACTGGGCATTGAGCGTGATAACCGCTCTAACGCTAAAGCTCCTTATGGTAAGTACACAACTAATCTTCCCGGTGTCTTCGCCGCTGGTGATATGCGTCGAGGCCAAAGTCTTGTCGTCTGGGCTATTCATGAAGGTCGTGAAGCGGCCCGTGAGTGTGACCGTTTTTTAATGGGCACTACTAACTTGCCTTAAGCTAATAATGTATACTCAGTTACTCTATTAGTTTGGTTATTCTATTAGTTTTAGTAATAATAAAGAAAAAAAGGTCAGGTAGGGTTTAGCCCCACCTGACCTTTTTTTCTGCTTTATAGGGAAAGGAGTTAACAGCTACTAATCAAAGAGCTACTAAGAAAACCTGAAGTTTGGCTTTGAAGAAAGCTAGGGCACAATAGAGCACAATTAAAGAAAAGTCATAATCTGCTGATAGAGTAGGGGGAGGGGGACTTTTTTGTCAGCGTAGCCTGCTTCAAAAACTGCTTTGGGCATGCCGTAGACGATACAAGATTCTTCGGCTTCTACTAGTACTGTGCCTTGATAGTGCTTTACATCTTTGCAACCTTCCATGCCATCGTTGCCCATGCCGGTCAGAATAACTGTGAGTAATTTTTCGCGAAAAAGAGGTGCGGCTGAGTGTAAAGTTACGTTGATAGAAGGTTTGTAAAGGTGGTTACTTTTCCCTTCCTTGCGAACTTGTAAGACAATAGAGCCTTCAGGAGTTTTCTGTAATTCTGTCTGGAAACCTGCAGGTCCTACATAGATTCGCCCTTCTTGCAAAATCTCACCGTCCACAGCTTCTGAGACAGGTCGTTGACAGAAGCTATCAAAGCGCTGAGCTAGGGCTTTGGTAAATCCTTCGGGCATATGTTGCAAGACGATTATAGGTACTTTAGTTGCTTCGGTAAAACGCGGTAGCAGAGATTGTAATGCCGAAGGACCACCTGTAGAAGATCCGATAATGAGCAGTTCGATGTTAGCGGGGCGAGCAGTCTTTTCTAAAGCAGAATCAATTCTTTTGGTCACCAGGGAGAGATCTTGATAGGCACTGCCAGTTACAGCATTCTTGTAAGCTGAGCTTCCTGCGGAGGAAGCTAAACCTTCACGATCTAAGCGAGCTTCTTCAGCGATGACCTTAATGCGACGGAGAAAGTCTGTAACTGCTTCGGAAGTAAGATCTCTTTGAATTAGTTTGCTTTTTAAGAAGACGTCAAGAGCACCTAGCTCTAGAGCTCGTACTGAATTCTGAGCGCCTTTTTCAGCGTGATTGCTTAAGATGACGACAGGAACGGGATAATCTTTCATGATCTTTGCTAGTGCTTGTAAGCCATCCATTTCAGGCATCTCTATATCTAAGGTGACCAAATCTGGTCGCAGTCGCTCAACTTTCTCTAGCGCTTCTTTGCCGTTTCGAGCAATGGCAATGACAAAGAGGGCTTCATCTTGCTCAATCATACGGCTAATAGAGCGGCGCATAAAAGAGGAATCATCTACTACCAAAACACCATACTTTCTCACGAAGGAGTGCCTCCTTTTCGATAATAAAAAGCGGAGTATTGGTAGATCGTTTCAAAAGGGCTTTTAGTACCGTGAATTGTTTCAGCATGTCCTAGAAAAAGATAGCCTCCTGGCTTTATTATATCAGCAAAGCGATGAATGATCTTTTGAATGACAGGACCATCAAAATAAATTAAAACATTTCTGCAAAAAATGATATCTACTTTTTCCATTTTTCCAACTAGATAGGGTTCTAGAAGATTCAGCTTTCTAAAGGTAATCATCTCTTTCAATTCGTCATTAATCTGATAGTCTTCCCCCGTAGCAAAAAAGTATTTGCGGAGCATAACCTCAGGCATCTTGCGAAAAGAAAGAGATTTTTTTCCGTAGCGACCTCGTTGAGCTTTTTCCAGAATTTTAGAGTCTATATCAGAAGCTACAATTTGAACAGAGCCTCTAGGGAAGAGGCCACTTTCTTTGATCAACATAGCTAGTGTATAAGGCTCTTCACCACTAGAACAAGCGGCGCTCCAGATACGTAGTACCTCTGTATCTTTGCGGTACTGGTATTCTTGCAATATAGCACTAAAAGCTTCTAAAGCTTTTTCTTCTCGAAAAAAGTAAGTTTCATTGATGGTGATATGCTCAATTAATTTATCCCATTCGGCAGGGTTACTATTAAGATAGAGCAGATATTCATGAATAGTGAGGCCCAATTCCTGAAGACGACTGGTGAGCTTTGCTGTTAATGTTGCTTCCTGGTTGATAAAGTCAATGCCGCAATATTGATAAATACGTTTTGCCAATTTAGTCCATTCTTCTTGAACCATTGGCTACACCTACCTGTCCTTTCACCCAACTTAGGCTTCTTTTTTACTATCTAGTGAATGAAGAGATTCTCTAATTTCTCGGGCGTATCCAATTAGGTCCTTCGTTGACTCTAAGTTTTTCTCTAGAGCTTTGCTTGTCTTTAAGGCTTCTTTTAGATCGATCAAATGATTACCTACTTGATCGACTTCACTACTTTGTTCTTCAATGGTGCTGATTATTTGATCTACTTGCTCGGTGAGACTGCCCAGATGCTTTTGCAAATCTTCTATTCTGAAAGCTTGTTCCTTCATCGCCGCTGTAGTTTGGCGAATTTGTTCTTTGGTGTTAGTGACTGATTTTACATTGTTAGCTACGCTTTCTGCTTGTTCTTGTGTAGCTATGGTAATTTCAGAAGCTTGGGCAGTTACTTTTTCAGCGGCCTTGACAATATTTTGACCTTCTTTAGTCTGTTCTCTCACTGCCACTGTAATTTGACGGACTTGCTCCCGAGCATTAACGATGCCTTTGATAACTTCTTCGGCACCTGCTGTTTGCTCTAAAATGGACTGACGAACTTGTTCTACTTGTTCGTTCACACCTGCTACAGCTTCAACAATATGTTTGCCTTGTAGAGATTGCTCCTGCACTGCTACAGTAATTTGTCTTACTTGCTCTCTAGCGCTTATGACGGCGGCAATAATGCTATCAACGCCTAGTGCTTGTTCTTGTGTGACTTGGCTAACTTGCTCGGTCTGATTCTTTACATTCTCCATGGCCTGGGCAATATTTTTACCTTCTTTGGCTTGTGCTTGCATGGCTACGGTAATCTGACGAACTTGCTCACGGGCGTTGCCCACGCCTTTGATGACTTCTTCCACACCTAAGGCTTGCTCTTTGACAGCGCTAGTTACTTGTCCTGTCTGATTGCGCGTCATTTCCACAGACTGAACGATGTTTTGGCCTTGAATAGTCTGCTCGCGCATGGCGACGGTGATCTGACGGACTTGCTCGCGAGCGCCACCAACACCTTGAATGATTTCATCAGCACCAATAGCTTGCTCTTTTACAGCTGAAGCGACTTGCTTGACTTGTTCAGCTACACTTTCTACAGCATCGATGATCGATTTGCCTTGTTGGGCTTGCTCATTCGTAGCTACGTTTATTTGTCGGACTTGTTCTCGTGCGTTGCCTACGCCTTTGATTATGCTTTCTACACCAATGGCTTGTTCACGCGTTGCTTCTGTCATCATACTTGCTTGTTGGGTTACTGCTTTGACAGCTTCAATTATGCGTACGCTATCTTGGCGCTGTCCTTCTGTAGCGGTAGTCACTTGACGAATCTCCGTGGCAACGCTATCGATGCCATCGACAATTTTACCAATAGCTTTGCCAGCTTGATCGCTTAGCTTAGAGCCTTGTTCTACTTTATCCGAGCCTACTTCAATAGCTTTGATGGCGCTCGTCGTCTCGCCTTGAATGCCTTTAATCAACAGGGAAATTTCTTTTGTTGCTGTAGCTGTTCTTTCTGCTAGCTTACGCACCTCATCAGCTACAACGGCAAATCCTTTGCCGTGTTCACCTGCTCTAGCGGCTTCAATGGCGGCGTTGAGTGCTAGTAGGTTCGTTTGGGCGGCAATATCGTCGATTACTTCGATGATACTTCCGATTTTCTCGGAGCTTTTGCCGAGACCGTTCATCACTGTTTCAGCGCCATGAATGACTTCGGAGATTTCTCGTATGGCTACTAAAGTATCGTCGACTGCTTTTTTGCCGTCTACGGCATCAGTCTGAACAGTATCACTTAACTTGTTGATGCTTTTAGCGCTATCAGCAACGCCATTAATGGATCTAGCCATTTCTTCAATAATATTACTTGTGTCTAAAGAGGAGCGGGATAGTTCTTCGGCATTTCCTGCTACGCCTTGAATGGAAGCGCCCATTTCTTCAATAGATGCAGAAATTTCTTCTACTGATCGAGCTGTGCTTTCGCTGTTACCAGCTACTTGTTGAATAGATACGACCATTTCTTGAACGGCGGCCGCTACTTCTTCGGAAGAACCTTTTAAGCTTTCACTATTGTTAGCCACACCTCTGATGGAAGCACCCATCTGCTCGATAGAGGAAGAGATTTGCTCTACTGAACTAGCTGTGCTTTCAGCATTACCAGCTACTTGCGAAATAGAAGCAACCATTTCTTGAATGGCGGCGGCAGATTCTTCGACAGAGCTATAAAGACTTTCAGCGTTGCCAGCAACGCCTCGGATAGATGAACCCATCTGCTCGATAGAAGAAGAGATTTGCTCTACTGAACTAGCCGTACTTTCGGCATTGCCGGCTACTTGTTGTATTGAAGCAACTACTTCTTGCACTGCTACAGCTACTTCTTCGGAAGATGCAGTAAGACTCTGGGCATTCGCGGCTACCCCACGGATAGTTTGCCCCATCTCTTCAATGGCCGCTGAGATTTCTTCAACGGACTTTGCTGTACTTTCACTGTTGCCAGCTACTTGTTGAATGGAAGCTACAATTTCTTCTATAGCCGCAGAAGCTTCTTCTGTAGATTGATTTAGACGATCAGCATTGCCAGCGAGCATTTTCAGGGAACTACCCATTTGCTCGATGGAGGAAGAGACTTGCTCTACCGAGGAGGCTGTGCTTTCACTGTTGCCAGCTACTTGCTGAATAGAGGCTACGATTTCTTGTAGAGCCGCTGTTGTTTCTTCAGCTAAAGCTGTTAAGTTTTCGGCATTACCTGTAACACCTTTGATGGAGCGGCTAGTTTGCTCAAAAGAAGCGGCAATTTCTTCAACGGAATGTGAAGCGCTTTCGTTGTTACCGGCTACGCCTTGTATGGCTGTAATTATTTCTTGAAGAGATTTTTCACTTTCTTCAATTTTCTTAGTTACTTTTTCTACTTCTTTGATAACGCTTTTGATCGATTTGGACAAGTCTTTAGTGATTCCACTAGTTGCTTCTAAAGAGGAGAAGGAATCATTGCCACGGCTCAAGATGTGATTAGCTTCTGTGGTAATTAGACGAAGTTTATCTTCTAATTGCTGAGTGGCGTTATTGGCTATGTACACTTTATGGGCGAGTCCAGATGAATTCATGAATCGGAAAGCGAGTGTTTTAGATAAACCCATAAAAGGGGTCCTCCTTGTTGTTTGTTATTTTTAGCGCAATCAATTAGGCAGAATAATCATTTTTTATGGAATAGATAGATATGTTCAGTACCTTACAAAATACATTATAGATTAATACATTTGCTCGATCAATTCCAAGATCAATTGCTATAAAAAAACCTTTTGACAAAAGGGCTTGAAAAAATAAAAAATAGCAGACAAATGTAATATTTTCCTGCTAGGGAGAAGGAGAAGCATGAAAAGAAAAAGGAATGTAGAGGATCGTGGAGGAAAGTAGAGCTTTTTTTTGCGAAGTCTTTATCTGTCGGTTAAAATGGAGTGAAGTCGAAATTTAGTTGAGGTGTTAGCCAGTGCCAATAACGGAAAAGCTCACTCTAGTCTTTTATCTATTAAATATTGTATCTGCTATTGTCGTTATCTTTCTAGAGCGAAGAAACGTAGCGGCAACTTGGGCCTGGTTGATGGTTTTACTCTTCCTACCTGGATTTGGCTTTTTACTCTATTTGGTTTTGGGACAAAGCTTGAGAAGACGAAGGATCTTTAAAGTTAAGGAAGAAGAAATCAAAGCTATTGAAGAGCGTGTAACTAAGCAAAAAAAGCAATTGCATAAAGAAGAGATTACTTATAACGATCCTGAATCAGCACGTTTTCAAGATATGATATACATGAATTTAAGCAGTAATTATGCTATCTATACCCAAGACAATGCTGTGGAAATTTATACAGAAGGACAGAGTAAGTTTACTTCTTTGATACAGTCGATTGAGCAAGCGAAAGATCACATTCACTTGCTTTACTATATTGTGCGCCATGATTCTATTGGGAAAAAGATCTTGGAAGCCTTGATTAGTAAAGCCCGGGAGGGTGTGCAAGTTCGTGTCCTTTATGATCATGTTGGTTCTTCAGGTTTACACCGAGATTTTATAAAGCAGTTAAAAGAAGTTGGCGGAGAAGTGAGAGCTTTTTTTCCTTCTCGTATTCCTTATGTAAATATTCGACTCAATTATCGTAATCACCGTAAATTAGTTATTATTGATGGTACTCATGGTTTTATTGGCGGCTTTAATATTGGCGATGAATATCTTGGGTTGGACAAGCATCTTGGTTATTGGCGCGATAGTCATCTTAAGATAACAGGTAGTGCCGTTCATATGATGCAGGCCCGTTTTATTTTAGACTGGAATCTTTCTTCGCCTTCACGGATTGAATTTCCTAGTCCTGCTTATTTCCCAGCACCACAAAAAGAAGGATCTATTGGTATGCAAATCGTCACTAGTGGACCTACGTCAGAATGGCAAAGTATCAAAAATGGCTACTTGAAAATGATTCATTCGGCCAAAGAGAGCATTTACATTCAGACGCCTTATTTTATCCCTGATGATAGTTTACTAGCGGCATTAAAAATTTCTGCTTTGTCTGGTGTTGATGTACGCATTATGTTGCCTAGTAAGTCAGACCATATGATGATCTATTGGGCTTCTCATTCTTATCTTGGTGAGTTATTAGCTAGCGGTGTGCGCTGTTATCTTTACGAAAAAGGTTTTCTCCATGCTAAAGTTATGACTATTGATGGCAAAGTGAGCTCTATTGGCTCTGCTAATATTGATATTCGTAGTTTTAAGTTGAACTTTGAGATTAATGCTTTTATCTATGATTCAGCGACAACAAGTCAGTTAAATGAAAGCTTTTTCTTAGATGCAATTAACTGCCGAGAAGTTACTTTAGATGAATATGACAATCAACCATTCACGAGCCGTATAAAAGAATCCTTAGCCAGGCTATTATCTCCTATCCTATAGTCAAGCATAAGGCTAAACAAAGCATGCAAAAATATTACAAATAGAGAAAGAGTTACTGCTCTTTTGTCCAATAAAAGAAGATAAAAAAGCTTTCTTGGACAAAAGAGGTGCTCCCGATGTTTCTGCAAGAAATTAAAAAAAAAGGCTTGTACTTTCTCTTAGGAAAGGTGCAAGCCTTTTTCCTTATTCTTTTACTAGTTAGTGATAAGAAGGTTGTTGACGGTTGGGACGATCTTTTTTGCCATAGTATTTGTTAAAGCTTTTGCCAAAGCCCTTGCCTTTTCCTTGGCCTTGGCTTTGTCTGGCCTGCCGATCTGATCTTCCTCTTGGGTTACGTTGACCGCGCACACGTAAAGGTGCTTCGGGACTTAGGGTAATAGGTGTTTGATCTGTATCTTTCGTTAGCAGTTTGAGAGCCGCCGAAAGTAAGGTGACAGAGTCTTCACGACCAAGCAATTCTTTGGCCATACTGCGATAATTTTGGAGCTCGCTTTTTTCTACTGTTCGGAGCACTTTCTCGACGGCTAACCGTTGTTGACCTTCTGCCGCTTCTGTTATCGTGGGTATGGCCATGCGCATAATTTTGCGGTTTGTTGCTCTTTCAATGGAACGAAGATGCTCCAATTCTCTAGGTATGGCAAAAGAAATGGCTATACCGCTTTGACCGGCTCGTCCTGTTCTGCCAATGCGGTGTACGTAGCTTTCGGAATCTTGTGGGATATCAAAGTTATAGACGTGAGTAACGCCTGTAATATCTAAGCCACGGGCGGCTACATCAGTGGCCACTAGGATATCGACAGTGCCAGAGCGGAATTGGCGCAAGACGCTATCACGCTTGCCTTGTGTTAGATCGCCGTGAATGCCTTCAGCAAAGTAGCCACGTTTTTTCAACGCTTCTGTTAGTTCGTCCACACGCCGTTTAGTTCGACCAAAGACTATGGACAATTCAGGCGATTGAATGTCTATAAGTCGACAGAGGATGTCAAACTTATCGCGTTCTTGTACTTCAATGTAATGTTGTTCTACTAGAGGTATGGTAACTTCTTTGGCTTTGATGGTGATCAAGAGAGGTTCGTTCATGAAGCGGTTAGCTAAGTTCTGAATCTGTCGAGGCATAGTAGCAGAGAAGAGCAAGATTTGCTTTTGCTTTGGTGTTTCTTCCATAATCTTTTCTACGTCTTCATAAAAACCCATGTTGAGCATTTCATCTGCTTCGTCTAATACGAGCACTTGAATCTCTTGTAGGCGTATCGTTTTTCGGCGCATGTGATCCATGAGACGACCTGGTGTGGCTACGATGATTTGAGGTTTTTTCTTTAGAGCGCGGATTTGCCGCGTAATATCTTGGCCTCCATAGATTGGTAGGCAGTGGATTTCGCTTTTGTCGCTAATGCGGTTTAACTCTTCCGCAACTTGAATAGCTAATTCTCGTGTCGGTGCTAGGACGACAGCTTGCAATCCTTCTGGTCTGGTCATTACTTTGTTAATGATGGGAATGCCAAAAGCGGCTGTTTTACCTGTACCTGTCTGAGCTTGTCCGATGAGGTCTTTACCTTCTAAGGCAGGGGGAATTGTTTTTTCTTGAATGGGTGTAGGCTCTTCAAAGCCCATAGAGTTAAGGGATTGAATGATGCTGTCGTTAATGCCTAAACTTTCGAATCGCTCCAACGCTATTCAGCCTCCAGTATTTTTTCCTTAAAATTTATGCCTTTTAAGGGGCTTGTTAATGTTAATCTAGTCTTATGTTTTCCCAATTAGATGATGCTTATCGATAGTTTTTTCTTAAGACCTGCACTGGAATTATGGTAGAAGAAGTAGAGCTTATTCTTAGAGACTCTCTTAGAAAAGGTTATAATAAGAAAAAGAAAAGCAAGGGTAGGTGATAAGATGTCTCAAAAAAAAGAGCGCCTTGCGGTGACAGCATGCGCTCGTTACGATCAAGATGAAATTGATCAAGCAGTACAAAGGTTGCTAGACCGCCTTGGCGATACAGAAGCTATAAAAGCAATTCAACCAGGCATGCGCATCGCCCTAAAGCCCAATCTGGTGATGGCCAAAGAACCGGAGCGAGCGATTACGACTCATCCAGCAGTGCTCTCAGCAGTAGCGCGGTTGCTCTTGGACAAGGGTGCAAAACCTTTTATTATCGATAGTCCCGGCGGGCCGGCTAGTGCTCGAGGCTTAGAAACGCTTTATACAAGAACAGGTATGAAGGAAGTAGCTCAACAGCTAGGTCTTGAGCTTTGTTACGATATGTCGGAAGTGGAAGTGCCCTTAGCAGGAAAAAGTCCTATCAAAAAAATCTATCTTCTCAAAGCTATTGTTGAAGCAGACGGTTTGATTAACTTACCTAAGATTAAGACGCACGGCCAAACAGGTTATACTGGTGCTGTCAAAAACTTGTACGGCGCTATTCCGGGCTTGCGTAAAGCAGAGTATCATTTTCGCTTGCAAGAGCGGGCTATCTTTTCTCAATTGCTCTTAGACTTAAATGAACTGTTAAAGCCTTTACTGCACATCGCTGATGGTGTTATAGGGATGGAAGGCGATGGACCAACAGGCGGTGTTCCGAAGCCTTTTGGTTATCTATTTGCTTCTTCTTCTCCTTATGCTCTCGATCATTATGTCTTATCGCTGATCAAGCTGTCCGACATTGAAACAGATCTGCAAGCTCAGGAGCGTGCTTTACTAGGCCACTTTGAGGTCTTAGATGGTGGTGAAGAAGTTCAGGAAGTACCATTTCGACCGGCCAAGAGTCGCCAAGTTAACTTTGCCGAGAATTTTTTGCCTCGTCCTTTGGCTGACTTTGTGTCGCGCCGCCTGCGTCCTTTACCAAGCTTTCATGGTGATAAGTGTACAGGATGTCGCATCTGTCTTAAAAGTTGTCCTTCCCAAGCCCTTACTTTTCAGAAGTTACCACAATTAGAGCGAGCTAAGTGTTTTGGTTGCCTTTGCTGTCATGAACTTTGTCCAGAGGGAGCTATCTCTATTCGGCGCAGTTTTTTAGATCGACCTAGATCTACAAGGTCATAGCTGATTCTGTTGCCCTCTCTTTATCTTTTTTTCTACGATAGTACTGGCTAGCGAAGAGGAAGAGCAAGATGGCAATACCAGCAATGTCTGTGATAAAGCTACCGTGAATCAGCACTAAGGCGGCGATAAGAGCTAGGAGGCGCTCGTACCAGTGATATTCGCAGAGTAGCCAGCGCTGTATAAAGGAAGAGAAGGCGACGATGCCGATGAAAGCTGTAAAGATGTTAACAATTACTTGTACCCAAGTGGCTTCTGGATTGAGTAATAAGATGGTTGGGTTAGTAGCGAAGACGAAAGGTAAAAGCAAAGCTCCAGAGTCGAACTTAAAGCCTTGTATGCCTGTGCGTATAGGTTCGGCTTTGGCTATGCCTGCCGTAGCATAAGCAGGTAAGTTGATAGGTGGTGTATCGTCAGCAAGGATGCCGTAGTAGAGTACAAAAAGGTGAGCGGCCATGATAGGCAAGCCGAGCATAACGAGGGCCGGAGCAATCATGGAGGCTAAGACAACATAAGTTGCTGTCGTAGGAAGACCGAGACCCATGATTAGGCAGGCAATAACGGTAAGGAAGAGGGCAATGTAAAGTTGCAGGTTAGCGCTACTAAAAGGCAAAAAGTTGACAATATCTTCAGAGAAGCCAACGATCATATGGGGCAGTTTGCTTGATAGCCCTGTTAAGTTGACTACGCCAATTAAGATACCAGCTGTAGCGCAGGCTACGACAACAGAAAGGGAGTTGCGAGCGGCCATTTCAAAGCCTGTAGCTAATTCCCGTAGGCCAAAGCGTACAGAACTTCCTTCGACGGAGTATTTGCGTTGCAACAAAACGAACAGCAAAGCAATAAAAGTACCTAAAACGATCATGGAAGTAATCTCAATTTTCCAGTTGAGCAGATAATGGAGTCCATAAGATACTACAAAAAGAGAAGCGGCGATAAGCATGCCCATGCCGACGCGCTCGCGAAAATGGCTGGCAAAAAAGGCTAAAGAAAGCAAGATGATGATAGCAAAAAAAGCGGCGTTCGGCACTGTTTGCCCTTTGGCTAAGAAAAAGACGAGGATCACAAGGGGCAGTAAAAGATAACCTTGTTGTAATAAAGTTTGGCGACCGGAAACGAGTTCATGAGGTGATAAACCTCTAATATTGTTTTTGGCCGCTTCAAAATGAACCATCAATAAGATGGCGGCGTAGCTGAGCAAAGAAGGGATAGCGGCACTGCGGATGATTTCTATGTAGCTGTGCCCCGTGTATTCAATCATCAAAAAAGCTGCAGCACCCATGATGGGCGGTAAAAGTTGTCCACTAGAGGAAGCGGCTACTTCGATGCCACCAGCTACATGAGGCTTAAAGCCTACTTTTTTCATCAGGGGAATAGTGAAAGTACCGGTTGTAACAGCGTTAGCTACGGAGCTACCGGAGATGCTACCGAGCATACCACTCGATAAGACAGCCGCTTTGGCAGGTCCACCTCGGTATTTGCCAAAAGCGCGCAAGGCTAGATCGATAAACATTTTGCCAGCGCCTGTTGCTTCTAAGATAGCGCCAAAGAGGATGAAGATAAAAACGTAGTTAGCTGAAACCCAGATGGGTGTACTGAAGAGTCCTGTTGTAGTAAAGGCCATTTCATAGAAAAAGTCATGAAAGTCAGCTCGACTGTGCCGAAAGGGTGGCAGGAGATAAGAACCGAGAAAGAAATAAGCTGTAAAGAGTCCAGCAATGATGACCAGCGGTTTGCCTACGACTCGTCGTGTTGCTTCTACGACTAAGAGGATTAAAGAAATGGCTACAGCTAGATCAAGAGTTGTCATGCGAGCGCTTAAGATGGAAGGAGACTGCTGGTTAAAGATAATGTAACTACCGATAGAAGCGGCAAAGAGAGCCAGCAAGAGATCATACCAAGGAATTGTTCGTTGACTTAAGCCTTTTTTTATCGGGTAGATGAGAAAGACGAGGGTAAGTGCCATTGTCAGGTGCAGGATTAGATGGCTACGAGAGCCAACAAGCAAGCCAAAGCCAGCAGTGAGAAAGTGGTATAAAGACATAGCAATGCTGATGAGGAGAATGAGAAGAGCCAGCATGCCGCCAACGTTGCGGTCACTACCTTCTAACTCCATGGCTTGTTTTTGAATCTTTTCTTGCATATCCTCGATCTTTTTAGATTGCAAGCTATCACGCCCTTGTGGTAAAAGATTTTGAGGATTTGCCTAAGAAGGGCAACAGTTTGTAGTGCCAAAAAGAAAAACTTCGGACATCTATCTGAATCACTCTGCCTACATAGGGAGGAGCTGATAACAAGATTTCTTCTTCTGCTACGAAAAAGTGATGGGGAAAAGAATGATCAGGAAGTAAGTACAAGGAGGAAACAGGCTCTTGTAGATCCTGTAAGACATAGTAGCCATCGATAAGCGCGCTTTTTCCTTTGCTAAGATGAGGTAATCCGGCGCCAAAAGAAGAAGTCCAGCTTTCCATGGTCATGATGTGCCCTTCTTCATCAATCATAAACTTCTCGAACACTTCCGACTTTTCTACAGAATGGATATAACGGTGAGAGAACCAATCACCTTTTTCTATAGCTGTACTATAGAGCAGTGAGCTTTGCTCTTTGTCTTCAATGACTAGGTAAAGCTGAGTTGATGGATAGAAAAATCCCAGGAGGATCAACGAGAAGGCAAAAGCGCAGAAAAAGGCACTGCCCAGGAGCAATGCCTTTTTCTTACCCTTAGAGCTGAGCAAATTTTTCATAATAAAGGACCTGGTAGAAATCCTTTAGTTCAGAACTTCGTCATAGTAACGTTGTGCACCAGGGTGAATCTTCACGGAAAGACCATCTAAAGCACTGTCAAGGCTGATATCTTTTCCTCTCTGATGAGTGTTGCCAAAAAGCTCAAGGTTGTCAAAGAGCGCTTTGGTGATGTTATAGACATCATCATCACTGACTTCATCGCTTACAACAAGCATAGCCTGGACAGCTACGGTAGTAGCTTCTTCATCGCGATCGTAAATATCTTTAGTTAGGGTGAAGGAGGTATAGTAAGGATAGAGGGCTGTGAGTTCTTGGATTTTGTCGGCGCTAATGCTAACAATGCGGACAGGCTTAACAGCTTTTAAGGCTTCAATAGCACCTGTAGGTGTTCCGGCAGTTACGAAAGCGGCATCGATATTGCCATCTTGAATACCATTAGCGGCATCACCAAAAGCCATGTACTCAACGCGAATATCGTCATAGGTAAGGCCGTGTACTTCTAAGATTTGCTTCGTGTTGGCTTCTACGCCAGAGCCTTGATCACCTACTGCAACGCGCTTGCCTCTTAAGTCATTTACACTTACGATACCACTATCGGCGGCAGTAACAATATGTACAACTTCTGGATAGAGGCTGGCAATAGCTGAGAAAGAGCCAATCTTTTCGTTGAATTGTACTAAGCCTTCTGTAGCGTAGTAGGCAATATCGTTTTGAACGAAAGCGAGCTGACCTTTCTTATCTTTGAGCTGGTTGACGTTAACGACGGAAGCTCCAGTTACGACAGCTGTAGCCGACACATCATCTACATTGCGGGAGATGACTTGAGCTAAAGCACTGCCGAGGGGATAGTACGTTCCCTGCTCGCCACCTGTTAAAATGGTGTAGTCTTTTCCTGTTTGAGCACCGCAAGCGGTGAGCAAAAAAGAAAAGGCGATAAGGAGCGCAGAGATAGACAGTAACTTAGATTTCTTGAACATGGAGAGAACACACCTTTCTTTTTGTTTCTTCTGCTTTGTTCAATACTATGGATTTTCTTATACATTCTTGAGAAATGCTCTTTAATTTTACCATGGCTTACAGAAAAGGGGTTGTTCTTTGTTATAACAAAATTTTATACCCCTTTTAATGAGTGCACTGAAAAACTGATTGTGCCATTCTTTCCTATTATAGTCTGCTATAGATAGCTTAAAGGCCTTCAGAGAAAGTGTAGATAGAGATGTCTATAAGAAAGTAGAGGGATACCTTTTGCGGGAAAAGAAAAAGGGCTGGATTATATTTAACGGCAACTTGAGGACACCGAAATTCATGGAAATTATTAATTGGTTGCATAATTGCGCCTGTCAGTACGGTTTGGAAACAGAGCTGGTTAGAAACAATGATTTAATTGTAACTATAGACAATGGTTCGTCCAAACTTATAGGTAAGTACGGACAAAGTAAGCCTGACTTTGTGCTTTTCTGGGATAAGGATATAACTTTAGCGAGGCATTTAGAGCAGATGGGGATGAGGCTTTTCAATAGAGCAGAGACGATAGCTATCTGTGATAATAAAGCTTTAACTGTTCAATGTTTAGCTGGGAAAAATATTGCTATGCCTAAAACGATAGTAGGGCCACTTGTTTTTCAAGAGCTAGAAGCATGGGAGCACCTAGAAGTAATCGCAGAAGAGCTGTGCTTTCCTCTAGTGCTCAAAGAATGTTATGGTTCTTTTGGCCAGCAAGTTTATCTAATCCACAATTACGCTGAGTTGCTAAACAAGGTCAAAGAATTAAAAAATGTACCTTATCTTTTTCAAGAGCTGGTACAGTCTAGTTACGGTCAAGACGTGCGTCTACAAGTAGTAGGTGACAAAGTGGTAGCGGCTATGCTTCGTAAGTCGGACCATGATTTTCGAGCTAATGTTACTAATGGAGCGAAGATGTTCCCTTATGAGCCCACGGAAGAGGAGATTGCTCTAGCTATAAAATGCTCACAATTAGTAGGTGCTGATTTTTCTGCTGTTGATCTGCTTTTTGGTCCTCAGGGAGAACCTTTACTTTGCGAAGTCAACTCCAATGGACACTTCAAAAATATTTATGATTGTACGGGAGTAGATGTGGCTAAAGCGATTATGGAACATATACTTGTTGACTTAGGGATTTAAGGAATAGACTTTTATGTCAGGATGATAAGTATGCTCAAAGGTTGGTTGATATACAACCAAAAAGATGCTCAAAGAAATGAAGCTTATATTAAGTGGTTTCTAGAAGAAGCAAAAGACTTAGATGTAGAACTGTCTCTTCTATTAAAAGAGGATCTTACTTTTGGTATCGCTAAGCAAAAGCTTTTCTGTAACTATCGAGGAGAAGCGATAGCAAAGCCAGACTTCGCTATTGTAAGAAACAGAGATGCTCTTTTTAGTGAACAGTTAGAGTTAATGGCGATTAGGACTTTTAATAGCTCGAAAGTGAGTAGAATTTGTAATGATAAAGCAAGGACTCATCAATATCTAGCAGGTTATGAGATTCCTATGTTAGATACGGTTTTTTGGAGAGCTGGAGAGTTTTCGGAATACAAGCTTGCGTACCTGAACTTTCCCATCGTCGTCAAAACCGTAGCAGGTCATGGAGGACAAGAAGTTTATCAAGTAAAAAATGAGCAGGCTTTGCGCGATTTGCTTAATACTTTAGCCAGTAAAGATTTAATTCTCCAAGCGATGGGTCAAGCAGGGCGAGATGTTCGTGTCTTTGTGGTAGGCAAAGAGATTGTTGGTGCTGTACTTAGACAGTCGGAGCAAGATTTTCGTTCTAACTATTCTTTAGGCGGTCAGTCTCAGCTTTATGATCTATCGCTAGAACAGAGAGAGCTAGTACACAAAGTAATTGATGCTTTTGATGAACTAGCTATGGTGGGAGTAGACTTTATCTTTGATCAAGAGGGGCGTTTTGTCTTGAATGAGATTGAAGATGTAGTCGGGAGCAGAACTTTAAGCCTGCACAGTGATGTGAACATTGTGCGGAAATACTTACTTCATATTATGAATTGTGTTATGGGAAGCAAGAAAGTTTGTCCGTGAAGGCGAAGAATACGTTAGCATGTACTAGTCGGAGAATCTTCTGTTTAGCTATTTTTTTAGCCGCCTGACTTTTTGGGAAAAGAGTCGAGGCGGCTTTTTTCATTTATCCTGTTAAATTATAATTTACCCAATAATTTTGCGAATCTCGAAATTATCAGCAAGGAGCGGCCAGTTCTGTGGAAAAGGCAGACCTAAGACCCAGTAGCTCACACCACGCAAGTTATATTCACGGACTAGATCGAACTTAGCTTGCACACTGCGGGCATCTTCAAACCAAACGATATGCTCTCGCCCTTGCTCATCGTAGTAACCGTAAAAAGGTGCTTCCGCAATAGGGTCGTATTCAATAGCGGCATTATACTGAATGGCTCGTGCTAGAGCACCTTGAGGGCTTAAAGTCGTTGCCCTCGTTTCTCCAGCGACAAAGGGCAAGGTCCAATCGTAGCCATAGAGAGGCATGCCCATCATAATCTTTGCACGAGGAATGGCTGTGACAGCATAATCTAAGACGCGGCGCATCTGATTAACTGGTGAAACGGCCATAGGCGGTCCGCCAATCCAGCCCCACTCATAGGTCATAATGATGACAAAGTCGAGGAGCTCACCGTGGACGGGATAATCGTGGGCTTCATACAAAAGTCCAACTTGATCAGCCCTTACCTTAGGAGCTACGGCACTGGAGATGGTGTATCCTGCAGGACGTAGTCTAGCGACAACTCTACGGAGAAAATCATTATAGAGCTCGCGGTCAGCAGGATAGACATATTCAAAATCTACGTTTACGCCAGTAAATCCGCGAGCTTCCATAGTAGCAAGTATGTTGGTAATTAGTGCTTCTTGTACTTCTACGTTTCCTAAAATAGCACGGGCTAAGTCTGGACTAAAGTCTTCGCCAGCCACTATGTTGGTAATGACCATCAGTGGGGCCGCCCCTCTTGCGCGGGCGGCGGCAATAATTGCTTCATCAGCTAAGGGTGCTAGCGTACCATCTTCACGAACTTCATAGCTAAAAAGACTTAGGTAAGTAAGATATTGACCAGTTTCTTCTACAGCATTAAGACCAACTGCATCAAGACGTTGCACATAAGCGTTTGCTTCAATAGTCGGTCTAGGCCGCGGTGGTATGGTTAACACCATGCCTGGGAAGATCAAAGCTGGATCTACAATTTGATTAGCCTCGGCAATAGCTTGCACGGTCGTACCGAAACGCTGTGCTAGAACCCAAAGATTTTCCCCTGGTTGGACCATATGAGTAGCTGGTCGATCTCGTGGCACTAGCAGACTTTGCCCAATCAGCAGTCGTGAAGGATCAGGCAATTGGTTAACTTCAACGATTCGGTTAGGATTGACGCCATAAATTCGCGATATAGACCAAACGCTTTCACCAGGACTTACAGTATGGATGATCAAATAAAGACACCTCCTCATGCTTCAATACTATGAAAGGCTATTGAAAAAGTGCTTGTTAACTGCTTTTCTCTGCTGGAATGTTCAGGAATTGTGAAAGAAGCAACGCTTCTGGTACAATGAGAAGGATAGAACAGATTACATAGGTAAAAAAATGATTCAAAGGAGCCGATGGACTAAAGGATGAAAGGAAATATCAAGCGCCTTCTTGCGCTACTCGCGATTTTTGCTATTGTTTACGCTAACTATGCTTTCTTCGCTGTTCATTTCTTAGAAAGAAAAGTTGTTAAAGTCTTTATGCCTTGGCCTACTTACGTTGTTTTTACGGAAAAGCTTAGTGAAGAGGAAGTACCTAAAGAAGCTTTTGATCAATACATGCTAGAACAGGGTTGGGCTTTTCAAGAACAACTAGGTTCTTTGATCGTTTATGAAAAAGAAGGTCAACAGAAGAGTTTTACTTGGAAAGCTTCTAGTGCCTATCACCGTTTTGCGCAGTAAAAGAATATAAGCCTGCTAGCTATTTTGGCGAGCAGGCTTTCAGTAAATTGGTTAAGGAGCTGGAGTTTTTTGCAAGAAGGAGTAGCTAAAAACGAAAGTATAGAAGATAAGGGAAAATGCAAGCAAACTCTCCAGATACAAGGGATTGCACAGTGGGAGCTTCGTCAGATTCTTGAGCAACTTGGTGGCATAGAAGATAAGGATGGAAATTACCAGAGTGACTGTTGGCAAGCGGTGCTGTCGGATGAGCAGAAAGTAACTATAGGTTCTCTTACTTTGCAGACAACGACCATTACTTTTTCTGGCTCAAGGCCAGAGCTAGAGAAGCTTCTGCTTGCTTTTCGGAAGAAAACTTTGCGCGGCGGAGGCTAGGTAAAACAATAGGATTATGTAAGCATATATAAGTCGCAGATGATAGAAAAGCAACTTTTTATGTAACAAAAGGACGGGTTGCTGATGAGTGAAGTTTTTTGGGCCAGTTTCTTAGCTGGCTCGGCCACTTTGTTAGGCGCTATACCATTACTTTTCTTACGACGAGTTCCTCATATGGCGCAAGACGCTTTTCTTGGTTTTGCCGCTGGTGTTATGATTGCGGCTAGTTTTACTTTGCTGGGCGAAGGTATGGAAATTGGTGGTTCTTTTCTTATTGTGATTGCCGGTCTGCTCGTTGGTGCTATCTTTGTTGCTGTGCTTGGCGCAATCTTACCTGATAATATCTTTGCCCGGTTTTTGAAGATACCTCAAAGCGGTAAGGGAGAACTTAAGTTAGCTTGGCTTACGTTCACTGCCGTAATGTTACACAATATTCCCGAAGGCCTTGTTGTAGGTGTGGGTTATGGTAGTGGCGATGAAGCGCTAGGTTTATTGATGGCTGTAACTATCGGCATTCAAAATGCACCAGAAGGTCTTGTTATAGCCGCTCCCCTGAAACAAAAAGGTGTGCCTGTTAGTCGCATTTTGCTACTTGTTGCCATAGCAGGCTTAATTGAACCAGTTGCGGCGCTTTTCGGTTTCTGGGCTGTCGATGTGGTCGCTGGACTCCTACCTTTTGCCCTAGGCTTTGCTGGTGGCGCGATGCTGTATGTAACTTCGAAAGAGTTGATTCCTGAAAGCCATGGTCATGGCTTTGTGCAGACAGCGACTTTTGCTCTTCTTTTCGGCGTTATTACTATGCTTTCTATGGAAGCGATTTTATTCTAGGAAGTCAAAAAAAGGCATAAGAAAGCCCAGACCATCAAGATGAAGTGAGGTCTGGGCTTTGTTTCTTTCTAGAGGCCGCCGCATTCTTCGATTAGTTTTTTGGCTTCAATGTACATGGCCATGCCGGCGGCTACTTTTTTGGCTTCTTTCATGGCTAGGACGACGGTAGCAGGCTCGTGGACTACGTCGCCACCAGCGAAAACTCCACGGCGTGTTGTCATTCCGTAAGGTTTATCGCGGGTGATGACGTAGCCTTGTTCATTAACTTCAATACCGCTGGTAGTGGAGATGATGCGAGCGGCGGGCCGTTGACCAATAGCTAAAATAACTTTATCAACGGGTAGGTTTTCTCGACGACCGCTGTCGACTACAGAGCCATCAGGCTTCGTTTCCATTAGTGCTATTTCTAAGGCTTCTACTTTGTGGTCTCCTATGTAGCGCAGTGGTGATGACATCCAACTAAAGCCAACACCTTCTGCTTTAGCATGTTCATATTCACTTTGTAGAGCTGTCATGGTACTTTTGTCCCGTCGATAGAGAACGGTTACTTCTGAAGCACCGACACGCAGAGCTGTTCGCGCCGCGTCCATAGCTACGTTGCCGGCGCCAATGATAGCTACCTTGTCGCCAGGGTTGACTGGGATTTCTCTACGACTTACGTTACCGCTGTTGGCTAGGGCAAGAACGCGCAAGAAATAAGAAGCTTGCATAATGCCGGGCAAGTCACATCCAGGCAAGTCAAGGCTTTTCGGGACAGCAGTACCAGTGCCGATAAATATGGCTTCAAAACCTTCGTCTAAGATTTCGTCAATAGTACAGTCTGTTCCGACGAGAACTTGGTTGCGGAACTCGACGCCAAGCATTTGTATCCTGTTAATTTCGCGGCGTACTACTTCCTTGCTCAGACGAAAATCAGGAATACCATACATTAAGATACCACCGGGCTCTTCCTGGGCGTCAAAGACTGTTACGTCATAGCAAAGTTTGGCTAGATCGCCAGCAACAGTAAGTCCTGCTGGTCCTGAGCCAATGACAGCAACTTTACCTTTACTCAAAGCAGAACAACTGCTGGGTTGTGTTAGACCTACTTCAGCATCAAAGTCAGCTACAAAGCGTTCTAGTTTGCCAATGCGAATAGCTTGGCCTTGCTTAGCTAAGATACAACTTCCTTCACACTGTTTTTCATGAGGGCAGACGCGACCGCAGACGGCAGGTAAGTTACTGCGGCGAGCAATAATAGCTGTCGCTTCTCCCATGTTACCTTTAGCTAGGGCTTCGATAAATTGAGGGATCTCTTGCTCGATAGGACAGTTTTTGCGACAGAGGGGTTTAGGACAAGTTAGACAGCGTTTTGCTTCGGCAATAGCTTGTCTAAAGGTATAGCCTTCATCTATTTCTTCGAAAGTTAATTCCCTTTGATCAAAATCACTTTGCTTATCGATGATCATAGCGAGACTCCTTTTTTTTGCTTTCTTCGCTGTGAAACCGAGTTTACTATTAAATCAAGTCAGCTTTTGCAAAAGGGCAGATATAAGCAAGGCTTATTGCTTATAGAAATAAAGATTCCCCTTGTTCCAAAAAAATCCTGCTGATAAATTTTATAAAGCTTATAGTTATCTAGTCAAGGTGGTAGAAAGAACTTGTCAAAGCAGTTACCAATTCTGTCCTACTGTGATTAGCCTCACTTCATTTATTCTTATAGGCTGTTACGATTATTTGATAAGTGAGGAAATCAGGAGAGTAAAGGGGGTGAACGTAGATGGAACAGAATAAAGTGCTTGCTTTGTTACAAGTTGATTTTTTCTCTGACTTGACGAAAGAGGAAATAGTCGGATTAGCTGAAGAATTTCGATGGAAGAGTTGTGAGCAAGGCGAGATTATCATACCGCAAGGTGTTGAAGATCATCCTTTCTTTGTTGTTGTTGAAGGTGCTGTAGAAGCAGTTGTGACGAAGGGAGAGCTTGAACCTGTTCGCATCAATACGTTCACTGCTGGCGATTCTTTTGGCAAGATATCTTTATGCCTTAATGAGCCAGCACCGACGACGATTCGAGCTCTTGTTAACTGTGAATTCCTCTATCTTGAACGGCAGTCTTTTCTACAGCTTATGGTGCGTTGGCCTATTCTTTATAAAAAGTTAGCTGAGCGTTTGTCCCGTCATGTAAATAATGTCAATCTCGGCCTCTGGGATGCCAGACAAAAGGAGTTTTTGCGCTCTACTCTTTATCTTAATGAGATTGAAAAGCGATTTTATAAAGTATGGGGCGGTCCAAAGTCTACTAAAGTGATGAACGAGGTTATTGAGGAGATAAGCCAGCAGAAAAATCATGTCATCCTTTATGGAGAACGTGGAACAGGTCGGCAGATGTTGGCTTGGGCTATTCATAAAAAGCGCTTTGGACCTTCAGCGCCCTTTGTTATAGTGGAAGGTAATCAGTTAGAGCGCTATCTAGCGGAGATGGATCGAGAACTGAGTGAGCTAGCTTGCTCTCTGCCAGATGCATCGCTAAGCGATGGGGGTTTGCTGAAAATGGTAGAAGGCGGAACTTTGTTTGTGCAGGATATGAACGAAGTAACGCCTTTTCAGCAAAGAAAGCTAGCTAGAATCTTAAGTTCTGATCAAAGTAACTTTGTTGTGACAGCTTCTATTTTAGCGGCACAAGAAAAGATGCCTGCATTATCAGTGCTCTTAGAGTCTGAGCTTGCTCCTTTCTTTACTTTTACTTATTCATTACCAGCGATTCGCCAGCGCAAGAGAGATCTACCTTTTCTTGTTAAAGGTATTCTTCAAGAATTAGCAGAGAGACAACAGCGGTCAGCTCCTGCTGTCAGTAATGAAGCGATGAAGCTATTGTTGTCTCATAATTATCGTCAAGGTAATGTTACTGAGCTAGCTCAGGTGATTGAGCGAGCCTTTTTGCTTGCTGATGGAATGACTATTGATTTGGAGCATGTCTTCTTCGGGCCTACAGCTAAGAAAGCAGGGGGAAGTTTTAATCTTTTGTCCCTTCCTTTTCTAGCTGATCTAATCAAGAGTGGGCACTTAGTTACGCGATTACGTCAGGTTATTGGTGCTTTGTTTCTAGTGCTTTTAGTGCTTTTATTAGCTCAACCTCATTGGGCTGTGCAGGCTGGATTTTTTCTTTTTGCTTGGGGTTTATGGTGGCCTTTAATAGCTCTTTTGTCACCTATTATTGGACGTATCTGGTGCACTTTTTGCCCTGTCTCAACGATGATGGAGGCAATACAAAAAGTTCATGCTTATCAGTTACCTGTGCCTGTATGGTTGAAAAAGTATGATTACTTGGTAGTTACGGCTTTCTTTTTAATAATTTTTTGGTTAGAAATAACTTTTGCCTTGCGTTATGAGCCTTTTTTTACAGGTCTATTACTGATATTTTTGCTTTTGATGGCTCTCGTAGTTGCTCTTTTCTATTATCGTCATGCTTGGTGCCGCCACTTGTGCCCGCTGGGAGGTTTTATTGGTCTAGCTTCCCTTAGTTCTATTGTGGAGGTGCGAGCGGAAACGTCACTTTGTTTGAATCAATGTACTACTTACGATTGCTACAAAGGAAAAGGTGATGTAGCAGGTTGCCCTATGTCTCAGCATTTAGCTTATCTCGATAACAATATAGACTGCAAAGTCTGTCTCAATTGCCTCAGAAATTGTCCGAATGATGCTGTAGAATTAAATATACGTATGCCCGGTCGAGAGTTGTGGCAATTAGTGCGGATTAATCAAGGCTATGTAATCTTTGTAGCAGTCTTATCAGCTATTCTTGTTCCAGTCTTTTACTATGATGCTTTTCTCCCTTCAATTGCTCGCTTTGATGACTGGCTTTTCTTTACTTTGCTTTACTGGAGTTCGGCTCTTCTTTTTGGACTTTTGGCCTATAGAGTTGTAAAACCTTATCGCACAAAAGGCGCTACCAAAAGGGTTCAATGGGTCTTTGCGCTGGTACCGCTTATTTTTTCCGGTCATATTGTGTACCATCTTAACTATGTACCAGGCATGGAAAAGTTACTTTTGGCAATGGCTACTGTGGATGGAGAAAATCTGCAGACCTTCTACGTTTCAGCATTACAAGCTAGTCAATGGCTAGTTATTGGAGCGGGGCTCTTTTTTACATTACTCTTTGTTTGGTTAGTGCAATTGCGAAGTATAGCTAAGGTTTAGGATCATAAATTTAAATTTTTTTGATTTTTTTTGCAATTGTACCTTATAAATTTATCTCATTTAGTGTATAATTAGTGCAGACCCTGATATGGTGAACAGTACTCTTCTCAATGCCACTGGCTGGGGAGGTAGGAACAGGTGTCCCTAGCAGGGCAGAATATTGAGGAGGTTTTTTCTAGTATGTTTCAAGACAAGGTTTTAGGCTGTAAAGAATGTGGTCGTGAATTTGAGTTCACAGCTTCTGAGCAAGAGTTCTACGCTGAAAAAGGTTTCACTAACGAGCCTGGTCGTTGCCCTGAGTGCCGCGCAGCTCGCAAACAAAACCGTAACGGTGGTGGATCTTTCGGCCGTCAAGAGCGTCAAATGTACCCTGTTACATGCTCCGCTTGTGGCGTCGAGACTACAGTTCCTTTCCAACCTCGCGGTGACAGACCTGTTTACTGCCGTGACTGCTTCCAGCCTCGTAACAACTGGTAATTGCAGATTGCGTTTACAAAAGCTCGCTAATTATGGCGAGCTTTTTTTGTGCGCTTTTTTTAAGCTAGCTTTAAGGAGCTGAGGTTTTATAAGCTCAGCTGGAAAGAAGAGTCTTAGTTGTCATTATTGCACGCTGGTAGACAGTGTAATTGAAGCAGGAAAAAATCATAAAAGATAGAATTACAATATGAAGACAATGTTATAACTCCGAACTGGTATACCTACACTTCTGATAATTAGAAGCAGGGTCTGCTAGTCTTTAGGGTTAGAAGGGAAACTTTCTAGCCTCCCAAGGTGGAAAGGAGATTTTAGACTAAGAATGAGAGGTCAATCCACCTATAATGTGATTGGCCTTTTCTTTATGTTCTTTTTCGTTGGCGGAAAGGTGGTCATTGATTTTGGAGCTTATCTGGCAAGGGATCAAAGAGGCTTTCTGGCTCTTTGTTACCTTTGACGCAGAAGTTTTCGGTATTACCTTGCGAAGCCTACAAATTTCTACTTTGGCGACCATACTTGCTTTAATTACTGGTGTACCGCTAGGGCTTTACCTGGCTCTTCGAAAATTTCCTGGCCGGAAGTTTTTGATTAGCTTAGTCAATACGGGTATGGCTTTTCCGCCAGTAGCTATTGGTCTGTGGGTGAGCATTTTCCTGTGGCGCAGTGGTCCTCTTGGTGGTTTGGAACTAATATATACACCAACGGCTTTAGTTATTGCCCAGTTTGTTATTGCTTTTCCCATGATCACAGGCTTCACAATCGCTGGTATTCAACAGCTTAATCCAAAACTGCACTTGCAGATCTGGTCACTGGGAGCTTCACGTTGGCAATATTTATGGGCTATTATCAGGGAAACGAAATTACCACTAATTGCGGCAGTTATTGCAGGCTTTGGAGCGGTCATCTCAGAGGTAGGAGCTTCTATGATGGTAGGCGGTAATATTAAGGATTCTACTAGAGTACTCACGACAGCAACAGTTCTAGAAGTAGCTCGTGGTAACTTTGGTCGTGCCATGGCCCTAACTATAATTTTAATGACCATAGCCTACGTAGTCACCTTGTTACTAACTTTACTTCAACAACGGGAGCGGCGGCAATGACAATTGTAGAGCAAGATATTCTCTTAGAAGTAAATAAGCTTACCTGGCAAAAAGAAAAGAAAAGAATCTTAAGCATACCATCTTTGCAGATTAATCAAGGTGACCATACTGCTTTGATAGGTGCTAATGGTTCAGGCAAAAGCAGTCTCCTGAAAATCTTAAGCTTTCTGGAAAAGCCTACTACAGGCGAGGTTTCCTTGAAAACAGTAGCAGAAAGGTGCTCAGTGATAGAAAAAAGGCGTAAGATGGCTGTCGTTTTCCAAGAACCATTACTGCTTAATATGACTGTTTACGATAATATTGCTTACGGTCTAAAGCTTAGAGGTAAAAAGAAAGATGTAGCCGAAAAAGTTGAGTATTGGTTAGAGCGTTTGAAAATAGGGCATTTGAAGAAACGTCACCCTAGAAACTTATCAGGAGGAGAAGCACAGCGCGTTAGTATTGCAAGAGCTATGGCCTTAGATCCTCAGTTGCTTTTTCTTGATGAGCCTTTTAGCGCTCTTGATGCTCCAACTAAAGGACAGCTCTTAGAAGATTTGTCGGCCATTGTGAAGAAAAGTAAGATGACTACTCTGTTTGTTACTCATGACTTTTCGGAGATTCCCTTTATGGCTGATAAAATCATCGTTTTGTCTGAAGGGGAAGTTGTACAGCAGGGTACAGTGGAAGATATTTTTTATCGTCCAGCTAATTCAGCTGTGGCTAAGCTTGTAGGTGCTGATAATGAATGGTCCGGTTATGTGTTGAAAAAGGAAAGTTCTGCTCATTTTATTATTAAACTAGAGAGTGGTAAAGAGCTTTTAGTAGAATCTTCTGCTGGAGAGAATGGCTTTGCTGAGGGGCAAGGGGTGATTCTTTTTGCCCGCTCGGAAGATCTAGCCTTGGGCTCTGCTATAACTAATAACTTGCGAGGTCAGATCAAAAGGCTGTCACCTTACGGCTGGCAATATAAGCTTACTTTAGATTGTGGATTCCCTGTTACTGTTCTTATAGATAAGCACAGTTTCTTACAGCTTAAGCCTGAGCTTGGCAATTATATAGACTTGCATATAGTTCCTAGGAAGATTCATATGATTAAAAAGTGAAAGAAGTAAGTTCTTTCACTTTTTTTGTTTATTTGTTGTAGTAAGGCTTCCCGATGCTGATTTATTTGATATACTTTGAGTATAGTAGCTGGAGTTTTCTTGAAATAGCGTTGCCTTGGTTGCGTACATTGAGAGAAAGGCGGATGAGTTAGGTTTATGAAAGTAGAATGGAATGACGAACTCTTAACGGGCCTTGGTATGATTGATGATCAACATAAGAAACTGGTAGCTAGGATTGCTTCCTTTACTGAAGCGGTGAATCAACAGGATTTCAAGGCTATAGAAGAGACTGTTAACTACCTCATTGGCTATTCTATTCAGCACTTTGGTGCAGAAGAGTTGATCATGATTAGAAATGGCTATGATGAATTTAAGAGCCATCGAGAGGAACATAGTTGGTTTATTAACAAAGTTTACGATTTGCAGAAAAGTCTCTTGCAGAAAGAGTTGTCACAGGAACAGCTCGAAGAAATGAGAGATGTGCTTGTAAATTGGACGCTCCAACATATAAAGATTAGAGATAAGCGGATCTCAGAGAAAATTAGCTCTTAACTTAAGGCTTTTGGTTTAAAGATTATAAAGCATGGAGGTTCTGTGATGGGCGACTTGATCAAAGATATGGCGGCTTTTCATCTTGATGTACTTAAAGAGATTAGCAATATTGGATCAGGCCACGCGGCAACAGCTCTGTCTCAAATGTTAGGCAAACGAGTAGATATGCAAGTTTCTCGTGTCATGCCTATGCCTTTTGATGAAATTACTGAATATGTTGGTGGAGCGGAGAATTTAATTACTTCTGTATTCTTGCGTTTCGAAGGTGACATTACAGGGAATATGTTTTTTATTGTTGACAAAGAAGATGCAGAGTCACTCGTTCAGGATTTAGCAGGAATTCAAGTAGAAGGTGATTTCTGTGAAATGTCCCTTTCTGTATTACAAGAGGTAGGGAATATTCTGTCAGGTTCTTATCTAACGGCACTGGCAGATTTTACAGCCATGGAAATGAAGCCTACTGTGCCTTCCCTAGCTATTGATATGGCAGGGGCTTTGTTGAGTTATGGTCTTACAGAGATTGGAAAAAGTAGTGATTATGCCATTATGATTGATGCGGAGATTCAAGCGGAAGGGATGGGACATGTTCGGAAGGATGGGAAAAAAGGTAAGACAGGCCACTTTTTTCTCTTGCCTGATCCGGAATCTTTTGAAAAGGTCTTTTTGGCCTTAGGAGTTCATCAATATGGCGGTCATTAAAGTAGGCATTGCTGACTTAAATGTCGCGGCCTATCCAGACACCATCACAACGCTGGGCCTGGGCTCTTGTGTTGGTGTAACCTTATACGATAGTACAACAAAGATTGCTGGTTTGGCTCATGTGATGTTGCCTTCTACGGAACTATCGAAGACTGCTGTTGTCAACAAAGCAAAATTTGCCGACTCTGCATTACCAGAATTAGTCGATCGTATGTTGAAAAAAGGTGCTGTAGCAAGGCGGATCAAAGCTAAGATGGCTGGTGGTGCTCAGATGTTTCAGTTTAAAGATTCTACAGGACAAAAAAGTATTGGCGACAGAAACATCGAAGCTTGTAAGATGGCCTTACGAAAGTTAGGAATCCCTCTTGTAGCAGAAGACGTAGGTGGTAACTATGGAAGAACGATCGAGTTATTTACGGAAACCGGCATGCTAGAAGTGCGTGCTATTTCTAAAGATATAAAGCATATCTGATTGTAACTTCCCTTCAAAGCTATAGATGGGAGGAGAGCGGAATTGCTGGGAGCATTCGAAAAAGAAGCTAAGAATATGAGCGTTCTTTATGTAGAAGATGAACGGATCATACGTGAGCAGATGAAGCGTCTCCTGGGGAAGTTCTTTGCCGATGTGAAGATTGCTGAAGATGGCGAAAAAGGATTGGCTTTCTATCAGGATAATCCTAAGGCTTATGATATTGTAATGACTGATATCTCTATGCCTCATATGGATGGGCTTGAAATGATCAAAGCTATTAAAGCGATCAATTCTGTACAGCATATTATTGTCTTATCAGCTCACAACGATGCCGATAATTTATTAAAAGCAATTGATTTAGGTGTTGATCATTTTATGATCAAGCCGGTTTATCGTGAGAAGTTTTTGCATGTTATTCAAAAGGCTGTCCTGCGTATTGCTAGAGAAAGAGAAATAAAAACAATCGAGAAACTCTATAGCGACGTTATGACAGGATTGCCTAATAGATTTAAGTTGCTTAAAGACTTGCAAGAGCAATATGAGCAAAATTCTCCATCGCTGTTTTTGTTAAATATTGATAATTTCAAGGAGACGAACGACCTTTTTGGCTATGATGCTGGTGACTTTGTGCTGGTTGAGTTGTCCAAGCGAGTTCGTGCCTTATTGCCTGACGATAACTACAATCTTTATCGCATACAAGGCGATGAATACGCTATTCTCATCAACTGCTCTGTTCCTTCTTCTGAATACTTAGGCTTAGTGGAGCGCATTCTTCAGGAAGCAAATGATCGGCCCTTTCTGTATCAAGACCTAGATATTTATATAACTCTTAGCATTAGTGTGGTTCGTGGAGAAGATGGTTACCAAGGCGAAGATATTGTACTGCAAGCTAATAGGGCTATGAACATTGTAAAAGAAAAAAAGAAAAGCTTCTTAATATACGATCCTGCCCAGTGGACTTCTGAGGACTATAAGGAAAACCTTAAGTACACTAGGATGATCAAAGAAGCTCTCCATAACGATAAAATCATATTATATTACCAGCCAATCTGGAACAACAGAAAGCAGAAAATTGGAAAATACGAGTGCTTAGTGCGATTGGTAGATGAAGAGGGTCAAGTACACGGGCCTTTCAAGTTCTTAAAAATTGCTAAAAAAACGAAAACTCATGGTTTGATTACTCGTCGAGTGATAGAAAAGTCTTTTCAGCGTTTTTCTCAGCAAAACATTGACTTTTCTATTAACTTATCTGTACAAGATATTCTTGATGAAGATATTGTACAAACAATCCGAAAAGGATTGATCGATCAGAAAATTAAGCCTGGTCAGGTAGGCTTTGAGATTTTGGAATCAGAAGGTATAGAGAACTATCATGAAGTAATGAAGTTTATTAAAGAAATGAAGACTCTAGGTCATAAAATTAGTATTGATGATTTTGGTATGGGTTACTCCAACTTTAATCATATTATTCAGTTGAACGTAGACTATCTGAAGCTCGATAGTTCTCTTATAAAAAATATTGATCAAGATATAGCGGCCCAAACCATAGTTCGATCTATTGTACACTTCACAAAAAAACTAGGTATTAAAACGATTGCTGAATTCGTGCATTCTGAAGCAGTTTTCAATAAAGTCAGAGAATTGGGGATTGATTTCTCGCAGGGTTACTATATTGGAAAGCCTTCTATGTACTTAATGGGCGAATGTGAAAATTAAGGTAAAGAGATAGTGATTTTTTCTCCTAAATCAGATACAATGATAGTGAATCGAATGTTTATATTTTGTTTGCAAAAAGGAAAACTTGAAGACACGTCGAATTAATGGCTAAATCGCCAAGTTCTGGTTGCTAAACTATTTTAACAACTAGAGCAGGTGCAATTTATAATTTACAGGAGGTGTTCAAGCATGGAAATGTACAGCCCCATTTGGAATGTAGCTCATGTATTGGCTCTTATGTTACTTTTACTTCATATCCCTTTCTATTTTGTCTTGAAAGACTAGTACATGAAAAGGCTTGGTCCCTCTAGAAAGAGCCAGAAGATAGAGACCCGAATGGGTGGTCTCTTTTCTTCTGGCTCTTTCTCTACGTAAAGAACTATTTTGCTTTACTTCTTAGTTGTTGATCTAGGAACGAAAGTTTCACAAGCTGTGTCGTCGGAAATACTAGTCATGTGATCAGGCACTCTTGATTTTACCTGTACTGTAGAGGCCTGGCAAAATTCACTGTGATTGTAATGACACTCTTCTACATCGCATTTAATCATAGACATTAACTTCACCTCCTGTCCTATCCGCCTTTATTTTTGCCGGAAGGTAAAAGATTATGAGAGGCTTCAAGGTGGAAGTTTCTGTTAAGTGCCTGCTTTTCTTTTTAACTTTTCTTGCTAACTACTGTTGCTTTAATCTTTTAGCTTATATTTGAGAGATGCTTTTTCTTCTGGAGGTCTGTCAATATACTGGATTTCTAGGTCTGGAGCGTCTAGGATCTGACGAACTTTTGCTTCGTCCAAAAGGGGTGCTCCTTCAAGTGGCTCAGGTGTTGTAGCCGAGTTCTTAGGAAAAGGAACAGTATTGTTTTTTTTAGAGGAAATTGCTTCCGAGGGGGTAAGTATTACCGGGCGGTCTTCAGCAGTGCCTTGGCTTTCGTGGTACAAAGCTATTTCTAGGGGCTGACTAAAAATTTCTAAGAGAGCTTTTTTTACTGATAAGGTAAGATCTTTAAGTCTAGGGTCGTTAGGCTGGCTGTATAGAGGGCAACTATGCTGTAAATAGACTGTTTTTTCGTGGACTTTATCCAGACTTGTCTGGTTACGTAAAATAGAACGAAGGGGTGGCGAGCTTAAGTACTCTTTGGCTTTCTCAAGTACTTCAGGCCAGTAGCGCTGTAGTTGCTCTAGTGTTATTGTTGAATCGGAAGAAGGAGCTACAGATTTAACTTGATAACTTGCTGTAGAAGCTGTGGAAGAGGGCTCTTTTAGCAAAGGAGTAGTTGGCGGCGGGGGAATGTTTTCTGTCCCTAAGTTTACTCTAGCTAAGCGCTTTTCTAGTTCTTCGATGCGTTGGCGAAGAGCTTGAAGTTCCCTAGGATCAGCATTTGTTGAACTAGTTGGTACTGCTGTGACTTTTGGTTTTTCTAAGTCTTCTTGGTTAGCAATTCGGATAAAAGCCACTTCTAGCAGTAGTCTAGGATGGCTTGTCCACTTCATATCTGTTTCTGCTTTGCTTAGTAAAGCTAGAGCTCTTTGAATATCATCAGCTGAAAGAGATGATTTCATAGCAAGAATCTTGTTGGACAGTTCAGGAGATAAGTTGACTAGATCGTGGCTCTTCGGTATGGTAGTGAGAATCAAGCGATCACGATAATGATCTAAGAGATCTCTAGTGAGAGGCCGAATTTCTTTTCCGCGGCTAATTAGTTCATGAAGAAGTAGCAAGGCTTCTGAAAGTTGACCTTCTGCTAAGTATTGACTTATCTCAAAAAGAGTTTCGTCGCTGACAGCACCTAAAATGCTAGTAATGTCTTCAATAGTAATAGATGAACCGGCAAAAGAATGAGCTTGATCTAAGATGCTGAGAGCATCGCGCATGCCACCTTCTGCTTTGCGAGCAATAAAGTGAAGCGTATCATCACTTATTTCTAGTTGGTAATGGGTAGCAATTTCCCGCAGTCTCTGCACAATTTGAGCCACATCAAGGCGACGAAAATCAAAACGTTGACAGCGAGATAAAATAGTTGCTGGTATTTTGTGTACTTCTGTTGTTGCTAGTACAAAGATTACGTTAGCCGGCGGTTCTTCCAGTGTTTTTAACAAAGCGTTAAAAGCTTCTGTCGTTAGCATATGAACTTCGTCAATAATATAAACTTTATATGTTCCTTCTTGTGGTGCGTACTTTACTTGTTCACGAAGCTCTCTAATTTCATCGACACCTCGGTTGGAGGCGGCGTCAATTTCCAAAACGTCATGAGATGAGCCGTTGTTGATGGCACGACAATTACTGCAGTCGTTGCAAGGCTTTCTCTTGGCCTCTAAGCTACTACTGCAGTTAAGCGCTTTAGCTAATACCTTGGCTGTTGTTGTTTTTCCAGTGCCCCGAGGTCCGCAGAAGAGATAAGCGTGGGCTATGCGCTGATAGAGAAGTGCATTCTGCAAAGTGCAACTAACGTGCTCTTGGCCGACCAATTCTTGAAATGTACCTGGTCGCCATTCCCGATATAAGGCTAAGTAAGCCATGGCAATCCTCCTAGATACAGAAAAAAGATGGTTCTTAACCATCTTTTTCTACCTTACTAGCTTGTTGCTATATATACTGCATTATTGTAAAATTAAAGGCCGTGCGCTTTCTTCGAACACTGCCTTCCAGGCGTTACCTCTGCAGTTAGCTCGGGCCAGGCTACCCTACGGCACCCGAAATGGCCTACTTACCGTTGCTTCCTTCCGGACCTGGCGGGGTTCATAGGTTTCCGTTGCGTAGGACCCAACCGTCTACACCACTTACAGAGGCCAGTCCCCACAAGACAGGCCCTCTAGAAAAGCTTCAACCCCGCTACAGCGGATTGCGGGTTACAAGGCACCGCTATCGCCCCGTTTAGCACGGCCAAGACTAGCTTGTTGAATACATGCAATAGTATATCTTGATTACAATGATTTGTAAAGCCGATTCTATTGGTTATGCTGGAAATGATTGTGCAGAGATCAAGTACTGACCTCTGCACAATCACTTTTTTGGCCTTTTAGCGGAAGGGCATGCGGTTGCGGAAGAGCCAGCGCAATCCCGTGCGGGCGATGTTATACATAAAGAACCCACGGACGCCCATAGGGAGAAGACGACGGACTATGGTCCACATGCTTTACCCACCTCCAGGTTTTGCCCTTTGACTCTGGTTCTTTTCAGGAAAGTCATCTGGGTTCAAACCTTCGGCCAGTTCCTGTTCGAAAGGAGTCGCAATTTGAGGCGTAACTTTGCTGAGGCTTTTTTTGCCCTTCGCCATTTCTGCTCACCTCGAATATATTGTGCCGTAGAAAAGTAGCTTTTACGCTTCCTTTTTTTTCGCCTCTTTATACTTTTTGTGGATTGTGGTAGACTAGAGTGAAGGATTTTTAGGGGGAATTGGTATGTTTGGTGGCAATATGCAAAAGATGATGAAGCAAGTGCAGAAAATGCAAACTGATATGGCCAAAATGCAAGAAGAACTGGCTGAGCGTACAGTAGAGGCAACAGCAGGCGGTGGCGCAATTAAAGTTGTAGCTAACGGTAAGAACGAAGTGCTTTCTATTGAGATTGCACCGGAAGCTGTTGATCCCGATGATGTAGAAATGTTACAAGATTTGGTGCTTGCGGCAGTTAATGAGTCCCTGCGTAAGTCACAAGAAATGGTAGCTCAAGAAATGTCTAAGATCACTGGTGGAGTAAAAATCCCCGGTTTGTTCTAATTGATGAACCATTATGCTTTATTATGCAGAACCTGTAAGTAAGCTTATAGAAGAACTCTCCAAATTGCCTGGTGTTGGCCCTAAGACGGCGCAGAGACTTGCTTTCTTTCTGCTTCGCCAGTCTCGGTCTGATGCTGTCGCTTTAGCGAGAGCCATTGTTGATGCTCACGACAAGACCAAATACTGTTCTTCTTGCATGAACTTGACGGAACGTGATCCCTGCCGCTTCTGTTGTGATGAACAGCGTGACCAATCACTGATTTGTGTGGTGGAAGATCCGAGAGATGTAGTGGCTATTGAGAAGACCCGTGATTATCACGGTCTTTATCATGTTCTCCATGGTTCTCTATCACCGATGGAAGGGATTGGACCTGAACAGCTAAAAATCAAAGAGTTGATGTCTCGCTTATCTTCTCCTCACTTAAGGGAAGTAATCGTTGCTTCTAACCCTACAGTAGAAGGTGAAGCGACAGCGGCTTATCTAGCTCGTTTGATTAAGCCCATGGGACTGAAGGTTACTAGGATAGCTCATGGTTTACCTGTTGGTGGCGATTTGGAATATGCTGATCAAGTTACTTTGTTACGTGCTTTAGAAGGACGTAGAGAACTATAAATAGAAGAAAGTATAACAAGAAACAGCTCGATGCCGAAAAAATGGCAGGGCTGTTTTTTCTTTTTCAGTTCTGTTTTTGTCGGACAGGCGTAAGATGTAGGGGGAAAGTTTTTCCAGAAATTATTATGATTTTTTAGGAATTAATAAAGAGGTGAATGCTGATGATGGAGTTAACGACAGAGCAGTTTGTAATTACTATTGTTGTTGCTTTTTTGTTACTGCTTGCTGTTCATTTTTTGTGGCGACCTATTCGCTGGATCTTTGTCATTGCCTTTAATTCTTTACTGGGTCTTTTAGTGCTTTGGGCCATTAACTTTGTAGGTGCTCTTGTAGGTTTTTCTCTCCCTTTGAACTTATTTACAGCACTAGTCGTTGGTTTTCTAGGCCTACCTGGTTTGTTATTACTGATTATATTAAAGTACTGGATATTGTTGTAGTAGATACTTGACCTAATTGACTTTAATTATATATAATAGGCAATGGTAGGCGAGGCTAGAAATGTCTTCCCTGACAAGATAGTCCTCGTTCTTTTGCTATGTAGATATAGAATCTTTTTCTTGATTTTTATGCAATTTGGCATATTAAGGAAAGAGAAAGGGTTTGTTCATTGGGAGCATGATTCCAATTAAGACCGGGGAATATAAAGTCAATGGAGGTGGTGAACGATTAACAGCTCCGATCAACGGAGAATGGTAGAAGCTTATATCGGTGAATATGCAAGTGGTAAAAGTGAAAATGCTGTCAACCGTGCTCTCGATCTTCTCGAGAGAGGTAGGACCGTTACACTAGTCGACTTAGATATTGTCGAACCATTTTATACGCTAAGACCGATAAAAAAAGAGCTAGAAGCAAAGGGGCTTTCGGTCATCGCCTGGGAAACAGGTGATACGGTAGGCCTCGGAGAAGCTGGCAATTTGCTACGAGGCGATATGCTCTGGGCTTTACGTCGAGAAGGGGACATAGTGCTCGACATAGGTTATGGAGTAGAAGGTTCTAAAACCTTAAATTTGCTTCATGGTGCCCATCAAGATCCGGAACTTCGCATTATTGCCGTCATTAATATTTCTCGTCCTATGACTTCTTCGGTACAAGATGTTGTTGATTATGTTCGTGATCTGGGTCCTGTTCATGCAATATTGAACAACACCCATCTAGGTGAGGAAACAGATGAACAGATCATACAAGAAGGTGCCAAAGTCGTGGCAGAAGCGGCTAAAATTTTAGGGTTGCCCGTTGAGGCAACGGCGGCCGATGAGAAATTTCGGCCAACTTTAGGAGAAACTGATGCAATGGGACATCCTGTCCGTTACTTGCATCGCTTGATGCCCAAAACATTTTGGTAACATAACACCTCAGGAGGTGCACCTGCTACATGGCTGATAAGCCGATTCAAGGAGAAAAGCGGATGTTCGTTACAGGTAATGAGGCAGTAGCTTATGCTGCTCTAGCCGCTAACGTAGACATCATGTATGGGTATCCCATTACACCACAAAACGAGATTATGCATTATTTTACTCGTTTGGCCCCTAAATTTGACAAGCCTTTTTTGCAGACTGAAGATGAAATCTCTGCAGGCTTTACTACAGTTGGCGGTGTAATGTCAGGTAAAAGATCTTTCACAGCTACAGCTGGTCCTGGTAATACTCTAATGCAGGAATCCATGTCCATGGCTGAAATGATGCGCATTCCTACAGTTGTCGTTATCATGCAGAGGGGTGGCCCATCTACAGCAACAGTTATCTATTCACAACAAGAAGTAACTATGACTTGTTATGGTGCTAACGGAGAAGGTATCCGTGTTGTCTACTCTACTTGTAACCACCAAGAGTTGTATGACTACACCATCAAGTCTTTCAATACAGCTTGGAAGTACCGCATTCCTACTTTCGTCTTAGGTGATGGCTACCAGGCGAAGATGCGTGAATCTTTAACTATGTATGATCCAGAAGCTCGTGGTATCAAGATGGTTGATACCTATCCGCTAGTAGGTCTTCCCGGATCTCCTGGTGTAGACCGTGATCCAGCTCACTTAAGAAATACCTACAACACAGAAGAAGAGCTTTACGAAGTTGTCAGTAACCTCGTGAAGGATTACGAAGCAGTAGCACCTGAAATCGTAGAAAGCGAAAGCTTCGATTGTGATGATGCTGAAGTAGTCGTGCTAGCTCATGGTGTTGTAAGTCGTGCCGCTGTAGAAGCAGTTCGTGAACTGCGTAAAGCAGGCATTAAAGCTGGACATTTCCGTCCGATTACGTTACGTCCCTTCCCTGACAAAGAGTTAAAAGCTGTGGCTAATCAAGCTAAGAAACTTCTTGTCGTAGAATCAGCCCAAGGACAGTTTGCAAAGCTTGTCCATCACTCTCTCTATGGCGATTCTACACCAATGGAGTACATCTTCAAGCCTGGCTTGGGGATCACGTCCGATGAAATTATTAATAAAGTAAAAGCCATGCTCTAAAGGGAGGGATAGAAAGAATGACTGTTACATCTGTAATGGAACCGAAAATGCCAAAATGCTGGCGGCAGGAAACTAAGCCTCATAAATTCTGCCCTGGTTGTGGTCACGGTGACGTATTAAAAGCTCTTGGTACTGCTATTGATGAATTGGGCATTCAAGATCGTGTCGTTTTCGGTTGCGATATTGGTTGCTCCCTTCTATCCTGGGATTTCTTTAACTTTGACTCAATTCAGACGCACCATGGACGTACTACACCTGTAATTACTGGTGTAAAGCGTGCTCGTCCTGAATTGATTTGTATTGCCTATATGGGTGACGGTGGCGGTTACGCTATTGGCTCTCAGCATCTAGTGAACGCGGCTAGCCGTAACGAGCGTATTTTTGTACTCTTAGCTAACAACGCTCAGTATGGTATGACCGGGGGACAAATGGCTCCTACAACTTTACCAGGCATGAAGACGGAGACTTCTCCTTACGGTCGTGATGTAGAATGGACAGGTAATCCTACTCTTGGCCCTGAGATGGTAGCTGCAATTACGCCTGATAGTGCTTATGTAGCCCGCGGAACTATGTCTAATCTTCGTCAGTTAACACAAATGATGAAGAAAGCTCTGCAAAACCAGATCGATGGCAATGGCTTTTCCTTCGTAGAGGCTCTTGCTTCCTGCCCAACTAACTGGCGCACTAATGCGGCTAAGACTTGGGAGTTCGTGGAAAAAGAAATGCCTCAATACTTCAAAGTCGGCGAACTGAAAGTTCCCGCCAAGAAGGAGGGTTAAGCATGGGTAATCTCGTAAAAATTGCCTTAGCTGGTGAAGGTGGACAGGGTGTTCAGTCTGTTGCTGAAATCCTGGTAGAAGCGGCTAACGAAGAAGGCAAAGAAGCGCTCTATATTCCTAACTTTGGTGTGGAACAACGTGGTGGTGTATCCATTGCTTTTTGTCAGGTTTCTGATGATAAGAAAATTGGTTCACCGAAGTTTGAAAAAGGCGATATTGTGATTGCCTTGTCTGATCGTGCTATCCGACGTTGTGCTCAGTATGTAGATGAAAATACTGTTTTCATCTATGATACTTCTATTGAGGGAGCAGAAGGGGATCTGCCCAAAAATGCGAAGAAAGTTTTTGGCATTCCAGCTATCGAGGTAGCGAAGAATGAACTGCATCCTCGCGTCTTCAATATCATCATCATGGGTGCAACGATTCGTGCTACTCAGGTTGTTACGCCTGAACAAGCAAAACAAGCTTTAGAAGATAAGCTAGGATATAAATTTGAGCAGAATCCAAAGCTGCGTGAATTAAACTACCGCGCCCTTGAGCGGGGCATGCAACTGGTTGAAGGCCAGATGTAAGATCCCTGCGGGAAAAAGGAGGAACTCCCCCAATGGCCGAATGGAAAGTCTACGTAACGGAAAGCGGTAAGGGAAGATTTAATATGTTCCCAGGACTTTGCAAGGGTTGCGGCCTTTGCATCGAGAAATGTCCTACCGATACAATTACTTGGTCTGATAAGTTAGGTGTCTACGGTACACCAGCTGTAGAAGTTCAACAAGATCCTGCTTGTATTGCCTGTGGCATTTGTCAGAACGTATGTCCTGATTGTGCCATTGTTATAGAAAAGCTTCCTAAAGAGCAGCAAAAAGAGCCTAAAGGATAAGAACAGAGCTTTTTAAGAAGAGCTCTATACAAAAAAGAAGCACGCCGAGAGTAAGTCTCGGGTGCTTCTTTTTTCTTCTAGTTCCCTTTTGCTGTACTCTTCAGTATAATAAGTGATAGAGGTGATCAATCAATATGGCAGGTTTATTGAGTCGGCTGTTTGGAAAAAAAGAAGAACAGCCTCCCGTAGTGCCTCAAGTAACGTCACTAGGGGGAAAAAATACTAATGCTTCCCTTGACGTAGTGAAGGGGCAGGAGAATCGCTGGAATATTACTAGCTTGACTAATGCTCTTCCCCACTATGAACTAGAAAAAGTTGCAATTATTCATTCCAACCGAGATTTCTATGTCGATTTGCCTCTAGAGTTGAAGCCTTTTATGTTGCAGAAAAACAAGAACTTTGTTTTTCATGAGGACAAGTCTTTTGACGGTTTTGGTTATTACTCTGATATTCCTATGCGTACAGGAATTATGGAACTTGTTGAGTTACTCAACAAGCACCGACTCATTGCGGCTAAGGAATGGTTGGAAGAAGCTACAGGAACTTTTGAGAATGAAACTAAGTGGGGCGTACTACATATCAACCCTTACGGCAAAACAGGCAGAATTGGTGAAGAAAACGCTTTAGAAGTGCAAGTGTACAAAACTGATGAGTTTACTCATCGTGTCTTCCGTTCCATCTACAGAGAGCTTAAGAGCAACAATCATGAGATTTCTAAGATTGGACTTAACGAGGTTAATCGTTATAATTGCTTCTTAACGGAATTTAGACTTTATGGAGTTTTCTTGAACGAGAAGGGTACAGAGCAAGAAGTGATTCTGCAAAATGATGGAAAAGCCTCTGTGCAGGCCTTAGAAGAGAGTTCTTTAGAAGATCGTAAATTCAGTCTACAAAAATGGTTTGCTAGTACCACGGCAAGAGACGCTGGTAGTAACGACAAAGCTTGGTCTAGTCTCAAGTATTATGATTTGTTTATCGACAAAGAAGATTTGACTATAGGCTTTACAGCATCAGCAACTTTACAGGGAGCAAGTGCTGTAACCTCTATGGCAATAGGAAAAAGTAAGGTTGTACCGTTGACCAAGCAAGGACTATCTTCCTTGATGTCAGAAGGTATTGACCGTTCAACTGCTTATCAGCTTAGTATGTTAGGTGCACGCAATGAGATTGTAATCACATAAGATGACAGAACTTAAAGGCTTTGAGGAATACTCGAAGCCTTTTCTGTTTTTTCACCTACCTTACGAACGATATCTGTAACAGGAACGATCTCAACATTCCTTGCTTCTAGTGCCGGTAGTACTTCTCTGATGGCTTGCACTGTGCTTTTGCCTCCGTCTGGCCCTACATGACCTATAACTAAGACCTCACCTGTTTTGAGAGCCCTTTCAGCAGCTTTGAGTATGCGTTTCTTCGTACCATCCTTACTGTGAGCTACATCGATGAAGTAGTCTCGACTGCCATATAGCACTTCTTGCCGTTGCGCTTCTTTGATTAATTGAGAATCTTCCGATGTACGGCTATCAATGACGAGCCAATTTAAGCTTTTGGCTGTTTCCACAAGGAGGCGAGCAACTCGAACATCGGAAGTTGCCTTAGAGCCCATATGATTATTAAATCCGATGGCATGAGGGACTGAGCTATGGGCCTCTTCTAAGATGGTAATAATGTCCTCATCTGCCATAGATGTTTTTATTGTTTTAGGGCCATACCAATTTGGAGAGGCGCGATTCGCTTCTAAAGAGAGATGAACAATGATGGGAAAACCTGCGCGGTGAGCTTTTTCGCTTTCATCAGTAGAATATTCCATGAAGGGCATAATGGCCAAAGTGATGGGTCGATTGATTTGCAAAAGTTCTTTTGTTCCCACAGCGTTGTTACCTAAATCATCGATGACGATGGCCATTTTGGCTTGTAACTTTGTAACTAAAATGTTTTGATCCCATTCTAATTGTCGATCAGCTTGCTCAGAAAGTGCTTCTCCTTCACAAAGCAAGGAAAAGGTATCAAATGGACCTTCGGAAATACGATCTGCTAAGGCCGTCATAGCTTCGCGAAAAGCTGTGGGATCCTCTTTGAGGAAATCTTCTAGAGCTTGGTTAAAGTTAAGTTGTATATGATTATCTTCGATGGTCAATTCCTTAAGAATTAGCTTTTCGGGAAAAAGGCCTGATTTTTTTTGCCAGTTATGGAGAGTGCTACGCAAATCTTGTGCTTCCGTAAACACTAATTCTTGACTAGCTTTAGGAGCTGTTGTAGAGCGAATGACTGGATCGGAAAAGAAATCGACGTTAAAAAAAGACAAACCTGCTAGATATTCTTCTGCGCCTTCTGCAAGGCCGTAAACAAGATCTCGTTGGTATAAAGGATCTTGTAGTAGTTGCAAGTCTTCAGGATTAGACATAAAGCCTAATTCCACAAGTACGGCCGGAATAGAGCTATGTCGTAAAAGATAGAAGTTAGCTGAACGTGGTTGATAAGTTTTAGTAATAGCTGGTGTACTGTTCATAGCTAGATAATTCATATGACGCTGTAAATGGTAGGCCAGTTCTTTGCTGGCTGGAGAAGCATGATGGTAGAAAGTCATGGGACCGCGCTCACTGCCTTTTTGGGTGGCGTTGCAATGAATGCTGATCAACAAATCAGCTTTTGATTCTTCCATTCGATCTACTCGTAGTTGTAAATCTTGTCGTTCACTGTAAGGCAGGCCTTCTAAGGAGCACATATCACTATCTTCCGTCCGGCTATAAAGGACTTCATAACCTCGTGACTGCAGTTCTTGGCCTAAAGCTAGAGCAATTTGTAAGTTAAGGTCTTTTTCCTTAACGTCAAAGTAGTAAGCCCCACTGTCGATTCCTCCATGACCAGCATCGATGAATATGGTAGTTGCGGTAGTTTTATTTTTGCCTAGAAGCAAATAGATGGACAAAAAAACAAGTAAAAGTCCAAAGAAGGCTATTATTTTTTTTAGGATAGGACGAGAAAGGTAAAGGAATAAGCCCTTTTTTCTCACTCTTTCACACCCTTTTGCTCTTTTTTCTAGTTTTAATACTTATGACAAAGAAGTCTTGCATAAACGTTTTTTGCAAAAAAAATTAAAGAGACTTTTTCTTGTGAGCCATTTAAAGGCTACTTTGGCTTTTTTGTCCGCTCAAGACTTGTAATCTACCGTTAAGCATTAAAATTTTGCGGCTTAAAAAAAGTTTTTGCAACAATTACAAAATTCAGATACAATAAGGCACGAGCCCTTTCCACAAAGAACCAGTTCTTGGGGGGAGGGCGGCAAAAGGTAACGAATAATCAAAATATTTAAACAAAGGAGGAGAAGGTAAGGTGCTTTATTTTTTACTACTGGTAGTTGTAGCCAGTATCTTTCTGGCTGTTTATCGGAAACAGCCCTTATTCCTCGGATTACCTTTTGCTGCCATATTTGTCCATGTATTGGTTCAGATTGCGATGGTGCCTATGGGTTTTTTCGAGACTCTCAAGTTTATCATGAGTCTCCGGTAACCCAGGTCGAGGACAAAGCGAAAGAGGCGAATGTCTACTTTTTGAAAGAAGGTGATGGGTGTGAAGAAACTTGATAAGCAGTTGGCCAATGCCTACTACTACACTAGAATCAAACATATCTCCATTTATTTGACCATCTGGTTTATCGTTTCCTTTGGAGTAGTTGCCTTTGCCGACTCCTTAACGGGTTTTTCAATGAATGGGATGCCTTTTCACTACTTCATGGGAGCTCAGGGTGCGCTCATCATCTTCGTCGCACTGCTCTTTATAAATGCAGTCGTCAGTGATCGCGTAGACAGAAGCTTTGGCATTGATGAAGAGGCCAATGAAAGACTAGGGTCTGGAAAAACCCTAGACCATTAAAATCGAATAGGGGGGAACAGCGTGGATCAGCAATTTTTGACCAGTATGGCTTTTATTTTCCTTTCCTTTGCCCTGTACATTGGGATTGCCGTCTACAATCGTGCTCGGCAAACGTCTGACTTCTACGTGGCTAGCCGCGGTGTTCCTCCAGTGTGGAATGGGATGGCCATTGCCGGTGACTGGATGAGTGCAGCTTCCTTTATCGGAATGGCTGGTACTGTAATGATTCTTGGTTATGACGGTCTTGCCTATATCATGGGTTGGACAGGTGGATATTTGCTTCTAACTTTTCTACTAGCGCCTCAGTTAAGAAAGTATGGTCGCTACACCGTACCTGAGTTTATAGGTGACCGTTTTGACAGCCATACAGCACGATTAATTGCAGCCGTTGGAACAATGATTATTAGTTTCGTATACATTATCGGACAATTGTCCGGTACTGGTGTTGTTTTAGGACGGTTGTTTGAAATTGATACAGCCATTGCTACGATGATCGGTGTCGCTGTTATTACCGTTTACGCAACTTTCGGTGGTATGAGAGGAATCACCTGGACACAGGTGGCTCAGTTTATCATTCTCATCATTGCCTACGTCGTTCCTGTTGTGTTTATGTCTTTGCAGATTACAGGGAATCCAATCCCCTGGCTTACTTACGGGGATGTGGTATCGAAGCTCGGCGAACTAGACCGCGAGCTTGGTATTAGTGAATACTTTGCACCTTTTGAACAGACCAATAAAGCACAGTTTCTGGCCTTGCTTTTCTGTTTAATGGCCGGTACTGCGGCTCTTCCTCACGTTATTGTTCGTTTCTATACCGTTTCTACCATGAAAGCGGCTCGTTGGAGTGGTGCTTGGGCTCTGCTATTTATCTGTATGCTTTATCTCACAGCTCCTGCCTACGCGGCTTTCTCTCGCTTCATCTTAATGACAGAAGTAGCTGGTAGACCTTTTGATGCTTTGCCTGCATGGACGCAGTCCTGGATTGATACAGGCCGCTTGAAGTTAATCGATCAAAATGGTGATGGTATCTTACAGTGGTCTGAGATTTCTATTAGTAACGATATCGTAGTTATGGCCACTCCTGAAATTGCTAATTTAGGCGTCTTTGTTGTTGGCTTAATGGCCGCTGGTGCTCTAGCCGCCGCTTTGTCTACAGCTGGGGGCTTGCTGATTGCTATATCTTCTTCTTTTGCTCATGACATCTACTACCGCTTGATTAACCCACAGGCCAGTGAAGAAAAACGCTTGCTTGTTGCTCGTGTCTCTATTGCAGTTGCTACTATCGTAGCGGGTATCGTTGCTCTGGATCCACCAGGTGTTATTACACAGATTGTAGCCTGGGCCTTCTCGATGGCCGCGGGAACTTTCTTCCCTGTACTTTTCCTAGGTGTCTGGTGGACGCGATGCAATGCTCAAGGAGCTATTGCTGGTATGCTATCCGGTATGGCGGTAACAATGAGCTACATTATTGCCGCTCGTTATTTTGAATTTTCCCTTTTTGGTATTATTGATACAGGTGCTGGAATCTTTGGAGCTCCTATTAGCTTGTTAGCTACGATAATTGTTTCTTTAGCAACTGCCGCGCCTTCTCAGAAGTTGCAGGAAGAAGTTATGGATTTACGTTATCCAGAACAAATGACTTACAAAGACGGGGAAGTGTGGATTCATGAAAACACCAGATAATCTACTGCTCCGTCAGATAGGTAGACACCCCCTTTTCAAGGGGGTGTCCCTATCGGAGCTAGAAAGACTTATTAGCTTATGTGAACTGAAGCAGTATAGCCGTTCTGAGAAAGTTTTCTACTCCAAAACGGCCGATGACGGGTTGCTTCTTTTGCTAAGTGGGATGTTAGAGATCTATATCGATTGCCCTAGCCTTGATGATGAGGAAAAAGATACTTTAGAAGTATTACAGCCTAATCAGTTGGTCGGCCTTTCTATTATTGCTGATTTTCTTGAAGAGCCAACTCATCATGTAATGCCTCCTAACTTATCTGTGCGAGCTCTAGAAGAGTCGCAGTGCTTGCAAATTCCTTTTGAGGTCTTAGAAGAACGCTGGAGTAAAGATGGTGTTCGAGATTATATACTTCGTCAATTGGCAGCACGGTTAAAAGATGTCTATGCATCTCTGGCTGAACAAGTTAAGCTAGCTAGGGAATGGGGAGAGCGGGAGACTTTTGTGCGTCGCGTCGACGATTTAATGTCCTATCCTGTGCTTACTGTAGAATATGGAACTTCTATTCGTGAAGCGGCTGATAAGATGCTTGCTAATGGTGCAAGCTCTGTTGTCATTTTAAAAGAAGAAAAGCTTGTAGGCATTATTACAGAAAAAGATATGGTAGCTTCGGTGGTGCAAGATCATAATGCTCGAGAAGCCAAGGTAGAACAGATCATGACATCAGCACCATTCACCATTTCCCGACAAGCTTACTATTATGAAGCAATCTCTAGTTTTTTGATGAAAGGTATTAAGCATTTACCTGTAACTGATGGCAATCAAGTTGTAGGGATGATTACTTTATCTGACTTGCTTCGCAAAAAGCACAAAGGTACTGTAAAGATGTTGCAGGCTATTGAAGAGGCAAGTCGAGAAAAGTTACCTGAAGTCAAAGACGGGATCAGTTATATTTTATCGAGCTTGTTAAAAGACGGCACGCCTATCTTGCACACTCTTGACACGATTACGAGCCTTTATGATCGCCTCGTAAGACATTGTGTTGACTTAGCTTTACAGAATCTGGAAAGTCAAGGCCACGGTAAAGCACCAGTGCCCTTTTGCTGGCTTCAAATGGGTAGTGCTGGTAGGGGAGAGCAATTTATCTTAACAGATCAAGATCACTTCCTCGTTTATGCTAATGCTGTTGCAAGTGAAGAAAAAGAAGTAGAACAATACTTTGCTCTACTAGGGCAGGAAATTGTTCGTCATCTTGAGCAGGCTGGTTATGCTCCCTGTAAAGGAAAGATGATGGCTAGTGAGCGTCAGTGGCGTGGTTCATTAACACAATGGGAAGAACGCTTGCGCAGTTGGATGGTTCATGCAACTAATGAAAAGTTGATGCTAGCTCAGAACTTTTTCTCATTCCGTTTCGTTTACGGTGATCCGGTCCTTTATGGTCGTTTTCTTGAAGGGATTTACAGTCAGCTCGATCGTTCGGGGATTTTCCTCTTCCGTCTTGCGCAAGTGGAAAAAGAACAACCTGTGCCGCAATTAGGCGATCCGATACGCTCTCTTTTCCGCTTAGAGCGCAAAAGTATTGATCTCAAAAAGGAAGCCCTTTTTCCCTTTCATCATGCTTTGCAGATCTTATCTCTTCACCATGGCGTCATTGATGGAACTCCACGAAAGCGTATCCAACATCTCGTTGAAAAAGAAGCCATGACGGCTGAGTTTGCTGATAACTTAAATGATGCTTTTAGTACAGTTATGCGTATACGAGTAGAGTACGCTTGGAAGAAGTATGAGCGTCAAGAAGAAGCTTCTTCTGTTATTCCTTTTAGCTATTTACGTTCTAATGAAAAAGACGAGTTAGTCAGAGCCTTAAAAGCTTTGCGCTCTTTACAAAATCATATGTTTGCTGAATTCGGTTTGTTGTAATCTACATGGGCGTAAGAAGGGGGGGAGTTTCTTTGTTCTGGAGAAAAAAGAGATTGAACGTAGAGTTCAATGATCAGATTGCCTTATCTACGGCCTTGGAAGATTTGTCCTTTGTTGTTTTTGATACGGAAACAACTGGTTTTAATATTTTTGGGGAAGACCGTCTGATTGAGATTGGGGCTGTTCACGTTCAGAATCTGGTCGTAACGGATAACTCTTTTCGGACTTATGTCGATCCGAAGCGAGAAATTCCCCAGATTATTAAGGATTTGACGGGCATTGATTCTGCAATGGTAGCTAATGCTCCTGATTCATTCACTGGTGTAGAGAGCTTTTTTCGCTTTACCGAAGACTTGAAGGCTACTTGTCTTGTTGCTCATTGTTTGCCTTTTGATCTTTCTGTACTGAAAAGTGAGTTGCAGCGTCAGGATTATGAGGTTAAGTTACCAAGAGGAATTGATACTCTCGATTTGTTACGGACGTTAAATCGTTATGGAGCTCATAAGGATCTTGCTGATTATGCAAAGGAATGCAATACACCTGTTTTTGAACGTCATCGTGCCTTAGGTGATGCTCTTACAGCGGCCCATCTATTCTGCGCTTTACTACATCAATTGATGGAACGAGGCTGTAGAAGCTGGGGTGATTTGCTCTTTATGGCTGATCAACATCGTCGACAGATTGCGATGAGTTAGGAGGCATCTCTGTCTCTGTGGACTGCGTACAAAATAAGAAGAAAAAAGCCTGAGAAGGAAAGAACATAAAGTCTTTCTAACTCAGGCTTTTTTCTTCTTAGAAAATATCGTGCTGTTCTGTAAAGTCGCGGAAAATTTGTCTTTTTTTCAGGTGGTATCTTTCTTCAGAGCTTAGTAAGCTGGAGAGGGTTTTGACAGCATCTAAGATATGAGGGCCTTTGTTTAACATGACACATTCTGCGCGGTGAGACATAGCGGCATCAGTTATTTCTGCTCGTGCAGGTAAACCTTTTTTGGCTAAGTTCTCCAATACTTGAGTAGCCCAAATAACTGGTACATGGGCGGCTTCGCAGAGGCAAAGAATATCTTCTTGAACTAGAGAGAGGTTTTCAAAACCAACTTCTACTGCTAGATCGCCTCTAGCAATCATGATGCCAAAGTTTGAAAAATCAAGACCTTTTAAGAGGATTCGAGAAAGCTGATGGATTGCTTCGCGCGTCTCTATTTTGGCGACTATGCCTATATCTTCGCGGTTATGCTTTTTCAGTTCTACACGTAAATCATCTAGATCTTGAGGTCTGTGTATAAAAGAAAGGGCTAAAGCATCAGCGTTGGCTACGATAAATTCTAAATCTATTCGGTCTTGCTCCGTTAAGGCGGGCATATTGATCGAGCTTTCAGGAAAATTAAGTCCTTTTTCTGGTCTAATACGAGCAGATCTGTCGTCAGGAGAAATAACTTCTAGATCTACGTAGTCTTTTTGCTTATTGATTACGCGGGCACCGATTTTTCCATCGTCAATAAAGACAGGGTCTTCAAGATGTAGGCTTTGTAATACTTCAGGAACGGTACAACTGATGGACGCTGGTTCTGACTCCGTAGCATTGTGACCTTGGCGATGGGGATCAAAGTATAATCGTAAGACCTGACCAGCTTGAACTTCTATGTTTATTGGTAGTGCCTTAGGAGCTCCCAGTGTCAGTTTTTCTTGTTGACCATAGTTTAGAGTGAGGCCCTCTTGGACATAGGCTGTTCTTTCTAAAGCTACTTTAATTCGATTAGGGCTAATGCGTTCGATGACTCGAAATTTTCTTTTTCTATTACGGCTATCTTTAAAAGTTAATACTTCACCGATGTGGAGGCTATCTAGAGGAATTTGTTCTTCAATGGCAATAACAAAATGTTGGTTTTGCCCATATCTATCTTCTACGAGTTCTGTGTAAGTAGCTTTATTATCAAGATATCCTTCAAGAATTCTAATAGGTTGACCATAAATATCTCGAGGTACTTTCAAGCGAAGTGGGATAGTTTTCTCCATAACCGGCCCTGTGCGAATCTTAGGGCCGCCAAGATCCATAATGATCCGGCATTTTCTGCCTGTTCCTTGTGCCTTTTTCTCTAATCGGGCTTCAGCTTCTCGTAGTGAGCAGATCATTTTTTCCCAAAGCTCTTGGTGATCATGAGCGCAATTAATACGTGCAATATCCATGCCTTGTCGAAGTAAATCTTCCATTAATTCGGGATGGTCGCTGTAGCTACTATCTAATGTAACCATGATTCGAGTATTTCGTCCTCGTCGAGGACGTCCAAATAGTTTTCGTGCTCGTTTGCTAGCTAGGAGGCGGGCGTTTTTGGAATCCGTTTTGTGAAGCAGGTAGTCAGGAACAGGTGTTGCTAGATGCTTAAGCACTTTTTCTATGCTCGTCAACACGCATTCTTCAAGACGGCCTAAAGAGGAAAGTCCAAATTCAGCAAGCTCAAGTTGCAAGTCAAAAAGGTCATGACGTCGCAAGGCTATGTAAGCCAGTAGATTGTCGCGGCTTTGCTCACTTTCTTTTTGCGAGAGGGGAAATTTATCTCTTGCGGTGAGAGCTTGCGTGGCAATCAAGTTGTAAAGCGTCCCGAGCTCTTCTGCAAACTTATGCTCTTGACTCGTACAACCTTCTGAAATCATCCTCACTATCACAAACTCCTTTTGGTGAATTCGACGAAAAGTTAGTTAATCCGACTGTCTTTATCCTAGTGTATCGTTTTTGAGAGGAAGTAGGCAACCGTTTTTTTGTAAAATTTTGATTATATTCGCTTTAAGAAAAAAAGCGCCCCTTTATGGGAGGCGCTTTTTTATTCTATTATTAAGGCAAGTCTATAGTTCCTTTAGGCGCTAAAAAAAGTCATATTCTTCATCATCTAGCTCAGAAGGTGATAAAGGTTGTTCTAGGTCTTTGAAAAGCTCTATGTCTGGCTGTAACTTCTGCTCTTCTAGCTCTTCATATAGGTGGGGAACATGGTCTTCCTTCAGGGTAAGCTCATCTTGCTCGATGAGTAAATTATTTTTATCTATTGGTTCTTTCTCAGGGTCTTCGTCTGTCGTCACCGACTCTGCTTCTGCACTTTCTTCTATGTCTAGGTCTATAAATTTTTCTATATCTGGTGAAATTATCGATACACTTTCGAGGGGAGGCATAGTTATATGTATAGACTTCTGTTCTGCATCCCAGTAGACTTGGCCGTCTAAAGATTCAATGATTTCCCTTAAAGGTACTATAGTATGACCCTCGACAATTTGCACTCGTGGCGATAAAGGAACTGTAGTGTTGTCTTTTTCTAAGGAGGAGTTAGTCACGGAAAGCTGTAGTTCTTGCTCTCCATAGACAATTACAATTTTTTTACTATCAGGATGCCAGCTTAGCTGACCATCTATCTGCTCCATGAGACTGCGCAGTGGTACCATAATGGTATCTTGAACGACTACTGCTTGAGGTGTGAAGGTAAGTATTTCTTCGTTTAACTTGAAGGTTACGGCTGGTTCTTGTGTGTAGATTTCATAGAGACGAAAATTTAATATATTTTCGCGAGAAGAAAAGTCGATGCGAATAGGATTTGCTTTGTTATTACGAAACTTATAATCTAATTGCCCCCAGTAGACTGTGGCATCTGTACCGCGAGCTGTGTAAGAAACAGGTACGGAATGAAGATGTCTCTCTACAATATGTAAGCCTGCTTTTTCTACAGCTTGGTGAAGAGCAGTAGATGTACGACAGATTCCGCCGCCTATGCTTTGTACCGTTACCCAACGTCCGTTAACATAACTAAAGACGCCTCCGCGGACAAATCCTCTTTCTGCCGTACGTCGCCCTACTGTTTGATTAAAAGAAAAGGTTTGGCCAGGATTAAGGATGGTGTCATCGATATAATTTCCCGCTTTTATAGCGTTATGCAAACCTGAGTCAGCGGGAATTGTCAAATCCACTTCAGAAATCAATTGTTGATAAGCCTCTGAAGGTGTTGCCCACCAAAAAGTAAATACTAATAAGAATCCCATGATAAGCTTACTAAGGGGTAATGAAACAATCATTAGATAAGCTCCTTTCTTTCTGTAGAAATTCCATAATATGGATTCTACAGAAAGAAGAAAGCTCCTTCCATAAAAAGGAAAAAACTCTTCCTTTTTATAAAATAAAAGGAGAGTTTTTTTGAGCAGTCTCTTATGCTAAAAGAACTAATATCTGGTAAAACTATTCTTGTGGTTCAAATTGATCTTTGCCAGCGGCGCAAACGGGGCAGACCCAGTCTTCGGGCAAAGAGTCAAAGGAGGTACCAGGTTCGATGTTGTTTTCTGTGTCCCCTTCTTGAGGGTCATATACATAGCCACAGGGAATGCATACGTATTTTTTCACTTAAAAAAAACTCCTTCTCTATAAGTCTACTTTCCAGATCCAATGCTGGAAAAGTTCTCTATAAGTATGAACTACTTCTTATAGAAAAATACAAATTATTGTAGATGAAGGAAGGAGTAGAGCTTTTTAAATGGTAAAATAGTGTTGTCTCGATGATCTGAGGTGATATTGTTGAAAAGAGTAACCATTTATACTGATGGAGCTTGTCTGGGCAATCCCGGTCCTGGCGGCTATGGAGTCGTTCTTTTATATAAAGAACAGCGTAAAGAGTTAGCTGGCGGATATGATGATACGACAAATAATCGTATGGAGATTATGGCTGTCATAAAAGGGTTAGAAGCACTGAAAGAGCCTTGTCAGGTTACAGTGTATAGTGATTCCCGTTATGTTGTTGATGCCATGACCAAAGGATGGGCCAAGAAGTGGCGAACTCAAGGCTGGATGAGGGATAAGAAAAATCGAGCCCTCAATGCAGACTTGTGGGCTCGATTACTTACTATTAATGAAAAGCATGATGTTGACTATCGTTGGGTACGAGGCCATGCGGGAGATATAGAAAACGAACGTTGTGATGCTTTGGCTACTGAAGCGGCTAGAGGTACTAATCTTCCTAAAGACGAGAGAGAAGAACCAAAATAATATTAAGTAACTGCTCTGTCCTTCAAGCTGAGCTTAAGTTAAGCTGAGAAGAGATTCATACCTTCTCGTTGGAATTGAAGAACTTTGGGAACATAGGCGATCGTTTCTGCAAAAGGCGGGATACCTCCGTATTTTAAGACATTGCCTGGTCCAGCATTATAAGCGGCAAGAGCATATTCTACATTACCATCAAAGCGATCAAGCATTTGACGAAGATAGCGCACTCCGCCATCAATGTTTTGGATAGGATCAAAAGAATTTTGTACACCTAAAGAACGGGCTGTGGCGGGCATGAGTTGCATCAAACCTTGTGCCCCAGCGCTTGATTGAGCTTTGGCGTTAAAGTTAGATTCGGCTTTCATTACAGCCCATATTAAAGAAGGATCTATGTTGTATTTTTGAGCGGCATCTTCAATAAGGTTGTTGAACTGCTTCATTGAAGAAGGCAATTGATTGCTTCGGTAGGCTTCCTGTGCTTTTTGCACTGTCGTTCCCGAACCTACATCTACTGCCAGATGGTTGGCCCTATCTATGTCAAAGCCTAATGATTCTTGAAGTAGCGGCAGAGAAGCAGGGGGGACAAGCTTTTTACCTGGTAAGGCCATGAGAGCTTGGGTTTTTATCGCACTTTCTAAAGTAGCAGAAAAGTTTGCGAAGTTTTCCCTTTTGGGTAACTGAGCACGAATTTGCTCTTCTATGGCCGCAATGGCATTTATGTGCATGCAAAACACCTCCTGCCATAATATAACAGAATGAAATATTTTTGTAAACAGGCTCTAGGTTTCCTTTTGACTAAGCCCTATAAAGCTTGTTCTGGTGGAATGAGCAGATAAGGCGGGAGGCGAAGCTCTGGGCGTTGAAGGACATCGGCAGGATGGGGAACAGGAAGTACGATATCATATATTTCGTTTCCTGCTTCGTCTAAATGTACTTGGATTAAAGACATTTTCAAAAGTAAGTCTAGACAATGGGCAACAGTAGTTGGCATAGGCCAACCTTTGTTGGTACAAAGGTTTTGAAAAAGTAGTTGATTAATTTCTTCCTCTGAGTTATCGGCTGGCCAAGGTTCATAAGGGCGGTCTAAGAGCTCATAGCGAGCAGTAGGACCACGCAAGTCTCCTTCTGCAATGCGGCAAATGGCTCTATAGAGCGAAGTAGCTGATGGTGGCAGGTAGTGAGGCCAACGATAATCAAAAAAAGTAGTAGGAATTCGAACAAGTCCTTCTTGCTTGTAGCCTGGTTCATTGCGAAGGCCAGGGTAAGATGTTGGCAAGGACATGGAAGGCATCAACCTCTTTTCCCAATAAGGATTTTTGTCTTCTTGCACATCTTTACTTTTTCTCGTTTTGATGCGGAAAATCCTGCCGGACAAGATACGATTAAGCTATAGATAGCATATGATGAAGTCACGATAAGGGAAGGTGCGTGAGTAACGATGACTACAAGATCTTTACTGCCCCGCTGTGCGGCCTGTCAGGAAACGCCTGAAGGAGGACTCCATGATGGTCTCTGGCTAAAAGGATTGTTCATCTGTTCTCGCTGTTGTCATCATCTAACTGATTGGTCTAATGACGAAAACAAGTATAAAACACTCCATGAAGCGCTGAAACGCACCTGGGCCTCTAATCCTGCTTGGCGTAAGTATTTGGCTATTGCCGGAAACACGTGATAGAATGATATTATAAAGTCTCCATGGAGGATAAAACTTTGAAGGAAAGACCTTTATGGCAGGCTCTAAAAAAGTATGAACAGGAAAACATAAAAGGATTTCATATGCCGGGCCACGGTCAAGGGCGTGCATTTGCTAAATGGCCTCTTGACAGTGCTCTTGATATGACAGAAGTCCCTGGGCTTGATGACTTACACAGTCCTGAAGGTGCCATTTTAGATGCGGAAGTTCGAGCGGCTGGTGCCTTTGGTGCTGAGAAAACTTTTTTTCTTGTGCAAGGTGCTACAGTAGGTCTTCAGGCTCTTTGTCTTGCCAATTTAAGAGAAGGCGATGAAGTGATTGTGCCTCGCCATTGTCATCGCTCTATTTACGGAGGTCTTGTTTTGTCAGGAGCAAGACCTTCTTATCTATCTTCTATCTTGGAAAAAGAAACGGGACTACCTATAGCTACTGATCTGACTGCTTTACAAAGCTTGCCTATAAGTCAATACGGTGATATTAAGGCTTTACTCGCTTTACGTCCTACTTATTGGGGGACGGCAGAAGATTTGCATAGCTGGCGAGAATGCTCTCAAGCTCTGCAAAAACCTTTGTGGGTTGACGAAGCTCATGGTTCTGCTTATGCATTTTCCTCTCTCTTGCCTACGAGCGCGTTGAAATTAGGGGCTCAGGCTGTTGTTCATGGGAGTCATAAAAGCTTACCTGCTTTGACACAGGCGGCAATGCTTCATCTCGGACAAGCATTGCAGGGCCAAGAGGAAGAGCATTCAAGGCAAGGTATAATGTTACGAAATGCTTTAACAATTCTCCAAACAACGAGTCCTTCTTATTTACTTATGACTTCTCTTGATTTAGCGCGAGCTTCTATGGAAGAAGAGGGCGAGCTATTATGGCAAAAAACTGTAGAGCGAGCTTCTTTTTTACGTAGAGAGCTTAACCAGATCAAAGGAATTTATTGCTGGAGTGAAGAAATAAAGGCCTACTCAACTGTTTCTGAATGGGATCAGACGAGGTTGCTCGTGGTGCTTCGAAATCCTTATGTTACGGGCTATCAATTGCGCCAGTTATTACGGGAAAAAGGTGCTATCGAAGCGGAGTTGGCAGGACCGAATTACTTACTATTTTTACTATCTCCATTCGATCATCCTGAAGCAGATGGTCATCTTATTGAAACTTTTAAGCAGGTTGATTTTTCCTTGGAAGGTACCGGGAAAGAAGACGGACAAGTTCTAGCTGAACTATTTCAGCAGGGACATAGAGAAGCTATTGAAGTTCGTTGCACGCCTAGAGAAGCTTTCTACGGACCTCGACGAATCGTTCCTTTTAAAGAAGCTCTTCATAAAATAGCGGGTCAGTTTATCTGTCCCTACCCGCCGGGGATTCCTTTAATTGCACCTGGTGAAGTGATTACGCCTGCTCTGCTGGAAGTTGTACACGCCCTAGAAAGGGCCGGGGCAAAGTGGCAAGGTGCTATAGACGGTAAGATGGAAAAGATTGCAATCCTTGATCTTTGAATGGTGGTTTTATAATGAAAGGAATTTTGCTTACTTTTGAAGGCGCAGATGGTGCTGGTAAGACGACGCAGTTAGAACTATTGGCCACTTTTTTTCAGTCTAGGGGTCGCGAAGTGATCAAAACTAGAGAACCTGGCGGGACTGTAGTTAGTGAATCTATTCGTCAGCTTTTGTTAGATCCAGCTATGCACTCAATGGTGTCGTCAACAGAGCTACTTCTATATGAAGCGGCTCGAGCGCAACTAGTGTCCGAAGTGATCAAGCCAGCTTTAGAAAGTGGCAAAGTTGTGCTCTGTGATCGCTTCACTGATTCTACGCTCGCTTATCAGGGTTACGGGAGAGGCCTCGACAGAAAGATAATTGAAAAGCTCAATGACCTAGCCACAGGAGGACTTAAGCCAGATAAAACTATTCTGCTTGATTTGCATCCTGAGCTAGGCTTGCAGAGAGTGCAATTAAAACGAGGTGCCGACCGATTAGAACAGGAAGATCTTCTTTTTCATCTTCGAGTAAGAGAAGGTTTTTTAGATATAGCAGATCAAGATAGAGCTAGATTTATCGTTATATCAGCAGAAGAAGATGCTCAGCAAGTACATCAAAAAATTGTTGAAGCGTTACAAGAATAGGTAACGTTTAGAAAGGCCGATTGAGGTGAAACTATCTCAGATAAGGGGTCAAGAGCGAGCAACGGAACAATTATTACGGGGAATTAGACAAGAAAGGGTCGCCCATGCCTATCTTTTTGCCGGTCCTCCTGGTGTGGGAAAGACCATGACAGCTCGAGCTTTTGCTTTGTCTGTTCTTTGTATGAACATAGAAAATGGTGATGCCTGTCTGGTCTGCTCCTCTTGTCAGCAATTTGCCAGCGCCAATCACGCCGCTTTCTATGATCTAGAACCTGATGGGGCCACCATAAAAATAGAGCAAATTCGAAAACTGCAGAAATGGTTGCGTTATCGACCTTATGTAGGCTTATATAAGGTGGTTTTGTTACATCGAGTAGAAGCTATGCAAGATCCGGCGGCTAACGCACTGCTCAAAGTTTTAGAAGAGCCGCCTGGTTATACGATTTTTATCCTTGTCACTCATCGAGGTCATGGTCTCTTGCCGACTATCTTATCAAGATGTCAGCCTGTTTATTTCAACTCTTTGCCAGATGATGTAATTGCCGATTTTCTCCGTGAAAAGGGCCTCTCTAATGATAAAATTGCTCTGTTAACACTATTAGCAGATGGACGGTATGATAAAGCGGCTGAGCTTGCCACTGCAGGATTGCCAGAAAATCGCGATAAAGCGGCCGAGCTTTTGCAGAGAATCGGGCAGATGAGTGATAGCGATATCTTCCGTATGGCTGAACAGTGGGATAAAAACAAAGAAGGTCTGACCGAATTATTTGATTATCTCGCACTTTTATTGCGCGATAAGCTCTTACTCCTCGAAGGAATTGAAAAGCTAGTCATCAATTATGATCAAAAAGAGTATTCTTCGCGATATAATAGGAAGCAATTACTTGAGGCCATGGATGAAGTTTTACAGGGACGGCGCCTCTTAGATAGTAATGCTAGTGGTAGGTTAATATTCGAGGATCGCATGATGAAGATAAAGAAAGTTATGGAGTCCTGAAAGGAGTTGAAAGATTGGTTAAAATAGTAGGCGTTCGCTTTAAGAAAACAGGTAAAATTTATTACTTCGATCCCGGTGACTGGGAGATAAATGTGCATGATCGTTTAATTGTAGAAACAGCACGAGGTATTGAGTTTGGTGAGGCTGTTATTGCGCCACGTCAAGTGCCTGAAGAAGATGTAGTCAATCCGCTCAAAAAGGTACTGCGTGTTGCTACGGAAGAAGATATACATCAAGTTGAAGAGAATCGTGAAAAAGAATCAAAAGCTTATGAGATTTGCCAGAAAAAGATCATTCAGCATCAACTGCCTATGAAGCTTGTAGATGTTGAGTACACTTTTGACTCTTCCAAGATTATTTTCTACTTTACAGCTGATGGGCGCGTTGACTTCCGTGAACTTGTCAAAGATCTAGCGGCTGTTTTCCGCACTCGTATTGAATTACGTCAAATAGGTGTGCGTGATGAAGCTAAGATGATTGGTGGTATTGGTTGTTGTGGAAGAGTGCTTTGTTGCTCTTCTTTCCTTGGAGATTTTGAACCTGTTTCGATCCGTATGGCTAAAGATCAGAACCTTTCTCTGAATCCAACTAAGATTTCTGGTATTTGTGGTCGTTTGATGTGTTGTTTGAAGTTCGAGAACGACTGTTATGGCAAGAAAGAAGGTTGTAAACGGAAAGAGAAAGGCGCGGAAAAAGACGACGAAAGTTTTGAGGGATGTGGAGCTAGCGAGTAGGGAGTGTTTGAGGTGAAAAAGATCACGAGCCGATTGATTGCTCTCGAAGAACAGGTGCGAAAAATACTCGCTGAAATTGAAGCCTTAAAGATGGAGTCTTATGCTTTAGAAGAAGAAAACGATCGTTTGCGAGCAGAAAAAGCGGCTAACTTAACAGTAGAAGCGCTAACGCAAGTAGAAAGCAACGTACAAAAGTTACAGGGTGAAGGATATGATACTTTAAGTCGTCTATATAAAGAAGGCTTTCATATTTGTCATGTTCACTTTGGACAACCTCGAAGCGGAGAAGATTGTCTTTTCTGTATGAGTTTTTTGCATAAAGAATAGTGACTATAGGGAACTTGAGTATTTTAAGGATTTTGGGGGAGGAATTAAGCTGGTCGGGAAACTAAGAGTCTGTGCCACTCCGATTGGCAACCTCGAAGATATTACCTTGCGAGTCTTACAAGCATTGCGAGAAGCAGATCTAATCGCCGCAGAGGATACGCGACATACACGCAAGCTTTTAAGTGCCTATGAGATTCACCGTCCTCTAACGTCTTATCATGAGCATAACAAAAAAGCTAAGGGTCAGGAAATTGCTAACAAAATTGCCGAGGGTGCTACGGTTGTATTAGTTTCTGATGCGGGCTTACCAGGCATCTCTGATCCTGGCGAAGAACTTGTAGGTCTCTGTATTGAAAGAGGTTTACTTGTGGAAGTCTTGCCGGGACCTTCTGCTTCCCTTACAGCCCTTGTACTATCAGGTTTACCGACGAGCCGCTTTGTCTTTGAAGGCTTTCTTCCACGACAGAAAAAAGCTTACCGTGAGCGGCTAGAGGAGCTGGCTAAAGAGGAGCGGACGATGATCCTCTATGAATCACCTCACCGTGTAAAAGCAACACTTCAAGATTTGCAAAAACTTTTAGGTGACCAGCGACCTGTGGCTTTGATCAGAGAGTTAACCAAAAAGTTTGAAGAAGTTCGACGAGGCACGATTGGCTCTTTGCTAGAAGCAATGACAGAGCCAATTAAAGGAGAGTGCACACTAGTAGTCGGTGGTTCTCCCAAAGAGCAAGAGCATCTGATAGCTCAAAGTTATGATGAAGAAAGTCTTTCGGAGCTTTTGTTCCAAGAGATAGAAGCATTTATGGCAGAAGGCATAGATCACAAAGAAGCCTTAAAAAAAGGTGCTCATAAGCTAGGTTTACCTAAACGAGAAGCTTATCGCTTAAAGCTTCTTTATGAAGAGAAAAAAAAATATCAAGGGGACGGGTCTGACCCGTCCCCTTGATATAAAATATTTTAAAGGGCAAAAAGAAAAAATGAGAAAAAAGCCCTTTCTTTTGATTGCTTTGGGAATAATGGAATTATGTAGTCAATTAGCTAGCGTTTTGCGCCATCGTGATAGCACATTCTTTACAGACGATTTTACCTCGAAAGTTTTGAACTTCTACTGCACTACCACAGAAAACACAAGCAGGCTCGTATTTTCTTAAGATAATTTTTTCATGGTCCACATAGATTTCTAGAGCGTCTTTCTCATCAATTCCAAGGGTGCGACGCAGTTCAATGGGAATGACTACACGACCTAGTTCATCTACTTTACGGACAATACCGGTTGACTTCATCTTCCTACCTCCTTTTTTCTACATTTTTCGACATCAAACAAACTGATGATACCAAGCCATAAAGTAACAGGTCAACCCCTTTGTTTCAAAAAAAGAAGTTTTCATATAGAGTTTTCTTATGGACGATTATTTTTTTGGGTGTATGACCTTTTCAAATGATGGCAAGAGAGTAGCTAAAACTAAATAGTATTTTTATGAGGAGGAAACCTTTCGTGACTCAAGGGAAACCAACTTTCTACATTACTACACCAATCTATTACCCTAGTGACAATCTGCATATTGGTCACGCCTACACAACAGTAGCGGCTGATACGATGGCTAGATACAAGCGGCTACGAGGCTATGATGTGCGCTTTCTAACTGGTTCTGATGAACATGGTCAGAAGATAGAAAGAAAAGCAAAAGAAAAAGGACTTAGTCCTAAAGCTTATGTAGACCCAATTGTAGATTCCTTCAAGCATCTCTGGAATCGATTGGAGATTACTTATGATGATTTTATCCGTACGACTGATGAACGTCACATTAAAGGTGTGCAAGAAATCTTTCAAAAGATTTATGATCAAGGCGATATTTACAAATCAGAATATGAAGGTTGGTACTGTACGCCCTGTGAAGCCTTCTGGTTAGATCGCCAACTACAAAAAAATGAAGAAGGCGCTTGGCTTTGCCCCGACTGCAATCGTCCTGTAGAACTGCTCAAAGAAGAAAGTTACTTTTTCCGTCTTTCTAAGTATCAAGATCGTTTGCTCAAACATATTGAAGAGCATCCTGAATTTATTCAACCAGCTAGTCGCCGTAATGAAATGGTGAGCTTTATTAATCAGGGCCTAGAAGATCTTTGCGTTTCTCGTACAACCTTCAAATGGGGCATACCTGTTCCAACGAATCAAGATCATGTCATTTACGTTTGGTTTGATGCCTTAAGTAACTATATTACAGCTCTTGGCTATGGTCAGGCTGAGCAGAAAGACTATCAACGCTACTGGCCTGCGCAAATCCATCTAGTAGGTAAAGATATTGTTCGCTTCCATACCATTATCTGGCCAATTATCTTAATGGCTCTTGATGAGCCTTTGCCTCAAAAGGTTTTTGGTCATGGTTGGGTGCTTTTGGATTCAGGAAAAATGTCTAAGTCCAAAGGCAATGTAGTCGACCCTCATGTGCTGATCGATCGTTACGGTGTTGATGCCTTGCGCTATTACTTGCTACGTGAAATGCCTTCAGGACAAGATATATACTACTCTGAAGAGGCTTTTGCTAGCCGTCTGAATACTGATCTTGCCAACGACCTAGGGAACTTACTGCATCGCTCCCTATCGATGGTAGAAAAATTTTCCGGTGCCATCTTCCATGTGCCTTTGAAAGAAGCTGAAGGTGCTTTCGAGCAAGAAGTACAAGCACTAGCTCAGAAGACTATTGATGATTATGAAGCTTATATGGAGCGCTTTGATCTAGCTAATGCCCACGGTGCTATTATGAAGCTAGTCAGCCGCATGAATAAGTATGTAGATGAAAGAGCGCCCTGGGCACTAGCTAAAGATAGTGCCAAAGCGGAAGAACTTAAAGCAGTGCTTTATCATATGGGTGAAAGTTTGCGTATCGCTACAATTTTAATGCGAAGCACGATGCCCAACGTACCTAGCAAGATTTTTGAGCAATTAGGACTGGCAGAGAGAAAGGACCTACAAGGCTGGGAGGCACTGCGCTGGGGCTTGCTTCCAGAAGGCACGAAGACGCAAAAGGGGCAACCTGTCTTTCCACGTATAGATCTCTCTGCTTTGCGCGCTGAAATAGAAGCGCAAGCTCAAGCGGACAAAGAAGAAGAAGCTGTAGACAAAGAAAAAGAGCTAAAACCGATAGAACCATTAAAACCAGAGATTTCCATTGAGGACTTTGCGAAGCTAGACTTACGGCTTGTTGAGGTCTTAAAAGCAGAAAAAGTACCGAAAACTGATAAACTGCTTCAGTTAACAGTACGATTAGGCGATGAAATCCGTACTGTCGTTTCTGGCATTGCCCTACATTATGAACCAGAGCAGTTGATCGGCAAAAAGGTAGTACTAGTAGCTAACTTAAAACCAGCTAAGTTAAGGGGCATTGTGTCACAAGGTATGATCTTAGCCGCTTCACATGACAACTCTTTAGAAGTCTTAATGGCACAGACCGATCTTCCTGCAGGAAGTCAGGTGAAGTAAGTGAGATTTTTTGATACCCATGCCCATATGGATGACAAAGCTTTTCGGGAAGATCGAGGAGAACTGTTGTGGCAGGCCCACGAAGCTGGCTTAGCCTTAATGGTTAATGTAGGCTTTGATCTACTTTCTTCCCAGAGGTCTATTGCTCTAGCTGATGAATATCCTTTTGTATATGCTTCTGTAGGCATTCACCCTCATGATGCGAAGACTGTTACTGATGAGACTTATGAGAAATTAGAAAAACTAGCTTCTCATCATAAGGTTGTAGCTATTGGTGAAATGGGTCTCGATTATTATCGCGATTTGTCTCCTCGAAATGTGCAAATGCAAGTTTTCAAGGAGCAATTGAAATTAGCTCGTAAGCTGAAGAAGCCTGTCATTATACACGATCGTGATGCTCATGGTGACATCATGGACATTTTAGACAAGGATACCAAAGGTATGACGGGGGTACTGCACTGCTTTTCAGGCAGTTGGGAGATGGCGCGCTTTTGTTTAGAACGAGATTTTTATATCTCCATAGCAGGTCCTGTTACTTATACAAATGCCCGTCAACTGCTAGAAGTAGCTCAAAAAGTTCCCCTTGAACGTTTGCTGGTGGAAACAGATTCTCCTTATTTGTCACCTCATCCTTTGCGTGGTAAGAGAAATGATGTAAGTAAAGTTACTATGATTATTCAAAAAATTGCTGAGCTTCGTCAGGAAGATGCTGAAATGGTGGCAGAACAGTGTCTCCAAAATGGTTGTAAGCTCTTTGGAATTCCTCAGCCTGCTTAAGCTTCTACCTAAATACTTTTCCTATATGCTCAGAACCCCCTTGGGTTTGATGGATTTAAGTCCATCTGAACTAAGGGGGTTCTTTTTTTATGCATTTTTCCATAAATATGGAAAGGTAGGCGCAGTTTGTCCTTGCTTAGGGCAACAGATGGTAGAGGAGGTTCTAAGTTGATCAAAGAGGAGTCTAAGGAAGAAAAAAGGGCACCCTTTTCTTTATCTTTTCGAACAGGAATTTTTATAGTTGCAGTATTGTTTCTCACAGCTCTTTTTCCTTATTGGACCTACGGGCAGCAAACGAAAGAAGTTCAGCTAGTTTTAGAGGGCTTGGCGTCACCTTACCAAAGCAAGGCAAAATCAGTAAAAGCCTTTTTGCGTGAACAGGATATTGATTATGGGCCTCAGGATATGATTATTCCTGATCTAGCTATGCCTTTAGAGAACGGAATGGTTGTGGAAGTACGAAAGGCAGAAGAAGTAGAAATTCAAGTTGGTAACCGTAGCTATAATGTGATGGCTTACAGGCCTATTGAAGCAGGAGCATTAAAAAAGAATTTAGCAGAACAAGGTATCTACGTAACGGCAGAAGATCGAGTCGAACCTCTGCAAGACGATAAGATATGGGAGTTTGTAAGGGTACAGCGTCTGATTGAAAAGAGGGAAGAAAAGATACCTTATGAACAAGAGGTTGTCCTAGATAGTACTCTTCCTGCCGGAGAAACAAAAATCTCTGTGCCTGGGAAGGAAGGCCGATTGATCTTAGAAGAAGAAGTTATTCTTGAAAATGGTCAGTTAGTGGAACGAAGGATTATATCGGAGCAATTATTGACTGAGCCTCTCAATGAAGTGATTGTAAGAGGAACGGGCCATCAAGAAAGAAGGACTACTATTGCCTCTAGAGGTGGTACTAGGGAGCTAGTCAATGATGAAAAAATCAAGTCTATTGAGGCTATGACAGGTTCATCTATTGCTCAAACTAAGCATGTAGAATCAACAGCTTATACGCACACAGGAAACCGAACAGCTTCAGGAAAATGGCCTCGCGTAGGTTTAGTTGCCGTAGATCCCCGAGTTATTCCTTTAGGAACTAAGCTTTACATAGAAGGTTATGGTTTAGCCGAGGCCGCTGATACAGGAGGAGCTATCAAAGGTAACATTATAGATGTTTTCTTTGATACGCGAGAAGAGTGCATTCAATGGGGTAGACGTCAGGTGGTCATACATATTCTAGAGTAGGATATTTTATTGAAGGCTGAGCATCAAGTCCCCCTTTCATTAGTTAAAACCTCGTCATAGGAAATAAAAAACATTAATGGCATTCTTTATCTTTGACAAACTTTTCCTATGAAGATACAATGTAAAAGTCCAGAGAGCTTGGACTTGTTTGAAAGGGGGACCTGTCATGCCTGAGGAGGCTACCGGCCAGGCCGATCAACAAGGAGAATCTTTATCTTGGATAGAGAAATGGAATCAAAAGTTAGATAAGAATGCAAAAATCGGCACGATACTAGGAGCGGTCGTAGTATTTTTTCTTTTGACCTTTGGCGTCTACTCCTGGCTAGAGAATGAAGTTACCATTCATGTTGATGGCGAAGAAGTTATTGTGAACACATTTTCAAAAACGGTGTCTGCTTTGTTGGCAGAAGCGTCCATTGATTTAGGTGAGATGGACAAGGTAGAACCAGCACTGAGTGCGACGATAAGTGATGGTATGGTTGTACATATTGAAAGGGCCTTTCCAGTTACGGTTATAGCTGATGGTGAGAGTCATTCCTTGTTGACAACAACAGTTGCTGTAGAAGATTTATTGGAACAATTACAGATTGAGTTAGGCACTTCTGATCGAGTTGAGCCACCTCTTGTTCAGTTGGTCACAGAACCAGAAGAAGTTAGGGTTATTCGAGTTACTTTTGAAGAAGTACGTGAAGAACAATCTATTCCTTACACAGTTGAGCAGACTGCAGATCCTAACTTAGAAAAAGGACTTCGGCGAATCGCTTCACGTGGACGTAATGGGGTAGCACAGTCTGTTGTTCGTGTTACATACGAAGATGGACATGCTGTACATAGAGAGGTACTATCTCAAAATATTGTTCGAGAGCCTGTGAATCAAGTAGTCGCTATGGGAACTATTGATCGTGTTTCTCGAGGTGGCATGAATTTCCGCTTCCGAGAAGCTCGTCAGATGCAAGCGACAGCTTATACGCATACAGGCAGAAATACAGCTTCTGGTGTCTACCCTCAAGTTGGCATGGTTGCTGTAGATACTTCGGTGATTCCAATGGGTACAAGGCTTTATGTAGAAGGCTATGGTTTTGCTACTGCCGCTGATCGAGGAAGTGCTATTCGAGGCGATAAGATCGATCTATTTATGGAGACCCATGCCGAAGCTCGACGCTGGGGCATTCGGACTGTGAAGGTTTACGTACTAGAGTAACTTAACGCACTAGAGTAACTTAACGATATAATTACCCCGTCCTATAGGGCGGGGTTTTTCGTGTTATAATGGTAATAGACCCAGAGGCTTGAGGAGATGAAAAGGTTGCCAAAAGAAAAAATTGCTGAAGTAATTGTAGTGGAAGGTCGCGATGACTTAATCGCTGTCAAAAAAGCTGTCGATGCTCAAGTAATCATTACACAAGGACTTGGTCTTAGCCCCAAAACGCTAGCCTTAATTCAGGAGGCTGAAAAAAGATGTGGCCTTATTGTTTTTACTGATCCCGATGGACCGGGCGAAAGAATTCGACGGTGGATTACAGACGCTGTTCCAGGTGCCAAACATGCTTTTTTGCCAGTAGCACAAGCTAGAGAAGAAGCAAAGGTTGGCATAGAACACGCTTCTACAGAAGATATACAAGAGGCTTTGCGACAAGTCCGTTCTCCAGGAAGAGAACAGGGCTCTTTTACTAAAGAAGATATGCGGAACTGGAAGTTAGAAGGACATGCAGAAGCTTCCTGGCGTCGCCATGCTCTTGGCGAAAGATTGGGAATCGGTCAAGCTAATGCCAAGCAGTTCTTACAGCGGCTTAACCACTTTGCCCTGCTTAGAGAAGATGTGGAAAAAGCTCTGCAAGAGATAGGAGAGAAAAGGTGACAAAAGAGATAAGAGAACGGCTTCAACGGTACGGAATACGTGCCAAAAAAGGACTGGGTCAAAACTTCTTAGTTGACTCTAATTATATAGATAAAATTTTAAGAGCGGCCCAGTTAAAAGAAGGCGCTGTAGTCGTAGAAATAGGACCAGGACCGGCTACACTAACTCCCTTTCTAGCTGAAGCAGTAGGCACTTCTGGCAAAGTTATTGCTATTGAGGTAGACTCAGCATTGCAAGAATTATTATCAGACTTGGCTCGCCAATATAAACAGGTGGAGATTCACTGGCAAGATGCACTTCAAGTAGATTACGATGCTGTCACGAAACCTTACTTGCCAGCAGACGAATCTTTTGCACTCGTAGCTAATTTGCCCTATTATATTACTACGCCCATTATCATGCATTTGTTAGAAGGCAAGTTTAACTATTCTCATCTTGTGGTGATGGTGCAAAAAGAAGTAGCGGAACGGATTGTGTCACCACCAGGAAACAAAAGCTATGGTGCTCTATCGGTAGCTGTACAGTATTATTGTCAGGCCGAGATAGTTACGACTGTGCCGCCTGGAGCTTTTGTTCCTGCACCAAAGGTAAGTTCTGCAGTTCTACGTTTACAGCGTCGAGCGGTAGCACCAGTAGAGCTTATTGATGAGCGCCTTTTCTTCCAAATTGTGCGCGCCGCCTTTAACCAGAGGCGAAAAACTTTACTCAATGCTTTGTCAGCTTTAGAGCACAATATCTCAAAAGCTGAATTAGCTACGATGTTGACGAGATTGGAAATTGACCCTGTTCGTCGGGGAGAAACGCTGACGCTTGCTGAGTTTGCTCGTATTGCCAACGCTCTCGTAGAAGAGAGGAAAAAAGTTTTGAAATTAGAAAAATAGGGTATTGCCAAAGTCTGAGAGAATCTCTATAATAAAAGCAAGACAGAGACGTCTGGTGCATAACATCGCATCGACTTCTCTGTCTTTTTTGTTTTCTGATGACAGTTCTTCATCAATGCTGGGAAGGTTCAAAAGGTGGTGATAGCACTGTCTACAGAGTTAGGAGCATCTGTACTTACAGAACTCAATATACTGAGAAGGGGTGAGGATGTTGAAGAAGATAGAGGCTATCATTCGTCCAACCAAATTGGATGACGTGAAGGAAGCTCTCAATCAGTTTGGAGTCCGTGGTCTTACTGTAACGCAGGTTGCCGGCTGTGGTTTACAGAAAGGTAAAAAAGGTTTTTACCGCGGTTCCGAGTACACTATCGATTTACTACCTAAGATCAAGATTGAAGTTATCGTGCAAGATCATGTGGTAGAAAATATTGTCAAGATAATTACCGATGTTGTGCGAACTGGTGAGATTGGTGATGGGAAGATCTTTATCTATCCTGTAGATGATGTGGTTCGCATTAGAACAGGAGAAACGGGCGAAGAAGCTCTTTAAGGACTTATAAGGCTTTATTAAGGAATTGTTGGTTCTGTAGTTTTTGCCGGGGGAGCAAAGAAGCTCTCGAAGAAAGCGTTTTGCGTGCTTTCTTCGAGAGCTTTTTGTTTTTGTTTTTTCAATTAGAAGGAGGAGAAATATTATGATGATGAGTAGAGTGAGGAATCGTATAAAAAAAGCCTCATGGTTTACATTATTTTTGGTTAGTACTTTCCTGTTGTTAGGACTTTTATCGCCCTTAACAGCTATGGCCGCTGAAGAAACTGCTCTGGCTATCGACACAGGTGATACAGCTTTCATTATTATTTGTGCCGCTCTCGTTATGTTAATGACACCAGCCTTAGCAATGTTCTATGGCGGTATGGTACGTAAGAAAAACGTCTTAAGTACTCTAATGCATGGTTTTATAACTATTTGCGTTGTTTCCATTATCTGGGTTCTCTATGGTTATTCTCTCGCTTTTGCGCCTGATGTCGCTGGCATTGTTGGTAACTTAGACTGGGCTGGATTTATCGGAGTTGGACTTGACCCCAATCCCGATATTGTAGAAACTATTCCACATCAGCTTTTCGCAGTCTTTCAGTTGATGTTCGCTATTATTACAGTAGCCATTATTAGCGGTTCTTTTGCTGAACGGATTCGCTTCCCTGCTTTCTTGCTTTTCATCGCTATCTGGGTCACTGTTATTTATGCACCTCTAGCTCACTGGGTGTGGGGTGGCGGCTGGATTGATGAAATGGGCGCTCTTGACTTTGCTGGTGGTACAGTCGTTCACATTAGCTCCGGTGTCACAGGTCTAGTACTCGCAATATTATTAGGAAAACGTCGTGGTTGGGGTGGTAGCAACGGTCATACCATGGCTCCTCACCAATTGCCTATGACTGTATTAGGTGGTGCCTTGCTCTGGTTCGGTTGGTTCGGCTTTAACGCAGGAAGTGCCTTAGCTGCTGATGGTATTGCTGTAGCCGCTTTTGTGACAACTAATACTGCTACGGCGGCTGGTGCTTTAGGCTGGATTGCTTATGAATGGATTCGTCAAGGTAAACCAACAATGCTCGGTGCTGTCTCTGGTGCTATCGCTGGTCTAGTAGCCATTACTCCTGCCGCTGGCTTTGTAACTCCCTTGGCGGCAATTCCAATGGGCTTTATTTCCGGTATCATTTGTTATCAGGCTATCTTAATGAAGTCACGCCTTGGTTACGACGATTCTCTAGACGCTTTTGGTATTCATGGTGTGGGCGGTATCTGGGGCGCTTTGGCCACAGGCTTATTCGCAACTACTATGGTAAATGCCGATGGAGCTGACGGTCTTTTCTATGGCAATGCTGAATTACTTTTAATTCAAACAATTGCTGTAGTAGCTACAATTATCTTCGTAACTATTGGAACCTTTGTTATCTACCACATTGTTAACTCCATTGTTAAGATGAGAGTTAGTGCTGAAGATGAAGAAATCGGTCTTGACATTAGTCAACATGGTGAAGAAGCCTATCCTGATTTCATCAGCCCCAGCGGTGTTGCTACATCTTCAAGCATAGCTACTTCCAGTTCCCCAGTTGTTCAAAAAACAATTCCAACACAGTCTTAATCACCAAGGTTAGGAGACAGACCTGAGAGAGATGCTTTCAGGTCTGTCTTTCATTTGTTTGTCACAATTTCCTCTATCTGCACAATCTTTACTGCGATCATCTAATCACCCCCCTTGTTTTTTTCTCATACTGATAATACTGACGCAGATGTCGACGAGTCTTCGATTATTATTGGGGGAGATGTAATATATGGAGGAACGACGAGTCGGAACGATTGTGACCCGGAACTCCTATGGCAATGATATCTTTTTTCGTATTGTCGCTATCAGACCAGGGGAGGAAGAACCTGAGGCGTTGCTAGAAGGTTTAGATATGCGTTTGCAGGCTGATGCGCCTTGCAGTGATCTTGATGAACCACCATTACTAGAGATTTTTCGATATAAGCAAAGATTGTTAGTTCGTCATCACAAACAAATCTCGCAACTACTTCAGGAGCATCATGCTAAGGGCTTGTTAAAAGGAAAGTCAGAACAAGAAGTCTTTACATGGCCCGCTCAGGCCAAGCCAGGCACTGTATTACACATTGATGGAAATGAAGAATATTTAAATCTTTGTATGGACACTTATAAACAACTTCAGATTGAAGCTGTAGGAATACATGGGAAGGAAGAGGACTTTCCCAAGGTCGTATCAGAACAGTTGAAGCAAAAAAACTTTGATATTCTAGTTATCACAGGTCATGATAGTTTGCTAAAAAATAATTGCGATAAGGAATCGGTAGACTCTTACCGCAGTTCTCGTTATTTTGTTGATGCTGTTCGGGAAGCGCGCAAAATTATTCCCGATCAAGAAGAACTAGTTATCTTTGCAGGTGCTTGTCAGTCCTATTATGAAGCTATTGTAGATGCTGGTGCTAACTTTGCTACTTCGCCAGAACGAGTGATGATTCACGCCTTAGATCCTGTTTTTATTGCCGAAAAAATTGCTTACACGCCAAGAGAAGAATATGTAGAAGTAAAAGCAGTTGTTGATGGCACTATTACAGGAGCAGAGGGGATTGGAGGCATTGATACGAAAGGCTGTTATGGTTAAATAGAGGAAGTCTAAGTAAAGGCTAGATAAAGGCTAGATAAAGGCTAGGTAAAGGTTAGGTATAGTTAAACCCTGCTATCATCAGAGAAGATGAAGCAGGGTTTTTTGTTAATTTAGTCTTGTACATATATACTGTCTTGGTAGGTTCGATCAAGCCAAGCACGAAAGCGTTCTTTGCGCGAAACTTCTTTTGGGATAGCCGCTAGATAAGGATCTAGGTAGGACAAGATAGTTTGGATCACTTCTACTGTTGATAGGAAGTGTGCAACAGGAATAGCTAGAGAAGGTATTCTGCCTAGTTTGCCGCCTATGAGCAGTGTCCAACCACTTTTACCTTTATCTAGTGTACCTGTAGGGCAGGCATCAATGCAGTGTCCACAGGCTAAGCATTGTTCCGAAATCTGTGGGCCTTCTGCTGTTAATTGCACAAAACCTTCAGGACAGGCCTTAAGACAAGCTTGACAAGAGTTACAAGGTTGATGAGTAACTATAGGCTCTACTCTCCCTTGCAAACCAAAATCACGTATCTGTGGTTGCGAGCAACTGTTCGGACAACAGGAGAGGGCAAAACGAATCATCTTGTGATAGCTAGATACACTTTGGCCTTCCAAGCGCTTTTGTAAAGCTTCTTCTAGCAAAAGAATAGTTTCTTCAGGATCAATCAATTTGTAGGGGCAGTTATTCCTACCACGACAAATATCTATGTGAAAGGGTGGTAAGGTTGACTTGCTATTCATGGCCGTCCCTCCTCCATAAGTGATGAAAATACAGCTGTCTCTAATTTCTTTATTTAATTATAATAGAGGGATTGTCTAAAGGATGTGAGCGTAATCATAGCTTTGTGCTATTGTGCTTCTTATAAAGCTAGTTAATTGCGCATGAAAGTTATGGAAGTTGAAAAAATTACATAGATGGAAGCTATTTTAAGTTAAATAGATGAACTTTTATCTGTCGAAAAAAGGAGAAAGGCTGTAGTTTGCGGAATATTCCTAAGCAGAAAAACCTTGGGAAGAGGTGGGCTCTATTCTGCAGAAATTGGCTCCAGCAAAAATAAATCTTTCTTTAGATGTTCTTGGGCGAAGATCGGATGGCTATCACCAAGTAGAAATGATCATGCAGACGATAGATCTGTTCGACAAAGTCTCTGTGCGTAGGCGAGATGATGATAGCTTTTGTTTGTATGGTGGAAACGATGAAGCGCCACCAGAAGCATCAAATCTTGTTTATAAGACAGCTCTACTGGTAAAGCAAATAAAAGGTCAGCAGAGCGGACTAGATATTTTTCTGGACAAAAAGATTCCCGTAGCGGCAGGTCTAGCTGGAGGAAGTTCTGATGCCGCAGCTATGATGAAGCTCTTAAATAAGTTGTGGAATCTAAACTGTTCTGCCCAGGAGATGGAGCTTTTGCTCGCCAAACTTGGATCGGATATTCCTTTCTTAGTACAAGGTGGAACGGCTTTGGCTACAGGAAGAGGGGAAATCTTGCAAGCCCTTCCGGCGGCACCGGCTTTCTGGGTTATTTTAATTAAGCCCTCTTTTGGCGTTTCTACACCAAAAGTTTATCAAGCACTGCAAGCACCCTTATGGGTTGAACAGTCTCACACAGCTTCTGGGGCAATTCGAGGAGCACATACGGTTGCTATGCTGAAAGCTTTAGAGCAGGGCTCTTATTCAGCTATGATCGCGGCATTAGGTAACGAGTTAGAAAAGGTCACTATAGAGTGGCATCCCCAACTAGAAGAGTATAAGCAATACTTGCTAGATCAAGGTTGTGATCAGGCTCTCATGTCTGGAAGTGGGCCCACCATTATGGGCTTTGTTCAGCAAGAAAAGAAAGCGCGCGAGATTGCCAGTTCCATAGCAGAAAAAGTAACAAGTCAGGGCTGTAACATTTTTGTAGCTCGGTCACTAGTAAAGGAGGAAGAGAAAAATTGGAACGTCGATTCGTACCCATCAAGTTAGATAATTATAGGCCTTTACGAGATATAGTTTTCGAAAGCTTGCGGGAAGCAATTATTGAAGGAGTATTGAAACCGGGAGAACGGTTAATGGAGATTCAACTAGCTGAAGAAATGGGCGTAAGTAGAACTCCTGTGCGCGAAGCTATTCGTAAGCTTGAATTAGAAGGTTTTATTGTAATGGTGCCACGTAAGGGTGCTTATGTAGCTGGTATTTCGGTTAAAGATATTACTGATGTCTTTGAATTGAGAGCGGCCTTGGAAGCGTTGGCGGCAGGGCTAGCGGCACAACGTATTACAGAATCTGAGCTAGAAGAATTAGAGCGCTTACTCGTTCATACTTCATCTTCTACAGAGCCGATGGATCTAGATACACTAGTAGCTGGTGATATCTCTCTCCATGATATTATCTATAAAGCCAGTCGTAATCAGCGATTAGTTCAGAACATTAATCATCTCCGTGAACAATTACAACGATTACGTACTACTTCTCTAGCCCATCCTGGTCGAATGAGAGTAGCCTGGGAAGAACACCGCAAAATTGTGGAAGCTATCTCAGAACGTAATGTGGCTTTAGCTCAGACTCTTGCTTGGGAACATATTGAAAATGCAGAAAATAGTGTATTGGAGGCTATGGGAGTCGTAAAAGAAGAGCTTCATAATGAAGTGGAATAATTATGTTTAGTGGGAGGTCAAAGAGGTGGATGCAATTATATTGGCGGCAAGTCCCAACGATAGTTCCTTAAAAAAAAGCCATTCTGCATCCAAGGAAGCCCTCATACCTATAGGCTCTCGACCTATGGTTGACTATGTTGTTCAAGCCCTCTTAGAATCTTCAAAGATTACAAGAATTGTTCTTGTAGGACCAACGGAAGTAGAGGGTTTGTATAAGAACAATGTTCTGGTGCAAGTCATAGAAGGAGGGACTGACCATCTTGATAGTTTGCAAAAAGGATTATCAAAGTTAGCTAACCCCTCCGAAAAAATTCTAGTTGTAGCTGGTGACATACCTCTGCTGACAGCTCCAGCTCTAGAACGGTTTTTGCTTAGCTGTTCAGATCAAGAAGCTGATCTTTACTATCCTTTGATTAGAAGAGAAGATAGTGAGCTCAAGTATCCTGGTATAAAACGGACTTTTGTTAAGTTACAAGATGGAGAAGTTACAGGTGGAAATATTCTATTATTTAGAAGAGCCATCCTTGACCGTCTTGTATGGAAAGGTCGAGAATTTATTAAACTTCGTAAAGATCCCTTAGGTCTAGCTGGGTTATTAGGCTGGCGTTTTCTCTTCTCTTTCATAAGAGGTTCACTACGAATTGAGGAAGCGCAGGTTAGGGTATCGGATCTGCTAGGGATTAGAGGTCTGGCCATTATTGCCGATGACCCAGAAATAGGATTTGATGTAGATAAACCAGAAGATCTGGCTCTCGTTAGAGCAGTTTTATCTAGGCAACAGAATCGTGGAGATAAGTAAGCCGAAAACATCCTAGGCTACTGATTAGTGATTAATGACTAATCAGTAGCTTTTTTTTCACCGATTCTCTGGCAACTTCATACAATGGGGTAGAAAAAGAACCTCCCTCTTTCTTTAAGAAAGAAGAAAAGGAGGCTCACCGAATTACAGGCTTTGTCATATTATGTGGCGAGCCGTTATGGATTCGAGGTTCAAAACTTGTTGTAGGCTTATGTTATAAAGAAGGAGGATGTTCATGGATATCAAGAACGGCACCATCGAGTTGTTTGCCCAAGTCGTGGTGGCCAAGAACGTTCAGAAGGATGAAGCCATTTTATTTGATGCGGCCCCTCATTGTCATGTGGGACCTAAAGAAGTCTGCTTGGAGAACATTGATGGATCACCCATCGTTGCCATTGAAAACATTATCTTTGACTTTGATCGCCGTGATCCAGAAGATCTTGTAGTTAATATGAACGGTAATGTAACTGTTACCTTGAACTACGATCTCGTTTTTCTAGTGAAAGATGCCAAAGGAGAGCGAGCCGTTCGTGTTTGCCCTGGTACTTTCACCAAAATCATTCAACTACATGAGTTTTGCCCATCCTTAACACCTGCAGAATTGGCTGAAGAAGTAGAAGATGCGGAAGTCCTTGTACGTAATGTTCGTTTTGATGTTGTCTTACGTCGTAATGAAAAGTGTAAAATTAAGCCAGACGGTGAAGGCACACCTGTTGATGTGCTCGTCTTTGCAGATATTATCGTAAAACTTACGCGCTTTACCGACGTCATTGTGGTTGGCGAACTAGATACACTCATCGATAAGGACTGTTAGCAAAAAGCCTCTGTAAAAGGGAGCTTGGCCATCCCAAGCTCTTTTATTTTTGCCTATGCAGGAGGTGACTTCCTGAAAGAAAAGGAGGCACTACTTGATGGTTCGTACGAAAGAAAACATTCTAAAAGCATTGGTTTATGAGCAAGCGGCTTATTATAACTATCGAAAATTTGCAGAAGAAGCCAAAAAAGAAGGTCTTCCAGAAGTGGTTGAGGTTTTTCAAGAATTAGCCGGCCAAGAATTAGAACACAAAAATAAATTGCTCAGTCAGCTCAAAAAATTGGTCCCTCCCGATTTAACACGTGGTAAAAGACGTTTATCTGTTATACCAGGTCCAAATAACTCTTAGGAGTTCAGCGTAAGCTCTCTGTTTTAATTAAGACAGAGGGCTTTTTTGTGGGTGCATAGAATGTGGCTAAATATGGAAAAATGCTAGATAAGTTAGCAATTTCAGGTAGATGAGGTGCTATGTGATGGAAGACCAAAAAATTGCTTTTGAAGATATTGAGCGAGCGGCTCAGAATTTGATTGGTAAAGTGCGCTATACACCACTGCAGTATTCTCGCAGTTTTAGCGAACTAAGTGGAAGACAAGTTTTATTGAAATGTGAAAACTTGCAAATTACAGGCTCATTTAAGGTTCGTGGAGCATTTAATAAGCTTTTAAGTCTTACTGTAGAAGAACAAGCAAAAGGAGTAGTCGCTGCGTCTGCAGGCAATCATGCTCAGGGAGTAGCTTTAGCTTCTGCTATGAGCAATGTTAAAGCTACTATTGTAATGCCGCAAGGTGCACCTATTGCCAAGGTAGAAGCTACTAAAGCTTATGGTGCTGATGTAATTTTGCATGGCCACAGTTACGATGAAGCTTATGAGCATGCCTTGGCTATACAAGCTGAGAAAGGCTCTGTTTTCGTGCATGCCTTTGATGATCCGAAGGTTATTGCTGGACAAGGCGTTGTAGGTTTAGAAATATTACAACAATGTAAAAATCTAGACGGGATTGTTGTTCCTGTAGGCGGTGGAGGTTTGATTGGTGGTATAGCTTTAGCTGTAAAAACTTTATTCCCACAAGTAGCTGTTGTAGGCGTTCAAACCTCTGCCGCGCCTGCTATGGTGGAATCCAAAAAAGAAAAAAAGCATAAAACAGTAGCTTGTAAAGGGACTATTGCTGATGGGATTGCTGTAGCTTGCCCTGGACAATTAAATTATGGACTTGTGGAGCAATTAATAGATGATATGGTAGCTGTGGATGAAGATGATATTGCTCGTACTGTTGTGCTGTTGCTGGAAAGAGCTAAGCTGGTGACCGAAGGGGCTGGAGCGGCGGCTCTCTCTGCACTGTTAACAGGTCAAGTAGGGAAGCAGGGAGAACGATGGGTTACTGTTTTGTCGGGAGGCAATATGGACATTACCACTGTTGCCAAAATCATTGAGCAAGGGCTGGTACGAAGTGGTCGTCGTTGGGAGTTTCGAACAGTTTTACCAGACCGCCCTGGCGCTTTGCAAAGCTTGCTAGCTGAGGTAGCCCAGGGAGGTGCTAATATTATTGCTGTTAATCATGATCGCTTGCGCCCAGGTCTTGCTTTAAGTCAGGCGGAAGTGCTGATTACCTTAGAGACTCGTGATCAGGACCACATAAAAGAATTAATTGCCAGATTAGGCCAAAGAGGTTACATTACAAAGGAAGCTAATTTTAGCTAGCATAGTGTCTATATGAACTCACATTTTTTACAAAGCTTAGAAATAAACTAGACATATTTTTTGCACAAAAATTAATCTTCCATAGAAGGTATTAACTGCCAGAGGTCGAATAATGATCTAAAGACAACTAGGTTTAAGCATGGAAGGTGGTGAAACCGTGAATATCACCGACATCCGCGTCAGAAAAGTTAATCTTGAAGGGAAAATGAAAGCGATAGTGTCTGTTACTTTTGACCATGCTTTCGTTATCCATGACGTTAAAGTCGTCGAGGGGCAGAAGGGGCTATTTGTAGCTATGCCCAGTCGCAGAACGCCGGAAGGTGAATATAGAGATATTGCCCATCCTATCTCGGCAAATGCCCGCGAGATTATCTCAAAGGCTGTATTAGATGCTTATAAAAATGCAATGGCTAATGCCATTGCCTAGACTCATTATAGGCTCCCCCAAAAAAGAGATGCCCAATGGCATCTCTTTTTTCTGTGCTTTTATAGTCTGTCTTTATTGACTGTCTTGATCAATAAGCCAGCTTTCGCGAAGATCTATATCTTCAACCCATTCCTGGGATTGGTCAATCATTTCCCATAATGGTGTGATGGAAGAGGAAAGCTCTCCATATAAGGGTGTTTTCTCTAAATCTTTACGAAGCTGTTGGCAAAGAGGTCGGAAGAAGTCTTTGTCGCCTCGGTAAAAGGCTCTACAGGCTTCCGGGTTAGAGAAGTAATCTTGAGGCAAATAGTCGGCATAAGCGGCCACAATTTTGGCTAAACTCAGTGCCGCTAAAGTGATTTTGGGGGAAACTAGCCAGCTTCCAGGAGATCGGTACTCGAACCGACCTGGTCCTTTGATGCGAATGTCGCCAAGATAGCCGTAGTAGCGGCGTCTTTTGATAGCTGTGCTTTTGTATTCTACGAGAAATAAGGGTATGAGTAGATAGTTATCAAGAGCACGCATCAACTGAAAAGAAAGACCTATCCCACCAAAATGAATGTGTCCACCAATAGGAAAATGGCGAAATGGTTGTGAGCCAGCAAGTAAACGAAAGCGTTTACTTTTGACTTTACTAGATGCTTTACCGAGTAAAGAGCGGATAGATTCTGTTAGCTCGTAAGGGGAGCTCTTAGGTGCTGGACGTAGTTCGCCAATAGAGCGGCGATTATCGCAACCAACTGTACCCTGAAGAGGAAAAAAGCGACTTGCGGGGATTAGTTTATCGGTGCGGATATTTTTGATCATAAACTCTGGATCAGCGCCTAGTAAAAAATTTTTTCCAGATGGTAGTATAGCAAGAGAGCGTCTCGATTCATCAATAAGGGAAGTTGTTGTCTTTTTAGCGATATATTGTGTAATGGCTTCTGCATAAGCTTTGGCAAGAGCAGGTGTTAGATTAGGGGCCGAAGTTACTTTGGTAATTTTGACCCTACCTCTAGGCGGCACAATCAGTTTCACTGCACCTAGATCAAGGCCTGTTAAATAGAGGGCTCGTAAAGCCGCCGCAAGTGCCCGCTGGCGCTCATACTTACTGAACTGTTTGGCACTTTGCGTGGCAATAATCTGACCATCAACAATATGGATGGTTATTTCACGGGAATCGCCGGCTTGAGTTCCAAAGGGCAGGCGATGAAGCTTATAGAGGCTTGCAAGATTTTTATGACGCAGTCCCAAAATGTTCTGTCTTTTATTAATGGTTAAGAGGCGTCCCTCTTCACCTTGACTGCTTCCAAAGCGAAGTAAAATATCTGGAGGTGATTCAGGAAAGGTGGTTTCTTCTTCACATTGAAGTGCCTTAGCTAGACGGCGTGCCGACAAGCGATTCCTGTGTAAAACAAGTAAACTCAATAGATTCACCTCGCCGACAAAATTTTGTCGGATAAAAAGGAAACGACGCGTAAATGTGGAATAATAGACGAAGACTTGCCGGCTTTTGCACTTATTTGCAAATGCGAAAGCATGTGAGGTAATGAGCGACGACTGTACGGGAGGAGCTAGGATGAAAAAACGGACGGCAATCGTCCTCGCTGCGGGGAAAGGAACACGGATGAAATCTCAGCATCCCAAAGTTCTTCATGAGATTGCTGGTGAGCCTTTGATTGCCCATGTCGTTAAGACGATTGGTGCTTGCGGAGTAAAAAAGCCTGTTGTTGTTATTGGTCATGGTGGCGAAGAAGTGCAAGCTTATCTGGGTGAAAAGGCTCTATATGCCTGGCAAAAAGAGCAGTTAGGAACGGGCCATGCAGTAATGGTGGCACAGTCTGCCCTTGATTCTGATGAACAGACTGTAATGGTTATCTGTGGCGATACACCACTGCTTACGCAGGAAACTCTAGAGGCTCTTTTTTTGGCCCATGAAAAAAAGAATGCCTTAGCAACAGTTCTGACAGCACGGGTAGCTAATCCCAAAGGCTATGGTCGGATACTTCGGGATGACAGTGGTGCTGTGCAGGCTATTGTAGAAGAGAAAGATGCTACGGAAGAAGAAAGAGTAATTAAAGAAATTAACGCAGGGACCTACTGCTTCGATAAGGAAGCTTTGGAAAAGGCATTGGAACAAATAAAGCCAAATAATGCTCAGGGAGAATATTATTTGACTGATGTCTTAGCAATTCTGCGCCAGCAGGGTATTGTGGCGGCTTTCGAGATGGAAGATGCTCGTGAAGTCATGGGTATCAATAATCGCCAACAATTGGCTGAAGCAGAAAGGCTTATGCAAGAGAGACTGAGAGCAAAGTGGATGGATGCAGGGGTAACCATGGTCGATCCCAATTCTGTGTGGCTTCATGGCTCTGTAAGCATTGAAGAGGATACGATTATTTACCCCCAAACGTTACTGGAAGGTTCAGTTACTATTGGTAGGGGCTCTGTCATCGGTCCTGGTACACGGATCAAAGATAGTCATATTGGTGCAGAAGTAATCATTCAGAACTCTATTGTTTTGGAGAGTCACATTAGTGATGGCTGTACCGTCGGTCCTTTTGCTTATCTCCGACCGGGAACCCGGCTGGAAGAAGAAGTTAAAGTGGGAGATTTTGTTGAGATTAAGAAATCTCACATTGGAAAGGGATCGAAAATTCCTCATTTAAGTTACGTTGGAGATGCCTTAATTGGTACTGATGTGAATATCGGCGCTGGTACGATAACTTGTAATTACGATGGGGAAAATAAACATCTAAGTGTTGTTGAAGATGGTGCTTTTATTGGTTCTAATACGAACCTTGTTGCACCAGTTCGGATTGGTGAAGGTTCTGTGATTGGAGCAGGTTCAACAATTACCAAAGATGTACCTGCAGGTGCTCTTGCTGTAGAACGAAATCGACAAATTATTAAAGATGGTTATTGCAAAATAAGACAAAAAGATTGTCATACTAAAAAGTAAACGTAACCGAAGCCCTCAGGAGGTGCTCAATGTCTTTTTTTAACAAGAAACTCAAAATTTTCACAGCGAATGCAAACCCTGCTCTGGCTGAAGAAATTGCCGAGTATTTAGGGGTTTCGGTAGGATCATCACAGATTAAGACTTTCAGTGACGGCGAGATTCAAGTTGAGATTGATGAGAGTGTTCGCGGTGCCGACGTTTTTGTGGTACAGCCGACTTGTCAACCTGTTAATGAACACATCATGGAGCTTCTGATTATGGTGGATGCTTTAAGACGAGCTTCCGCTCGTCGAATTACAGCAGTCCTTCCATATTACGGATACGCAAGGCAGGACCGGAAGGTGCGTGCTCGAGCACCAATTTCTGCTAAACTTTGTGCAAATATCTTAACGGCCGCTGGTGCTCGAAGAGTTGTCACCATGGATCTTCATGCAGGACAAATTCAAGGCTTTTTTGATATACCAGTAGATCATCTGCCTGGTGTACCAATCCTAGCCGAATATTTCTTGAATAAAGGCTTACAAGATATTGTAGTTGTGTCACCTGATTTAGGTGGTGTTACACGAGCTCGCGACCTAGCAGAGCGCATAGGTGCTTCGCTGGCCATTATTGACAAGCGTCGTCCTGAGCCTAATGTATCTGAAGTTATGAATGTAATCGGTGATATTAAAGGCAAAACGGTTGTCATAACTGATGATATTATTGATACGGCTGGTACTGTTGTTAATGCAGTTGATGCCCTGTTAGAGCGAGGGGCTCGAGATGTTTATGCTTGTGCAACTCATCCAGTCTTATCAGGACCTGCCATTGAGCGCATTGGTAAATCACCACTCAAAGAGCTCATTGTGACGAACACTATACCTCTTGCTGATGAGAAGAGAATTGATAAAATCCGTGTGCTTTCTATAGCTCCTTTGCTAGGTGAAGCAATTATTCGGATTCATGAAGATTTATCGGTCAGCAAGCTATTTGATTAAGCCATAGAAGGGAAGGGGCTAGTAAGCCTCTTCCCTTCTTTATTATTGAACAGGGCGCTTTTCTTGCTCTGCGATCTGTTCTTGCTCCTTTTCATCTCTCTCTATAGTAGATGTAGATTCTGTTGCCTCCGATAGTGTTGCTTCTTTTTCTTGTTCTTGTGGTTCTATTATTTCTTGCTTTTTGATTATTTCTGTTTTTTCTTCATGCTCTGGTAGCGCTGTTACTGCTACTTCTGTAGAAGCTTGTCCTGAAAGTTCATCTTCTGCTAGTAGTTTCTCATTTTTTGTTCTTTTATTGTAGATCTTATCCCATGATTGACTGAGCTTCTCATTCCATTCCTTGCTTGTTGTCAGGGTAGAACCCCAGAAGCTTTCTGCTTTTTCCGTTACTATTTTCATTGTTTCTTCTAGGGGGCTTTCTACAATAGATAGTTGGTCTAGGGAGCTTTCTTCCACGAGGATCATTTCCTGACTAAGTGTGCGTACTGTTCTAGCTGGCAGTACAGCTTTATTTTGGAACCAGTTATCACCGAAGCTTCCTCGTATTTCAAGGGTTAAGATTTTTCCACTAAAGCGATCAATATAGTACTCTTCCACAATGCCTATTTTTTCGCCTTCTGTTGTAAGGACTTTGTTGCCAATAACGGTGGTCTTTTCTTTGAATAGCTGAAAGAGCTGGGGAAGATTAGTTGCTTTTTGTACTTGCGTTGCTTTATCTACAATAATGGCCGCTTCACCAATAGAATGGACTTTGGTAAAAGGGATGACTTTTTGTTCTCGAAACAGGCCCTTCTGGTCCACCTGTAGAGCAACAACTTCCATCGCCTTGGGGTCCACAATCAATCCTCGGACAGTGCCGATTTTTTGTCCTTCCTCTAGACTAACAATCGGTCGGGTTAGTAAACTTTTGCTGGCTAACATGAGGTGGGGGCCTCCTTTTTAGCTTCTTTTCTGTTCATTTTTATGCCTCTAAGGATCGAGAGATGCCCTTTTTTCTCTTGTTATAGATGCCTTTGTGATTGTTATCTTTTCTCTTCGGTCATACTAGGAAGTGGAAGAGTCAATATGTAAATGCAAAGGTGGTTCTACTCCATGGATGTAATTTCGCTAAAAGTACAGAAAAGAGAAAAAGGCAGTCGTAGCAAGCTCAACAAGATGCGCAGTCAGGGACTTACGCCGGCTGTCGTTTATGGCAAACAGAAAGATGAGTTGCTCCTCTCGGTGCCGGTAAAAGATCTACAAAAGATTCTTAGATCGGAAGGCGGCCTCAATGCCATTATTGCTCTGCAGGTAGAGGGAGAAGAAAAGGACGAAAAACATACTGTTGTGGTAAAGGATATTCAAAAAGATCCTATTGAGCGCACTTTTAGTCATGTTGATTTTCAAGAGATCAACATGAATGAAGTCATTTCTGCAGAAATACCTCTGCATCTTGTCGGTGATTCTGTAGGTGTAAAGGCTGGTGGTGTCATTCAACATGGCATCTGGACTATTCAAGTAGAAGCTCTGCCTGCTAGTCTACCAGGTCGAATTGATGTGGATATTGCTCACCTTGATATTCATGACAAGCTTTTTGTTAGAGATGTAAAAGTTTCTGAAGGTATTGAGATTATTTCAGATCCAGATCAAGTTATTCTATCTATTGTTGCTCCTCGAGCAGTCGTAGAAGATGATAAAGCTGAAGTGGCTGAGACTGAGGAAGGAACAGAAGAGACTACAGCAGACAATCCCGATGAGGAGAAAGCTGAAGAATAGCAAAAAGAAAAGCCGTCCCATTTCAGGGCGGCTTTTTTGTACATAAGGAGCTTGTCGTCTTTGTAATTTCTGATGTCCTAGTTAGTTAGGAAAAGAAGGGGTATGACTTAGGAAGCAAGAATTATTGCCCGAGGAGGCGATTTATAGTTATGAAAGCAATTATTGGCCTAGGTAATCCCGGGAGAGAATATGAAAAGACACGCCATAATATAGGTTTTATGGTCCTCGATGAGATAGTGAGTCAATGGGGAGATGGAAAGTACACCTCTAAGTTTCAAGGAGCTTTTGCCGAGGCACGCCTTGGTTCTGATAAAGTACTGCTTTTGAAGCCACAAACTTATATGAACTTAAGTGGACAGGCTGTAGGTGCGCTGGTGAACTTCTACAAAATTGACTTGCAAGATCTACTTGTTATTTACGATGATCTTGATTTGGATCTAGGGCGTCTGCGCTTAAGGTCTCGCGGTAGTAGTGGAGGTCATAATGGAATTAAGTCGATTATTAGTCAGCTTGGTAGTGACAGTTTTCCACGTTTGAAGATGGGTATTGGGCGGCCTCCTGCTGGTCGTTCTGCCGCTTCTTATGTTTTAGAATCTTTTGCTACGGCTGATGCCGATAGTTTAGAGAAAATGATCGATGAGGCTTGTAAAGCTACTGCGCTCTGGGTGGCCGAAGGCACTACCGCGGCGATGAATCAGTTCAATGGAAAAAGCTAAGGCGCACTTCTTGACGAACTCTTTCTTCTAACCAACTTTGTGTCTCTTGATCAACAGGTAAGCTTTGATAAATTTTTGCTAAGGGCTCTATGCTTTGTAGTTTCTGTTGCAGGTACTTATCAATCTCTTTATGCTGTAGGTCGCCATTTTTGAGTGCTCTTAAAGGCGCCTGTTCTTCTTCCTTGTACCAGAGAGCTTTGGCAAAATTCCACTCGTAGCTTTCATATCGTTCAAGTAGATCTAGCAGTCGATAGGCGTGTAAGGCTTCTTTAGTATCATAGCCTTTTTGGAGAACTAGGGCCTTAGTTGTGGCTGTTCCTTTGCGAAGATTTTTCATTTTTTCCTTGCTATGACCGAGGCAAGCGCGAAACAGAGCGGGGCGATTCATTGATGCCAATTTTTCTCTCTGCATAATGAGTTGCTTTCGGAAGTCATCATGGTGCTCTGTAGCGTATACTTTGATACTGAATAAGATTTCTAGAAAATAAGGATTGCCTTTGCACAAAAGTTGACAAAATCGTCTGAGGTCATGAACTGTGAAATCTTGACTTGGTGAGTTGCAAGCATGAGCATAATAGATACCGTCGTATAAATCATCGAAGGTAGGTAAGATAAGATACTTCCAATCTTCATCAGATGTTGCTGTGTTGAGGTTGTAGTTGTGAGATCCAACTAGAGCGGCTAGCGCTACTTGGCGGCTATTAAAGTGGTGAATCATCAAGGGGAACTCCTTTTTTTAACAAATTTAGTCAGTGAGGCCGCTTCCTGCTTGACCGAAGAAGTTTCCTCACTCTATAATGGGAACGAATTGAGCACCCCTATACCCATGTCGGGATAGGGGTGCTGTTCCCCTGCCATAAGAGTGCTCTAGTAGTGGTCTGGGGAAGAGAGGAGAGAGATAATGATCCAGGAGTTGCTACGAGGCAACCTCTTTGACTATATGACCGAAACGGCAGAATTTCAGCGCTTATGGTCTTTGTGGGCAGGTAGGACAAAAGCTTTAAGCGTTGTAGGTCTTTCTGCCAGTCAAAGGACTCTTTTAATGGCTTCCATGGGGCGTAAGTCCGGTAGACCGCTGTTCGTTATAACTCATTCACCTTATCAGGCGAAGAAAATCATGGAAGATTTGCAGACTTTTTTACCTGATGAGGAGATTTTATTTTTTCCGGCGACGGAAGTTATGCCTTATGAAGTGCTTTCTGCGAGCCATGAACTGTCGGCACAACGCTTAACAGTCTTGACGCGATTAGCTCGCAAAGAGCCTATAACTGTTGTAACGACGATAGAAGCTTTGCAGAAAAAGTTAGTGCCTCCATTTGTTATGGAGAGAAATTTGCTTTCTTTTGCTTGCGGACAGTCAACGTCGGTTGAAACTCTTGTTACAGAAATACATGGATTAGGTTATGAGCGTGTGCCTCTTGTGGAAAGAAGAGGTCAGTTTTCTTTGCGTGGCGGTATTTTAGATATTTTTCCTTTAAATCAAGAAGCGCCAGCAAGGATTGAATTTTTTGATGATGAAGTTGATACGATCCGTATTTTTGATCTTGACTCACAGCGATCGCAGGAAAAAGTGGAGTCTTATGAAGTAGGCCCAGCCCGTGAATTGCTTATGTCTGCAGAAGTACGTCAAGCAGGGCAAGAGCGTCTTGCAGAGGAGACGGCAAAAGCAAAAGAACGATTGTTAAAGAATAAACAGCAGGAAGCGGCGGCTCGACTTCAGGAAAAAATGGATTCCTATGTAGCTCAATTGCAAGCAGGCATTTGGGTCGAGGGCATGGAACAGTTCCAGAATTTTTTCTATCCCGATCAAGTTACCTTGCTTGATTATCTACATCCTGAAAGCTTACTTTTCTGGGACGAGCCAATGCGTCTAGAAGAGTCAGCGGAGGCAAAACGGAAGGAAATCGAAGAAACTTTTGTGCATTTACTAGCCTCCGGAGGCGTTTTGCCGATACAACAGGAGAATTATCTTACTTATCAAGATATCATGGCGCAGTTAAAGGAGAAAGCGCTTTTCTTTCTTTCCTTATTGCCTAAGAAGATTGCTGGTGTAGCTCTGGAAGATACCTTGCACTTCACTATGAAGTTGATGCATTCGTACATGGGCAAAATGAATATGTTAGCGGAAGAACTAACCGCTTTTCGTCAAAGAAAGTACACGATCATGCTGTTAGCGGCAACGAAGGCTAGGCAGAATCATATTAAGCAAGTACTGAGAGATTATGGTGTAGAGAGTAATGCTGTAGATAGAATTGATGGGCCTTTAGAGCCTGCTACAGTGATAGTTGCTGTCGGTTCTATCGAAAGTGGCTTAGAGTTGCCTCAGAGCAAGCTGGTCCTGATCACAGACAGTGAAATTTTTGGTCGCGAGAAAAAGGCCAGAAAGACGAAGAAAAGTCAAGAAGGTGCCAAGATAGACTCTTTTCTCGACTTATCGGTAGGCGATTATGTCGTTCATGTCAATCATGGAATTGGTCGCTATGTAGGTGTAGAAAAATTAGTCGTCGCTGGCTTTCATAAAGATTATCTGGTTATAAAGTATGCTGGAGAAGATCGGCTCTATGTACCGACAGAACAAGTGCACTTAATTCAAAAGTATGTCGGTTCAGAAGGAGTGTCGCCGAAGATTTATCGACTAGGCGGCAACGATTGGCAGAAAGTAAAGAATAAAGTCAAAGAGTCTGTCCGTGAGATGGCGGGAGAGCTGTTGAAGCTTTATGCGGCTCGTGAAAGTCTACAAGGTATTGCCTTTTCTCCCGATACGACTTGGCAGAAAGAATTCGAAGAAAGTTTTGTCTATGAAGAGACGCCTGATCAACTTCGCTCTATTGAAGAAGTGAAGAAAGATATGGAAAATCATAAACCTATGGATCGATTACTTTGTGGTGACGTAGGCTACGGAAAAACAGAAGTGGCTATTCGAGCGGCTTTTAAAGCTGTTTGCGATAACAAACAGGTAGCTATCTTAGTGCCTACGACAATTTTAGCGCAACAGCATTACAACACTTTTCGTGAACGGTTCCGCAATTATCCTGAGATTCAGGTAGAGATGCTTTCTCGCTTCCGTTCATCTAAAGAGCAAAAAGAGACTATTGAGGGGCTGAGAATCGGCACTGTCGATGTAGTTATTGGAACTCATCGTTTAGTTTCGAGCGATATACGCTTTAAAGATTTGGGTTTATTAATTATTGATGAAGAACAACGATTTGGTGTGGCCCACAAAGAAAAAATCAAACAATTGCGCACCAACGTTGATGTATTAACTTTGTCAGCTACTCCGATTCCGAGAACATTGCATATGTCTTTAGTGGGTCTTCGCGATATGTCTACTATTGAGACACCTCCAGAAGATCGTTATCCTGTGCAAACTTATGTGGTTGAGTATAACTTTGATATGATTCGTGAAGCCATACGAAGAGAAATAGGTCGGGGTGGTCAAGTTTATTACGTCCGTAATCGCGTAGAAGATCTAGAACGTATTGTAAGGGATCTTAGTAAGCTTGTTCCGGAAGCTCGTGTAGCTTTAGCGCACGGGAAAATGAGAGAAGATCAACTCGAGCAGATTATGATGGACTTCCTTGGAGGGGAATATGATATTTTAGTCTGTACGACCATTATTGAAACAGGTCTTGACGTACCTAATGTGAACACATTAATCGTAGATGGTGCTGATCTGATGGGTTTGTCACAGCTGTATCAGCTGAGAGGACGTGTAGGTCGATCTAATAGATTGGCTTATGCTTACTTTACCTACCGTAAAGATAAAGTTCTCACAGAAGTGGCGGAAAAGCGATTACATGCTATCCGTGAGTTTACAGAGCTTGGCTCAGGCTTCAAGATTGCTATGCGTGATCTAGAAATTCGAGGTGTAGGTAATTTATTAGGACCGGAACAACATGGTCAGATGGCCTCCGTAGGCTTTGACCTTTACTGTCGATTGCTGGAAGAGTCTATTCAGGAGCTTAGAGGAGAGAAGAAGGAAGAAGAGCCTGAGGTCTTCTTAGAGCTCAAGGTAGATGCTTTTATACCTGATAATTACGTTTCTGATTCCGCTTCCAAAGTACAAATATACAAGCGTCTGTTAGCCATGAAGACTTTAGAAGAATTAGATTCTTTAGAAGATGAGCTCATTGACCGCTATGGTGATTTACCCGATCCGGTACACAACTTGGTGCTGTTGAGCAAAGTAAAAGTTCGCGGTAATAAGGTGGCTGTTACATCTATTCAACAGTCCAAAGATGAGCTAGCTATACGTTTTCTACCTCATGCTCGCCTAGGAGGCTCTGCCATTATGGAAGTGCTTAAGTTGGAGCGTAAAGTTAACTTTTCCAATGGTGGCTACGAGATGATTGTAAAAACAACAGCAATGACCGGTCGAGAAATATTAAAGTATTTGGAAAAATTACTAGATGTTTTGCAAAAGGGTGCTCAGAAAACAGAAAAGGTAGAAGCTAGTTTAGCAACTACGGCTATAGTAACTAAAGCTATGCCCAAAACTAACACTTCTCTAAGGGTTTGGCCGCCGCCACGATAGCAAATTAAGTGGGACCATTGAGGAGCTTTTTCCATAGAATGAACTACCATTCTCTGGAAGGGGATCGAAAAATGTGGCATCACTATGGTAAAGGCATTTATTTTAGAGTGTTAGAAGAGATTATCTTCTGGAAACGACAAGAAGAGGAGCATACGTCGGTTATTCAAGCTTTGGCAGAAAACCGTTTAGAGTCTGCTTTTGTGCAGGCCTTGAACCGATATGCTCGTGAAGCTAAGCGTTTAAGAAAAGTGGCAGAACAAGTGCTAGCTCAGCTTGAGAGCAGGGGTGGCCAAAGCGATTTACATCTCATCTCTCAAACGAGATGGTTGATAGCCCAATCGTCAGAGCAAAGCAAAGATTTTATCGCTTTTCTAGAAGATATGAAACAGCAAAGTCGCCTAGGGCGGCAACATCTTTTTGTTGTCGTTGTAGACCATATTATTCGAGAATCACAATATTTTCTGACAGTACTCAGGAAAATTCCGGCTATTTAAGCAGTAAAAAACACCCTCCACTGGCTGGGTGTTTTTTACATTTTGCTTGCCCCTCTATCTTTAGAGTGTTATAATCGTTCTAATAGTGAAGAAAGGGGCATAGAACTTGAAAAATCATTCTAGACTTTTGATGGGTGTCTTTGTGGCACTTTTATCCATTTTTCTATTGGCCGGTTGTTCAACTAGTGCTGTGGTCGCTACTGTTAATGGTGAGGACTTGAATAAAGGTGAGTTGGACAAGCGCGTAGATCGTTACAAACTAGAGCTTGCCGCTCGTGGTGTTACTGCTGATAATAAAGACATGCTTTCTATGATTGAAATGCAAGAATTAGAACGCATGATTGATGAGAAAATTTATGAGCAAGAAGCGAAGAAATTAAATATTCAGGTTAGTGATGAGCAGGTAGAAGAAGAACTAGCCTTAGAGAAGATGCGTTTTCAATCTGAAGAAGAATATCAAGAAGCCCTTAAGCATGTGGATTTGACAGATGGCGAATTCAGGGAAATCATTCGGACAGGCATCATGCTCTTTGAATTATTTGAGCATATTACGGCCGACATAGAAGTTGCGGAAGATGAAATGAGACAGTATTATGAGGCTCATCCTGAAAGATTTATTCAAAAAGAACAAGTAGAGGCTTCTCATATCTTAGTGGAATCAGAAGAAGAAGCCATGGAGATAATTGCCCGCTTACAAGCAGGCGCAGATTTTGCAGAATTGGCTTTTGAAAAGTCAATTGATCAAGCTTCTGGCCAACGAGGCGGTTCTCTTGGCTACTTTGTAAGAGAAGATATGGTGGAAGAGTTCGCTGATGCTGCCTTCTCTTTACCAGTTGGCCAATTTACTCAAAAACCTGTTCCTTCTCTTTTTGGCTATCATATTATTCTTGTCCATGACAAAGAGGCTGAGAAAAAATTAACTTACGAAGAAGCGAAAGAGCAGTTAGTTATTGATTTACCAACAGAGAAAAAAGTAGACAAATTTGAGAGCTGGTTCGAAGAGGTTAAGTCTAACGCTGATATTGATAGAAAAATAGCTTAGTTTTTTTATCCCCAGATAATTTTTAGAGTTATCTGGGGATATACTTTTTATGGGGTAATTTTTGTATCGATCATAGATTCGGTGAGGTGCGGTGATGGCATCTTAATGGAAAAAAATGAATAACCCTTTGAAGTGAGATATATACTATCACTGAACCTGCACCCCGAGAAAGGCCCAAAAAGGAGGGATGGGAAAGGGATGAAAGCAACAGGCATTGTACGGCGAATCGATGATCTCGGTCGCGTTGTAATTCCGAAGGAAATACGTAGAACTTTACGTATACGTGAAGGTGATCCCTTAGAGATTTTTGTTGATCGCGAAGGTGAGGTCATCTTAAAGAAATACTCGCCCATTGGAGAATTAGGGGATTTTGCAAAGGAATATGCTGACTCCTTAAGTGAGGCCACGGGGCATATTGCTTGTATCGCTGATCGAGATAATATAATCGCTGTAGCTGGGGCTCCGAAAAAGGAGTTCTTAGGAAAACCAATCGGCCCCGCTGTTGAGCGAGTCATGGAAGAGCGTAAAGCGGTGCTCATCCATAAACCTGGCGAGCATACACATTGTAAAGGCTGCCCTTCTACGGAAGAGGAAATGGATTGTAAATTCACAGCCGAAGTAATAGCGCCTATTATTGCGGAAGGCGACCCAATTGGTGCTGTTCTGCTAGCTTCGAAAGATCCTAATGTCAAAATGGGAGAAATGGAAATTAAGCTAGCTGAAACTGCCGCTGGTTTTCTAGCCAAACAAATGGAACAATAACTTTTCTGTGTGCGGGAAAAGTGTAGTAAAGCATAACCGTCCGGTTATGCTTTGCCTCGTTATAGGGGGTGATGCCCATCAGCTCATGGTGGACTTCAGCAGGAAGCAAGCGTTTGTTAACAGGTGCCTTGTGGCTCACAGCTGCAGGTGTAATTAGTAAATTTTTAGGTGCTTTCTACCGAATTCCCCTGGCTAGAATTTTGGGGCCTGAAGGTGTAGGACTATACCAGATGGCCTATCCGCTCTATACGATGGTGCTTAACCTAGCAACAGCAGGATTACCTGTAGCCATCTCGGTGCTCGTCGCTAGAAAGTCAGCGCAGGGGGATCATCGCAGCGCTTTGCGTATATTTAAAGCTTCCTTTTGGCTTCTCTTTGTACTTGGTCTCGGTGCTACATACTTGCTCTTTTTCTATGCCGAAACTTTGGCGCTCACTATCTTAAAAGATGAAAGGGCTATATACTCACTTTGGGCTGTAGCGCCTGCTATCTTCTTAGCCTCTATGATGGCGGCAATCCGAGGTTACTTTCAAGGTTATCAACAGATGATGCCGACGGCTCTATCTCAAGTTGCCGAACAGCTGGTACGAGTGGGGACTATCCTGTTCTTAACGATGTTCTTGATGGATCGAGGCATAGAACTTGCGGCAGCTGGTGCTACTTTTGGAGCAGTGACCGGTGGCTTAGCTGGCTTAGCTTTGTTGATCTTTTTATTCTATCGGTGGAAAAGCAATTTATCTTTTCGTAGAAATGCTTATAACGAAGAATTGATGCGAGAAGTGGCCATTACGAGTACGGAAGGGTTGCCGAAAAATTCTAGCTATCTAACTTTGTGGAAATCACTACTGTTTTTGTCGATGCCTATCGCTCTTGGTGGATTAGTTACGCCAGTTATGCAAACAATTGATGCGGTACTGATTCCACGAGGCCTTCAACTGTCTGGTTATACAGCTCGAGAAGCTGCCGCTTTGTTTGGCGAGTTTTCCGGAATGGCTACGGTGTTAATTTTTTTGCCAACTATGGTTACGGGAGCTGTTGGTTCTAGTCTCGTACCAGCTATTTCTAGTGCTTGGTCTGCTGGTAATAGTCAGCTAGCTCGGGAAAACTATTTAACTGCTTTACGGCTAGTAACGATTATATCCTGGCCTGCTGCTATTGGCCTTGCTGTACTAGCTCTTCCTATCTGCACGTTGCTTTTTCACGCTCCTGGTGCGGCAGATTCTCTCATCTGGTTGACTCCTGCTGTTGTCTTTACAGCTTTTTATCAAGTAGCTACTGCAGGTTTGCAGGGTATGGGAAGGACTTTCTTTCCTGTTATTGCTTTGATGTTAGGTGCCGCAATTAAAGCTGTTTTTAATCTCTGGGTTTTGCCTCTTTACGGATTAACAGGAGCGGCTATAGGTAGTAACGTAGCTTTCGGACTAGCGGCGTTGATGACAGTAACCTATCTGAATTGGCGTAGTCGTTTTGGTTTTCCTTGGTTAGCAACCTTGCTGAAACCGGCTATTGCTGCTACAATTATGGGAAGTTATGCCGTCACTGTCATGCCTTCCCTAACAGAATGGATGGGCTCCTGGCTAGGGTTACTTTTTGTTGTTTTTTCCTCGGGGGTTCTTTATGTACTGGCACTGCTTGCTGTAGGGGGGCTTAACAGTGCTGATGTGGCGGCTTTACCCAAAGTAGGTCCTAAATTAGCACAGTGGCAACGTAAATTCTGGGGTCGTTAAGTCGCTGTTATATATGCCTTCAAAGAGTTTGCAGGGGAGGACGTTTTACTATGGCTCCAGCAATAATAATTGTTGGGTTGGGTGCAGGTTCACCTGGACATATTACTTTGGCCGGCTGGCAGGCCTTGTGCTCTGCTCGCCGTCTTTTTTTGCGAACTTCCATTCATCCTACTGTTAAATTTCTTGAGCAAGAAGGTCTCTCGTTTCGAAGTTTTGATGATCTTTATGAAGAGGCCTCTTCTTTTGAAACTTTGTATCACCAGATAGCAGAGATTCTTTTTCAAGAGGCTTTGGAAAGCCCTATAACCTTTGCTGTGCCAGGTCATCCTTTTGTAGGTGAACGAGTCGTTACTCTGCTAGTTGAAAAGGCAGAGCAAGAAAATCTAGAAGTGCAGATTATCGGTGGTACTAGCTTTTTGGAAGCCTTGTATCCGTTGTTAAAGCTCGACCCTTCACGAGGATTGCTTTTACTAGATGCTTTGGCCATGACGGAGAGAGACTTACTAGCTACGAAAGAAACGATTGTGACACAAATTCACTCTACGCTTGTAGCTTCTGACGTAAAGTTGACACTTATGGAAGTTTATCCTGATGACCATGAAGTAGTAGTAGTTAGAGGGGCGGGAATTGAGGAACTAGAAAAAGTTGTCAAGCTACCTTTGTATGAGCTTGATCATCTTGCTTGGATTGATCATCTCACGTCTCTCTATGTTCCTGCCTTGCCTCAGGAGAGCTTAGCAGTTCAGGGAGCGGTCGGAGATAGCAGTGCTAGGGGTAAATACTCCAAGGCCTCTCTTAGCCCTCTAGTAGACGTTATGGTTACCTTATTAGGGCCTGATGGCTGCCCCTGGGATAGAAAACAAACTCATCAGTCCCTGAAGCCTTATCTGTTGGAAGAAAGCTATGAAGTTTTAGAGGCTATAGATCAAGGAGATCGACAGAGTTTACAAGATGAACTAGGTGATGTACTGCTACAAGTAGTTTTTCATAGTCTGCTAGCAGAGCAAAAGGGTCACTTTCAAGTGGACGATGTAATTCGCTCTATAACGGAGAAGATGATTCGACGTCATCCTCATGTTTTTGGTGATGTGACAGTTAACAGTGCTGACGACGTAGTCGTCAACTGGGAAGCTATAAAAGCAGAAGAAAAGGCCAAGCAAGGTTTGGATGGTAAGGCAAACACTATTTTGGATGCTGTATCTTTATCTTTACCGGCCTTAATGCGGGCAGAAAAAGTACAAAAAAAAGCCTCTACAGTAGGCTTTGATTGGGAAGAGTGGCAGGGAGCACGTGATAAAGTAGAAGAAGAGTGGCAGGAGTTACTAGAAGCGATCGAACTTTCCAGTGAAGATGCAGTTCGTGAAGAGTTAGGAGATTTACTTTTTGCAGTCGTTAATTTGTCGCGCTTTTTTAGAGTTAACTCTGAAGAAGCATTGCAAAGGACAACTGATAAATTTGTTCGTCGCCTTCAATTTGTCGAACAAGCTTGTCGAAAAGAAGGAAAAAATCTCACTTCCTGCACTTTAGAAGAACTAGATCGGTTCTGGGAAGAGGCAAAAAAAGGTGAAATGTGACCAAATAGTATTTTTTTGCCATCAACAACTACAGAATAATCGCTTCTTGAGGAATATCTTTCCTGAATATGTCGAAAATATTGATAAACCCTGAAGGAAAAGAGGGGTTTGCAGCGAATACCTGTTACGAACAATTCAAAGCTAGGAGGGGTTTGGGTGAACAAGACCGAGTTAATCAGTGCGGTCGCTGAGAAAACCCAACTATCAAAGAAAGACACAGAAAAAGCAATCAATGCTTTCTTTTCCGTTGTGGAAGAGGCCTTAAAAGCTGGTGATAAAGTTCAGCTTGTTGGGTTCGGTACTTTCGAGACGCGCGAGAGAGGAGCTCGCACTGGTAGAAATCCGAGCACAGGCGAGACAATTACTATTGATGCTTCTGTCGTTCCTGCCTTTAAAGCAGGCAAAACACTGAAGGATGCTGTTGCATCCAAATAAGTGCTCAAGATTTTTTCTTGAGAATCTGTGTCAATCAGGTTTCCCGAGGGAACCTGATTTTTGATCGCGAGGGATTTTATTGAGGATTGATAAATTTTTAAAAGTATCTCGAATTATTAAGAGGCGTACTTTAGCTAAAGAAGTTTGTGAGGGTGGTCGTATTCAGGTAAATGGTCGTCCTGCGAAAGCTGGTACGGAGGTAAAGCCTGGCGATCGTGTCTCAATTCGTTTTCCTCGCAAACTTTTAGAAATAGAGATCAATACTATCAAAGAAAACGCTTCCGTTGCAGAAGCACCGACGCTTTACGTAATTCTAAAAGAAGAATATATTGCTGAAGAATCATAAGTTCTATTTGATAAGCCTGCCCACATATTCATGTTGGGGAGGCTTATTCATTGGAAGGGGGGAAAGTGGTGACCAAGGAGGTAGTAACAAAACATAATTTTTCTGTTTCTGAGCGGAAAAGCATTCGCGTTGAAGGTGTTACCCAGGTAGGTGCTTTTGATGAGGAAGAAATCTATATGGTTACACTGGGAGGTCCTTTATTATTAAAAGGTGAGGGTTTGCAAATTTCGCAACTGAATTTAGATGACCAAATCCTTACTGTGGAAGGCTATATAAAATCAGTACAATATTTAGATGAAAATTCCCCCCAGAACTTCAAGCAGAAAGGCAAGAATATCATTAGCAGGTTGTTACGATGAGCTTTTGTTTTGCTGTAGAGGGCGAGGGGAGGGATTGAAGTGACGCCCCTAGCCCAGCAAATTTATGATTTTTTGTTGTCTGCCGCAGGGGGATTAATGATAGGCGCCGGCTTCGATCTCTATCGTACTTTGCTTCGAGTGGGCCACCGTCGTTGGTGGGTGGCTATTACTGATGTAATTATTTGGCTTCTAGGTGCGGTGCTCTTTTTTTTATTTTTGTTCTGGGGAAACTGGGGAGAAATTCGGATTTATATCTTTCTTGGCCTTGCAGTAGGTTTGCTTCTTTATTTTCGCTTTCTTTCAGGTGAGGTTCGTGCTTTCTGGGAAGGTATGTTAGAATTAATCTTGCATATTCTGCGCACGATTTTCTATGTAATTACCTTTCCTTTTATCTATCTCTATCAGATTATGAAACGACTGGCTCGATATCTGTTGAGAAAGGGACAAATCTTTGGGCACTGGTATCAGCGTCGTCTAGGCCGTCCCTTTAACAATTGGCGAAAAAAAATGCAGACCACTTTGCGAAAGTACGCTCTTCAAGGACGGCAGAAAATGAAAAAATGGCTACGTCGCCCTCCTCAAGAGCCGCCAAGTAACTAACAGATTTTACAAAATGTTAAAGGATTTTTTGGTCCTTTGTAGAAAAACAAAAGTAGATAGCATCGATAGTGGGGTGGCCTTTTTGAGGAAGCCAAGAAAGAAGCCTTTTTTAACTTGGAAGATGATCATTTTCTTAGGGCTCGTCTTTCTCTTTTTGCTAGCTTCTTTACCTCCTTATCTGCAACAGCGTCAACTAGCTCAAGAGGCTGAAGCGTTGAGAGCTGAGATAGAAGCACTCCGTCAGGATAGAATTCTTTTAGAACGGCAAAAAGAGTGGCTCTCAACAGATGAATATGTTGAGCAGGTAGCTCGACAACAACTTGGCTTAGTGAGACCAGGTGAAGTTGTGATTATAAGGGCTAATGTTGGCCAAGGTGAATAATAACAGCAACAATGCCCCCGAAAGCATTTCTGCCTTGAAGGTAAGGTGGAAATGCTTTTTCTATAAAGAAAGGGTTGATTCAATTTGTCAGATGAAGTGAAACGCTGGGGTGCTATTGATATTGGTTCGAATTCTATTCGCTTTCTGGTAGCCACAGTTAGGAAGAGAAAGCTAGAGCCAATCTGGACCGAATTGGAAACAACTCGTTTAGGACATGCCGTAGGCCTTAGTGGTTTGCTTACAGCAGAAGCTATAGAAAGAACTATGATTGCCTTACAAAAAGGCTTAGCGACTATGGAAGAGCTGTCTGTTTCAATTGATCGGGTAGCGGCTTTTGCGACTAGTGCTGTTCGGGAAGCGAGCAATGGTCTAATTTTTTGCCAAAAAGTGCAAGACCAAATAGGTCTTACTATAAATGTTTTATCCGGTGAGCGAGAAGGTCGTCTCAGCTATGAGGGTGCTCTTGCTTTAATGGACTCGGAAGTCACAGATAATAAAGTTCCTGTCGTTATCGATATTGGCGGGGGGAGCGCTGAAGTTGTCTGGTACGATCAACGTTGGTGGAGAAAAAGCTTACCCCTAGGAGCTCTGCGAGTAACAGAAAAAAAGTGGTCAAAAGAAGAGATTGGTCAGATCTGGCATCCTGTTACGTCTTTGATTCATGATAGTAGATCTGAAAAAGCAAAGACCTTGATTGGGGTTGGTGGTACGGTCACCACTTTAGGTGCAATGATACTTGCTTTACCTGTTTACGATCCTGATCGAGTCCACGGTACGATTATTTCGCAAGACCAGACAAAGTATTATGCTGAAACTTTATCTGCTATGGATGGAGAAGAACGAAAAAAAATAGCCGGTCTTCAGCCTACGAGAGCTGATATTATACCGGCCGGTCTTACTGTACTTGCTCAGTTTATGGAGCAAGCAGGTTTTAATTCTATTGTGATTAGTGAGACAGATCTACTACATCAAGCGTTGTTAGAAAAAGCTATGGGCCGTTGGACTTAGGAAAAGCGCTTGATAATTGCTTGGTGAGCTTTTTGCTCCCAACAATCTGGTAATGAGTCGATTTGACTACTACCGAACCGTCGCTCAAGAGCTTTGGAGAGAAGCCAGTCAGCTAGGGCGGGATTTTTTGGTAGTATGGGGCCGTGAAGATAAGTGCCAAGGGCGTTTTTATAGACCGCTCCTTCGCTTTTGTCTTGACCGTTATTGCCATGACCGCGCAAGACTTTAGCCAGCGCGGTGGTGCTTTGCGATGAACCTAGATAAGTTCTGCCGGAGTGATTTTCAAAGCCGACGAGAGTCGTCTTCCCACCTAACATAGGAACTTGTGCAATTACGTTGCCGATAAGTCGACTTTCTCCTGCTTCTGTCCATGCATCAAATAAACCAAGTCCTGGCATTTCATCGCCATCGTGAGTCTTGTAATACTGACCTAGTAATTGATAACCACCACAAACGGAAAGGAGCGGAAGACCTTCTTCGGTTGCTTCTACAAGGGCAGGTCCTTTATGTTCTTTGAAATCTTGAAAAAGAAGTGTCTGTTCTCGATCGGATCCGCCGCCCATAAAAACAAGATCGATATTAGCAAAGTCAACTTTGTCACCAAGTGAAGCTTCTGTAATGGCAAGTTCGATATTGCGCCACTGACAACGCCTTTTCAATGTGATAATGTTTCCTCGGTCACCGTAGAGGTTCAGTAGATCGGGATATAGATGGAGTAAACGCAGGGAAGTTACCATGGTACACCACGCTTTCCTTTATTCTTCCCAGTACTTAGAAGAGTAGCCGAGGCGGGTTAAGGTTGTTTTGGCCGCTAATAAGGCTGTGTAAGTAGGAAGGATGTATAAAGTTTCGCCAGTTTTTGTCGCTTTGATAGTGCTACGGATGGCTTCATCTATGTTAGCCTTGTGCTCGATTTGTTGTACTGGTAGACCTGCGTAAGTAAGCCGCAAAGCCATGTCTTCTCCCCGTAACCCAGAGGTAGTCAGACTTTGTAATTGTGAGGCTACTTTCTCGAGGCTTTCAAAATCAGCATCCCAAAGCCAAGATATATCACGACCATCAGCAGCATTATCTTGGATCATGATGAGTAGTCTTTTAGGTCCTTCGTTTTGTGTAATTGTTCGAATAACTTCATCACAACCAGTAGGATTTTTAATTAATGCCAAAAAGGCTTTGCGACCCTCGCCTATTTCTAAGCGTTCCATCCTGCCAAAATTAGTTTTGTAGCCTTCGAGACCGAGACGGATAGCTTGATCTGCTACTTTCGTATGCCAGGCTACGGCAACGGCGGCTAGTGCGTTGTAGATGTTATAAAAGCCTGGTGTAGATAAGTTGATGAGCCATCGATTCTCTTGTGTTTCTACGTAGAAGGAAGAGCCGTCCTCGCCTTTTAAACTAATATCCCCGATGGTTATATGAGGCCTAGGTCGCTGGAAACCGCAGTGGTGACAGCGATAATGACCTAACTGACCAAAAAAGTACCAGTCATAGTCGAGAGAATGGCCACAAAGACGACAAAAGCGAGTCTCTGCTGACTGGGTCATCTCTCTGTTGCCGTAGGAGCGGCTTTCTATGCCATAATAGATAACCCTTCCGGTATACTTAGCTCCTAGTGATGCTACTAAGGGATCGTCAGCATTTAAGATGATAGTCGATTGGGGAGGCAGTTTTTGTATGGCTCCATTGACAAGGTCAACTGTTTTATCAAGTTCACCAAAGCGATCTAATTGATCACGAAAAAAGTTAGTCACAACAAGGACTCTAGGCTTAACCTCTTTAGTTAAGGGAGGAACGGTAGCTTCATCAACTTCAATGATTCCTAGATCGCTTTTTAATTGTCCTCCTGCAGAAGCTGAATGGATGAAAGCTGTTGTAATGCCGCTAATTAAGTTGGCTCCAGCTCGGTTATGGGTGAGAGTGAGTCCGCCTTTTTCCATAATGGCGGCAATCATTTTTGAAGTTGTCGTTTTACCGTTAGTGCCAGTAACGACTATAGCACCTTTTTTTAATTGACTGGCCAAAGTAGACAGCACTTGCGGAGCAATCTTTCTACCAACCATGCCAGGCAGTGAAGTTCCCCCGTGTCCAATATGACGATTTATTGATATGGCTACTTTGCCAACCCAGAGGGCTGTAAGAAGTCTAGGAGAAGGGAACAAAAAGTCACCTCCTAATTGAATTAACAAGTTTAGATTCAATATAGTAAAAGTCGTACTTGTATTATGATATTATATCACTTTTTCTATTAGACAAACGGAAAGGCGATTCTAAAAAGGATTTTACTACATAGATAAAACAAAGACAGAAAAAACATTATTAATATTTTCCTAATAGTCTTCCATCACGATGAAGTATTTAGTAAAATAGGTACAAGCGATATGGATTCCTGACCTAACTTACATGGCACTGCACATTGTTCCTGGGAAAGCATTGGCGTAGGGTAGAAAAAATACCTCAATGAGAGGGTGGAGCCATTGTTTATCCTTGTCGTTGGACTTAACCACAAGTCGGCAACTGTGGAAGTCCGCGAGAAGTTATCTTTTTCAGAAAATGAAATATGTGATGCCTCTAATCAGTTAACAGAAGAAATGTCCATTGAAGGTTGCTGTATTTTATCTACCTGTAACCGCACAGAGATTTACGCAGCCTGTACAGATCTCGAAAGGGGGTTAGCCTCTGTTAAGCGGTTCCTCTTAGAGCGAGGGGAGCTTTCGAGTGAAGAATTTAGTCGTTACTTTTATGTACACACATTGTATGATGCCATACGCCATCTTTTCCGTGTAGCGTCAGGTTTGGATTCCATGGTTCTCGGTGAAACACAAATTCTAGGTCAAGTAAGAACAGCTTACCAAAGAGCTTGCAGTGAAAAGGTTAGTAATGGAATTATTAATACTTGGTTTCAGCAAGCCATTACAGTAGGAAAGCGAGTTCGTACTGAGACGGGAATTGACCAATTACCTGTTTCCACATCATATACAGCTGTTGAATTGTCTCGTCAAGTACTTGGCGACCTTTCTGGTTGTACAGCTCTTGTTTTAGGAGCAGGTAAAATGAGTGAGCTTACACTCAAACATCTCGTAGCCCAGGGTGTGCAGAAAGTTATCATTGCCAATCGCTCTGTAGAAAAGGCTCAGGAGCTAGCATCTCGTTGTGATGGTGAAGCAATTCCTTTCACAGAAGTCTACAATCGTATGGAAGAAGCCGACATTGTTATTTCCTGTACAGCGGCAACTCATTATGTGATTCGTCGTTCTTTTGTTGAAGAAGTAATGGACAGGCGAGGTAGTAAGCCCGTTTTTATGATTGACATTGCTGTACCTCGCGATATTGATCCTGAAGTTGCACAAGTGCAAAATGTCTATCTTTATGACATTGATGACCTACAAAATGTAATTGATCAGAATCTGGAAGCTCGACGCAAGGCGGCTATTGAGGCGGAGAAGATTATCGATAAGGAAATTCATCAGTTCCTCCGCTGGCTGAACTCATTATTTGTTATTCCTACTATTATCGCCTTGAAAAATAAAGGTAACCAGATAAAAGAGAAGGAATTAGATCGCGCTCTTTCCAAATTGAAGAATCTTTCAGAGAAAGAGAAGAAAGTAGTTGGCTCCTTGGCCAACTCTATTGTGAATCAACTTCTTCATGATCCCATTACACAGATTCGTCAGTATGCGGCAACGCCAGAAGGACATCTCTATTCTGAAATTTTGCAGAACATGTTTTGTCTCGATGTACCAGGACAACGGCAAAAGAAGGGAACAAGTCGCAAGCAAGAATATGTGGAACAAGTACGTTGTCACGGCTAAGAGAGACGTACTTTAGGCAAAAACATACTTTTGGCATGTGGAAGAAAGTGCTTTGCTATCTTCCCTTATAAAGGTTTTACACTAACTAATTAGTACCCCTATCCTACTTTGAGATTGTAGTAACTGTATCATGAAAAGTGTTAACAAATTGTAAAAATACTATTAACAGAGATGTACTAGCGTATATACTCAAAAAAGGGCTTTATTTTAGCGAAAATCGCTCTAGAGGCTATTGACGTCTTGCAAAGAAAGTATTTACAATTACAATTGAACTATATAGAGGGGGTGAAATAGTGAAAAAACTACAACTTATCGGTCTTACTGGTATTCTGGGTCTATCCATGGTAGCCCTAACAGCTTGTGGTGGTTCCACGCCAGCACCTGCTCCTCAAGAAGATGAAGAAGTAATTGAGGTGCCAGTAGAGGATGAAGCTGCAGAAGAGACTGCTGAAGATGAGGCAGTTGAAGAAGAAGCATCTGAAGAAGGTGCTACACAAATCTCTGCTGCTGACCTAGAGAAAGGTAAAGCACTTTACATGGGTAGAGCGGCCTGTATCGCTTGTCATAAGTTAGGTGACGAAGGTCTTGTTGAGATTGGTCCTAACTTAGGTGATATCGGTGCTAAGTTCAACTCTGAAGAGCTTGTTCAAATCCTTGTAGATCCTTCAGGTATGGGTCTGGATGCTTCAATGCCACCAGCTCCAATGTTGAATGATGAAGAGAAGCAACAGTTAGCTGACTTCTTAGCATCCTTGAAATAGCTTGCCTTCCTCTCAATTGTAGCGAGGAAGTACATAGCAGCATGTTAGTATAGGCAAAGACGCCCCTACGGGGGCTCTTTTTTGTGCTCTGAGAAAAGTGGAAATATAATCCTTAAAAATCACTAGGCGATGAAATACAACCGCTAAAGGCCTAAAATATACAACATGCCATGAAGCACTTTTGTTAATGGTCTATACATGAAATAAATAACGTGTTATTATACCAACGCGGGAATTATTTATCTCTTACGCATATCATCACCAATTTTAATGAATCAAGTTGCTGAACCATTTCAGTAACAAATTTCACTATTCAAAAAGGGGGGGCATCATGAAAACACCAGATTCTAAGGCAGGTACGATCAATATGATCATTCTTTCTGTCATAGCCCTGGTACTATTGGGGCTAATGTTCCGGAGTTTCATGATCGGTGACTATGATGGAGCTACGATCTACATGGGCTTTTTGTTCATTAACTTCGGACTAGCTCTATACACTTTCCGAGTTGCTGTTTTTGATGGTACTGGTTATAAGGAGGTCAAAGACTAATGGATAACAATGTATCTAGGAGGAAGTTCTTAGGTGGCTTAGTTGCTGTACCAACAATGGCGGCCCTGGCGGCTCCTTTGGCGGCCGTAGGAGCCTATATCTACCCTCCGGATTCATTTCTACAACCTCCAGCGCCTAAAAAGGTTGGTAACATTAACGATCTGAAGGCCTGGGATTATATTCCCTTTGGTTACAACCAAGCGCCTGCTATGGTTATAAAGACAGATACAGGAGATATCCAATCTTTCTATTTGAAGTGCACTCATCTGGGTTGTACTGTAGAAGTACCAGAGGGTAATTTGGATGGCAAGCAACTAGTCTGTCCTTGTCATGGTGGTTATTTTGACCCTCTAGGGAACAACACAGGTGGTCCACCGCCTACGCCTCTAAAACAATTGGCCGTTACCATTGAAGAAAACGGCGACATCATCGTTGAAGAAAGGATGGCGTAAGGATGAAGTGGATTGAGGAACGCTTGCCTGGCATTGGCAAAGTAGCGAAAGATGTAGCGGAACATCCCGTTCCCTCACATACACTGAACGTCTTTTACTGTTTGGGCGGATTAACGCTCATCGCCTTTATTGTACAAGTCGTTACGGGTGTTTTCTTGGCCATGTACTATAAGCCAACCCCTGAAGCAGCTTACGCTAGTGTTCAGATGATTACTAATGAAGTTCGCTTTGGTTCTATGATGCGCTCTATTCATCACTGGGCCGCTAACTTTATGGTTATCTTCTGCTTCTTGCATATGCTCCGTGTTTACTACACAGGAAGCTTCAAAAAGCCTCGTGAAATGAACTGGGTTGCTGGCTCTTTCTTGTTTATATTGACAATTGTAATGGCCTTCACAGGCTACATACTCCCTTATGAGCAACTTTCATACTGGGGTGCTGTTATTGGTGTAGAAACGGCCGGATCGTTGCCTGTAGTAGGTGAAATGGCTAAAATCATGATGCAAGGCGGCATTACTGTATCACCAGAAATGCTCAGCCGCTTCTATGTATTGCATGTATTGGTACTTCCAGCGATAACAATTGCCTTCCTGGTAGCTCACTTTGTTATGATTCGGGTTCAAGGCATCTCCGATCCAATGTAAGGGGGGAAGAAAATGGAGAAGCGCAAAAAGTTTACGATACCTTTTATGCCCACACACCTTACGACCGAAGCGGCCGTAACGATGGTTTTTATAGGCTTTCTGCTGGTCATTTCTGGTGCATTCCCAAAATTAATGCACACACCAGCTGATCCTCTCGTAACACCAATGAACTTAAAGCCAGAATGGTATATCTTATGGGGATATGCAATTCTTGAAATGGTACCAAATAAACTTATGGGCGTTTTATTACCTGGTGTAGTACTAGGTCTGCTCGTTGTTGTGCCTTTCTTAGAAAGAAATCCTCATCGTCATCCCAAGAAAAGAGTTTTTGCTGTCTCTGTCTTTACCGGTATGGTCATCCTTATGGCGATTTTGACCTACGTTGGTGCAACAGTTTCGTTTGGTTAACTAGAAAAAAGTACTGTTGGCAGTGATGGAAAAACAAGGAGGATTTAAGTTGGACAACCGTAAAGTTATTATGTTTGCTTCTTCGGCCCTCCTCTTGCTAGGGTTGTTAATAGCACCGACCTTGCAAGCAAAGGGGCAAATGTTCCAAGGCTCTCAGATTTATGCCACTTATTGTTATGAGTGTCATGGTGCTGAAGGTCGCGGTATTGAAGGCTTACGAACAGCTACATTGAACAACGAAGCCTTTTTAGAGGTTGCTGATGATGAATATTGGCATAAAACCATTCGTTTAGGCAGACCTGTTCACGATATGCCAGGCTATGGACCTGAAGTTATTACGGACAGACAAGTAGAATATTTGGTAGAGTACATTCGTGCATGGGCTCCTCAAGTAACAGCTATGGAATATAATGATGATAAAATTGCAGGAGATCCCCTGAAAGGTAAAGAATACTACAATATGCTCTGTATGGCCTGCCACGGTCCGCAAGGAGAGGGTATCTTAGGTCCTTCTCTGACAGATCCTGCATTCTTAGCATCAGCAAGCGATGAATTTATCTTGCAATCTATTGTTAAAGGTCGTCCTGGTACAACTATGCCAGGATATCCTGATTCTCAAGATATTCGCAATGTTGTTTCCTATTTGCGCACTTTTGAAGTAGAGCTAGAAAACGGTCAATTGCCTGAAGATCTAGTGCTACCTGGTCAATTTGTAGAAGAACCAAAGTCTGACGCAACAGATAGCGAAGAGGACGTTGAAGAAGAACAATAGTTTCTTTTGTTGTAGTATTATTAGTTGCAATGAAGCAATAATCAGGGAGGGTTAGAATTATGAGGAAAGTGTTGGAGTTTCTATTGTATTGGAGAAATTTCCTGTTCCTTTTGTTCTATACCCTCCTTGCTGCTTTTTCATTTGATTTGCTTAAATCTTATTTTGGTAGATGGATGCAAGGTGAATCAGATAGCCTCTTCTTTGCTTTTCTTGGTTTAGTTGGCCTTATACTAGGGTTGTATGGGCTTTTACGCTTTCTTTATCATCAGGATAAAAAGCGAGGAAGAACCAAAAGGATCATACGTTGGTTAGAGTAATCGCTATGCCTTAGATGTAAGCAGCTAACGTGCCCGTGTTTTTTTCACGGTATAGACTCACATATCCTGGCTCTAGTTGCACGACTTAATGTAGCACAAAACTACGCGTTAGCGATGTCATGGGGGTCTGAAATGGCTGTAGTGAAAGATCTATTGAAATTTATAGTTGCGACATTGATTTGTCTAGGTGCTAGCTGGCTGGGAGCAAAGTATACGCTCTCTTCCTTTGTTTGGTATCACAACTTGAATAAGCCCTGGTTCAACCCTGCTGCGCACACCTTTGAACCTGTTTGGATTGCCTTGTATTTAATGATGAGTCTTTCGCTGTTCCTTGTTTGGAGGCAAAGTGAAAGAAAAGATGTCCGCTTTGCACTAAGCTTATTCGGTCTTCAGTTGCTCCTAAATGTTATGTGGTCCTGGATTTTCTTTGGATTACAATCGCCCTTCTGGGCCACTGTTGAGATTATGGTTTTAATTGTTGTCATAGGATTTACTATCTATCACTTTTACCGATTCTCCAAGTGGGCCGCTATATTATTAGTTCCGTATTTCTTTAGAACAGGCTATGAAGCTCTTTTGACATACCTGATTTGGAGAATGAATTAATAAAAAAGACATTTAGTTTAACTTTTTTATCAGCTTTGATTACATAACAGGTTGATTAAGCATGGCTTATCTTGTATAATTCAACCAAATGGAAGTGACGGCTCAACCTCAAATGTCGAGGGTGATTGACGCAATATTATGAAAAAATCAAAAATCGGACCTAACTCAATTATTCAAACAATACGAGTACACCGTGAAAAGCATAGGGAAGAAGAAGTCAAAAGACTGTTACATAAAGCAGGTTTAGAAAAGTACATAGAACAGTTACCGACGGAAATGGTTCATGAAGAAGAGTTTAACCAACTAGTGCACGCCTTGATAGAACTTTATGGCTTTGAAGAAACTACAAGAATACTGAAGAAGTCAGGGCAGTACACTGCTACATATTTACTTGAAAATCGCATTCCCAAAGTTGCTCAATGGCTTTTTGGAATAGTACCAAGGTCAACAGGTATGAAGTTGTTCTTAAAAGCAATTAGTCAAAATGCTTGGACTTTTGTAGGAAGTGGAAACTTTACCTACGAAGTAAAAAAGGACAAGGCTTACCTACAGATTGTGAACTCGATAAATGCGAAAGGGCTTCGCTCAGAACAACCTATTTGTACTTTTTACACGGGAACTTTTGAAAAGTTGTTTCAAACCTTGATAGAACGGAATATCAAAGTTGCAGAAACAAAATGCTCAGCCTGTGGAGACGATTTTTGTTACTTTGAAGTGAAATAGTACTTGCATTGTAGTGGTAACTCTGTTGGACAGGTGTTCTAAAAGGACAATGTATGCAATAAACTTCAAACAAGAATGGTCATAGATATATTGAACTAGTCATCGCTTTTACGGATGCGGTGTTCGTTCCTATCAGTATATGATGGAATGGGAGTGCCGATATGAGTGTTGAATTAAAAGAACAAAGTGATTCAGCAAAGTATGCTCAAGCAAAAGATTATCCCACCTATTCCTTATGGGAAATTCGTTTGCAATTGACCAAGCCTCTTACTTGGGTTGGTCCAGTCTGGGCTGTTGCGGTAGGGACTGTTGGTGCCGCTCAAGCCGATTTAAGTATAAGCACTATGCTGTGGTCTTTTGCACTAATGTTTTTAATCGGTCCCTTAGTTCTTGGTATGGGTCAATCAATTAACGATTACTACGATGCTGATGTAGATGCAATTAATGAACCTCATCGACCTTGTGCCAGAGAGCCTAGGTTTAAAGAGTTGGCTTTAGTCAATGTGTTTGTACTTGGTACAGCATCGCTAATACTTTCTTTCTTGTTTTTTCCGAAAGAGATTTTTTACCTCGTTGCCATAGGTCTCTTTGTAGCTTATATATACAGTGCCCCACCACTGAGACTTAAGAAAAATGGTTGGTGGGGAAATAGCGCATGTGCCCTAACTTATGTAAGTCTACCTTGGGTAGCGGCATTATACTTATTTGATAGCTTTTCTACAAACCAACTAATTCTTGCTCTCATATACGCGATTGGTTCTCATGGCATGATGACGCTCAATGACTTCAAAAGTGTTGAAGGCGATATAAAAAGCGGCCTTAAGTCAATTGTTGTCATGTATGGTGTAGAAGGCGGATTGAAAGTGCTACTAGCTATGATGGCCCTGTCACAGCTTCTCGCGGCAGCTTTTGTGGCCTATCATGGTCAATACATAGGAGCAACCATATTAGTACTTTTATGGTTAGCGCAGATTCCTTTTCAGCCCAAGCTGAAAAAAGACCCCAAAGCAATGGCGCCCTGGTATAACGCAACGGCTAATAGCTTTTTTATTATTGCTATGATGGTCGCGGCGTATAACCTTAAACATTTTTAATTTCTGTGACAGCATCGAGCTACCTCAAACTTTATTATGTGAGCAAGAAGCTGTCGGGGTGCAAAAACACAGTAATGTGTAAAGACGGGAGGTGAAAAGAGGGTTTCCTAGTTTCCTTGCCCCCTAAGTGCATGGACATATTTTTTTATACTTTAATTTATTGGCACTTATCTTTCTGTTGGGGCGCAGAACATTGAAAACTTCATACTTGGGTAAAGGAGGTTATTCTATGTCAACTGCTAGTTCGGACTTTAAAGTCCAGGTCTTTGACTGGTTCAAAGACAAAGTACCCAGCTCTCGTTCTGACGTTATGCGTGCGCATACGAACCACCTGGGTATTGTAGCGGGTTTCGTATCATTTTTCTTAGTTCATCATCTTAGCTGGGATAACAGTGAGGTACTGTGGGCACCATCCACATTCTTTTATGCTCGGCTTTATCAATTAGGTATGGATGCTTCCCCACTTAGCGGTGACGCTCTATTTGTTGCTCGTATGCACCTTTTAGCGGCTGTAATTCTCTGGGCCATTGGTCACTTCTATAAGTTTGACAGAGAGCCTTTCGAGAAAGTCACTCTTGGTAAATCACTTGTTGCGCAGTTCCACTTCATTGCCCTGATCGCTACTCTGTGGGGTATTCAGCTGGCCTTCATTGGCGGTTCCTTACGTGACGTCGATGGAACAGTTATGGGTCCCACGGGTCTAGACTTTAATATGTTCGGGGATATAACGGCAGCCAAAATGGCAGCTAACCATATTGCCATAGGTGCCGCATTCTTCCTCGGTGGTATCTTCCACCATTTTGCTGGCTTTGACAAAGGCTACTTCAAACACTTTGATCGTGATTGGGAAGCTGTTCTAGGCGTAAGCTTACAAGTTCTTGCTTTCCACTTCGCAACTGTTGTCTTTGCAATGATCATTTGGGATGACCCAGTTCTCGGATTCGGTTTCATGCAGCAGTACGCAATGTCTGAGTACGCTTCTGAAACAATTCGTGAGCTTTCTACAGGTAACCCTGGTTACTTGATTAAGCAAGTTATCCTAGGTCACTTGGTCATTGGTGTAATGTTCCTCTGTGGTGGTACATTCCACGCTGCACATTACCTCTTCAGAGCAACTAATGATCCTGAATTGGCAGAGCAATTAAAAGGCTACAAGATGTACCAGTGGTGCTTCGATCATGAGTTCCAGAAGAAATTCATGGCTCTCATCATGTTCGGTGCCTTCTTGCCCATCCTTGTGTCTTACGGTATTGCAACGCACAATACTATTGCTGATATCCACGCTAGCTCTACCATTGGTATGTTTGCGAACATGGATTACATCAGCTATGGTACACCACTTCATGATGCTATCTTTGGTTCTCAAGGTAACGTCAGTGACTTCATCGCTGCCCACGCCATCGCTGGTGGTCTTCACTTCACAATGGTTCCATTGTGGCGTATGGCCTTCTTCAGCAAAGTGTCTCCTTGGACACAAAAAGTTGGCATGAAGGCTAAGCGTGACGCTGAATTCCCTTGCTTAGGTCCTGCTTACGGCGGTACTTGCTCCATCTCCTTAGTTGACCAGTTCTATCTGGCTATCTTCTTCTCACTCCAGATCATTGCACCAGCTTGGTTCTACATCGATGGTGCATGGATGGGCTCCTTCGTAGCAACTTCCAGTGATGTTTACAGAAACGTTCTGGCGGCCTACCAAGCTGACCCAACTAGCTACGCTCTCCACTCCGTATCTGCACTGAGCAATGAAGGTTACTTCAGTTACATCATTTCTCAGACAGTACGTATGTTCCGTTACTACGATGGTCACATGATTCAAGCCCTCTTAGGTGCACACTTCATCTGGGCCTTCACTTTCTCCATGCTCTTCCAGTATCGCGGATCTCGCGACGAAGGTGCTATGGTTCTCAAGTGGGCTCACGAGAAGCTTGGCGTAGGCTTTGCTGGCAAAGTTTACAACCGTGCTCTTAGCTTGAAAGAAGGTAAAGCAATCGGTACATTCTTGTTCTTCAAGATGACTGTGCTTTGTATGTGGACCCTCGCAATGGTGTAAACCTCACCAACTTTCACCCCTGCGCCCTAAGGGGCGCAGGGGTTTTTAAGCTCTTAGGCACTTTTTATGAAAATTTGTCTAAGTAAAGGACAGAAAAATGTGAATAAGAACCGAAGTCTGTTATATATGGTTATGCTCAGCAAATAAATCCATCATTTTTTCCTCCATTTCCATAATGGGCAGGCAAAAGAGAGGGTTATTGGAGGTGAATTCCGTGGCAAAAGAATTCGAGCCTTATGGCCAGCAGTCAAGACGGATTAAGGAATATTTTGATGGAGAAGCCTTCAGCCGCTGGGCAGCCATCAGTACTGGAAAAGGCAATAATTTTGCACAACGCAAACTGATCGAGGGAAGACAAGAAATCCACGATTGCCTTATGGAATGGATCGATCCTTTAGAAGGCAAGACTCTTTTAGACGCTGGTTGTGGTGCCGGTTTTTTATCGGACCATTTTGCGCATCAAGGTGCCTTAGTTAAAGGGATCGACATTTCTACCAAAATGATTGCAATGGCCCAAGAAAGAGGGCAGAAAAACACAACTTTTGAAGTTTGTGATCTTATGTCCGAAAATGGCAACTATGATATACTAGTCTCTATGGATGTGTTAATACACTATTCTATAGAAGATATGCCAGAGTTGTTGGCACACGTGCTTGGCCGAGTGAGAGAAAGAGCCTACATATCCTTTGCCCCTTCAACATCTTGGTTTCGTTTTCTAAAAGTGATTGGAGAAAAATTCTCCGGAAGTTCCAAAACTACCAATGCCTACTTACATCCTATTAGTGAAATTGAAAAAATCTTAAACAACCTTGGATATCGAGTTACAAGAAAAAAATTGGTCTCCAACATTATCTACAACGCCGTCTTACTGGAGATTTATCCGACAAAAGACTAGGAGGCTGTGCATGCGCATTCTACTTATTCAACCGAACTATCATTGTGGTGGTGCAGAGATTGCCGGTAACTGGCCGCCCAGCTGGGCCCCTTATATCGGTGGTGCTCTTAAAAAAGCTGGCTATGCAAACATAAAGTTTATTGATGCCATGTGCGAAGATCTCCCCGATGATGTCTTGGGTGAAATTATACGTCGAAATCAACCGGATGTGGTGCTAGCTAGTGCCATTACACCGATGATTTATAAAGCTCAAGATACCTTGAAAGTTGTCAAGGAAATTAACCCTAATACCAAAACTATTCTAGGTGGTATTCACCCCACCTTTATGTATTCCCAGGTACTAAGCGAAGCTCCTTGGATTGATTACATCGTTCGTGGTGAAGGCGAAGAAATTATTGTCAATCTTATGGATACGATTGCCGCAGGCAATGAGATGAAAGATCGTAAAAATGTGCAAGGGATTGCCTATTTAGAAAATGGCCAGTTAGTAGCAACACCAGCACATCCTCCTATTAAAGATCTTGACACCTTAACACCTGACTGGAGTATCCTTGATTGGGACAAGTATATTTACATTCCTCTTAACACACGTGTCGCTGTACCTAACTTTGCACGGGGATGTCCTTTTACTTGCCGATTCTGTTCTCAATGGAAATTCTGGAGAACATACCGTGTAAGAGATCCGAAGAAATTTGTTGACGAAATTGAGATTCTAGTTAAAGAACATAAGATCGGATTCTTTATATTAGCTGATGAAGAGCCAACTATTAACCGTGATAAGTTCGTTGCTATGTGTCAAGAAATGATCGATCGCAAGCTTAATGTAAACTGGGGTATTAATACTCGAGTAACAGACATCTTGCGTGACGCTCATTTATTGCCTTTCTATCGTAAAGCTGGTCTACTTCACGTCTCCTTAGGAACTGAAGCAGCTACTCAAATGAATCTAAACCTCTTCCGTAAAGAGACAACGATGGAAGAAAACAAACGAGCAATTGATATGCTAAAAGCTAATGGCATGGTTGCTGAAGCACAGTTTATCATGGGCTTAGAAAATGAAACTCCACAAACAATTGAAGAAACCTTTAAGCTGGCTTTACATTGGGACCCTGATATGGTGAACTGGAACATGTATACACCTTGGCCCTTCTCAGAGATGTTCGAAGAACTTGGTGAAAAAGTTGAAGTTAGAGATTACTCTAAGTACAACTTCGTAACACCGATCATGCAACCTGATGAAATGGATCGGGAAGAAGTTCTCAAAGGTGTATTGCGCAGTTATGCTCGTTTCTATATGCGCAAAAGTTTTCTTGACTACCCCTTTATTAAAGATCCCTATAAGCGTAAATACATGATGGGTTGCTTGAAAGCTTTCATCAAAATGACGGCTAACAAACGTTTTTATGATTTAGGTCGTGTTAAGCGCAAAGGCTTATCTGCTGACGTTGATCTTGGTTTCGATAAATCAAAAGTTCTTACAAAAGAAGAAATCAAAGTATTACGTGCAAATCGTCAGGAAGTAGAAGCAGACGTGGACTTCAAAGGTGTATCAGCATGTGGAGCTCCTCGAGATTTACCTGATTACAAAGAAGAGATTTCTGCTTGCGGTGCTCCTCGTGACTTACCAGAATACAAAGAAAATGATGACGACAAAAACAATCCTAATATGAGAGGCATGATTAAAATATGATCATCGCCAATTATGGAAAAGGCGGCGTCGGAAAATCAACAACAACATCCAACCTGGCTGTAGCTATGGCCAGGTTGGGTAAAAAAGTTCTTCAAATTGGTTGTGACCCCAAAAGTGACTCTACTTTTACTATTGCTGGTCGCATGATTCCTACAGTTGTAGAGATTCTAGACAAACATAACTACCATTATGAATCTATTGAACCAGAAGACCTCGTGTTTCCTGGCTATGCCGGTGTTCATGTCGTTGAAACAGGTGGCCCACCTGCTGGTAGCGGCTGTGGTGGTTACGTAGTTGGAGAAACAGTTAAGCTCTTAGAAAACCTTAACTTGTTGAAGAATTATGATGTAATCTTTTTTGATGTTCTTGGTGACGTTGTATGCGGTGGTTTTGCTGCACCTCTACAATACGCTGATTTAGCTTGTGTCGTATCGTCTAATGACTTTGACGCTCTTTTTGCGGCCAATCGTATATGCGATAGTGTTGTAGAAAAAAACATGTCAGGCTACAAAGTAAAGCTGGCTGGTCTGATTGGCAATCGTTGTGACCAAAAAGACTTATTACAGACTTTTTGTGAACAGACAGGTGCGCCTTTAATAGGTGTTGTCCCAAGAGCAGAAGATGTTCGGCAATCTAGAGTCAAAGGCTATACGCTCTTTGAACTAGAAGAAATGGGAGAACCAGTGCAAGAACTTACAGCAGAGTTTCTAAAAATGGCCAAGTATCTTCTCAATGATCCTCCCGGCGTAATTCCAAACGTTATTGGAACTAGGGAGATGTTTGAAATATTCCGAGGGGAGGATACAGGCCATGGACGGAATTCAGCGTGAAAACGGCTGTCTGAACACGTTTTGCCCAATCGCCAGCGTTGCATGGTTGCATCGGAAGATGAAAGATTCGTTTTTTCTCATCGTGGGAACTCACACTTGTGCACATTTCATTCAGACAGCTTTAGACGTCATGGTCTATGCTCATTCTCGCTTTGGCTTTGCAGTGCTTGAAGAGTCTGATCTCGTTGCACCTTCTATGACTGGTGAGTTGAGTTCTGTCATCGATGAAGTAGTAGCAGAATGGAATCCAAAAGTAATCTTTGTGATGACCACATGCAGTGTTGATATTTTAAAAATGGATTTAGAAGTTTCTTGCAAAGAAATTTCTAAAAAGTTAAACTTCCCTGTTTTACTTACTTCTGCTTCTGGGATTGATGGCATCTTTACGCAGGGAGAAGATAAAGTTCTAAAAGCGTTACTTCCTTTCTGTCCTACTGTAGAAGAGGAAGAGAAAGAGCAAAGTGAAGAGCGTAAAAGCAAGTGGTTTTTCTTTAACAAAGAAGAAGAAAAACCTGTAGAAAAGCCAAAGGTATCTAACCTTGTACTGGTCGGAGCTGTTACAGATGGAACAGCGCAACAGTTGCAATGGGAGCTGAAAAAGCTAGGCTTAGACAAGGTAGATGTTTTTCCAGAAGGCGATCTTGCCAAAATGCCTGTAATTAACGAGCGAACTGTAGTTGCACCATTGCAACCTTATCTAAACGATACACTAGCTACTATTCGTCGTGAACGAGGCGCTACAGTACTAACTACTTTGTTTCCTATAGGTCCTGACGGAACTGCACAATTTCTAAAAGATATTTGTCAGCATTTCCAAATCGATGCTAGTAGAGTAGAAGAGCGAGAAAAGCAAACCTGGCAGGAGCTAGAACCGCAACTACAGATGCTGCGTGGTAAAAAGATTATGTTTCTTGGTGATAACCTTCTTGAACTTCCTTTAGCACGTTTCTTAACTGCTTGTGGGGTAGAGATTGTTGAACTGGGAACACCCTATGTTCATAGCAAAGATATGAAAGCGGAGCTGGAAACACTTTTAGCAAAGCAAGTTCCTATTATTGAGGGCCCTGATTTTCATCTTCAATTGAAGCGGATTCAGGCTTACAAGCCTGACTTAATTGTAACTGGATTGGCCCTTTGCAACCCTCTTGAAGCAATGGGCTATAGAACAGCTTGGTCTATTGAGTTTACATTTGCACAGATTCACGGCTTTGTGAATGCCATTGACTTAATAAAAATGTTTACTAAGCCACTTAGAAAATGGCAGGCTTTACAAGAGCATGGATGGAATTAACAACGAAATTATATGTAACCCCAGGGGTGAATGGTATTGAAGTTAGCCTACTGGATGTATGAAGGTACAGCTTTATCTGGAATTGCCCGTGTAACGGGGAGTATGAAAAAGATACATACGGTAATTCATGGTCCCCAGGGAGACAGTTATATCAATGTTATGTTTTCCATGCTGGAAAGATTTCATGAACTGCCGCCCTTTACTTTATCGGCCATTGGACGAAGAGAAATGGCTAAAGGCTCAAGAGCAAGGCTTGTTGAAACAGTATTGAGAGTCGATGAAGAGCAAAAACCGGATGTTATCGTCATTACTCCGACCTGCTCATCAACACTGCTACAAGAAGATTTAGATGCTGTTGCCCATACATTACAAGCTCGAACTAATGCTACTCTCATAGTTCCCAAAGTAAACGCTTTTCGCGATTTAGAACATTATGCAATGGATCAATTTTTGACACAAATGGTTGCTACTTTTGCAGAAGAGCAAAGCAAAAGTGAGCGCTTTTCTGTTAATATAATTGGTCCATCTTATCTAGGCTTTCATCAAATTCACGACTTAGAAGAGATCAAAAAAACGTTACAGGACCTTGGAATTGAGATTAATTTAGTAGTTCCTTATGGCGCATCTGTAGAAGCTCTGCGGAATATAACGAAAGCACACTTGAATATTTCTTTATATCAAGAATACGGAAAAAGTGTATGCGACTATCTAAAGGAACGCTTTGGGATGGACTATCTATCCATAACGCCTTTAGGCATTCGACAAACAGGTCGTTTCCTAGAAGAAATAGGCGAAAAAGCTGGCATTGATGTACATGCTTATATTCGCCGTAATCTCAGTCCAGCATCTCTCATCTCACGTTGTGTCAATTCTGTAGATGCTCTTTCCTCTCTTTATGGAAAAAGAGCCGTTGTTTTTGGAGATTACAGCCATGCAGTTGGTGTGACCTACCTGCTACGCGAAATTGGTATACAAGTTGAGTGGGCTGGAACATACATGAAAGCAATGGAAAGCTCATTCAAGCAAGAACTTCAAGGTCAAGCAAAAGAAGTTTTTGTATGTGACGATTTCCAGAAGATAAGCAACAAAATAAAAGAGACACAACCTGATATTGTTTTTGGAACTCAAATGGAAAGGCACAGCTCAGCACGACACGATTTTCCTTGTGTTGTAATTAGCAGTCCTGCCCATATTCTCAACTTTCCACTACATGCTTCCCCCATACTCGGCTATAGTGGAATAACACGAATTCTTGACAATATTAACGGTACTATTAAGCTCGGCTTAGAAGAACACTTGGTTAATATGTTTGGTGAAGATTCACAAGAAGAAGAAGTGCAAATAGCAATAGCAGAAGTAGCAGCTAGCACTGAGAAGAAAGAGTTATCCGCTGGTGCTTCAGAAGAGATTAAATGGACGCCAGACGCTTTGAATACACTAAAGCAAATACCCTTTTTTGTTAGAGGAAAAGTACAGCGTAATACGGAAACATATGCTAGAGAAAAAGGACATAAAGAGATCACACTGGAAGTGATTTATGCAGCCAAAGCACATTTTGAAAAGTAGTGCTTTGGCGCAATGGTTATCGCTAAGGGGAGGAAAAAACGCAATGATACTAGCGGCCAACGAACAACGCAACAGGCAGCAATCAAAAGCGATGAAATCGCCAACCTATCCCTTTACCGCCATTATTGGGCAAGAAGAGATGAAATTGGCTTTGATTCTAAATGTAATTGATCCTCGCATAGGTGGAGTCATGATTATGGGCGATCGTGGTACAGGGAAGTCAACAACAGTTCGAGCACTGGCCGAGCTGTTGCCAGAAGTTCCTACGGTATCAGATTGCCCTTTCGGCTGTCATCCAGAAAGAAAAAATGAAATGTGCGCTAGTTGTAGGGAACGTTATGCTGAAGTGGGCGAACTACCTTCAATTTATCGTGAAACAAAAGTAATTGACCTACCACTAGGAGCGACAGAAGATCGTGTTTGTGGGACTATTGATATACAAAAAGCCTTGTCAGAAGGTGTCAAAGCTTTCGAACCTGGCTTGTTAGCTCAAGCTAACCGTGGTTTTCTTTACGTTGATGAAGTTAACTTGCTTGACGATCACCTTGTTGATGTCCTTCTTGACTGCGCTGCTTCTGGTGTAAACGTAGTGGAACGGGAAGGAATTAGTGTACGCCATCCTGCTCGCTTTGTTTTAGTAGGATCAGGTAACCCTGAAGAAGGTGAATTAAGGCCGCAATTACTTGATCGCTTTGGATTACATGCCCAAATTCGCACACTTAGAGATGCTTCCAAGCGGGTAGCCATCATTAGAAGTCGTAGTGAATTCGATCAAGACCCTGACATTTTCAATGAAAATTATAAAGTTCCACAAAAAGAGTTGCAAAATAAGATAGTACATGCTCAAGAAATGCTTGCTGATGTATTTATCAGCGATGAGCTTCTTGAAAAGATTGCGCAACTATGTATTGACTTGGAAATTGACGGTCACCGAGGTGAATTAGTTCTATCGAGAGCGGCTAAAGCACTTTCTGCTTTTGAAGGTAGAACAGAAGTATCCGATGAAGATGTATGCCGAATTGCTGTAATGGGTTTACGACATCGTTTGCGGAAAGATCCTCTGGCAACAATGGACAATGGCCGACGGGTTCAAGAAAAGGTAACAGAAATATTTGGAGTTGAGAAGGCGGGAGCATGAGAGCGCAAAGCTTGCCATTTGCGGCAGTAACAGGTCAAGAGGTAGCCAAACTAGCATTGATGCTCGTTGCCGTTGATCCTGCACTGAAAGGACTTTCTATAGCAGGTAGACGTGGCACTGGCAAGACTGTCTTAGCACGAGGTCTTCAATACTTGTTACCTGCCATTGAACAGTTAGAAGGCTGTCTTTGCCATTGTGATCCTGAGCAATCTCGTTGCTGGTGTAGCGACTGTCGGCAAAATTTCGCAGACGAAGATAATTTACCTGTTCGTAGAATGAAGGCTCCTTTTATGGAGTTGCCTCTAGGGACAACAGAGGATAGATTACTTGGTGCTATCGATGTAGAAAAAGCCCTAGGAGCAGGAGGGCGCTCTTGGCAACCAGGGTTACTTGGGGAAGCTAACCGAGGCGTCCTTTATATTGACCAACTTAATCTTCTTGACGATAGCCTTGTCAATTCTTTATTCGACGTAATGTCTGGTGTTACTCGTTTAGAGAGAGAAGGCATATCAGTACAATATCCTTCGGATTTCATCTTGGTGGGAACATACGATCCAGAAGAAGGCCCTTTAAGAGCTCACCTTGCTGATCGATTTGCTATTCATGTCAGTAGCGTAGCAATTTTAGATCTGGAAAAAAGAATAGAGATCTTAAGAAGACAAGAATTGTTTCATGAAGATCAAGAAGCTTTTGTAGAACTTTATCGAGAAGATCAAGAAGAGGTTTTAAAAAACATAGAGAAGGCAAGAAAGTTACTCAGTGACGTAAAAATTACGGAGGAACAAACGCTCTATTTAGTCGGTCAAGCCTTAAAAAGGCAGGTGCCAGGTCACCGTGCTGACCTCTTCGCGGTGCGCCTTGCTAAAGCCCATGCCGCTTTACAAGGAAGAAAAACAGTAGAGCCTATAGACTTAGCCATAGCACTAGAACTAGTTATAAAACCTCGCCAGCTTATTGATCTGCCAGAGAATGAAGAAATGGAACCACCACCTCCTCCACCGCCACCACCACCACCAGAGCCCGAAGAGAATCAACAAGATGAGACGCCACCAGATTCACCACAAAACAATGAAGAAACCATGATGTTACCAGAGGAATTCTTCTTTGATAGTGAAGAAGTGCCTGTTGATGATGAGCTTCTAGCTTTGCAGAACAAAGTGCAAAAGCAAGCAAGAGGCGGAGCTCATGGAAAACAAAAAAGTTTAGAACGAGGCCGTTACACACGAGCTCTATTGCCGCCACCAGGCAAGCCAACAAAAGTAGCCGTTGATGCGACCTTGCGTGCTGCTGCACCTTTTCAGGCCCAGAGAAGACAGTCTGGTAAATACGGTGATCGACAAGTAATTGTGACCGAAAGCGACCTTAGAACAAAACAATTTGTTCGTAAATCGGGAGCTTTGATTGTTTTTGTCGTTGATGCAAGTGGCAGTATGGCCTTCAATCGCATTCGCAGTGCGAAAGGGGCTGTGGCAACCTTACTTAATGAAGCCTATGTAAACCGAGATAAAGTGGCAATGGTCATATTCCGTGGTCAGGAAGCAGACGTAATTGTACCTCCCACACGCAGTGTAGAGCTTGCGAAGAAAAGATTCGATCAAGTTCCTGTAGGAGGTGCTTCCCCGCTAGCTAGTGCGATTGCCCAAGCCCTCGAACTGGGAGTCAAAGCCATAGGAGGCGATGTAGGGCAAGTTATTATCACCTTGCTGACCGATGGTCGTGGTAATATACCACTGAATTTGCAAGAAGGAAAAAAGATGAATCGTGAACAACTTAATGAAGAAGTTCTAGCCCTTTCTAGAATGGTGGCAGATAACGGCTTCTCCATGTTGGTCATTGATTCATCTAATCGCTTTACATCCACTGGTTTTGCTCAAAAAATTGCTGATGCTGCAAGAGGTCAATATTATTATTTGCCGAAAATGTCGGCTGAGGCATTAGCAGAAACCGTAAAGAGCGGTGTTCACGCTCTCAGAAAATAGAGGGGGAGAGCAAGTGTCAAATCGGATTATGCGCTTTGTCCATATCTATCTAGAACGGCAGATGTCTACTGCTTTTACTAGAGCAGTAGAGAGTATCAATAAAAGCGACCAACCTATATCGATTGAAATAGAAGCCTTTTGTGTTCACGAGTTAAAAGAAGCCGATAAAGTAGAAGCATTTCGAGAAGCTGTAATAAAGGCCGATTTGCTCTATATAGCGCACGTTTTCGTTGACGATGTAGCTAGAACAATTGCTTCAATTGTCCGTGAAGATGGCAAGAGCGTACCGACCGTTGTTATATTAAATGCTATGCCCGAATTGATGAAGCTTACTCGTATGGGTGGTTTCAAGATGGGCAGTGATCAATCTAGTGAATATGTAAAACTGCTCAAAAGATTTAAGCGTAGCAAAGACGAAGATAATCCAACGGCTAAAAAGTCATCGGGACCACCTCTGAAAACAGATCAGATGATGACTTTAATCAAAACAGTTCCCAAAGTTCTTAAATTTATCCCTGGCAAAATGCAAGATTTAAGAACTTACATGCTTTGCTATTTGTACTGGCTTAATGGTTCATCGAAAAACTTAACTAGCATGCTTCTGATGTTATCTAAACAGTATTTTGCTCCTGATGAAGCTATTACTTTTGATGCGCCTATAGAGTATGCCGAAGAAGGTATCTATCATCCTGATGGAGACCGTTGGTTTACTTCAAGAGCTGAATATGAGGCATGGTATCAAGATAAAGCTCCGTCAGACTTAAGAGTGGGTCTTATTGTCTTACGCACTAGTCTTTTAGCAGATAACCATGATCATTACGATGCTGTAATTCGAGCCCTTGAAAGCAAAGGAATCGGCGTTATGGCAGGAATTGCCAAAGGTTTAGACTATCGACGTGTTGTTGAAAACTTCTTTATGGCTAAGGGTAACTATGGAAAAGTAGATGGTGTAATTACCCTCTCATCCTTTAGCCTTGTGGGTGGTCCTGCTTCTAATGATGCTGAAAGTGCTGTAAAAGTACTTAAAGAATTAGGCGTTCCCTACTTATCAGCTATTCCATTGGAGTTTCAGACTATTCAAGAGTGGAAAGAGGACATGTCAGGCCTCAATCCTGTACAGGTAGCTCTGAACGTGGCTATTCCAGAGTTAGATGGCCTTGTAGCGCCTACTGTCTATAGTGGCTATCATATCCATGGCGCCTCAAAAGCTATTCCAATTGCAGACCGTATTGAACTGTTAACAGAAAGAATGCGCCGCATGTTGGTACTGCGCAAGAAAAAAAATAGCGAGAAAAAAGTTGGCATAGTGCTTTTCAGTTTCCCACCTGACAAAGGAAACGTAGGTACAGCAGCTTACTTAGATGTCTTTGAATCTCTCTACTTATTACTTCAAAGATTACAAACAGAAGGCTATACTGTGGAAATTCCTGAAAGTCGGGAAGCTCTGATCAAAGCAATTGTCGAAGACGAATCTTCCTTATTGCCTTCAGCAAACTTAAACGTTGCCGCTCGTCTTAAAATCGATGAGTACGAAAAAATAAATCCTTATTGGAAAGAAATAGCCCATAACTGGGGCGATCCGCCAGGTGAACTGAATACTGATGGTGCTGAATTACTCATCTTTGGTCGTCACTTTGGTAACGTCTTTATCGGAGTACAACCTTCTTTTGGTTATGAAAGTGATCCGATCAAACTGCTCTTTACTAGAAATGCTTCACCGCACCATGGTTTTGCCGCTTTTTATCGTTGGTTAGATCGAGTTTATGGTGCCGATGCTTTATTACACTTTGGAACTCACGGCGCCTTAGAATTTATGCCTGGTCATCAAGTGGGTATGACCGATGCTTGCTGGCCCGATCGACTCTTAGGCCCTGTTCCTAACTTCTATCTCTATAGTGTAAACAACCCTTCAGAAGGTACGATTGCCAAACGTCGTAGCGCCGCTACCTTAATTTCTTATCTTACGCCGCCAGCGGAAAATGCAGGACTCTATCGAGAACTGCGTGATCTGAAAGACTTAGTTAGTATGTGGCGAGAAAATCGTCACAATGCTCGTGGACAATCAATCTTAGAAACGATTGTTGAAAAAGTTATCGCCTTAAATCTTGATCAAGATGTACAGATACCAGAAGAACCAGGACAAGATTTTATCGGAAAACTATACGTTTATTTAACAGATCTAGAAAACAGACTTATACCTACTGGTTTACATATTCTTGGTCAAGCACCAGAAGTGGCAACTTTAGCAGACTACTTAACAGCTATCAGTTATTATGATCGTCCTGAATTCGATGTAAAATCCCTAGCGGCTTTATCAGCGGAAGCTATGAGTAAGAAATTAGAGGATTTAGAAAAAGCATCAGAAGCAGGCGATGAACAGGCTATTAAGGATCTTGAACTAGTCCGCGAAACCGTAAAAATCGGTGTTGAAAAAATGATGGAACAGTTCATGGAGCGCGATACAGGCGGTACTTTCCGCTTCTTACGCAGTAAGTCTGAAACGATTGCGGCTAAGACTATGCAAGAAAAACTTCGTCAATATGCGGCATCATCTGTGGAATTTAATGTGACAGCAGCGGCAAAAACTTTTGTCTATTTGCAAGGTGTTCTCAAAGACATCGTATTGTCTCAAGAAATGCCTAGTTTATGCCATGCCTTAGAAGGTAATTATGCTATTCCGGGTCCAGGCGGCGATCCTGTGCGTAATCCCAAAACATTACCGACAGGCAAAAACAGCCATGCTCTCGATCCTCAAGCTATCCCTACACCTGTTGCAGTTAGGGCAGGTAGACGAGTAGCTGATATGATGTTGCAAAAGCTTTACGATGCCAGTAAGACTTATCCAGAATCAATAGCTGTCGTCTTGTGGGGAACTGATAATATCAAAACTTATGGTGAAGGCATTGCTCAAGCTATGGCCTTAATGGGCGTTGAGCCTGTTCCCGATGACTTAGGAAGAATGAGTCGACTAAGATTAATACCCCTTGAAGAATTGGGAAGACCTCGAATAGATGTAGTAGTGACTGTGTCGGGTATTTTCCGTGACATTTTCCAAGGACAAATGGAATTGCTAGATGAAGCTGTTAAGTTAGCCGCTTTAGCAGAAGAATCATTAGATATGAATTATATTCGCAAACATACTTTAGCTCAGGCAGAAGAAATGAATATTCCTCTGGAAAGTGCAGCTACTAGAATATTTTCCAATGCACCAGGAAGTTACGGTGGTAACGTCAACCAGATGGTTGAGAATAGTGCTTGGGAAGAAGCAGGAGAGCTGGCCGATACCTTTATTAAGCGCAAAGGATTTGCCTATGGCAAGCAAGTTCGCGGTGAAGTAGCTGATGCTATTTATCGTTCTGCGCTCTCGAGTGTTGACACGAGCTTCCAGAACATAGATTCTTCAGAAGTTGGCATTGTTGACATTGATCACTACTACGAGTACTTAGGTGGAGTGACGGCAGCTGTGAAAAGCATTCGAGGAGAAAAACCGAATGTATTAGTAGCAGACACAACAACGCCAAAAGTACAGATTCGCGGTCTTGAAGAAATGATTCGTTTTGAAACTAGAACAAAAACCTTAAACCCTAAGTGGTATGAAGGAATGCTTAAGCACGGCTATGAAGGTGTGCGAGAGATTCAATCTCGTGTTGACAATACCTTTGGTTGGAGTGCGACAGCAGAAGCAGTAGACAATTGGGTTTATGATGAGATTACAGAAGTCTATGTAACAGATGAAGAAATGCGTAAGCGATTACAGCAGCTGAATCCCCATGCTTTACGCGGAATTGTCAGAAGGCTTCTTGAAGCGAATAGTCGCGGGTTCTGGGAAGCTGATGAAGAGAAGCTAGAAAAGCTTATGGAGATCTATCAGGATATAGAGGATGAAATCGAAGGTGTTAGTGTACCTGCTTGATTCTTTCTCTACCGCTGATAGAAGCTAAAAATGTGATAGACATAGTGGGGAGAAATTACGAGTGAATAGTAAATCAACTAGTAATAGAAAAGCGATTATCGTTGGTGCTGGCGTAGGTGGTCTTAGTACAGCAGTGCAGCTAGCTCACAAAGGCTGGAACGTTACCATTTTCGAAAAAGAACATAAACCAGGTGGTCGCCTTAGCGCTATTGAAGCAGAAGGATATACGATTGATATAGGACCAACAATATTGATGATGAATGATGTTTTTCATCAATTTTTCCAAGAGATTGATCGTGATCTGAATGATTATGTAGAACTCGTACGACTAGATCCCTGCTATCGTTTAAACTTCGCTGACGGTACTTCTATGTCACCATCAAACGACATCAAAGTTCATCTTGATGAGATACGCAAGTTTAGTCCTGACGATGTAGAAGGCTACTTAAAGTACTTGGCTCAAATCAATCCACGTTATCTTGCTGCACGTCATAAGTTTATTGAGAAATCTTTTAATAGCTTAAGTGATTTCATTAATGTAGAAACACTTGTTGGCATGTGGCAACTAAAAACTCTAAATAGCATGTACGATGATATTAGTCGCTACATCAAAGACGAAAGATTGCGCATTGCTTTGACTTTCCAGGCCATCTATCTGGGCATTTCACCTTATGATGCTCCTTCTATTTATACGATTATCGCTTATGTGGAACATGCCTTAACAGGCATCTGGTATCCCAAAGGTGGTATGAATGAAGTCTCCAAAGCACTAGTGAAAGTCCTTGAAGAACTAGATGGCAAACTTCATTTGAACCAAGAAGTTGAAGAGATCATAATTGAAAAAGGCCATGCTAAGGGAGTGCGCTTAGCTAACGGTGAAGTTCACTATGCTGATGTAGTTGTATCTAACATGGATTTCCCCATGACTATGGAAAAGCTTATTGCGAAACCTTATCGCGGCAAATACAGTACTTCAAAAATACAGTCCATGACCAACTCTTGTGGAACTTTGATGCTTTATTTAGGCACTAATAAGCGCTACGAAGATATGGATGTACACAATATCTACTTTACAAAAAGCTATAAAGAAACACTTGATCAAATATTTAAAGAGAAGGTCTTTCCTGACGATCCTGCTCTTTATGTGTATTCACCAACGAAAATTGATTCTTCAGTAGCGCCAGAAGGCAAAGACGTAATATATGTGCTCTGTCCTGTGCCTAATCTGGAAAGCTCGATCAACTGGAAGACCGATCTAGCAGGTTATCGAGAGAAAATTCTACAAAAATTAGAGCGTTCTGGCCTTACCGATTTGCGCAAGCACATAGAATTTGAAAGAGTTTATACACCAGAAACATTTCAGAATAACTACCACACTTACCAAGGCTCCAGCTTTGGCTTAGCGCCTACTATTTTTCAATCAGGCTACTTCCGTCCGCATATCAAATCAAAAGAAGTATCCAATCTCTACTTTGTAGGAGCTAGTGTCCATCCTGGGGGCGGTGTCCCTGTTGTTCTTGTCTGTGGACAACTAGCGGCAGGACAAATCAGAGTTGATTTTAAAGAAGCTCAGAGGGTGGAAAAAGTTTTTTCTATGCCAGTACAAGCAAAAGCATAAAAAAAGAAAAGCCTAATAAAAGAAGCAGAAACTACAACTTTGTTGCAGTTTCTGCTTCTTTTGTTGTTTTATAGCGAAAAAAACTTTTGATTAGCTTGCTTATGACGACAAAGTTTGCTCCCTCTTTTCAGTATAATGGAAAAGAATTCCAATTTATAACATTTATTTTTGTAGATGGGAAGTGAGGGATGCTTATTGTGGGATGAGCCTAACGTTTATCCTTTTCGTCGTGAAAGAGTAGAGGGAACTCACCAAAATCAGCTATCTATGAAAAACTGGTGGAAGCAAGGTCGTGAAAAAAGAGCAGGACCGCTCTTTTCTAGCACTACAGTTTTGAAAAAACCTTGGTTTTGGATGCAAAGTAGTGCTCAGAAAGTAAGTGCTTCCGTAAGTCAAACTATTCCCCAGAGTAAAAGGAATATCAAAAAGCTAGATCTAACAGGCTGGCTATGGTGGCTTACACTCTTTTTTCTAGCAAGAGGATCCTTACTAGGAGGTCTTTCAGCAGGAGCACCTGCTATGATAGCTGTAGTAGCCGCTCGAAGACCAGATCGACTTTTTTACGCACTAGCGGGATTAGTTGCTGGTTGGGCTTCTTTATGGATTCCAAAGGGTTTTGCTTATGGAACTATGGATCCTTTAAGTTTGAGTCCCCTGTGGCAAATTTCAGCTACGCTGATTTTAGCTTTGCTTGCCTTTAGCTTAGTACGTTATCTTAAAGAATCACTTTGGCCATTAACACTATTGACAGCCCTAACGATCTGGGTTGTCCAAGCTGTTGGCTTACTTTGGACAGGACCTACATTATATGGTTCACTGCTAATTTTCTTTGAGGGACTACTAGCGTCTTTGCTTATTGTGGCCATGGTTACTGTAGTTGATAATCTACAAGGTACTCCTGCAAAACCATGGAAAAAAGAGGTTATCATAAGTATAACGCTAATGATTGTACTCATTGCTTTGGGAATACCTGAAGAACCATTGTATGGGGTATCACCTTTAGCAATATTTTCTGGCCTGATGATTCTCCTCGGTGCCGCCACATATGGCGTAGCTGGTGGAACTATAGCAGGAGTTGTTTTCGGTTTGTTGCCTTCTATAGCCAACTTTGGTGCTCCTGCATCTATGGCCTTATTAACCATATCGGGCTTGTTGGCTGGTTTATTTCGTAATTGGGCGAAACCTGGAATTATAGCGGGCTACTTTATGGGGCATTTTCTTTTATCCATTTATCTGCTTCATTCCGAACAAATAGCTCAATTGCTTATAGAAGTCGCTTTAGCTAGTGCAATATTTCTTCTCCTTCCACCTCGTTGGCTAACTATGATGCACCAGCGGATCAAAAGTAACGTCGAGAAGAAAGGCGAAGAAGTGGCCCTTTCTGTAGCGGTTCAGCGCTTAGAAGAAATGGGTGGGATATTTCGCCATCTTGCTCAAACTTTTGCCGATATGTCACAGAAGCCGGAGCGGACTGAGAGAAATTGGACAGGCTTGTATGAAGCCATTGAGGAAAGAGTCTGTACAAAGTGCTCTAGCTATGGACTTTGTTGGGAAAGAGATAGAGAGTTAACCCATAAGCACTTACAAAGCTTGTTAGACGATCTTGAACAAAAAGGTGAAATAACACCTCGAGATCTGCAAGCACAATGTGTTCGTTGGGAAGAATTATCTTCTACAATTCGTTCTCTTTTTGAGACCGTAGAAGTAGATCGATACTGGCGAAGGCGGATGGAAGAAAGCAAAAACTTAGTAAGTGCCCAATTCAAGGGGCTCTCACAATGGATGGGTGCCTTATCTCGAGATATGGTCATGGAAAGTGCACCAGAAAAAGCTCTGGAGAAAGTTAGAGAAGTAATTAGGCAAAAAGGCTATCATCTGAAAAGTATAGAAAGAGAAAGTTTTCCTCAGCAATGGTTTTTAGAAGTAACAGGACCTGGCTGTGGTAGTCAATGGTCTTGTGCTGAGACTATTGCTCCTCTTGCGGCGCAAACGCTTGGAAAACCGGTAATAGTTAGCAATGCCTATTGTCCCGGTCAGAAAGGTAATTGTGCATTTACACTTACTTCAGTGAATCCTTACGGACTAGAAATAGCGATAGCACAAGTACCTCGTTATGGTAGTGCTGTGGCTGGTGACACTGTTTCAACTTGGGAAAGTGCTAGCTCCAAAAAGATTGTTGCATTGAGCGATGGCGCCGGCATTGGTCCAAAAGCGGCAAGAGAAAGTGGCGCTACCCTTGCTTTGCTGGAGCAACTGTCTAAAGCAGGTGTAGAAGCAGGTGAAACTGTTTCAGCTGTTAATGCGCTTGTTGGATTGACTACAGAAGATGACTCTTTTGCTACTGTAGATATGGCTCTTTTTGACTTGTCCTCTGCAGAGCTAGAACTAATAAAGTTAGGTGCCGCCCCAAGTTATCTAAAAAGAGGAAGAAAAGTACAGGTTCTACAAAGCTCTTCCTTGCCTCTTGGCATAATAAATACAGTAGAGGTAGATGCTCTTTCTCTTTCTCTTTTGCCAGGCGACTTGTTAATTATGCTTAGTGATGGCATCACAGATGGGAAAAATAGGCGTAAAGAACAAGAAAAATCAGGAAATGAAGATTGGGTACACCAATTTTTATTGGCAACTGAAGAAAGAGAGCCACAGAAGCTGGCGGATACAATCATGGATGAGGCTTTAAGAATCGATGATGGTCAGGCCAAAGACGATTGTACAGTCATTGTGGTGGCTGTTAGAAATCGTGTGGAAAGCTAAGTTAGAAAACAGGTCTACCGGGTGGGAGACCTGTTTTTTTATGGAAAGTTCAGGCAAAGATACTAATATCACTTTTTCAATGTAGAATTCTACTAAGGCTTTATTATTTTTCGTCTCTTCAGGGGAAGGGAAATAGTTAGAGATTGTAGAATTAGATGGCAAAAGAAGTATGGTGTGATATATGAACACATTGACCAAAGGCTTTTGTCAGTCTTTAGAAAACGTAGAGGGCTTTACAAAAGGTCAAAAAATTGTGTTGGCTATTTCAGGAGGCCTTGACTCTACCGCGATGCTCTGGCTTTTTCATGAAGTAGCTTACCAATATGGTCTCCAGCTTGTTGTAGCACATTATAACCATAATCTACGTGGGCTAGAGTCAGATGGAGATGAGGCCTTTGTAAAAGCTTTAGCAGAAACACTGCAGTTACCTTTTTATTCAGCTCGCCCTCAAGAAGGCTACTGGCAGTCTTCCCAAGGTAACAAAATGGATCGTGCCCGGAGATTGCGCTATGCTTTTTTTCAGGAACTAGCTCAAAAAGTAGATGCCCAATGGATAGCTTTAGCCCATCATGGTGATGATCAAGCAGAAACGATTCTATTTCAGCTACTAAGAGGAAGTGGCCTAAAAGGTTTAGCAGGAATGCCTTTATATCATGGTAATCTAATGAGACCTTTGCTACCTTTTCGTAGACAAGAACTAGAAGATTATATGAAGAGTCAGTCAAAGGCTTGGCGTGATGATAGCAGTAACGAATCACTTGAGTACAGTCGAAACCGTTTGCGACATCAGGTTATGCCACTGCTAAAATCTTTTAATCCTCGTTTCGTAGAATCAATAAATAGAACGGCTGAGCTTGTCAGAGCTGAAGATAGGTATCTTGAGCAATGTGCCATTGAGTCTTTTGAAAAGATTGTTGCCGAGGAAAGCATCCATGTACCTTCCTTACAAAAAGAAGCACTAGCTCTTCAAAGAAGAGTTTTGCAGATCTATCTACAAAAAAAGCTTCCCTCTGCCTTTATCGGACTAGAAAAAATCGATGAGATACTCCATAAATTACGTTTAGAAGTATCAGCAAACGGCGAGGTTACACAAGTAGCAGGACATCGAGTTATTCGAGAAGGCCAATTAGTTAAGTTGCTTAAAGATTTGCCGCAAAATGATTTGTCTTATGCTTATAAGCTTTCTTTACCTCTAATTAATGAGGGTAGAACTGTTAAGTCAATTCCTGAAGCATTTGGCACAGTAACATTAAGCTATTACGAGATTAATGAAGAGAAAAAGAGTTTTTTTGAAGCATTTACCAAGCAGAGTAACAAGCAGATTTTCCTAGATGAAAAAGTCTTACAAGCAGGGGACTTGGTCGTACGCAGTCGCCAACGAGGCGATCGCTTTTATCCTACAGGTATGGATGGTAGTAAAAAAATTAAAGACTTTCTCATCGATAAAAAAATTCCTCGATGGGAACGTCAGCATATCCCCTTATTAGTTGCTGGTAAAGAGGTTATCTGGTTAATGGGATATCGAGCTGATAGGAGGTATGTAGCTAATCGTGAAAGTCGAGGTGTAATTGAAGTAAGATGGGACAAAAATATTTGATATGCTGGTTAGAATTGTGATACAATAGCAAAGACTGGCTGAAATTTTCCAATAACTCGCTGGATGCCTAATAGTCGATTAAATAAAGGCAAAACAGTGATAGGAGGTTGCAAGTGAGCCGGATCGTCAAAAATCTTGCCATATACATTCTAATCGTCCTTCTGGCGATTGCTGTGCTGAGGATGACTACGCAGCCCGAACCTGCCCAAGAAAGGCTGAATTACACACAGTTTTACCAACTACTGGTCAATGATCAAATTAAGGAACTCACTGTAATTACAGAGGCAGACCGCAATGAGATCACCGGGGTTAAAGCAGACGGAACAACGTTCTTTACCTTAGGTCCAGTAGACATTAAGCGTGTAACAGACAATGTTCTCGATAAGCAGATACCATTCACGCAAGAGCCAGCTCCCAAACCACCTTGGTGGACTGGTTTGTTGACCTACATGTTGCCTATCCTCTTAATTTTTGGTCTATTTTTCTTTATGATGCAGCAATCACAAGGTGGCGGGTCCCGTGTAATGCAGTTCGGGAAAAGCAAAGCAAAACTACACAACGATGACAAGAAAAAAGTAACTTTTGCTGATGTTGCTGGCGCTGATGAAGTAAAAGAAGAACTTACGGAAGTCGTTGAATTCTTAAAACAGCCGAAGAAATTCATTGACGTAGGCGCTAAAATTCCCAAAGGTGTTCTTTTATTTGGGCCACCAGGAACAGGTAAGACTCTACTTGCCCGTGCAGTAGCTGGTGAAGCAGGTGTACCCTTTTTCAGCATCTCGGGTTCTGACTTTGTGGAAATGTTTGTCGGTGTAGGTGCCTCTCGAGTTCGTGACCTTTTTGAACAAGCCAAGAAGAACTCCCCTTGTATTGTATTTATTGATGAGATTGATGCAGTCGGTCGTCAAAGGGGTGCAGGACTTGGTGGCGGTCATGATGAAAGAGAGCAGACTCTAAACCAGTTGCTTGTTGAAATGGATGGCTTTTCAGCTAATGAAGGAATTATTATTGTAGCGGCAACTAACAGACCTGATATTCTAGATCCTGCCTTATTAAGACCTGGTCGCTTTGACCGCCAAGTTGTTGTCGATCGACCTGATGTAAAAGGTAGAAAAGAGATTCTAGATGTTCACATCAAAGGGAAGCCTTTGGAAGAAGGTATAGACCTAGAGATCTTAGCTCGTCGTACACCAGGTTTTACAGGTGCTGATTTGGCTAATATGGTCAACGAAGCCGCCTTGTTATCAGCGCGAAGAGGCCAGAAGAAAATTACTATGGATGAACTAGAAGATGCTATAGAACGTGTTCTAGCAGGTCCAGAGAAAAAGTCACGTGTAATTAGTGATTTTGAGAAAAAGCTAGTGAGCTACCATGAAGCGGGTCATGCTCTTGTCGGCGGTTTACTAGAACATACAGATCCCGTCCATAAGATTTCTATTATTCCTAGAGGTCGGGCTGGTGGTTATACACTATTGCTACCTGAAGAAGATCGTCACTACATGACGAAGTCGCAAATTCTAGATCAGGTTACGATGCTCTTAGCAGGTCGGGTTGCTGAGGCACTAGTATTGAAAGAAATTTCTACTGGTGCATCTAACGACTTAGAGCGTGCTACTGATCTGGTACGCAAGATGATCACCGAATTTGGTATGTCTGATGAACTGGGACCACTTATCTTTGGTCACAAGCAAGAAGCGGTCTTCTTAGGTCGTGACTTGGCCAGAGATAGAAACTACTCTGAAGCAGTAGCTTTTTCAATTGACAAAGAAGCTCGTCGTATCATCGAGGAATCTTATGATAAGGCGAAAAATTTGTTAGAGACTAATATGGATACATTGCATAAAATTGCAGATACCTTAATGGAAAAAGAAACAATTGAGGCTTCGGAGTTTTCTGAGATACTACAGAACGCTTCATAAAAAGAAGTTATAGAAAGAATCGGGAGCAGTGTCATCCCACTTGCGCCCGATTCTTTTTAATCTACACTGTACATCACAAAAGGAGAGAGCAAGATGGAACGCACTTACTTAATGATTAAGCCTGATGCAGTACAACGAGGCTTAATTGGAGAAATTATTTGTCGTTTTGAGCAAAAAGGATTCAAATTAGTGGCTATGAAATTTATCCGTTTAACTAAAGAAATGGCAGAGAAACACTATGGTGAGCATGCTGACAAGCCTTTTTTTGCAGGCTTAGTTGAGTATATTACCTCCGGACCTGTCGTAGCTATGGCATGGGAAGGTAAAGACGTTATCGCTGTTTCTAGAGAAATGATGGGAGCTACTAATCCTTCTAAAGCTGCTCCTGGCACAATTCGTGGAACTTTTGCTGTTGATATTGGACGTAATGTCATTCACGGATCTGATTCACCAGCATCTGCAGAAAAAGAACTGGCTATCTATTTTGAAGAAGCAGATTTCGTCGAGTGGAATCGTACCGTAGAAAGCTGGATAGTAGAATAATTGAAAAAAATGGCACGCCTCACAAGGCGTGCCATTTTTTTTGGCGAAATCTTTTTTAATTACAACGGACCATCTTTATCTTCTAAGCAGGAAGATATAGCCTTCATGGAGAAAGAAGATAGTGGTAAAACTACTTGTTAAAAAAACCTCATGACCAAACAAAAGGATGTTTCTTTGTTGATTAGTGAGCGTATAATAACGAGAGTCAGTAGTCATCAGCTACATAAAGGAAAGGAAGGCTATGGATGAAAGAAAATATTCAAATGATCAACAACCAAGTTACAGTTAGGCTTACAGGCAGTGTATCTGTCAAAGAGGCGACTGCTTTAAGAGAAGCACTTCTAGAGTATGTAGAGCAGGGTCATAACCGTTTTATCATTAACATGGAAAGCCTCGATTTTATTGACAGTGCTGGATTAGGTGTACTTGTAGCTATACACAAGCGAGCTCGTCAGCAAGGTGGAGAATTAATTTTACAAGGCGTAAAAGGAATGGTCAAAGAAGTTTTTGAACTGACTAGACTGACCAAAGTTTTCAATATACAATAAAATATTTTTCCTATCGAGTTATTGTAATTAGAAAAAGAAATTGTTATATTAATAATTTCAATTACGTACTTTCTATTGTCAAAAAAGGAGCAAGACCATGAATCGCTATTACCGTATCTGGCGCATTACCAGCATGTTTATATCATTTTTCATTAAAGTTTGGTGGTATAAGAAACGGGAAGAGCGGTTAGGTAAACGTGTGATGGCACCTCGTTGGACGGCGCTTTTTCAAGATATGGCTCATCGATTTTGTGAGACAGCTGTAGAACTTGGTGGACTACTTATCAAAGCAGGACAATTTTTTGCCACACGTGTCGACTTGCTGCCCTCAGAGATTACGAAAGAGCTCTCTCAATTGCAAGATGCAGTTCCAGCGGCTTCTTTTGACCATGTGCAAAAAACGATTCAAAAAGAATTAGGCAAACCTTTAGAAGAAGTATTTTTGAGCTTTAATAAAGAACCAATTGCGGCGGCATCTTTAGGACAGGTGCATCAGGCTGTTTTACCAAAGGGAGATAAAGTAGCTGTCAAAATTCTGCGACCGAAGATTGATCAGATCATCAATGCCGACTTTGCAGCCATACGTATAACCATGATCATGGCCAAATTTTTCACTGATCTCTCCAAACAGCTAGATTTAGACGCCATTTATCAAGAAATGCATCAGACTTTCTCTGATGAATTGGATTATCGCTTAGAAATCAAAAATGCTGAACGCTTTAGAAATAATCTTGCTGAATTTGAGAACATCTATATCCCTCGCATGTATAAAAGCCATTCAACATCGAAAGTTTTGACAATGGAATTTATCGAGGGACAAAAGATCGATAATTATGAATTTCTAAAAAAGCATAACATAGATCGAGAAGAGCTTGGACGTAGGCTTATTCAATCTTATTTACACCAAGTAGTAGTTGATGGATTTTTCCATGCCGATCCTCATCAAGGAAACCTTTATGTGAAAGCAGATGGTACCCTTGTATTCCTGGATTTCGGTATGGTTGGTGAGATTTCTAACAGAACAAAAGAAAACTTACGGAATCTACTTTTTTCTGTAGTAGAACGAGATAGTGAAAAAATGGTAGATGCTATGGCTAATCTCGGATTCTTACGACCTACAGCTAATCGCAATCTTGTTCGTAAGGCAATGCAGTTTTTCCTAGATAACCATACGCCTGAACAAATGAAAGAGATGGAGAAAACGAAGAATCTTGGACCTATTGGTGCTGATCTTCGAGAATTTATCTATGATCAACCAATGCAAATACCTGCTAATCTAATTTTTATGGGTCGTGCAGGCATTACCGCTTTCGGTGTAGCTTTTGGTCTTGATTCAACCATGGGCGCAGAAGTAGCAGGACCTTATATCAAAAAACTCATGGAAGACAAAGACGGAGGTCTTACTAATGTAGTTCTGCAACGAGTAAAAGACTACGGTACAACTTTAATTACCTTGCCCGGCTTACTGTCACGTACTTTGAAAAAAGCTGACTTAGGTGAGCTTTATGTAAAAGTTGGTAACCTAGGTGATATTCAGCGAGCCGTCCTTTTTCAGACTCGCTTAGCCAATCGACTCGTTCTAGCTTTGTTGACTTCGACGGCTACATTATGTGCTGTTATCTTCTATACACAAGATTTTTACTCGGAAGCTCGTGGAGCGGCTCTTATTGCCGCTTTCCTAGGAATCCTTCTCTTATGGCATTCCCGTAAAAAACCGAGAGACTCCAGTCAACCTTTTCATCGTAATGGTCCATTTTAGTGAGTAAAGGAGGTGAACCTCAAGTGAGCGAAGCTCAAAAAAATTGTCAGCAAGATGTTTCATCACAAGAAGATGAAAAGAAAAAGAGCTGTAGTCCTTGGGAGTTTTCTATCAAAGAAACTGATGAGGGCTTTTCCATCAACATTAAAGGCGATAAAGATAGATTAAAAGCTCGTCGGGAAGCCATTGAAGCTTTTAAGGAATTTCAGCAAAAAGCTAGAAAAGCTGGTTTTTATCATCCCTTTATGCAATTTTTCTCTCAATACGATTGCGACAAAAAGTAAATTTTTTTCTTAAAGATTGACCATCAGAAATTGGAGCATCGCATATAGCGTTGCTCCTTATTTTTATTGACTTCTCTTTCTTCTTATAATTAAAAATTAAAATTGAGAGGAGCAAGTAGGTTGAATATTTTCGTTACTGGTGGTACAGGCTTTATCGGCTCTGCCTTAGTAAAAAGACTTGTCCAAGAAGGTCATACAGTATGGGTTCTTTCACGACATGAGCAAAAATCTTCGACCTCTGTTAAGTACATAAAAACACCTTTATTGGGACAACCTTTATCTTCTGCTGTTTTTGATTCTGTTGATGCTGTTATAAATCTTGCTGGAGAAAATATTGCAGGCAAGCGCTGGTCTGAGCAAGTAAAAAAAGATATAGTAGTAAGTCGCCTAAATACAACAAGCACTATTGTAGAAAAACTAAAAGAAGTAGCTAGAAAGCAGAAAAAACCATTAAGCTTACTTAATGCATCAGCTATCGGTTTTTATGGCACATCACTTCAAAAAACTTTTACAGAAGATAGTGGACCTGGCAAAGGTTTTTTAGCGAATTTATGTCAGGAATGGGAAGCAGAAGCCTTAAAAGCAAAAGAATGGGGAGTATCAGTTGCTTTGCTTCGCTTTGGCATGGTGCTAGGTCCTAACGGTGGTGCTTTAAAGTCTATGGCTCTACCTGTTCAATGGGCTGTGGGAGGTATCATAGGTGAAGGTAATCAATGGATATCCTGGATTCACCGTGATGATTTAATCAATGGAATTATCTGGGCTCTTGATAAGAAAAAAGAAGGGCCATTAAACCTCGTAAGTCCTCAGCCTGTGACAATGAAATCTTTCATGGAAGAGCTGGGGAGAAGCTTAAACAGACCGTCCTGGACAGCCTTACCTGCTCCTTTAGCGAAGCTTTTATTTGGTGAAATGGCCCAAGAAATGTTGCTAGAAGGACAGAAAGTAATACCACAGCGATTATCAGAAGCAGGCTTTACCTTTACTTACAGTCAACTAGATAGGGCACTGCAAGCCATCTATAGTAAATAAGCAAAAAGCTATTGGACTTACCATTGAAGGATCGTATAATGGAAAAGACTATTAGGAAGAAATATTTGCAAAGGCTAGGTGAAAAGCACCATGGAAAACCTTAATGTAGGTCTCAAAGCAATCAAGGAAGAAATGGTTACGGAAGAAAAAACGGCTAAGAGCTATGGCTCTGGTGGTGTCGATGTTTATGCTACACCCGCAATGATTGGTTTAATGGAAGGAGCCGCTTTACAATCTGTAGATCCGCTTTTGCCAGAAGGAATGGCTACTGTAGGAATTCATTTGGATGTAGCTCACCTGTCTGCTACGCCAGTAGGCATGAAAGTCCGTGCCGAAGCAGAATTAATTGCTATAGAAGGCAAAAAACTTACTTTTCATATTACTGCCTATGATGAAGTCGATAAGATCGGGGAAGGACGTCATCAGCGCTTTATTATTTCATCAGATAAGTTCATGAGCAAGGTTACAGTCAAAGGAAAGTAAGCGCAAGATTAAGGAGTGGGCTATCGAATGAAGACGGACATTCAGATTGCACAACAAGCTGAGCTAAAGCCGATTATGGACATTGCCTCTACATTGTCCATTCCTGCTGAAGAAGTTGAGCTCTATGGTAACTACAAAGCAAAGATCTCCTTAAAAGCTTTGGAGCGTTTGCAGGACCAACAAGAAGGCAAGCTTATTCTAGTTACAGCTATTAATCCCACGCCAGCTGGCGAAGGTAAAACCACAACAACAGTAGGTCTCGGTGATGCCCTGAATAAACTTGGCAAAAAAGTAGTAATTGCTTTGCGAGAGCCTTCGCTCGGACCTAGCTTTGGCGTAAAAGGTGGTGCCGCTGGTGGTGGTTACGCTCAAGTTGTACCTATGGAAGATATAAATCTGCACTTTACCGGAGATTTCCATGCTATAACATCAGCTCATAATTTGCTGGCCGCTATGCTTGATAATAGCTTGCAACAAGGCAATCCATTAAATATTGATCCACGGCAAGTCGTTTTTCGTCGTGTGGTAGATCTAAATGATCGGGCCCTTCGTAATACAATAATTGGTCTCGGCGGTCGCAACAATGGCGTGCCTAGAGAATCGGGCTTTGATATTACTGTTGCTTCTGAAATAATGGCCATTTTATGTCTAGCCAAAGACTTGATGGACTTAAAAGAGCGCTGTGGTCGTATTGTTGTTGCCTATACCTATGATGGCAAACCTGTTACAGCCGCTGAATTAGAGGCGGCAGGTTCTATGGCTGTACTAATGAAAGATGCTATTAAGCCTAACTTAGTACAGACGCTAGAGCATACACCAGCATTCGTCCATGGCGGACCTTTTGCTAACATTGCCCATGGATGTAACTCTGTTATTGCCACACAAGTAGCTCTAAAGCTTGGCGATTACTGTGTCACAGAAGCTGGCTTTGGTGCTGACTTAGGAGCAGAGAAGTTTTTCAACTTAAAATGTCGCTTTGCTGACTTAAAGCCTGCTTGCACCGTTATTGTGGCAACTGTAAGAGCCTTAAAATCACATGGCGGTGTCAAAAAAGAAGACCTAGGTCAAGAAAATTTATCAGCCTTAGCTAAGGGCTTTGAAAACTTAGAAAAGCATCTAGAGAACGTAGCTAAGTTTGGTGTTCCTGCTGTTGTGGCTATTAATGCCTTTCCAACAGATACAAAAGAAGAGCTCAACTACCTCTATCAACGATGCCATGAACTAGGCATTGAAGTAGCTCTATCGGAAGTATGGGCCAAAGGTGGGCAAGGTGGCTTAGAACTAGCTGAAAAAGTTGTAAAAACTATCGAAAACAAAGAGTCTAAATTCCAAGTTCTTTATGAGAGTAGAGAGCCAATTAAAGATAAGATTCAAAAGATTGTGCAAGAAGTTTACGGCGGTCGTGATGTAGCTTTTACGGCAGAAGCCGAGAAGCATATTCAGAGATTTAACGAGCTTGGTTATAGTGACTTGCCTATTTGCATGGCAAAAACACAATACTCGCTCTCTGACGATATGACCAAAAATGGACGACCTAGTGACTTTACTGTTACTGTTCGAGAAGTAAGGCTTTCTGCAGGAGCTGGTTTTCTCGTTGTCATAACCGGTTCTATCATGACCATGCCTGGTCTTCCCAAACGTCCTGCCGCTTGCGCTATCGATATTGACGAACAAGGCAAGATAGTAGGTCTATTTTAGAGAATAAAAACCCCGGACCAGAGATTGTCCGGGGTTTTTCACGAGCCAATGAAGGGAAAGAACAAGATTGGAACGGATTGATCGCCTTTTAGAACATTCACTATTTATACAATGTCTACAGCAAAACGAAATGTGGGAAAGGCATCGCCCTTTCTGTCACCATGATCTAGCTCACCTCATTGATGTAGCTCGGATTGCTTACGCTATGGCCTTAGAACAAGAAAATTATACAGAATTTTCACAGAGTCTTGGTCACCTTAATCAAGAAAAGACGAAAGAAGTTATCTATGGAGCGGCCTTGCTCCATGATATGGGCAAGTGGAAACAGTACGAAGAAGGAATTGATCATGCCATCATCGGGGCAGAAATCTGCAGTGATGTACTTACAGAGTGCGGTTTTTCTACTTTAGAAATAGATACTATAGCAGAAGCTATTCGTTGTCACAGGCACAAAGGAAAAAAAATTAGCAGAACCTTTCTAGGACGTATACTAGCCTTGGCCGATTACCATTCTAGGCTTTGCTTTCGCTGTTCTGCCAAGGGAGATTGTAATTGGCCTGAGCGTAAACAAGGAAAGCTTGTCTACTAAAAAGCGTCAAAGGAAGGAACGATACGATGGGACCAGTGCAAATTATACAGATTAAAGAGCGGCAAAAAATTGCTGAGCTCGTTCAAGAAACAGGGTGCGATCCTGCTGGAACAGCCTTAATGGTTCCCAAAGCAGTGCACTATTTGATACGTATCTCTGATGTACCTGCGAAAGCCGCCAATCTATTAAAACAAGAAATGCTAGCTAAAGGCGGCGACTGTGCTGTATCGCGCTGTACTTGTTCCTTAGAAGTTGAGAAAACGACAGCTCTGCTCATGGGTACGGAGAAGCAATATAAAGCACTTTTGCAAAAGCTCAAAATGCAACCTTTTGGCTTAGTTCTTCTCGGTGAGGAAATTGCTAAAGCGATGAAGCAATATGAACAAAAGCGAGTTAGAAAGCTTTCCTGTCGGGGAAAAGAGATTAGCGTGGGAGAACGTAGTCTTATCATGGCTATCTTGAATCTAACGCCCGATAGTTTTTCAGACGGAGGATCTTATAAAGACGTAAAAAAAGCACTAGAGAGAATGGAAGAAATGGTTACAGAAGGGGCAGACCTTATTGACATAGGTGCTGAGTCAACGCGACCAGGTGCAATACCGCTAACGGCAGAAGAAGAAATTGCTCGTTTACAGCCTTTTCTTCAGGAGCTAGTGAAGCACTGCCCTCTACCAATCTCCATTGATACCTACAAAAGCCAGGTTGCGCGTTACGCTCTAGAAGAAGGTGCCCATATTATCAATGATGTATGGGGGTTGCGTTATGATCGAGAAATAGCTACTGTTGCCGCTCAATATGGTGCTCCTCTAATCCTTATGCATAATCAAAAAGAGAAAGTTTACCAAGATCTAATGGCTAATATCCTTGCGAGTTTAGCAGAAAGCATCAATTGGGCTCAGTCTGCAGGGCTAGCTGAAGAAGCAATTATCATTGATCCCGGCATAGGATTTGGCAAAACTTATGAACAGAACTTACAAGTCTTACAAAGCTTGCAGGAGCTTCGTGTTCTAGGCAAACCGATTTTGCTGGGAACATCACGAAAATCGGTCATCGGTAATACTTTAGATGTACCTATTGCAGAGCGCTTAGAAGGAACTTTAGCAACTTCCGTATACGGAATTATAGCTGGCGCAGATATTCTCCGCGTTCATGATGTACAAGCCCATGTAAGAGCGGCGAAAATGACGGACGTACTCGTCAGGAGGAATTAAAATGAATCAACAGAGGCAAAGTGATCGCATTTACTTATCGGCTATGGACTTCTATGGCTATCATGGTGTACTTGAAGCTGAGCGTATCTTAGGACAGCCTTTTCAAGTCGATCTAACTTTAGAACTAGACTTACAGAGGGCTGGCTTACTGGATGATCTGAATGAAACTGTTAATTATGCTCAGATCTATGAACAAGTTCGACAGATCATGGAAGGAGAGCCAAGAGCACTGCTTGAAAAGGTAGCAGAAGAAATTGCAGAAGAAGTGTTAAAGAACTTTTCAAAAATCAAAGGCCTAACAGTGAAAGTGGCCAAGCAAAAAGCTCCGATTCCAGGTCACTTCCAAGCTATGGCTGTTGAAATATATCGTACTGTTACAAAGGCTTATATTGGCTTAGGTAGTAATCTAGGTAATAAAGAAGAGAACTTGCAGAAGGCTTTAGAATGTCTAAATGATGGACCCAGTCTGAGTTTACGAGACTATTCAGCCTTCTATTTAACGCAACCAGTGGGCTTTACCGAACAAGATGCTTTTCTCAATGCTGTTGCAGAAGTAGAAACGTGGCTCACGCCGGAAGAGTTACTGCGTTTTCTGCAGGAAATTGAAAATAAATTAGGTCGCCTCCGTAAAGAAAGATGGGGTCCACGGACGCTAGATCTTGATTTACTTAACTATGGAAATGAAACTATCATAAGTGAAAAATTGATAGTACCTCATGAAAGAATGTACGAAAGAGCTTTTGTACTTGTACCTTTTCATGAAATAGCACCTCATTGGATTCATCCTAGTGGTCTAAGTACAAAACAATACTTGGAACAATTGGAAGATGAACAAGCTATAGTCTTGCAAGTACCGAAAGAGTCCATTACAATATAGATATTTGACATGACTTTCTGAAAAATCAACATCACTTCTGATGTTAATTTTATAAACGATACAAGTGTCCTGTTGGTAGCGTATGCCGCTTGGAGCCTTAGGGACCGAGACGGACAAGTAGGAAAGCAGGCCTTATTTCACTTTAGGTGAAGCCTCCTTTTTCTTGCCCTTGCCCTGTCTTTTTTTTGGTAGAAGAAGAAAGGAGGTTTTTTCGTGTTGCTTTTGACTACTCTTGCAGATATGAAAGCTTGGATTACGGCTCGTCGTAAAGAAGGGAAGAAAATTGGCCTCGTCCCTACGATGGGTTATCTTCATCAAGGCCATATGGCTCTTGTAACAAGTGCAAAAAGAGATTGCGACGCTGTTGTGCTCTCCATTTTTGTTAATCCTCTTCAGTTTGGTCAGGGAGAAGACTATGAAGTATATCCTCGTGACCTAAAAAGGGATAGCCAATTAGCGCAAGAAGCTGGTGTTGATGTCATTTTTGCTCCCACTGTGCCAGAAATGTACCCTCGTGGAAAGCAGAAAACTTTTGTGGAAGTAGAAAAATTAACAGAGCGTTTATGCGGTGCAAGTCGACCTGGACACTTTAGAGGTGTTACTACTGTTGTCACTAAGTTGTTTAATATTATTACGCCTGATTATGCCTATTTCGGGCAAAAAGATGCCCAGCAAGTAGCTGTTATTAGACGCATGGCAGAGGATCTCAATATGAATGTACAGATCGAGGTCCTTCCTATTGTGCGAGAAGCTGATGGGCTAGCCTTATCTTCTCGTAATGTGTACTTGCTAGGAACAGAGAGGGAATCAGCCAGAGTACTTTATCAAGCTTTAGAAAAAGCTCAACAAGAAATTGCTCAAGGAGAAAAGGATGCATCGATGTTGCTTAAGGTAATGACAAGGATGATTGAGCAATGTGATAAAGCGAAGATAGACTATATAGAAATTGTAGATGCTTTTACTATGGAACCAATACAAAAGCTAGAAGGGTCTTGTCTCATAGCTATGGCTGTATATATTGGAAAAACTCGCTTGATTGACAATGTCCTAGTGGAGGTGTAATAACATGTTTAGAACTATGCATAAGTCAAAAATTCACAGGGCTACGGTCACTGAAGCGAACCTTAATTATATGGGCTCCATTACTATTGATGAAGAATTGATGGAGCTTGCTGATATATTAGAGAATGAAAAGGTTCAAGTCGTGAACAATAACAATGGCTCACGCTTTGAAACTTATGTAATTCCAGGTCCTGTAGGTTCTCGCGTTATATGTCTTAATGGTGCGGCGGCCCGGCTCGTTCAACCAGGAGACGAAGTGATTATCATTTCTTACGGTATATACACAGATGAAGAAGCACGAAAACATAAGCCACGTGTGCTTTTTATGGATAAAGAGAATAATGTAATTGCTGAAGAAAATATAGAGCGTGCTGGTCAAGTAGGGCCACGTTAAGTTGATAAAAGTCGAAAAAAGGCCTTTTCTTGACAATAAGAAGTTGCCTAGGCTAGAATTATCTTAACTTTGCCCTCTGGCAAATTGTTCCTAGCGAAGAGGGGAATGAAAGGGGTTAGGCCAATTGAGTCCTCGAACGATAGATGCAGATAAATTTGCTTCCATGTCTCAAGCGATTCAGAAACTAAAAAAGGAACGCAATGCCGTTATATTAGCACATCTTTACCAGCGTCCTGAAATTCAAGATATCGCTGATTTTGTCGGGGATTCGTTGCAGTTATCTCAACAGGCGGCTCAAACGGAAGCCGATGTTATTGTTTTCTGTGGAGTTCATTTTATGGCCGAGAGTGCGGCTATTTTATCGCCACAGAAAATTGTCTTGCTACCTGAAGAAGATGCAGGCTGTCCTATGGCTGATATGGTGACAGCAACAGATCTGCAACGTCGTAAAGCGGAAATGGGAGACGTACAAGTAGTTGCCTATGTTAATACTTCGGCGGCGGTGAAAGCAGAAAGTGATATTTGCTGCACTTCATCGAACGCTGTAAAAGTCGTCTCATCGCTACCGCAAGATAAAAAGATTTTATTTATACCTGATCGTAATCTTGGTGACTGGATCTCTCGCAAAACTGGTAGAGAGATGGTCATGTGGGATGGATATTGTAATACCCACGATCGGCTTACTGTAGAAGATGTAGAAAGAGCTAAATCTAAATATCCAGAAGCCCTATTCCTTGCACATCCCGAATGTCGACCTGAAGTTGTGGAACTAGCTGACTTTGTTGCTTCTACAACAGGATTGATTAAATATGCTGTGCAATCAAAAGCTTCTTCTTTTATTATAGGTACAGAAGAAGGAATTCTTCATCAGCTTCGCAAAGAAGCTCCTGATAAGAACTTTTACCTGGCCAGTCCTCAACTAATTTGCCCTAACATGAAGTTAACAAGTCTGGAGAAAGTTCTCTGGTCTCTAGAAGAGTTAGAACCAAGAATTACAGTAGAGCCAAAGGTTCGAGAAAAGGCTTTGTCTTCTTTGGAACAAATGCTGGCTTTAGCATAGGCTTCTCCAGGAGAAAGAGATCTTTTTTTGCAACAGCTACTGGTATGAGCCAGTGGCTGTTGCTGTATTAAGGAGGCTTATGCCGTGACTTCGAGATATCTAGTAGAGTTTGACCATTCTAAATTGACAGCTTATGAGACCGATTTTTTGATTGTTGGAAGCGGCATTGCCGGTTTATATACAGCCTTAAAGGCAGTTGCTTATGGTCGAGTTACCATCTTAACGAAACGAAAAGTCTCAGACTCTAATACTCAATTAGCGCAGGGAGGCATCGCGGCGGCTATAGGCCGCCGTGACTCTCCTACATTACATCTACAGGATACTTTAACAGCTGGAGCTGGTTTAAACGATATTTCTGCTGTTAAAGTTATGGTCAGTGAGGGGCCCGGAAGAGTCGAAGAATTGATTCAAATGGGGACTCAATTTGATACAGTTGAAGGGGCGCTAGCTCTTACGCGTGAAGGAGCTCATTCAAGACGGCGCATACTCCATGCTAGTGGTGATGCTACAGGAGAAGAAATTCGTCGCTCTTTACTTGATCAATGTCGCAAACATAAAGATATTAATATTTTAGAAGATACACAGGTTTCTGATATTTTGCTAAATCGTCAAGGGCAATGTTTTGGCGTTGTAGCTTGGCATGCTGAGAAAGGTTTGCATAGCTTTTACTCTGCTGTTACCGTTTTGGCTACTGGAGGAAACGGTCAATTATATAAATACTCTACCAATCCAGAAGTCACAACAGGTGATGGCATAGCTGCCGCTTTTAGAGCTGGAGCAGAATTGATGGATCTAGAATTTATTCAGTTTCATCCTACTGCTCTGACTAAAGAAGGCATTCCTCCTTTTTTGATTTCCGAAGCAGTTCGAGGTGAAGGGGCGCAACTGTTAAATAGTGAAGGCATACGGTTTATGCCCAAATATCACCAACTAGCAGAGCTAGCTCCACGAGATGTAGTGGCTTTAGCAATCTGGAAAGAAATGATGAATACAGGAGCTCCATCGGTCTTTTTAGATTTATCCACTATAAAGTCTAACGATTTTGCATCCCGTTTTCCTGTTATTTATAAGACTTGCCGTTCCTTTGGCATAAATGTACCGGAAGAAAAAATACCTGTAGCTCCAGCGGCCCACTATCTGATGGGTGGTGTTCGTACCGATATTAATGGACGTACGAACATAGCGAGGCTTTTTGCTTGTGGAGAAGCGGCTTGTAATGGTGTACATGGAGCCAATCGATTGGCCTCAAATTCTTTGTTAGAAGGGCTAGTTTTTGGGAGTCATATCGTAGAAGCGGCACGTCCTTGGCTTAAAGAAAAACCTGATTATTGCTTAGAAACTCTTTCCACAGGTAGTGCTATTTACGATACCTTACCGACGGGAGAAGCTCCTTGGGAAGCAGATGAAGTGGCCCAAAGGATACAAAAAGTTATGTGGGAGTCAGTCGGTCTTTGGCGATCTAGCGATACTTTAGAGAAAGCAGCTCAAGAACTTGAAATAGTTGACCTACAGCAAGCAAGTCGAGGTAACGTTTCAAGAGCCTTTGAAGCGGCTAATATGTTACTATTAGGTAAGCTAACAGTACGAGCCGCAGAGTTACGCAAGGAGAGTCGAGGTGGACATTACCGCGTCGATGAACCGGAGAGTAAAAGTCTCTGGTTAAGGCATATCGTACAGGTACTGTAATGATTGGATGCCTCAAGAAAAGGAGTTGACCATAATGGGCCTTTTTGGGTCAGAAGTTCGTGAACTTGTTTCTCGGGCTCTACGGGAAGATATAGGCTATGGAGACTTAACAACATCAAGCCTCCTGCCGCCTCATGTAAAGACAAAAGCTTTTATTCACGTAAAAGAAGAAGGTGTCATTGCGGGCTTAGAAGTAGCAAGAGAAGTTTTTGCTACACTTGATCCTTCTGTAGTTTTTGAAGCCAAAATAGAAGAGGGAGAAAAGGTAAATTCTGGCGACATTATTGCCGAAATTACAGGACCTGCTCGTTCGATCTTAATGGCCGAAAGAGTTGCTTTGAATTTTTTACAACATCTTTCCGGGATTGCCACCAAAACAGCTCGTTGTGTAGAAAAGATAACTTATTATCAGGCTCGCATTGTAGATACACGCAAAACAACGCCTGGTTTGCGTGTCTTAGAAAAACATGCTGTGCGAGTTGGTGGAGGCAAGAATCATCGTTTTGGTTTGTTTGATGGTGCCATGTTGAAAGATAACCATATTCGTCTAGCTGGTGGAATTCAACAAGCAGTAAGCCAAGCTCGACAAACTATTCCTCATACGGTGAAAATTGAAGTAGAAGTGGAAGATCTTTCCGCAGTCACAGAAGCACTAGAAGCCAAAGCTGATATTATTATGCTTGATAATATGCCTCTAGATATGATGAAAGAAGCAGTTAGATTAATTAATGGAAAAGCTATTATAGAAGCTTCAGGTAGTATTACGGAAGACAATATTGTAGAAGTAGCCAAAACAGGAGTGCACTATATTTCCATGGGTGCTCTTACTCATACTGTGAAAGCCCTAGATATTAGTCTTGATGTGGAAAGGGTAAAGAAAGGGAGCGACCATGGCCAAGCAGGAAATCCTGAAAGCTCTTAAAGAAGCGTCAGACTATATCTCCGGTGAAGATATAAGTCGTGCTCTAGGCATGACTCGCTCCGCCGTCTGGAAGCATATTCGTACGTTACGACAAGAAGGGTACGATATTGAGGCTCATACTAGAATGGGCTATAAGTTGCGCACCTTGTCTAACTATCTATTGCCTGAGGAAGTTCTATCTGTTCTAGAGACGAAAAAATTTGGACGAAATTATATTTATTATCACAGTATAAATTCTAGCAACGAAAAGGCAAAAGAATTTGCTCGAGAAGGCGCTGAAGAAGGCACTGTTGTGCTGGCAGAAGAACAGCAAGCAGGCAAAGGCCGTCTAGGTCGAACTTGGCATTCACCTCTGGGATTAGGTCTTTATCTTTCGATTATTTTAAGACCTTCCATACCTCTGGCCTTGACGCCACAGATAACTTTACTAACAGCCTTAAGTATTGCTAAGACTATTGAAAAAATGACTAGTCTAGGCCCTGCTATTAAGTGGCCTAATGATATTCTCTTAGATGGAAAAAAAGTATGTGGCATTCTAACGGAATTAAGTGCCGAAATGGATGGAGTCAAACATATCGTTGTTGGAATTGGTCTGAATCTAAATCAAGAAGCTACTGACTTCCCAACTGCCGTTACTTCCCAGGCGAGTTCTGTAAGTATGCAGGCTGGCGAAAAAGTGGATAGATTAGCTTTTTTTAATAAACTCTTGATGCAATTAGAAGATGACTATGAACATTGGCTAGAGCAAGGTTTTTCCGCTATACGACAGCAGTGGTTAGATAGAGCTGTTGGCTTAGGTGATACTGTTCGTGTTATTGCTGGTTCTGCTCAGTGGCAGGGTCGTATGGAAGGAATCGATGATATGGGAGCATTGCTCGTGAGAAATAAAGCTGGAGAAATTCAACAGCTTATGAGTGGTGAAGTTACCTTGCGTCCGGAAGGAAGAGAAGATTATGATTTTGGCCATTGATGTTGGAAATAGTCATATCCTACTGGGCCTTTTCACCTTAAAGCCGAAAGCAGAATTGCTTCATCATTGGAAGCTTTCTACCGATCCATCTCGAACTGCTGATGAATATGCTATTCAATTGCGCAATCTTTTTCGCTTTGCCGAGCTAGATTATCGTGCTGTAACAGGCATGGTCATGTCTTCTGTTGTGCCACCTTTGATGCCTACTCTAGAGAGAATGTGTCAAAGCTATTTTCGTCTCAAACCTCTCGTTATAGGACCTGGTGTTTCTACAGGTATGAATATTCGCATGGAAAATCCTAAAGAAGTAGGTGCAGACCGAATTGTCAATGCTGTCTCAGCCTACGAACGTTATGGAGGACCTTTAATTGTTGTCGACTTTGGTACGGCCATGACTTTTTGTGCCATATCAGAAGAAGGCGACTATCTCGGTGGAGCTATCGCTCCAGGTCTGATGATTTCTACAGAAGCACTTTTTGCCAGAGCATCGAAGCTACCACGCATAGAATTAACTAAGCCAGCAAAGGTCATAGGTAAAAATACAGTTCAAGGTATGCAGTCAGGTATTTTGTATGGTTTTGCCGGTCAGATTGATGGCGTCGTGAGTGAGATGAAAAAAGAATTAGGCGAGAAGACGCGTGTTATTGCAACTGGTGAAACGGCTGAATTAATCGCACCTGAAACAGAGCATATTGACATGGTCGATCCCTTTCTAACTCTTCAAGGCTTACGCATTATCTATCAAAGAACCTTGCAGGAGGACTAGACCTTTTGTCTGCAAAAGATTTTTCGCAACTAATCAAGAACCTAAAACCGCTACAAATTGGTGATTATAAAATTGCCTCACCCTTTGTTGCCGCACCTATGGCCGGTGTTACGGACAAATCTTTTCGTTCCGTTTTAAGAGATCATGGATGTCCCCTTCTCTATACGGAGATGATTTCTGACAAAGCATTAACTTATGGCAATACAAATACTTTAGAATTGCTAGATATTTCAGGGGAAAGTAGACCAATTGTTGTACAAATCTTTGGTTCTGAACCTGACGTTATGGCCAAAGCGGCAGTCCTAGTTGAAGAAAAGGGAGCTTCTATCATCGACATCAATATGGGTTGTCCAGCTCCTAAGATTGTGCGCAATCAAGAAGGTTCTTGTTTGCTTAAAATGCCTGAAAGGGCCGTAGAAATTGCTAGGCAAGTAGTACAAGCTGTACAAGTGCCAGTAACAGTTAAGATGCGTATTGGTTGGTCTCCAGAAGAAATTGTAGTACCAGAACTACCTCAACGCTTAGAAGCTGTTGGTGTGCAAGCTATTACTTTGCATGGTCGTACGAGAGACATGTTCTATTCAGGAAAAGCTAATTGGTCAATGATTAAGCAAACAGCTCAAGCGCTAAGTATACCTCTAATTGGGAACGGTGACGTCTGGGAGCCTGAAGATGCTTTACGTATGCTTGAAGAGACAGGCTGTTCTGCTGTCATGATCGCTCGAGGTGCTATGGGCAATCCCTGGATCTTTTCACGACTAATTGGTTGGACTAAGACAGGTCAATTGGCACCACCACCTACAGCGAGAGAAAGAATTGAGCAAGGCCTAATTCATCTAGAGCGGATCGTAGCGCAAAAAGGAGAATATCGTGGCGTACGAGAGATGCGAAGTCATCTGGCCTGGTACTTAAAAGGTCTAAAAGGTGCTTCCAAAGTGCGTGGAGATATCAATCGAGCGCCGGACTATAATACGGTCATTGCTTTGCTAACAGAGGCTATGGAGCGTCTTAAGCAGTAAAAGCTAAGATACTAACTTAAACAACTAACCTTTCCTAATCAGCAGAAAAGTTAAGAAAAATAAAAAGAACTGCTTGTCTTTGTCAACAAGCAGTTCTTTTTATTTTTCTGTTTATACTTTTAGCGTGTAAATAACTCTGACTGAGTAACTCGATCTAGTTTGATCTGTGGTACATCACGATAAATGCGAGAGAACTGTTCAAAGTCCATAGGCTTAGGTAGAACACCTTGGCGAGTAGGCAATTGCTTAACAATATCTTGGAAGATTTGATCGTAAGGAGCTATGTCACTGATCAGTTGGAAGGCGGCATTCAATTTGGCGACTTCAGGATTATTAGGAATTTTGGCCAGAACGGGAATCTCTGTGCGCTGGCAGAATTGTTCTGCATAGCCTGTGCCATCATCTTTGTTAATGATCATGCCCATGATGCGAGATTTACCGCCTAATTGGGCAAAAGAGGAGACAGCATGACAAATGTTATTAGCTACATAGAGAGACTGATGATCATTGCCGGCAACGAGGATAATCGATTTGGCAATTGATTTGCTAATAGGTACACCAAAGCCACCGCAGACAACGTCGCCTAGAAAATCTAAAAATACATAGTCAAAGTCCCACTTGTAGAGGCCCATTTTCTCTAAGAGCTCAAAGCCAAGAGAGATACCGCGACCCCCACAACCGATGGCAACCTCTGGACCTCCGATTTCTAAGCCATAAACACCACGGCTTTTGAAAACAATATCTTCAATCTTAGGTGTTGCATCGACTTCATCAGACTCTTCTTGTAGCTCTGCCCAATACTCTAACAAGGTGGGCAAGTTAACACCATTGAACAGAATGACTGTTGAGTCATGCTTTGGATCACAGCCAATCTGCAGAACTCTTTTTTGGATACGAGCGGCACTATTGGAAAGGTTGGATATGACAAAGCTTTTACCACTGCCGCCTTTGCCGTAAACGGCATAGAAGTTCTTTTCTGACATGTCAGCCTCCTGTGTACTTTACTTGGTCCTAAAGTCTATCTAAATGTCTTTTTAAGCCCAAAACAATGATGAAATTAGTAATCGTCAAGCCAAATTCGGAGAGACCGTGTAACCAATCTATGTGTCCTAATCCAGGTTCTCCAAGAATCATGACAGCATAGTAACCTGTACCAGCTGTAAAAAGAACGAAGCCTATTAAGGAAAAGAAGCCAATTAAAGTTGTCTTATTAATTAAAGAACTATCAAGCTTGTAAATTTTGTAGATGCAGTAGAGGAAGAAGAGGTAAGGGAATATGGAAAACGTCATGACCAGATCTGCCATTTTAGGCTCGATAGGTCATCCCTCCCCTCTTAACATAGCGTCCTGTAAGGGAACGTAAGTAGAGGTATCCCCAGAGAGCAAAACATAGACTGCCTAAAAAAGTTAGATAGCCTTGAATATCGCTAAGCCATTGTACTGTATCGTGAGTTAGATGATAAAAAATAGCAAAAAAACCACTGAGCAAGTAAGGGATCATAGCCAAAGGCATGCGACGAAACCAGATATTATCTGATTTTTTGCCAATCATGTAGAAGAAAAGCATAGCTATGCCCCATTCTATGAGACTGGCAAAATGGACAATCCAAGTGGGAAGAGACAGATGATCGAACAAGGTCTCCCCTCCTATCGTTTGAAGCGACTGAAGATGGCATCTACATCTTCAGGTAAAACATACTCACGGAATTTTTCTTTGGCTAGTTTTTCGCTTTCCACTTTGAGCATTTTGGACGCACTTACGCGAACGAAGAAGGGAACTCTTTTGAGAACAACGTCCATTTGCTTTAATGCTTCTTCAGACCATTTAACTTCTCTGGCTACGGCTTGTCCCTTGAGCTCTTCTTCCCATTCTTTTCGAGACACTTCTCGTTCTTGACGGCGTTTATCTTTTTCTGTGGCATATTCAATATGAATATGGCTATAAAGGATATCAAAAAGTTCATTGCTTACGATTTGCGTCAAATACATAACGCCACCAAAACCCATATAAGGAGTGCCCGTAGCACGACAGACGATAGGCATGGGGTGAGCCGCGGGGATAAAGCGTGTCGATAGAATATGCTCTGTAATGTAGACTTTTTCGTTAATACTTCCAAACAAGAGGGTCGGCGTATTTTCAAGCAGTGCCTCTTCAATATCTAGAGCTTTTTTTGATTTCCAACGATCTGTTTTTACAGCAGAGATAGCTTCTTCAAAGCCCAATTCGTCACGCAAAAAGGTAGTCAATCCTTCTGTGTAAGTGCGATGGGCGTAAACACCAAAAGAGCTAGTACGGAAGATATCTTGGTGGGGAGAGCGCCATACGTCCCAGAAACCTTGTAAGGTTGTTCTTTTTTCTTCAGCGATGAAGGCCTTAGCTTCTTCTTCAAGACCAAGCAATTGCCCTAGCTCTGTAATAAATTCTGTTGTTGCCGCAATTCCAATAGGTCCAAAGAGCATAGGTTTACCTAGTGCTTTACCTAAGCCTTCACCATACTCTTTGTACATAATTATGTTAACAGCACCGTCGTCAAGACGGGTAATGTCATTAAGTGAACATTCAAATGGAAGAGCTACGTTAATATCAGCACCGATACTAGTAACGATACGTTTGATTTCAGCAAAGTCAGCATAGGCATTGAAATTCCCGAAAGTAGGACCAATGATATTAACTAAAGGCTTAGGACTTTCTTTAGCTGGCTGGGCTGGCAATTTGGGGCGAACGCGATTATACAGGAAAAGTAAGGTATCTTCGCGAGCCTGATAGTCATCAATATCAAGAGACGCTGTGTTTATGTACCATACTCTACGTCCATCAATTTCTGCTTCTAGCATAGCGCCTTCACTAGAGATGATTTCGCTTTCCTGGCAGGAAAGAATGAAGATATCATCATAATGTTGAAGCAGTTCGCCACAAAGTTTTCTTAATTTATGGAGTGTGCCATCTAGTGCTACATCTTTTTCGATAATGTGGGTGGCAAAAACATTTTGCAGATAAGGGATAGCATCAGTATAGTTCAAAGCGGAATCAACAGGAACATAATGACAGCCGATGGGGCCATCAATAACAAGGCAAAAGTTTCCTTTCATCGGCGTGAGAACAGCAAGAGCTCCCCAATAGCCGTTAGCTAAGTCAACGTCACGCATCATCTGCATGGTTATTCCTTCTCCTTCCTGCGGATGGTACTGTCGTCCTTTATCCCTAAGCAGGACAAGTCTGTATAGCTAGGACAGAGGTGTTGTTGTACATCCTGCACGGGGATAGAGCGAGGCATATCGAAGTCTTGGAAGAAGGTTCTCACTTTATTTAAGGAAGGGCTGGTTTTTAAGAGGCGGTGCATTAATTGTAGTAGATTTTCTGCACCGTGAGCTAGGAAAGTAGGTCTAGCTGCGATCAGGTTAGTGAAATAGACAGAAGCACTTCCAAGTTCTTTACCCATACCGGCTACATCTGTGGCAGCAAGAGCAATGTGAGGCTTGTACTCTTTTACAGCCATCAAGTCATCGGCCGCTGATTTGCGGAATTTCACATTGATGCCCCGCTCAAGTAACCAGGTCAGATCAGGTTCGCATAAGCTAGACCTGCCAATGGAAGTAGAAACATAAGGTACATCAGCACCTGCTTCTACAAGTAAGCGAGCGATAAGCAATTCAATACCTTCATAGCCAGCTACTAAAATACGATAACCTTTTAGAGAAAGAGGTCCAGATAGCACTTTTTGAACTGCATCTCGTTCTTCGAGGGCAATCTTTTCTGCTTTTCTACTATCAACACCAGCTGTTTCAGCAAAGTTCTTGACCCAATCATATGTACATTCCGCACCAACAGGCGCGCTGTTGACAGTATTGATGCCTAGCTCATTAAACTGTTTGGCCGTTTTAGTATAGAAGGGATGAAGACAAGCAACAGTAGACACGTTTAAGGCTTTGCGGAAATCATTAATATCTTTACTAGGTACGTTAGCTCTATATTTTAAGCCCATCTTCTCTACCAATTGCTCGATAGCAATTGTATCAGCAGGGAAGACCTCGCCGATAGAGGCTACTGTACCTGGCTCTTTTAGCTTATGGTCACCATTTTGTCGCAATTTCTTGAAGATACCGTCGATGGAGACATCTTTTGCTTCTGCGTGACTACGAGTGCCAAAGCCAGTAATAGTTAAGGGAATAATCTCAGGAAATTGGCGAGCCATTTCGTCAATATCTATTCCGACAGTTGTGGCTACGCAGAGATTGATTACAGGAACAAATTCAGGTTTTTCCTTTTCAATTACTTCTTCAATTGCCTTGGCCAGCTTATGTTGAAGATTGCGATCGGCGAAGTCAAGTGAATAAAGCAAAGGCGCGTAGGTCGACTTTCTGGCCGCATAGAAATGAGAAAGAAAGTTAAGACCGTAATAACAGCCGTGATTGCCCAACATAATGGGGAGAAAACCTTCTAAACGAGTGAGAATCCGTAACCCACCGAAAGCGGGACAGGGACTTTGGGTGGCCAATTTGATGGATTTGATTGGCTCCATTTACCCATCTCCTTTATTTATAGTGATAGGATAGTAATTAGAATTAAACTTTTACATTACATTGAAAATGCATTCTACCCTGTTAAACACTATTTAAAACCATAGGTCGTTAAAATGCAAGTGAAATGTCTGAATTAGCCTCCATCTTACTTAGAAAAAGAAGATAAGAAAAAAGGCTTTCCATATAATTCTTAGTTTGACTTAAAAAAGTAACATTGAAAAAACAAGTCTATTTGTGAAACTTTGAATATTCGTGACTTTTTCATTGAAATGCAAACTAACCCTCTATTATAATAAACATAGTTTTCCAAAATAGGCATAGGGGGTAGGGTATATAGAGACAAAGGCTATTAATACTAATGAGGATTAATACAAGTTCGGGGGGTAATGACAAATGGAGAGAAATACAAGAGAAAAAAAGAAGCTAATTACACCATTAGCAATGTCTCTGTCTGCCGTTTTACTTCTAGGTCTTTTGCTTACAGGATGCGCAACACAACCAAGTGGAAGCAACACGAAACAGCAAGGCCAAGTTGCACCAACAGAGCTCGGCGATTACATTATTTTGTCTTGGCAGACCATAGGAATGAAATGTACTAGTGATAATGATGCTTGGTTTAGCTGGCACACACCAGGTAATGATATGTGGGCTCAAGTAATTAAGCGGGGCGATCCACCCGTTGTCGTTACTGAAGGTATTAAGCTTACATACGAAGCACCGGAAGATCATCGCGATCCTTCAAAAACACTTAACTTCTGGGACTATGCACCAATCACGTTAGGAAAAGAAATACCTGTTAATACAGGTAGATCAGGTAACGCAGCTGATAAAGGTGAACTTACTCTCAATGAAGCGAAAAGTGCTTGGACTGCCTTAGGAATTCCTATTTCTCCTTTTAACGACCATGGTGAAGTATATGCTTACCCTATGTTTACAGTAACAGCTTCAGATGAGGTAACAGGTAAGGTTTTAGCTACAACAAAAGTGTCCATGCCTGTTAGTGCTGAGATAGGTTGCTATCTCTGTCACGGTGGTATAACGAAACAGCCAGGTATAGGGCTTGCCGATGAAACAGCTAAAAATATTTTAGCGGCTCATGACAAAAATACAGGTACAAACTTGTTAGCAGAAGCAGAAGCAGGCAGACCACAGTACTGTTTAGATTGTCATGCAGCGGCTAACGTTGGTGCTCCTGGCAAACCAGACGTACTTTCAATGTCAGCGGCTCTGCACGGTAAGCATGCTCAGTATATTCAAGGTGGAACTGTTGACTCCTGTGGCGTCTGTCACCCTTCTTCGAATAAAGGAGAAGTGTACTGTCAGCGAGATGTACACCGAGGATTTGGCATGGATTGTATGGATTGTCACGGTACTTTACCTCAGCACGCCGCTTCTGTCTTAACTAATGAACTGCATAAACCAGCAGCACAAGCCTCTTTAGAACGTCTAAAGCCTTTCTTAAATGATGTTGATCCCGTAGGTCGAGGACACTGGATCAACCAACCAGATTGTCTCTCTTGTCACGAAGACCATAAAAAAGCAAGCTTTGAGGCTTCTTCTTACAATGAGTGGATTTTTGAAAGAGATGAGCTTTATCGCTTTGAAAAGGCAGATAATGGTGATATGATGTGTGCGTCCTGCCATGGTTCGCCTCATGCAATTTACCCAGTATCGACTGTTTTTGGCTATGATCAGATAAACTATCAACCAGAATCATTGCAGGGCTTTGCTGGTCCAATAGGCGCTAATGGCAACTGTTCAGTTTGCCATACAGCACCTGTAACAGGGGACTGGCATCACAAAAATCAAGAACAGCCCTTTATTGCACCTTCCTTCGCTAACGATCCTAAAAGATAATAGCATCTTTTTGAAGAGCTCTGTGTCCTTGAGGCACAGGGCTCTTCTTTTTTTGAGGAAACTTTCCGTGCATAGACCTTAGCAGGTAGAGGTATTGTTAAGGTAAGAGATAGCTGAGGGGATGTATAAGAAGGAGAGAGAGTATGCCCATCGTAGCACTAAATGGTACGTCTTTGTATTATGAGATTCACGGACAAGGTCTGCCCCTCGTTTTCATCCCAGGAATAGCTGTATCTCACGGAATGTGGGCCCCACAACGAGATAAGTTTAGTAAAACCCATCAGGTCATTCTTTATGATATAAGAGGTACAGGACGCTCAGGTCCTTTAAGCTGGTCTAATCGTGTAGAAGATTTAAGTCGTGATTTATCACAGCTTTTACATTATCTAGGGATAAAAAAAGCTGCTATTTGTGGGCTTTCCTTTGGTGGAGTTATTGCTCAACGTTTTGCTTTAGATTACCCTCAAAAGTGCTCTGCCTTGATACTTGTAGATACTTTTAGCGAGCTTAGGCCTAGAGATTTGGAAGAGGGTTCTCTTTGGCTGATGACCTGGCTAGCTTCGCCTATGTTTTTACTACCTAAAGATTGGCTAACGAAAATGGTGCTTCGCTTTTATCAACAATGGCCGCTAGCCTTGCAATGCTTAGAAAAAGAAATGAAAAAAGTGCGAGGTCTTGAGGCGATGAAGACCCGTTGGCTGGTACGTGACGTAAACTATACAGAGCAATTAGAAAAAATCTCTTGTCCCTCTCTAGGTATAGTAGGAGATCAATCAGATTTGGCTATTCGTATGATGAAAAGGATTACTGATGCTATACCTCAGGCAGAACTACGTATTGTTTCCGATTCTTTTGATCCTACTTCACTCTGTCAAAGAGAAGCTTTTGATGATCTTCTACTAAACTTTCTAAATCGCCATTGGTGCTGGCAACCTCACCTTTATGCGGTTACACCTAAAGGTCTGTCAACATAAGTTAAATAATAGCCTTTTCAAGGTGGTGGAGATAATGATTTCTATGAGCGAAGAAAATAGAAGAAGTCTCTTGCTTTTTATAATTGCCGCACTTTTTATCATGATGGCTTTTGGTTTTTTGAATGGTAATAGCAGGAATGCCCGGCCCTTTCCAGAGATTATTGCTGTTCCAGATGTTTTTTAATATGTGAGGTGACTTACCTGTGGTCCGACGTAACGACAAAAGAATAACTCGCAAAGTCGGCAAGCAGGAGCAAAAGTCTTCGAGGCCTACAACGATAAAACCTGAAGTGGCTCTAGTTATATTAGGCTTGCTAAGCGATTCTCTACAGGTAAATTCTATTGTAGTTAATCGGGATCAAACGGTGCAGATTGTTTTGGATGGATCATTAAGGCGCAAAACATCACTTGACAACGCTCTAGATTTTGTAGGTCAACGTTCTTTTGAGGAAGTTATGAGAGCCTTTTTAAAAAGAGTATAAAATATTTTTACAAGGATTCTATTGTTCTTCTGTCGAAGGTAAAACTATACAAAGTACTAAAGTGCTCAAAGTACTTCTGAGTAGGTACCTTCACAGGAGGTGTAAAAAATGAGCAATAAAATTGATGTAGAGCAGTTAGCCCAAGATATCTTAGATGAGATCGGAGAACGTTATCTTGAAGAAATAGAAGAAGCGATTGCCATGATGGATGGTGGTAATCAAGATGAAGTAAATGCAATTTTGCTGTATGCCATTGTTTCGAGCTTAAAATGCCATACTGAACGTTTTGCTACACGTCTAGTACAGAAAGTTATCGATGAAATGAACAAGGACAAGTAGTTCTTTTTTGAGGTGAGCAACTTGGCTCATTGGCTTATTCGTTTTAATAGCTTATTCGATAGAGCCATGTTTTTTCTCGTACCTTCTGCTATCTATATAGGTTATCTTTTCTGGCCTTATCTTGAACAGGGGCGTATATGGGTCTATTTTATGTTTGCCTACATGACTTTTGTAGGCGCTTTAAACTGTTCACGACAACAGTTTAAGGCTTTATTAAAAGCACCAGGACTTTTTATTGCCGCTCTTGCTCTTGTTCACCTTTTTATCCCTTTGCTTGCTTTTATCTGTGGAAGCTTTTTTTTCCCTGATGATCCTTTAACTGTAGCGGGCATGATCATTGCCTCTACCTTGCCTGTAGCAATTACAGCAGCTATCTGGACCTACATCTCTGGAGGCAATAACCTTTTCGTTTTAGCTCTTGTGGTCATTGATACCTTACTAAGCCCTATCATTCTACCTATTACAACATACACCGTCTTCGGCACTTTTGGTATATTGCCTCTTGATAGGCTTATTCAGGACATGCTCCTCATGGTTGTAGTGCCTTCGGTCCTTGGTGTTTTATTACACCCTTATCGAACTTGGTCACCCCAAGGTCCGACGCAAGCAACCTTAAATATTTTTACTAAGCTTTTTCTATTGCTCGTTGTTGCTATCAATGTGGCTATCTTACATGAATTTTTTGTAATGACTTGGGCAGAGATCGGTAAGTTATTGACGGCTCTTGCCGTACTTGTTATCCTAGCCTATCTTTCTGGCTACCTACTAGGAAAAATGGTAGGAAAGTCTTTTGGTGATGTCATTGCTTTAACTTATACAGGTGGTATGCGTAATATTGCCCTTGGCGTCGTATTATCTGTTGGATACTTTGATCCAGCCGTTTCAATTCCTATAGTATTTCTCTCACTTATTCAGCAACCTATCGCAACAATTGCCCATAGCATTATCCAAAAAATAAAAAAAAGCAACTAAAAAAGACCAGTCCCTTAATAGCAGGGAAGCAGGTCTTTTTTTGATTGCCTTTTTGGCTTTTTGTCATTAAAAAGCATTAAAAAGATTTAATTGGCTTTGCTTTTCTTTGGTGCAATGTTGGCATTCATCCGCTCGGCAAAAGCGGCTATTTTCTCATCTGATACGTTAGAATAGTCAGTTTTGATTTTTGTAACCATGCGAAAAATAGGTCTTTCTAAAAAGCCAAGTTTGCTTTGGACTACAGAGCCTCCAAAGAGATCAGCTACTATCGCTTTTTTTAGTAACTGCTCTGGATAAGCCTTCTTCAGGCCAGCTAAACCTTTTTCTCCTTCAAAAAGGCCGCAAATATAAAGACCCAAAGGTTTGCCCATGATCTGAGGGAAGTTTTGGTGAACAAAATGCTTCATTTCTCTTTCAATATCACCGCCGTAGATAGGTACACCAAGAATAATCTTGTCGTAGCCCTGGGCAGTTGCGGCAGGATCTTTCTTGACATCGACGAGTGTTACAGAACCTTCAAGCTTTTCGGCTAACTTTTTTGCACAAGCTTCCGTTGTACCATGCTTAGTAACATAGGCAATTAATATATTCACGCATAACTCTCCAATCATCAGATTCATATCAAGCTTCTGTTGTTTAAAATACCATTTAAATGGATAACAAGCAAGATTGGCTCTACAAAACCTTTTGTTGTTACATAGAAAAGTAATGATCGGGTTAAGCTCATTTCAGCAGTGGTGATTCAGAAAGAGGTCATGATTATGAAAAAAGTCGTAAGTGTCTCCCTTGGTTCTTCCAAGAGAAATCATCATGTTCAACTTTCTTTATTAGGGCAAGAAGTATCCATAGAAAGAATCGGAACTGATGGTGATATGGAGCAGGCTATTCATTTAATAAAAAATCTCGATGGAAAAGTTGATGCCATCGGTCTCGGTGGCATCGATCTATATATTTTTGCAGGCAAGAAACGTTACCTGCTTAAAGATGGAGAAAGGCTAGCTCGAGCGGCACGTATAACACCTGTAGTTGATGGTAGTGGATTAAAAAACACCCTAGAAAGACGCGTCGTTTATCAATTAGCCCAAGAAGGTATCGTATATGAAGGACAAAGAGTACTTATTGTCTGCGCTGTCGATCGCTTCGGTTTAGCGGAAAGCTTTTCTGATCTAGGATGTCAAACAACTTATGGCGATCTTTTCTTTGCTTTGGGATTGCCTATTCCAATTAAAAGATTAACGACATTAAACCGTTGGGCTCGTCTGCTCATTCCTTTGATCAGACAATTGCCTTTTCGCTATCTCTACCCAACGGGAGCTGAACAAGACAAAAAAAGTACCATTCAAGTCCCCTTTTTTAGAGATGCAGACCTAATCGCTGGAGATTTTCATTATATTAAGCCTTATTTATCTAATCATTTAGGAGGAAAAGTTGTTTTAACGAATACCGTAACAGCAGATGATGTAGATTTATTAAAGGGCTCTGGTGTAAAGACGCTAATCACAACAACACCAGAAATCGAAGGACGGTCTTTCGGAACCAATGTAATGGAGGCTTTACTAATTGCTCTTGCCAGCCCCGGACAGAAGCAATTCTCAAAGGAAACTTATGAGTCCTTGTTAGAAAAAATAGGCTTTCAACCCCGCATAGATAACTACTACTGCTGTGAGACGGAGACGGCCTGAGGAGGTCAGCATGAAAAGATTTGCCTTCATTATCCACCCTATTACAGCTAACGACGTCATTAGGAAATTTCCCTGGATGGGCTTTTTCTCAGAGTCTGCAATAGAGATGGCGACCCGTTACATGCCTCCTGTAAAAACTTCTTACATTGAGGGTGTACGTTCACCTTACGGAACTGTAGATGGCTTTTTTATAGCCTGTCCGCTTACTTCTAAGCAGATGCTTTCTTTACCGGAAGAGTATGTAGTGGATCGAATCGAAAAAGCTTGTCATAAAGCAATAAAAATGGGCGCAGAAATTATTGGCCTTGGAGCTATGACATCAGTTGTGGGAGATGGTGGTGTAACCGTAGCCCGGCGATTACCTGTGCCTGTTACGACAGGAAATAGCTATACTGTTGCTACGGCTATTCAAGGTATTCATGAAGCAATGAACCTTATGGATCGCTCCATAGATGATTCCAAAGCAGTTGTAGTTGGTGCTACAGGATCGATAGGTGCTATCTGCTCTCGACTGCTAGCGAGAAATGTAAAAGAGCTAACTTTACTAGCAAGAAAAACAGAGCCTCTTCAAAGGTTGCGTTATCGTATCTTAAACGAAAGTGGTCTTGCCGTGAAAGTAACAACTTCCATGGAAGAAGCTTTGCGAGATGCTGATCTGATTGTTGCTGTTACTAGCTCTTCAGATGCTATAATTGAGCCTGAATATATAAAAACAGGTGCTATTGTTTGTGATGTGGCACGACCAAGAGATGTAGCCAAAGTTGTAGCTCATAAGCGACCAGACGTTCTTGTTATTGATGGTGGTATTGTTGAAGTACCAGCAACAGTAAACTTCCGTTTTAACTTTGGCTTTCCACCAGGCCTTGCTTATGCCTGCATGGCAGAGACGATGATTTTGGCCTTAGAAGATCGGAGAGAATCCTTTTCTTTAGGTAGAGAGCTTTCCTTAGAGAAAGTAGAAGAAATTGAAAGCCTAGCAATGAAGCATGGCTTTTCACTGGCTGGTTTGCGCAGTTTCGAGAGACCTTTGACAGAAGCAGATATAGGGAAAGTGCGGCAGGCTATGAGTAAGCAAATGAAAATGACCCAACAAGGTAACAATGTTCTGGTTGACAATATTTTGCAACCTAGATATAATACAAAACTAAAGATGGTGGAATAGAGTAAGCACTGCCCGGTCGCATTTTCCGCGGCTGTCTGGCAGTGCTTTATTAAGTATCACTTCTTATCCAAATTCTAGCATGTTTTTATTATTGATCCTTACTATAAACGGCATATTTAATGTTGTAGAGACATAGCATGATGTATCCATTTAGATTATAAGTTAGGGGAGCGGACGTATGGCAGACAAGCAAGTTATTCTAACGCCGGAAGGCTTAAAGAAGCTTGAAGAAGAGTTAGATTTTTTAAAGTCAAGCAAAAGAGGCCAAGTTGCTGAGCGCATTAAGCAAGCTATTGACTACGGCGATATCAGTGAGAACTCGGAATACGAAGATGCTAAGAATGAACAGGCTTTTGTTGAAGGGCGAATTATTACATTAGAGAAGATGATTCGCAATGCAAAACTAATTGACGATGCCGAGATTCAAACTGATATAGTAACTATAGGTGCTAAAGTTTTGCTTAAAGACTTAGAAGATAATTCTGAGTTTGAATACACTATCGTAGGTTCTGCAGAAGCAGATCCTTCACAAAGCAAGATTTCCAATGAGTCACCTGTGGGAAAAGCTGTCTTAGGTAAGAACAAAGGCGAAACAGTTGAGGTACAAGTTCCAATGGGGAAAATTAAGTACCAGATTCTTGACATCACAAAGTAATAACGGTAAAAGGCCAGGATATCCTGGCCTTTTTTGAAGTTATATGACCGGGAAGCAATGGGAGGAGCAAGTTATGGAGCAAGAACTGAATGAATTGATGCGCATGCGAAGAGAGAAGCTACAAGAACTTTACCAGAAGGGAATAAATCCTTTTGGAGACACCTATGAAGTGACGCATCATGCCCAAGAGATTGTGGACAACTTTGAAGAATTGGAAAAGAAAGAGGTACGCCTAGCCGGTCGTATGATGGCTAAGCGACACCAGGGGAAAGCTGGCTTTGGCAATCTTCAAGATTTCTCAGGCAACATTCAGATTTATGTACGACGTGATGAAATCGGTGAAGAAGCTTATGATCTTTTCAAAAAAGCTGATATTGGAGACATTTACGGTGTAGCCGGTCAAGTTTTCAAAACGCAAAAAGGTGAGACATCGATCTGGGTAAAAGAGTTTACACTACTGACCAAAGCGCTTCATCCCTTACCAGAAAAGTGGCATGGTTTGAAAGATGTGGACCTACGGTATCGGCAACGCTACGTAGACTTGATTGTAAACCCAGAAGTTAAAAGAACCTTTGTAACTAGAAGTAAGATTATCCGTGCAATTCGAAAGTATTTAGACGAGCAAAACTTCTTAGAAGTAGAAACACCAGTCTTGCACCCTATTGCAGGCGGTGCTACGGCGCGCCCCTTTATTACGCACCACAATGCCCTCAATATGAGTTTATATATGCGCATCGCTTTAGAACTTCACCTAAAGAGGCTTGTTGTAGGCGGTTTGGAACGAGTTTACGAAATCGGCCGTATCTTCCGCAATGAGGGTATTTCCACTCGTCATAACCCTGAATTTACGATGATCGAGATTTATCAGGCCTACACAGATTATCAGGGCATGATGGAGCTGACAGAAAACCTGGTAGCTTTTGTGGCCCAAGAAGTGTTGGGTACAACTAAAGTAACTTATCAAGGTGAAGTTATTGACTTAACACCACCGTGGCCTCGATTAAACATGTTAGAAGCTATCAAAAAGTATACAGACGTTGACTTTGCTGACACCACAACAGATGAAGAGGCTAAAAAGATAGGCGAACAGTTAGGTCTTTCTATCAAACAGGGAATGTCTAAAGGTGAAATCATTAATGAAGTGTTTGAAGAAAAAGTAGAAAGTCATCTGGTACAACCGCACTTTATCTATGGCCATCCTGTAGAAGTATCACCGCTAGCTAAACGTAACAAAGATAACCCTGCTTTTACAGACCGCTTCGAAGTCTTTGTGACTCGTCGTGAACTAGGAAACGCTTTTTCGGAGCTAAACGATCCTATTGATCAACGAGAACGATTTGAGAATCAATTATCTCTACGTGAAGCTGGGGACGATGAAGCCCATATGATGGATGAAGACTTTTTAACAGCTCTTGAATATGGACTACCGCCAACAGGTGGACTGGGCATAGGTATCGATCGACTTGTTATGTTACTTACCGATGCGCCTTCTATTCGAGATGTCATTTTATTCCCCACCATGCGTCAACGAGAAGAAGGGTAAGTCTGAGTCTTCACATAACAAAAGCAAGCCTATCACCAGATAAAACAGGAACAGCAGTAGCTAGAGTAGTAGCTGGTTTTCTTATAAGGACGAGAGTCTATTAAGTCTCTCGTTCTTTTTGATTTCTAACCTTAATTTACCTATTGCATTTATCCTTCAGTGCTGGTATAGTATATATCGTTGCTCCTGCAAACGAGTAAAAAACATCTTGACAAGCAAGAGTAACTAATGATACAATAACTATCCAAACGAAACACCGGTCCTTGAAAATCAAACAGTTGTAAAAAAAGTCAAGCGTGCGAAACGTCGAAGCCGAAAGGCAGAGACACCAATCAATTCTGAAACTATTGCTTGAATTAGCCTTCTGCGTTGTCGTAATAGACAATGTAGAACTGAGGAAAGTAACAGTTATCATTAAAGTCTATTTAGAGCTTGTCAAAGCTCCGGGATATAAGGATATAAAGGATGTTAACCGCTATTGCCATCCATGGCGC
>NZ_WBXO01000005.1 GCF_008933955.1 Heliorestis acidaminivorans
CACCCCCACCCCCCCGACCACGACCCCAAAGAATTATAGATAAAAGATATCGAGAACTAAGATATAGAGCAATAAGCAGTAGAGGCCTAAGCAGTAGAGCAAGAAGCAGTAGAGCAAGAAGCAGTAGAGCAAGAAGCAGTAGAGCAAGAAGCAGTAGAGCCAGAAGCAGTAGAGTCAGAAGCTGTAGAGCAAGAAGCAGTAGAGGAAGAAGCAGTAGAGCAAGAAGCTGTTGAGCAAGAAGCAGTAGAGAGAGAAACTATTAAAGCCGAAGAAAAAGAAGTAGAGGCTGAAGAAGTAGCAGTAAGAGACGAATCTGCTGAAGCAGTAGAGTCAGTAGATATTAAGACTGATGCGGAAGAAGTAGCAAAGATAGAGGAAGTTAAAGAAAAAGCAGAAGAGATTGCTGATGTGGTAGCAGAAGCATCAGAAGCATCAGAAGTCGTATCAGAGGAAGTAAAAGAAGAAAAAGAGTCAGATGCAGATGAAGCAAAAGGGCCTTCCTTAAACTTAATTGGTTCTAGTAAGAGCCAGCGCACAGGACGCAGTCGTAGTAGAGAGCAAGCTAACAGACCAAGAGCTTTTGGCCGCCCTTTAGCCGCTCCACCTACAACATCTGCACTTGAGAAAGAAGAAGCATCTAAAGAAATAAGCATGAGCAATCTTGTAAAAGGAACTTCAGCAGAAAGAAGTAGTAGAAATCAACGGACTATTCGTCGAATAACTGCGGCTGTACCGAAAGAAGAGGTAGTTACACAAGCAAGCACAAGCTCCAGAAAAAGCTCTTCAGCTTCATCAAACCGATCAGGGTCTTCACAACGGAGTCAACGTGGCCAATCGAAGTGGAAGATTGTACTCGTTTTGCCAGGCGACAACTTAACTAAGATAGCCCGAAGAAATAAAGTAACAGAAGACGCTATACGTCAGCTCAACCAGCTAGATGCAGAAGGTACAATCGAGACAGGTCAAACATTGATGGTGCCTAGAGAAAGCTTGAAATGATGCGGTTGCTGTGACAAAAAAAGAAAAATGGTTAAAACCTCATAACGTAGCTGAAGAGCTAAATGTGACAGAAGAGAAAGTTTTAAGTTGGATTATTTCTGGTAATTTGCCTGTCGTTGATTTTGATGGTTCTGGAGACTATAGAATTCGAGAAAAAGAATTTCATAAATTTATTGATCAACAACAGACCAAAACAGCGATGGCTTTAGAGCAACTGAAGATGCAGATTGAAGAAGAAGCAATTATTTTTGAAAACCTTTATGAATGGATGCAAGAAGAATATAAAATGCTGACAACACAATATCAGAACATTGACGATTGTCTGCTAGATGTTTTAGAACAATACAAAGAAGGTTGGGAGCGCTGTTTAACATCTGGAGAAAGAGCCAAAGCTCAGGTCTATCAGGAAGCGATGATGGAAATATATAACCGCTGGGAAAAGCCCAAGCAAGACTATCAGCAATGGTTGATGAACCATGAGAAAAGATGGCAAATCTTTATGGCTCAATTAGGGCCTATGCTAGAGACTAATGCTGGTCTTATGGCTCCGGCCGATCCTTATCTAGCTCTTAATATGTCTCAAGTCAAAAGTGCATCAACTATGGACTCTTTTGTTGAATCAAAACGACATCAAAAAGATCTTTTCCAAGCTTTATATCTCTGGATGAAGAGAGAAAACAATACTTTATTAGACCACTATAAAAGAATGGAACGTACCATCAATAGAGTTGTAGATAGCTTACAGCGTAAAGCTAAAAAGTCTAGTAAGAGCATGGAATTTGAGCGGGGGCAAACTTTTCAGGAAACTGCGGCTATGCTATATCGACAGTGGGAAAAGGTGCGAAATGACTTCAATCGACATCATCTCTTAGGACAGCAACGGTGGTCTCAGTGTCAAAGTAAAGTAAAAATGAGCCTTGCTAATAGTCGCAGTTACTCGTCGCAAAGCGATTCTGTTGGTCACGGTGCCAAAATGGTAAGTACTTTTGATGATGATGATCAAGAGCCGGAATCCACATAAAAAGGATTCCGGCTCTTGCCGTCTAAGAAGTATTATAGTGAAGTATTATAGGGTATAAGAAATAAAAGGAAACATGAAAGATGTCGGTTAAAAGAGAATAATAGTGTAACTAGGCAAAAACGACAAGAAAATACAAGATGTGACGGAAAAATCTGTTAATAACTATGTGGATATTGTGAATAAAACCAATAAGAATGTTTCAATTTCAATAAAAATTAAAGAAAGGTGTCGGGACTTTGTCATGAAAATAGGTCTTTTGCAGTTTTCAGTCTGTCGAGGAGAGTTGGAAAAAAACGAAACTATTATAGATGCTTATATGAAAGAAGCAGGGGAGATGGCTCCAGATGTTATAGTTTTACCTGAAATGTGGACTAGAGGCTACGATTTAGAAAATCTTCATCTCCATAAGGATTTAGAAGAGCTAAATGGTGAAAGGACTGCCCAAAAGCTAAAAAAATGGGCTCTAGAGACAGGCGCCTACATTGTAGGCGGCTCTACAGCCCTTAGAAAAAGTAACACCAAGGGTTTTACTAATACTATGTATGTAGTCAATCCCCAAGGTGAGAAGATACTTACTTATGATAAAGTTCATCTATTTCGTCTGATGCAAGAAGATCGTTATATGGTAGCAGGCCAAGAAAAGGGGAATTTCTACATTAAGGAGTGGCCTTGCGGTGCTATTATTTGTTATGATCTTCGCTTTCCCGAATGGGTACGCCAAACCATCCTAGCTAATCAGGGACAGATGCTTTTTGTTGTTGCTCAATGGCCCCAAGTAAGAGTGGCTCACTGGCGCACACTTTTGCAAGCTAGAGCCATAGAAAACCAAGCTTATGTCATTGCCTGCAATCGCAATGGTGCTGACGATGATGGCACTATTTTCGCTGGTCACTCTATGGTCATTGATCCTTGGGGAGAGATTGTAGCGCAAAAAGGAGAAGACGAAGGCTGGCTTTGGGTTGATATTGACCCGAATAAGGCAGTTGAAGTGCGAAAAAAAATCCCCATTTTTGCCGATCGCAGGGTAGAGCTTTATTAGTTTGCTTTCTTTGACCTTACTGCTTCGTTGACTTTCTCGTTAACTTTACTGTTTCTTTCATAAAGAATTCGTAGACCTTCGAGGGTAAGACTTGGATGAATGTAATTAACTTCTGAACAGTCTTGTCCAATCAAAGAAGCAAAACCACCAGTAGCGACCACTTTTACTTCTTGACCTTCTTCCCACATTTCTGACTTGAAACGTTTCACTAGCCTATCTACCAGACCGCGATAGCCATAGTATATACCGGCTTGCATGCTTGCAGTTGTATTTTTACCAATGGCTTGATCTGGGCGCTTAATATCAAATCGAGGTAGCTGTGAAGCTTGGTCGACTAGAGCTTCCACAGAGATGCCTATGCCAGGACAGATAACGCCGCCGAGAAAATCGCCTTTGTCATTGATAGCACATATGGTAGTAGCTGTTCCTAGGTCAACAGTGATAATAGGGCCACCGTAGATATGTAAGGCCGCTACAGCGTTGACAATGCGGTCAGCACCTAAACCTTTGGGGTCATCGATACGTAAGTTAATACCTGTTTTGATTCCCTTTTGAACGACAAGAGGTAGAATTCCCCATTGCTCTTGAAACAGTTCGGTGAAAAGGGGATTTAGAGGTGGTACGACAGATGAGATAATTACACCATCGATTTGAGTAGCTTCAATAGCATGGTTTTCCATGGCTTCTAGCATCAAAATGGTATATTCATCTTTGGTTTTATGACGGTCTGTTTGTAAACGCCAGCTAACGGAGACCTTGTTCTGCTCATCAAAAAGAGCTGATACTATGTTGGTGTTACCAATATCTAGTACAAGAAGCACCCTATAATTCCTCCAAGCATTCCAATAAGGATATCCTTATTATTCACTTGAAAAAGAAAATATCCTCCCCAAAAAAGAGAAATTACTGGTTGGCCAACTTTCCTTCTTTAAGCAGTGTTAAATCTTTTCCAAGCTCCTCTTGGAGCTGTAACATTTTTTTTATATAATGGTGAGCAACCTTTCCTGCTTCGGTGAGGTGGACACCCGTATTCGTACGAGTAAAGAGGGTTACATTTAAGTTTGATTCGAGGGACTGAATCTGCGAACTTATGGCTGGTTGTGTAAGATGTGCCAATTTAGCTGCTTTGGAAAAGCTTTTTACTTGTGCTACGAGACAAAATACTTCAAGTTGGTTAAAGTTCATTGACCCACCCCACTTCATTTTATAAATTTACCCTACTAGTGTAAATGAGAACATGTTCAAATACAAGCCGTCAAAATAAGGAGCGACTGTAAGCCCTGTCATGGTAGAAGCAGGATTTTTTTGTATAGTTCTCGAAATTAAGTGTAACATTAAAGTATCGTTACGTGCGGAAAGGGGTCATTGGTATGTTTCGGATCACCTTTTTCGGGACTGGCAATGGGCTTAGCTATCCTAATCGGGAAAATACTTTTTTTCTGGTACAGCACTTGCCTAAGAATAGCGCTTATCTAGTTGACTGTGGTGGTTCTCCGTGGGCTAAATTGGTCAGAGCAGGTGTTGGGCCTGAAGATCTGAAAGCCCTTTTGATTACTCATGGTCATGCTGATCATACCTATGGCTTACCTGCCTTAATTCAGAGCCTTTGGCTTGCTGGTAGGAAGAGTCCGCTTCCTATCTACTGTCCTTCTGGCGCAGAAAAAACTATTCAAGGTCTGCTCGATTTATTTCATTTGCCTTCTAAGCCTAATATGTTTGAAATTATCATTCAAGACCAGCCCTTAGAGCGAGAAACAGAGGTCTTGACTGATGGAGGATTACGAATCACAACTTTTCCTGCTTTACATGGCATTCCTACCATGGGAATGATTTTTTATGAGAAGATAAGAGATAGAACTGTCAATGTTGTTTACTCAGCAGACACTGTCTACAATCCTATGTTAGAGACCTTAGCTCATAAGGCTACCTGTCTAATACATGAATGTAACGGTGCAGAGCAAGCTCTAGGACAACACTCTTCTATGCACGATGTTGTTAGGTTGATGAAGAAAACAGAACCAGAGCAAGTTGTACTAGTGCATCTTACGGAAGGGGAAAATTACTCGACTCTGATGGAGAAGTACGATCTGAAACAGCCGAAGTTTTTAATTGCTGAAGATGGCATGAGCTTACGAATTTCTTAAGTTCTTTTATAGAAGCTATTTCTAATAGCTACTGTGCTAGTTAAATTTTTGTCCTCGTAAAGCTTCATAGTGCTCATAAGCTTGTCGAACCAGCCTGATTAACAGGCTAGTGTGACAAGCTTTTTTTTATTATAGCTTGAAAATATTAGACATGGTTGTCTAGCTTTATAGTCAAAGGTTAAGCAAAAACTAGAATTACTTTAGACAAAACCTTGGAAGGAAGACTAAGAATCTGGTACTATTTAGTTGGCGAAACGATTAACTCAGGGGAGGTGCAATATAGTGGCCTTCGTAACCTTTCGTGAAGAACGTTGTAAAGGCTGTGCTCTTTGTACAACTTATTGTCCTGTTAATATTGTCACTTTAGACAAAAGCCGTTTTAACAACAAAGGATTCCATCCAGCTGTCGTTACGGATATGGAAAAATGTAAGGGTTGTGCTTTTTGTGCTCGCATGTGCCCTGACTTAGTCATAGAAGTGGAAAAATAAAAAAGTAGGTGAATCTTTTGTCAGAAAAGGTGCTCATGAAAGGGAATGAAGCTATTGCTGAAGCGGCCATACTTGCTGGTTGTCGTTGCTTTTTTGGCTACCCTATTACACCTCAGAATGAATTAATTGAGTATATGGCCCGCCATCTGCCTGAGGCTGGCGGTACTTTTTTGCAATGTGAAAGTGAAATTGGCGCGATTAATATGGTTTTTGGCGCTTCTTCAGCTGGTGTTCGGGCTATGACTTCTTCATCTAGCCCTGGAATTAGCTTAAAGCAAGAAGGTATTTCTTACATAGCTGGTGCAGAGCTTCCTGCCGTGATCGTTAATATTGTAAGATGTGGCCCTGGTTTGGGAGGCATCTTGCCTTCCCAGAGCGATTACTTCCAGTCCACGCGCGGTGGTGGCCACGGTGACTATCGTATGTTCGTCTTAGCTCCTAATTCAGTTCAGGAACTGGCCGACTTAACACTCTTAGCTTTTGAGAAAGCTGATGAATATAGAACCCCAGTTATGATTCTAGGTGATGGCATCTTAGGTCAGATGATGGAACCAGTTGTATTGCCTGAAAAAGCGACTATAACAGTAGATAAACCATGGGCTACTACAGGTCGTGGTAAAAGAGGCAAAAACAATCTTGTCTCATCACTCTTCTTAAATCCTGAAGAGCTAGAACAACACAATTTTAAGCTTCAGCGCAAATATGATCTGATGAAGGAAAAAGAGACTCGTTGGGAGTCTTACCTTACGGAAGATGCCGAGGTTATTGTAGTTGCTTATGGTTCAGCGGCTCGTCTTTCCATGGCCGCTGTCAATATGGCTAGAGAGCAAGGGATCAAAGCTGGTCTGATTCGACCGATCACTCTTTTCCCTTTCCCAGATCAGCCAATTAGGGCTCAGGCAGAGAAGGGTACTGCCTTCCTTGCTGTGGAGTTAAGCACAGGCCAAATGGTGGAAGATGTGCGCCTCGCTGTAGAAGGTCGTAGTCCTGTCCATTTCTATGGCCGTTGTGGTGGCGTTGTTCCTGATCCGAAAGAGATCTTAGAAAAAATTGTAGCAATCAGAGCTTTACAAGAGGCTAGATCAGAAAGCACCGAAGGAGGTGCGGCCTAAATGACTAGAAAAGTATACAGTAGACCGCAGAGTGTAGTGGACATGCCTTTTCACTACTGTCCCGGTTGTCATCATGGCTTGATTCATGGCTTGATGGGTGAAGCTTTAGATGAACTTGATCTGACAGAAAAAACTATTGGTGTTGGCCCTGTAGGCTGTGGTGTTTTCGTCTATGATTATCTTGATACAGATATGATCCAGGCTTCTCACGGTAGAGCGCCAGCTGTTGCAACAGGTGTCAAAAGAGCTTTACCGGATCGATTCGTTTTTACTTATCAGGGTGATGGCGATTTGGCCGCTATTGGGACTTCCGAAATCATCCATGCCGCCGCTCGAGGTGAAAACATTACGGTCATCTTCGTTAATAATGCTATCTTCGGCATGACAGGTGGACAAACAGCACCGACTACTCTAGTGGGACAAACGACAACGACAGCTCCAATTGGGCGTTTAGAAGAAGTAGAAGGAGCTCCTATTCAAGTCTGCGAAATGTTGAATACTTTGCAAAAACCTGCTTTAATCAGCAGAGTATCTGTTCATAATCCAGCTAATATTATGCGCGCCAAAAAAATGATCAAAAAAGCCTTCCAATGTCAGCTGGAAGGTCGTGGTTTTAGCTTCGTTGAAGTTTTATCATCTTGCCCCACGAACTGGCGTATGAATCCTTTGCAAGCTCTTCAGTGGATAGAGGAAACTATGAGTGCTTACTACCCCATTAAAGACTTCCGCATGCCAGAAGGAGGGCAATAAGATGGAACATCGCATTATCCTCGCTGGCTTTGGCGGTCAAGGCGTTATGTTAACAGGCCAACTTATGACTTATGCTGGCATGATGGAAGGCAAAGAAGTAGCTTGGATTCCTTCTTATGGACCAGAGATGCGCGGCGGCACAGCAAACTGTAGTATTACTATTGCTGATAAGCCTATCGCTTCACCTATCGTTTATGAGCCTACCGTAGCTATCGTACTTAACCAACCATCATTAGAAAAGTTTGCTCCCAAAGTTGTACCTGGTGGTCTTTTGATGATCAATTCTTCTCTCGTCAATGGTCAAAGTGACCGCACAGATATTCGTCAGATCGGATTAAAGGCAAATGACTTGGCCAATGAGATCGGAGACTCTAAAGTAGCCAATATGGTTATCTTAGGCAGTCTTATCGGCTTGACTGGTATTATCTCTATGGAATCGATTCTAGAATCTTTGAGAAAAGTCTTGCCACCGCATCGCCATAAGCTTATTCCTATGAATCAGCAAGCTCTGGAAAAAGGAATGGAGCAAGTACTTTCTCTGTCGTAAGGAAAATCACTCCTTCGTTCGCCGAGCAGGCGCTGGTTGTCTGAAGAGAAATGGCAGGCCTTGCTTCTTTTCATCCCTTGGATCGGGCAAGCGAAAAGCAAGGAACAAAGCTAGGACCTGAATTATTGCAATACTAATAAAGAGCCAAGGCATAGGTATAACCTTGAGAAAAGCGCCAGCTACAAGAGGCAATAGCGCAACTGGGGTGGCGAAAAGGTTGGAGATACTTACGTAGATAGGCCTTTTTTCTTCTGCCGTTGTCTCCATAAGATAATTAACAAAGCCGAGCCAGCCGCCAAGAACCATCCCTAGCGTCATAAAGCCTAAAAGGGTAACAATGATGGATATTAACCCTGTTACTTGTCCTGAGAGGAGTATGAGTAAGGGTACTATGATATTCGTAGCAAGTGTAGCCATAATTGTTCTTTTGTTGCCCGCTTTATCGCTTAAGTAACCCCAGAGCAAGCCGCCAATAACTTGGCCAATAATTTGAAACATGACAATAAAGCCGATGAGCCAGGCAGGTAAAGAGCCTGTTTGTTGCACATAAAGGATATAAAAAGGAAAACCAATAATATTGAAGCCCATAAGTACCTGCACGATCAGCATTTTGCTAAAAGATGGATGATCTTGCAGGTATTTTGGTACATGGGTAACTACATAGCGTGCTGAAACTTTTCTTTCTTTTGCATCTTTCTTAGGTGGATCTTGGGTCATACGAATGGCAAAAATAGAAGCCCAGAGTAAGAACAAGGCGAGAAAGAAAAGTAAGGCAAAGTTATAAGGAAAGGCAAAGTCAGGGGAAGAAAGAACTCTTTGAACGACAAAAGCTCCACCAAGTGCTCCCAGTCCACCTAGAGCTTGCATAGTACCTAGTAGTTTTCCACGATGGGATTCATCAATGGTGCGGCTATAAATATCCATCCAAGATACTTGCCCCATTCCTTCACCAAAAGCAAAGACGGTGAAAGTTACAAAAAAGGTTACCACAATCACAGTAGGTGATAATCCAAACCAGATAGCTAAGACGGGCAAGATGAGCAAAGAACGGGTAAAAAGATGTAAACGTGATTGAAAAAGGTTAAGATTTTGCGCTCCTGCAACCCAACCGGCGATTAGAATCTGAGGCAGGAAAAAGCCAATCGATCTAATAGCGGCCGCTAAGCCTACGAGAAGTGGTGAATCTGTAAGTCCATTCAAAAAGAGGGGAATCAATACGTTGGCATCAAAAAAAGCGAGTGCCGAAAAGTAGAGAGCACCGTTAGCTGTAAGAAAAATAAAGTTTCGTTTATCTAACTTGTCACGCCATTGCAAGGATAGAGATCCCCCTAACATAAATTATGTCACAATCGTCTTATGTAGTTAAGTTCCCCGAGATTTTAAGTCCCATTCTGGAGAAAAAAACCTTGCTATCCCTTTGTAGTTCATGTAGCTTTGCACAATGAGGCTTATAAGGCTTATAAAGGTTAGAGAAAAGGCCAAGAAAAAAGTAGTGCAGAATCATAAGAATAACAAAGAGAGCTTATTTCTCCTTAGTGAGAAATAAGCTCTCTTCGGTATATCTGCAGTTTCCCCAGAGACCTCTTCTAGGCCTTTTCTTCCAAAGTAGCTACAGGGACTTCTATGCGCTTACCTTCTTCTAGTAACTTCACTTGTGCCGTTTCTTTCTGGCGATTTACTTCTTCTATCCAGACAGAGCTTTGCTGATATTGTACTTCGATTGTATCGGGCGATTGTAGGATTTCTTCGGCTCTCTGCGCTTCCACAGCAAGAGCACCTCCTTTTTTCACATACCTTTGTAGGTAGCATAGGAAAAAAGGTAAAAAGCATGCATGGATAAAATTGCCTGTTCTGTGATAACAATAGTACTAAGAGTATTAAGGTCTTAAAGTCTGCTGTAGATAGTTAACAGGTACAGCAAGGCCAATTATGGAATCGTCATCGCTTTCTTGACGTAAGGTAGCAAAGATGACAGCGACAACTTCACCTGCTTCGTTGAGGACAGGGCTACCACTAGAGCCTTGATATATGGTGCTTTCGATCATCCATACAGGTTCATTCCAGTTGCGTAGTCTGGTAAGTCCTACGTATTCTCCTTCTTTGACGACTTTGGAGAAACCAAGAGGATTTCCTATGATCAATAACTGTTCTCCTACATGAACTTGTGCTCTCTCATCAACGGGCAAAGCTGGTAGGTTGGCGCCTTCTATTTTTAACAGGGCCAGATCAATTTCAGGGAAAGACTTCTGCTCTTGTACTCGGTAGACTTGTCCACCACGGGAAAAATTGACATAAATAACTCGGGCATCGGCGATAACATGATGATTAGTCACAATAAGTCCATCTGAGGAAATGTTAAAACCTGTACCTCTACGTCCTAGAGCTTCTACATGGACGACAGCTTGCTGTAGAGCCTGAATTTCCGTATCCTGGGCTAGCTCTTGGGAGCGTGTTAAAAAGTCTAGCGGTGGTAGTCTCAATCCATAAGTACTGCCTAATAAGACTAAAAATAAAAAGATTAAACCTGTAGCCAAGCCCACGGTGCGCACAAAACGAGCTGATTGCTCTTTCTGTTTGCGCAAATCATTAACTTCATCGTCTTCTTCATAACGTTCGTTAAGCTCTTGAAAAAGATCCATTTCCAGTTGTTTTTCCATCTCCGGTGGTACGGGAACATCCCAATAGGCTTTGTTTTCTGCCTTTTCTTCTCTAATTACTGCAGGCAGGCGCTTTTTTTTCTCGGGCACTTCTGAGTTTTTTTCTTCTACCAAATTTCATGACAACTCCCTTACAAAGAGCCCTACTTATAACCAGATTTGATTGAATATCCAAGCATATTCTCGTATGCTATAAATATCTACTCCCTGTTTAACAAAGGGATTTCCCGCGGAAATCAAAAGAGGAGGGAAAGATATGATTGGTCCTTTACCAGAAAAGATGGTTTCCCGTTGCTATGAAGCTATAAAAATTCGCAAATCTAGGCGTAACTTTAACGGAAAAGCCTTAGATAAAAAGGATATTGCTTTGATGGAAGAAGTTTGTGAGACTTTTCAACCTTTTGAAGGTCTTCGGGCTGTCTTCGTCAATGGACCGCCTGACGATGTTTTTACAGGCGTAGCAGGTTCTTATGGTAAAGTAAAAGGTGCACCAGCTTATCTAGCTTTTGCAAGCAAAATAGATCTGCCCGATAATGATGCCAAGATTGGCTACTTGGGAGAAGGCATTATTTTAGAAGCCACTGCGGCTGGTTTGTCGACTTGTTGGGTAGCAGGCTTTTTCTGTCCTGCAATGGTAAAAGATCAAATAAACTTGCAAGAAGAGGAGAAAATCTTCGCTGTTACTCCCCTAGGCTATACCGATAAAGGGCTCAATTTCGAAGAAAAGGCTATGTCTTTTCTCGTCAATTCAAAAAAGAGAAAGAGCCTAAAAGAAATAACCTCTGGATCTGATTATAAAAAGTGGCCTACAGCGGCTCAGCAAGGGCTAGAGGCTCTGCAATGGGCTCCTTCTGCTGTTAACCGTCAACCTTGGAAGGTAAGAAGAGAAGGTGACGACTTTGTTATCTCTACTGATGCTCTACAAGGTGTCTCTAATATCTCCAAAAGACTTGACTGTGGTATTGCTATGCTACATTTTGAGCTAGCCCTTCGTCATCATGGTCAAGAAGGACAATGGCATTTTCTCGAAGATCCCGATGTAGCAAAATGGTCTGTTAAGCCAAGTTAAGCTCTTAATTTGGCTTATCTTTTTCTATTATAGAGTTGTAAAGAGGGCTAATGCAATGGTAGGTACAGGAGAGTCCGTCGACAGGATGTTGCGAATTCAGTATAATTAGCTGGAACAGAAGAAAAGGATGAACACATATGGTAGATGAAAAAGAAAGAATCTTGCGGGAACAACTAGAAGTAATCAAGTACCGTTTAGAGTTACTTGGGCAAATTGAGGAAAAATTAAAAGAAATGAGAGCTCTTGCTGTCTATGCCTCAACTAATGATTTAAGTGAAGAGGAAGTAGAAAAAATTCAGGAATGGGTCGATCGCTTACAAGATGAAATTGCCCAACTGAATGAAGAAGCAGAAGTATTCTCGAAATCAGAATATATAGAACCTAATAGAATTATTCATTGAAAACTATTACATATAGTTGACAAGCAGACCTTAGCAAAGAAGTCTCTCAATAGGTCGATCAGGGGGAGGGATTGCTCTTGCTTCTAACAGAAAAAGAAAAAGAATTGCTACTAGCAATTCTAAAAAAAGAACGTATTAAGCTTTTCCAAGGAAAAGAGAAAAAAGAGAGCATCGAAGCAATGATTCACAAGATAGAACAATCGATGCGCAACGTTAAGGTGAACGAAATTCCCAAAAAGTTTGATACCTTCAAAAAATAAATCTGTTCAAAAGTTTGCTCTTAACGCAAAGGTGCTACAAAGGCTTCTAATTCACTTTTGCTGGAAATAGCACCCATTTTAACATTTTGGATAACACCGTTTTTATCGATAAAATAGGTTGTTGGTAAGCCTCCTACGTGATAGGCCAGGGTAACGTCTCCACTTTCATCGAGTACGATGGGGAAAGTGATCTTAGCTAGTTCAAGAAACTTATTGACATCTCTTAGATCATCTTGAAAAGTAAGATTAACACCGATGATAACAACGTCATCTTTGTTTTCTGCATAAAATTGATTCATATGAGGCTTCTCTGTTAAGCAGTAGGGGCAGGTAGTTGCCCAGAAGTTGAGCACGATAGGCTTTCCTTTTACATCTGCTAAAGATAGAGTCTCTCCATCTAATGATTTAAGTGTAAAGTCAGGAGCTACCTGTCCTCTTAAGCCAAAGGAAGTTGTAGTTGTACCGCGCTCTTCATCAGCACCGCAACCTCCCAAGAACAGAGCTAGGGCGAGTAGTAGAAAGGGAAGCAGGTAACGGTAAGCTTTTTTCATCTTTTTCCTCCTAGAAATACCCCCGAGGGTATTGCGTGTTTTCGTTTTAATAGTACTTGCTTTTGCATTGAAAAGCAAGCCTTCGTGAATGTGAAGAGTTTCCAGTAGCTTTATTGTATATTTACTCTGATAACTAGCTTCCCCAAATCAAAAAATCTAAATCAAGAATGAACTAAGAAGAAGAAGACCTTGTGCGGGTAAAGTGCACAAGGTCTTCTTCTTAACAAAAAAACATATGAATTACAGAAGCAAAGAATTACAGAAGTAAGCTGTTAGCATACATTTTTCATTCAAAAGAGCTATTCTTTAACGTTGAGAGCGGAACGTAACTTGGCAAGATCGAGAATGTGTTCTTGTTCCTGCCGAATCAATTCACGTACAGGTTCTTTGTCAGTATCGGAAACCAAGCGAAGTAGTTCGTTGAAAAAGAGAATAGATTCTTTCTCAAAGCGAAGGGCCAAATCAATAGCATCTTGATCACTCTGAATCTTAGCAAGCAATTTCTCGATTTCTTCTGCTTTACCAAAAACATTATCTTCAATTAAAAACTTCATATAAGCTTCATATTCACCATCATATTGCTGAGGAGTCTGGTAATCACCAAGACGATCTCGTAGATTCTGAAAATCTTCAATATGTTGGCCTTCTGCTTTTGCAAGATATTGTAGAACAGGTCGTGCTTGCTCGCTTATTACCTTATCGAGCAGAGCTTTGTAAAAGGCTTCTCCGTTCCGTTCAATGGCAATAGCAAACTCAACAACTTCAGCAGACTTAAATAACATTTTCCCCACTCCTTTTCCTGACCATGAACATGTTATCACAAAACACAAAAAGCAGTCCAGTAAAAAGAGTCAATAAAGAGCCTATAAAGAGTCAATAATAAGTCTATCTTTTTTCTAGAAAAGATACAGCAGAAAGACCTGCAACAGAGCCTTGTCCAACTGCTTTAGAAATCTGATAGGGCTTGCCAGTACAATCACCGGCTCCATAGGCACCAGCAATATTAGTCTCCATCATTTCATTAACTAAAATAGCTCCGTTTTTTGTTTCTAGACCAGGCAAAAGTACGTCTGCCCTTTGTGTTTCACGGATAATAAAGACACCTTCTACAGGAATTTCTCTTTGATCTAACACAAGAGCTTGTACAAGATCGCCATTGCCTTTTAGCGCTACTGGTTTTCCTTCCTCGATCTCCATGTTAGCTAGAGCGTTCCGCTCTTTTTTATCTTTTAATGGGAAGTAGTAAAGCTTATCAACCACTTCAGAAAGAAAAGCAGCTTCTTCCCAGCCTTCACCTTCTGTGTAATCTAAAAGAGCTACCTTGCGGTTACGAAAAAGAGGTCCATCACAGGTGGCGCAATAAGATACGCCTCGCCCTAAGTAGTCACTCTCTCCTTCAAGTTGCTTTTCAATATGAACGCCTGTAGTGATAATGACTGTTTTGCTCTCGTATTCTTTTTGACCGCTTTTAACGAGGAAGAAATCACCCATATGATAAATAGATGAAACTTTTTCACTATGGATAGTTATGCCCATCTTCTCAGCATGATCGAGAAAGTGATCGCGCAATTCTCGACCACTTATGCCGTAAAAGCCTAGGTAATTATCAACCCGCTCAGCCTTTTCTAGCCAAGGGCTACATACTTTTGATCCTAAAACTAAAAAAGATTTCTTACGGATCTGTAAGTTCAAAGCGGCTGACAAACCAGCAGGTCCACAGCCAACAACTATACTATCTAGTCTTTCCATTTTCGTTCCTCCTTGCTTACGTAACTTTAGAAGCTACATTCTGCTTAAATAATCTTTCAAATTAAATAATCTTTCAAAAAAAGCTACTCGTCAAGTGTAGGGTAACCGAATCAAGCAGGAAATACTATACTGATCATAACAAAAAAGTTAAGAAATCATCAGACCAAAATATCTAAAACAAAGTGAAACAAATCACTAGAAAGAATTTACAACAATCTTTGTTTAAGCATTGACGATGTCTCTCAAGGTAGTTATAATATTCTTAAAATTTAGTATTCTCTGTAAAGGAGGGTGGGTCCATGACTTCAAGAGAAGATATGGCAATGGAATTGCTGAGTATGTCTTTAGAAGAGCTAGAAGTAGAAGCAATACGTCTTGAATCTAAGTGCCGGACATCCGGCGACATGGAAAGTCAGATTCGCCTTTCTGTGGTCAGGGCGGCCATGTATCAACGGAGTAGTCAGAAAATTTACGAAGCGGAACGTCGGATGGCTGAGACTTACAAAAGAGCGAAAGGGAAGTCAGGCAAGGTCTGGTATGTTCCTCCAAAGAGTGAAAGTCAACCAACAAGAGTATTTTACATGGGAAGAAGCGGTAAGATAAATTCGGCTAACATCAATGATATGCTTGGCGATCTTGAGGAAGCCTAAGAATTCCTAAGAATGCTTTGACCATGTTAAGTGCCTTGTGAATCTAACAATATGAGCCCCCATCGTTGATCAACGATGGGGGCCTTACTTATGACCAGAATTAGTACAGAATTTAACATAAGGTAGTATAATTAGAGAACTTCTTCCTTATTCGTGAATCAAAGGCGGTAAACAGCGGACACAGTCCCAGGTGGAAGGAGTTACGCACAATTTTTAGAGAAAAGGAGATCGTTGATATTGTCTAATTGTTGATATGTGTCTAATAAATGATACAAAAAGAAGTCGAAATTGGCTAAGAAGATACACTAGAGATTATATATACATTCACAAATGTTGATATATAGAGACAAAAGTGTATATTATATAAAAATACTGATAGAAGTAGCAATTAGATACTTCTCAAATATAACTGGTATACTAATCCAACCAAATAGTGTTGACTGCAATTGTTGACACATGCTACACTTATCAACGATTCTTCTATTTATAAATGCTTGCATTTTATCAAAAGAGCTCATATTTAGAAGGAGGTTTGCGAAAAAAGTTACAATTCAGGGTTAATTGCCTCCCAAGGCTTTCATAGAATCAAAGCTTTCTAGACCCAGTAAGTAATAAGCGGAACATGGAATTTGATAATAACGGGGTGGAAAGGGGAAACGTCATGGGGACTAATAATCATTTTGCCATTCGGAAAGTGCATTCCCTGCTTGGCATCATTCCTATTGGATTCTTTTTTCTAGAGCATACTATCACTAACTCTATGGCCATTTTAGGCGAAGATATGTGGATGGCCTTTGTTTCTTTTTTGCATAATCTTCCCTTTAAGATTTTCTTAGAGGTCGGCTTAATTTTCCTTCCTATTGCTTTTCATGCTCTTTATGGTCTCTGGATTGTCTACGGTGCGAAAAACAATACTTTACGATACAGTTATTTCAAAAACTGGATGTTTTACTTGCAACGTATAACAGCAATAATTACTCTTGTCTTTATTATTTGGCACGTCTGGACCTTAAAAACGGCTAATCTATACTATTCACAAAGTTACTTCCAGGCCATGGGTGAGATGCTTTCTAATCCCTTAGTTTTTGCGGCCTATCTGATCGGTTTTCTTGCTGCCGCTTTTCACTTTACCAATGGTATCTGGAGCTTTTTAGTCGCTTGGGGTGTTACAGTTGGACCTAAGGCACAAAAAGTATCCTTTGCACTATGTATGGGATTTTTCGCATTACTCTCTGCAGCGGGTATCGGATCCCTGATCTCTTTCCTGCAGTAAAGAAGCAAGAGGTGGGATGATATGGATAAGAAGTTTATTGTAGTCGGTGGTGGCTTAGCAGGCTTAATGGCTACAATCAAGATTTGTGAAGCCGGTGGAAAAGTAGATCTCTTTTCCTTAGTCTCTGTAAAACGTTCTCACTCCGTCTGTGCTCAAGGTGGCATTAACGGTGCCGTTAATACAAAAGGTGAAGGCGACTCTCCAGCTGAACATTTTGATGATACAGTTTATGGTGGCGATTTTTTAGCGAATCAACCACCTGTAAAAGCTATGTGTGATGCTGCACCTGGCATTATCTACATGTTAGATCGTATGGGCGTTATGTTTAATAGAACGCCAGAAGGTTTGCTTGACTTCCGTCGCTTTGGTGGTACCAAGCATAACCGTACCGCTTTTGCTGGCGCTACGACAGGCCAACAGCTCCTTTACGCATTAGATGAACAAGTCCGTCGCTGGGAAGTGGAAGGTCGCGTTACTAAGTACGAAGGCTGGGATTACCTATCTGCTGTCCTCGACTCAGAAGGGCAATGTCGTGGTATTACAGCTCAAAATATGACTACTATGGAGATCAAAGCTTTCCGTGGCGAAGCTGTTATTCTAGCTACCGGTGGCATTGGTATGGTTTTTGGTCGATCCACTAACTCCACTATTAACACAGGCTCTCCCCAAGCTTCAGCTTACCAGCAAGGTGTCTACTATAGTAACGGTGAAATGATTCAGGTTCACCCCACGGCTATTCCTGGTGACGACAAGTTACGTCTCATGTCAGAGTCAGCACGTGGTGAGGGTGGCCGAGTTTGGACTTATAAAGACGGCAAGCCTTGGTACTTCTTAGAAGAATGGTACCCCGCCTATGGTAACCTTGTTCCTCGTGACGTAGCTACAAGAGCTATCTATAAAGTTTGTTACGAGCTCAAGCTTGGTGTTGACGGAGAACCTATGGTCTACCTCGATCTATCTCACATCGACTCTAAGCTCTTAGATCGTAAGCTTGGCGGCATTATCGAGATTTATGAAAAGTTCGTTGGTGACGATCCACGAAAAGTACCGATGAAGATCTTCCCTGGCATGCATTACACCATGGGCGGTCTCTGGACCGACTATGATGGTATGACTAATATTCCTGGTCTCTTTGCTAGTGGTGAAGCGGAATATCAGTACCATGGTGCTAACCGTCTAGGTGCTAACTCCTTACTGTCTGCTATTTACGGCGGTATGGTCTCAGGTCCGTCCGTATTGAAGTACGCTTCAGGATTGAAAAAATCAGCTCAAGATATTCCTCAATCTGTATTTGATGCCGAAGTAAAAGTACAGCAAGCAAAAATGGATAAAATCTTCAAAATGCAGGGCAATGAGAACCCCTATGTATTGCATAAAGAGTTAGGCGAATTAATGACGGAGTATGTTACGATTATTCGGATAAACAAAAATCTCCAAAAAGCTGATGAAAAAATTCAAGAGCTTATGGAGAGATATCATAAGATTGGTCTGCCAGATTCTGCAAGACATGACAATCAATCGGCTATCTTTACGCGTCATCTTTGGAACATGCTAGAGTTAGGTCGCGCCATTACAATTGGAGCTTTGCTTCGTAATGAAAGTCGTGGCTCTCACTATAAGCCTGAGTTCCCAGAACGTGATGATGAGCAGTTCATGAAAACTACGATGGCTCGTTGGAGTGCCGATGGCCCAATTATTTCCTATGAAGATGTGGACGTCTCACTAATCAAGCCACGACCCCGCCGTTATGACGTGGACAAGGAGGCGAAGTGATTATGGGAGAAACGATAAAATTACGAGTCAAAAGACAAGATAATCCAGAAGCATCGCCTCGCTGGGACGATTTTGAAATTCCTTACCGCAAAAACCTCAACGTAATTGCTATGTTGATGCATATTCAAAAAAATCCTGTCTTAGCTAACGGTCAAAAGACTGCACCAGTAGTTTATGAGTGCAACTGCTTAGAAGAAGTTTGTGGTGCTTGCACCATGATCATTAATGGTAAACCACAACAAGCTTGCTCCGCTCTTGTAGATCAGCTACAAAAGCCAATTACTTTGGAGCCTTTAACAAAATTCCCTGTACTTCGTGATCTCCATGTAGATCGCAACAAAATGTTTGAAAACTTGAAGAAAGTAAAAGGCTGGATTGACATTGATGGAACCTACGACTTAGGACCAGGACCTCGTATGGCACCAAAGACACAGGAGTGGGCTTACCCGCTCTCACGTTGCATGACCTGCGGTTGCTGTGCTGAGGCTTGTCCTAATTACAATGAAAAAAGTGATTTTATGGGACCGGCAGCGATTTCACAAGTTCGTCTTTTTAATGCCCATCCAACTGGGTCTATGCAAAAGGATGATCGACTAGATGCCATTATGGACAAAGGCGGTATCAGTGACTGTGGCAATGCCCAGAACTGTGTTCAAGTTTGTCCGAAAGAAATTCCTTTGACCACATCGATAGCTGATATGGGTAAAGATACAGTAAAACGATGGATTTCCAGAGCTTTACGAGCCTAGGCGTAATTTAAGCTATTCCGGGGTAACTTAAGGAGGTATGATCCTGTAATAATACAGGGTCATACCCCAATTGGACATAGCAATGTGGCCTGAGTTTTCCTTTGCTGTTGTGGGATGAAGATTCTCAGGCTTAATCAATGCAATGTATTGCATTGATCAGGTCTGTTTATTTTTGTTCTGCACAGTTAACGGGAACTCAGGCCTTTTTGCATAGATGCTTTTTTTCACAACATCTTCGATAACATTCCAGGGCAAGAAACACTTTTTTGTCAACCTTTGGCTGTTATTATTAAGTTACGAAGATGTATTTATGAACGAGGAGGTTTTCTCATACCGTGAAGTGCTTTGAATACATGGGCAAAGAACTGTTCGCTCAGTATGGAATCCCTGTTCCGTCCGGACGTATGGTAACAACGGCTGAAGAAGCAGAGAAAGTGGCCGCAGAAATCGGCCGTCCTGTTGTTGTTAAGTCGCAGGTTCTATCGGGCAAAAGAGGTAAAGCTGGAGGCATTAAGTTTGCTGATACACCAGCTGAAGCAAAGAGTGCCGCTAAAGAAATTTTAGCAATGACTGTGCAAGGTCTCCCAGTAAATCGGTTGCTTGTCGAAGAGAAGCTGAAAATAGAAAGTGAAATATATGTGGCCATCACAATTGATGGGGCATCTAAGGCACCAGTCTTGATCACTTCAGCCAAAGGCGGCATGGATATTGAAGAACAAGCAGAAGAAGACATCGTGAAAGTTCACCTAGATGTCTTCTTGGGATTACAACCTTTTATGGCTAAAGAACTAGCAAGAAAAATTGGTCTAAAAGGCGCCTTAGCAAAAAGTTATAGTGATGTTGTTCAGAAAATGTATCGTTGCATGATTGAAAAAGACGCAGAACTAGTAGAGATTAACCCACTCGTCGTATCAGGTGAGCAAGTTATTGCCGCTGATGCCAAGGTGACAATTGATGACAGTGCTCTGTATCGCCAGAAAGATATTGAGTATGTCGATGAAGATATGACAGAAGTTGAAAAGCTAGCTCGCGATGCTGGTATCGGTTCTTTCGTAGAATTAGGTGGCGACATTGCTGTTATGGCTAATGGTGCAGGAATTACCATGGGTACTTTAGATATGGTGCAATTGTTCGGCGGTGAACCAGCTAACTTTATGGATGCTGGTGGCGGCACCGGTGTAGAAGGAACAGCTAAAGCTATTGAGATTCTATTAGCTCAGAATCCTAAAGTAATTTTTATCAACATCTTCGGTGGAATCACTCGTTGCGATGATGTTGCCAAAGCCCTCGTTTATGTGAAGGAAAACAAAGGCATTCCTGTACCTGTTGTGGTGCGCATGGTCGGTACGAATGAACAAGAAGGTGTTGCCATTCTGAAAGAAGCAGGCTTTGAAGCCTACAGGGATATGAAGACAGCGGCGCAAAAAGCTGTAGATCTTTCCAAAACTGGGGGTGCTGAATAGTCATGGCGATTCTAGTTAATGAGCAATCTAAAGTTCTCATTCAAGGGATTACAGGTAAGCAAGGTACTTTCCATCTAAAAAAGATGCAAGAGTTCGGCACGACTGTAGTTGCCGGTGTAGCACCTGGTAAAGGCGGTCGTATTCACGAAGGAGTACCGCTTTATGAAACTGTTTTTGAAGCTGTAGAAGCTCATCCCATAGATGCTACAGTCCTCTTTATACCAGCACCTTATTGTAAAGATGCGGCTTTAGAAGCCATAGAAGCAGGTATCAAAGTTATTGTCATTATCACAGAACATATACCTGTGATGGACGAATTGATTATTGTTAATCGGGCTAAGATGAAAGGTGTTACCATCATCGGCCCTAATACCTTCGGTATGGCTTCTTGGAAGTGTAAACTTGGCATTTTGCCTAACGTAGCTTTCTCTCAAGGTCCAGTAGGTGTAGTTGCTCGATCTGGAACCTTGACTTATGAAATTGTAGGCTCTTTAACTAGTGAAGGTATTGGCCAGACAAGCGTCGTCGGACTCGGTGGCGACCGCGTGCCAGGCACGAACTTTGTTGATATGCTCAAACTTTTTGAAGCCGATCCAGAGACTAAAGCAGTTATCCTTGTTGGAGAAATCGGTGGTAATGCAGAAGAAGAAGCTTCTGAATATATCAAAACTATGTCTAAGCCTGTAGTTGCCTACCTAGCAGGAAAAAGTGCACCACCAGGAAAAAGAATGGGACATGCTGGTGCGATTATAGAACGCGGTAAGGGCACTTACGAAGGCAAAGTTAAGGCTCTAACAGAAGCAGGAGCTCAAGTTGCTACTTTCCCTTATGAAGTAGTTGATAAGATTAAAGCCTTATTGAAATAGCCTCTTAGCCTTTAACTTTTTGGGAAGGCGGGGTGTAATGACCTGTTCGCTAAGGGTTACAGGGCGACGGCACAGGCAAAGTGCTCACTAAGTCATTACACCACAGTGCTTGCCAATGAGTTCATGTCTTAAAAAAGTCGATAGCTTCACTAATATAAGTCTTCGACAAAGAGGCTTTTTGCTTAAGGGTACTTGGTTTAGCAGATAAAGGATAAGAAAAAGTGAAATAGATACCCGAAGGCGATGGGTACGACATACTACCCTGGTAGCGATCGTGCCCATCGCCTTCTCACATATACAATGCCATGAGGGAGGTATGATGTTTTCATGTTCGATCCCAAGGAACTAGAAAGACTGAAGCAGTCAAAGGAACAGTGGAAAGAGAACAAAGTTTCTAAAGTTACTCAACGATTCCCCGAACGGCGCTCAGAATTTAAGACAGATAGTGATATCCCTGTAGATACTGTTTACACGCCTGATGATCTTGGTGTTTTCAATCACGATGAAAAGTTAGGATTGCCTGGTGAGTACCCTTATACACGTGGTGTACAACCTAATATGTACCGCGGTCGTCACTGGACGATGCGCCAATATGCTGGTTTTGGTACGGCAGAGGAGACGAATAAACGCTTCCGTTATCTGCTAGATCAAGGGCAGACTGGACTTTCTTGTGCCTTCGATTTACCAACACAGATCGGCTATGATTCCGATAGTGACCTAGCTCAAGGTGAAATCGGTAAAGTAGGCGTTGCTATTGATACGCTTGCTGATATGGAAATTCTTTTTGACCAGATACCTCTAGACAAGGTTTCTACTTCTATGACTATTAACGCACCAGCGGCTGTTTTATTAGCTATGTACATTGCAGTAGCAGAAAAACAAGGTGTAAGTGCTGAAAAACTGAACGGTACAATTCAGAATGATATTCTAAAAGAGTATATTGCGCGTGGCACATATATCTTCCCACCCGAGCCTTCCATGCGCCTCATTACCGATATTTTTGCCTACTGTGCAGAGCAAGTGCCGAACTGGAATACTATCTCTATTTCCGGTTATCACATTCGCGAAGCCGGTTCTACAGCGGCGCAAGAGATTGCTTTTACGTTAGCAGATGGTATTGCTTATGTGCAAGCGGCCATTGATGCAGGCCTTGATGTGGACAAGTTCGCCCCAAGACTATCGTTCTTCTTCAATGCCCACTTGAACTTTTTTGAAGAAGTAGCTAAGTTCCGAGCGGCTCGTCGTCTCTGGGCTAAGATTATGAAAGAACGCTTTGGTGCTAAGAATCCTAAGTCTTTAATGCTTCGTTTCCATACACAGACAGCAGGCTCTACTTTGACAGCGCAACAACCTGATGTGAATATAATGCGTGTTGCTTATCAAGCGTTAATGGCTGTTCTAGGAGGCACACAATCTCTACACACTAACTCTCGTGATGAAGCATTAGCCTTACCTAGTGAAGAATCAGTACTCATTGCTTTGCGGACTCAGCAAGTTATTGGTTACGAAATTGGCGTAGCTGATACAGTTGATCCACTAGGTGGTTCTTACCATGTAGAGTATCTAACGGATGAACTTGAGAAGAAAGCTATGGAGTACATTAGCAAAATTGACGACATGGGTGGCGCTCCTAACGCTATTGAGTTTATGCAAAGAGAGATTCAAGCAAGCGCTTACAAATACCAGCAAGATATAGAATCAGAAGAACGTATTGTAGTTGGTGTTAACAAATTTATTATGAAGCAAGAGCCACCGAAAGATCTGCTTCGAGTCGATCCAGCTTTAGGTGAATCCCAAAAAGCTAAACTTAAGCATGTAAAAGAAAATCGTGATCATGCCCGTGTTCATGAGGCTTTAGAGCGGATTAGAGTGACAGCTCAAAGTAACGAGAACTTAATGCCAGTCATTATTGAGGCTGTAAAAGAATACGCTTCTCTGGGTGAAATCTGCGGTGTCCTGCGTGACGTCTATGGCGAATATCGTCAACAGATCATTTTCTAGCTTTCAAGGAGGGTTGTCTTTATGAACCGCAAGCCAATTCGCGTTGTTGTAGCCAAACCTGGTCTAGATGGTCACGATAGAGGTGCTAAAGTTATTGCTCAAGCTCTTCGAGACGCAGGAATGGAAGTTATCTATACAGGACTTCGTCAAACGCCTGATCAAATTGTTGAGGTAGCCATACAAGAAGACGTGCAGGTTATCGCCCTTAGTTCATTGTCGGGTGCTCATCTACATCTCTTCCCACCAGTAGTTCAGAAATTAAGAGAACAAAACATTCACGATGTGTTGGTCCTTGGCGGTGGAGTTATTCCTGATGAAGATATTCCTGTCTTACAAGATGCAGGAATACCGGCGATCTTCACACCAGGAGCTTCCACCAAAGACGTGGTTCGATATATTCAAGAACACTTTTACGGACCTCAAGAAAAGCCTAAAGTGCAAAAAATTGATCACATAGGTATTGCCGTAAAAGATTTACAACAGGCTATTGATTTTTATGAAAATGTAATCGGTATCAAATGCACCATGATTGAAGAAGTTCCCGATCAGAAAGTAAAAGTTGCCTTCCTACCAACAGGTGATTCAGAAGTAGAGCTCTTAGAGTCCACTGATCCCGACGGCCCTGTAGCCAAATTCATTGCCAAAAACGGCGAAGGCATGCACCACATTGCCTACCGCGTTGACAACTTAGAAGCAAAGTTAGAAGAGCTAAAGAGAGCTGGCGTGCCCTTAATTGACCAGAAACCTCGTCGTGGTGCTGGTGGTGCTATGATTGCTTTCTTACATCCCAAGGGAACATTTGGTCATCTTGTGGAGCTTTGTCAGAGGGAAGACTAAACGCAATAATCGATGGGAGGTCGCTAGCCCTTGAACATGGAAGAACGTTTGGCTCAGCTAGAGAAATACCGCGAAAAGATCAAAGGTGGCGGAGGACCGAAAAGGATCGCCAAACAACACGAATCAGGCAAACTTACAGCACGGGAACGGATTGAAATCCTTCTCGATGAAGGTTCCTTCGTGGAAGTTGGTGTTTTTGTTGGTAAGTCAGATCTAGCCAACTTAGAAAACCCTGGTGAAGGTGTTGTTGTCGGACAAGGTACGATCGATGGTCGTCTAGTCTATGTCTATGCTCAAGACTTTACCGTATCTGGTGGTTCTCTTTCCAAAGCCCATGCTGATAAAATCTGCAAAGTTATGGACTTAGCTCTCAAAAACGGAGCACCCTGCATTGGTCTGAATGACTCTGGTGGCGCTCGTATTCAAGAAGGTGTAGACTCTCTCGATGGCTATGGTAATATTTTTTACCGTAACACCATCTCTTCCGGTGTTATTCCCCAGATTTCCGCTATCTTAGGTCCTTGTGCAGGCGGTGCTGTTTATTCACCGGCCTTAACTGATTTCATATTTATGGTCAATGGCATTTCTCGGATGTTTATCACAGGACCACAAGTTATCAAAGCTGTTACAGGTGAAGATGTTTCAGCGGAAGAGCTCGGTGGAGCACTTACGCACAATCAGAAATCTGGTGTAGCTCACTTTCTGGCTGAAAGTGAAGAAGAGTCCTTCCAGCAGATACGGACACTATTGTCTTATCTACCTTCTAACAACATGGAAGATCCTCCTATGGCCGCTCCTGTAGCGCCTGAACTAGATCCTGAAGAACTGCTAAGCATTATTCCCGATAGTCCTAATCAGGGCTACGACATGCGTGATGTTTTAATGCGCATCGTAGACGGTGGCTCTTACTTTGAAGTTCAGCCACTATGGGCTCAAAATGGTATTACTGCTTTCGGTCGTATAAATGGCCGTCCTGTCGGTATCTTAGCTAACCAACCAAAAGTTCTTGCTGGCTGTCTTGATATTGACGTGTCTGATAAACTTGCTCGCTTTGTGCGCTTCTGTAATGCATTTAACATTCCATTGTTAACTTTCGAAGATGTGCCTGGTTTCTTACCAGGAACGAATCAAGAATATGGCGGTATTATCCGTCATGGTGCTAAGATGCTGTATGCTTACTCTGAAGCAACAGTACCTAAGATTACAATTATCTTACGCAAAGCCTATGGCGGTGCTTATCTGGCCATGTGTGGTAAACCACTCGGTTGCGATGTTGCTTTTGCTTGGCCAACGGCTGAAATTGCTGTTATGGGCCCAGAAGGGGCCGCAAACATTATCTACCGCAAGGAAATTGAAAATGCCGACGATCCGATTGCTATGCGCCAGGAAATGGTACAGCGTTATCGGGACGAGGTTTCCAATCCCTTTATTGCAACAGCTCGCGGTTATGTAGAGGATATCATTGATCCTAGAGAAACACGGAGTCGTCTTGTAGCAACTTTAGAGGCCCTTGCTAACAAGCGTGAAAGCAGACCAGTTAAAAAGAACGGGAACATTCCTGTATAAGCATCAACAATCCCGCTTCGGAAAGGAGTTGGGTTCATATTGGTACGAACTAGACAAAGCGGTTTTCGTAGCCCCTTGAAATTAAAACAGGCTCAAGTAGCCGCCATGATCTGTGCTCAATGTTATGAACAAATCGAAAAGCTAGACAAAAGCTCAGGTAGTAGCAGAACTTTTCGAGTGCTCCCTGCTGTAGGAACGACAAATTCACCCTGGTCTGGTAGAACTGGCTGGCGTGCTAGAGGTCGTGCTGAAGCATTAGGTCAAAAGAATACGGAACGTTCTATTGAAGACATTGCCAGGCAAGTTGCATCTTCGATGCCTGAGAGCGGGAGGGACATATTTGTGAAGAGATTTAAAGTTCGTGTTGATAACCAAATGTTTTATGTAGAAGTAGAGGAGATCCCTGGTGAAGGTGAAGCTTTTGCTCCAACTGCTACGGCTACAGCAGTTCCAGCTACTGGGCCAGTAAAAAGTGCGCCTAAAGCGGCAGTACCAAAACCAGTAGCTCCCAAAGCTCCTGCACCTGCGAAAGCCGCTCCTGCACCAGCAGGTGGCGGAGGAGGCGTAACAGCGCCTATGCCAGGAACGATCATCGATGTAAGAGTAACAGTAGGACAGCAAGTGAATGCCGGAGACACGGTAGTTGTTCTAGAAGCCATGAAAATGGAAAACGAAATGGCAGCTGATCAAAGCGGAACAGTTAAAGATATCCGCGTTAAGAAAGGTCAGGCTGTCAATGCGGGAGATGTATTAGTTATCATTGGCTAAGACCAAAAGGTCAGGAGGAAAGCGAAGATGGAAAGAGGTACCATAAGATTCACCGACACTACGTTGCGTGATAGTCACCAGTCACTACTGGCCACCCGTATGAAAATCGAAGATATGCTCCCCATCGTCGAAAAAATTGATTCTATAGGATACCATTCTCTCGAAGTATGGGGTGGAGCTACCTTTGATACCACAATGCGCTTTCTCAACGAAGATCCTTGGGAACGTTTAGCAACGATCAAACAATACTGCAAAACACCGCTACAAATGTTACTGCGAGGCCAAAACATTGTTGGCTACAAGCATTATGCTGATGATGTTTTAGAAGCTTTTATCATGTACGCTTGTAAGCACGGTATGGATATTTTCCGTGTCTTTGACGCTCTTAACGATGTACGGAACATGGAAAAAGCCATGGAATATGTCAAAAAGTATGGCGGACACGTGCAGGCCGTTGTTTCCTACTCCATCAGTCCAATTCATGACGTGGCTTACCACGTTAATATGGCCAAAGAATTGCAAAAACGAGGCGCAGACTCTATCTGTATCAAAGATATGGCTGGCATTATGGCGCCTGGTCCTGCCGCTGAGATTGTTAGAGGCATCAAAGAAGAAGTAGACGTTATGGTGCAAATCCACACTCATTACACTTCAGGTATGGGTGCCATGATGTATATGAAAGCTATTGAAGCTGGAGCAGATGTAGTCGACACAGCCATCTCTTCACTTGCCCTATCGACCTCACAACCGGCCATAGAATCTATGATTGTGGCCTTAGAAAGTATTGGCTACAAAACAGGACTAGATCTTCACAAGTTAAAAGAAATTGCCGATTACTTCAAAGATGTCCGTAAAAAGTATAGAGAGTTTGACTTAACTGATGGTACACCAGATACCAACGTACTGGTATACCAAGTTCCAGGAGGCATGATCTCTAACTTCCTCTCCCAGTTAGCTCAACAAAATGCACTGCACAAATTGCCCGAAGTGCTTGATGAAGTGCCTAGAGTTCGTGAAGACTTTGGCTTCCCACCACTAGTTACACCATCAAGCCAAATTGTAGGCTCTCAAGCGGCTCTCAACGTACTGCTAGGAGAACGCTACAAAATGGCTACGAACGAAGTAAAACAGTACATGAGAGGCTTCTATGGCCAACCACCAGGCCCTGTTAATGAAGAAGTGCGCAAAAAAGTTATTGGCGATGAAGAAGTAATCCACTGCCGACCTGCCGATCTTATTCCACCAGGCATGGAAGATGCCAAAAAAGGTGTAGCACCAGTTATGCAAAAAGAAGAAGACGTAGTATCCTACGCCATCTTCCCTAATGTAGCTTATGGCTTTTTGGAAGAAAGACTATCACGTAAAACTGGTGTAGATTACAAGCTTGCCAAAGAAGTTACTGAAGAAGGCGGTAAACCAGTCTACCCAGCTTAACGGCAGAGACGCAGAGGGTACAACCGCATTTTTAGAATATTAAAACCGCCATGCTAGTAAAAACTAGGATGGCGGTTTTTTTTATGTCTATCTAGATTTATTTTTAGCTAGGCCTCTGTGGTTTTTCTCAAGGTCTTACTTTTGCTCTTCAGCAAAAACTACATTATCAATATGCACATTTACAGCTGTCACAGAAACACCAAGGCCGGCGTCGAGGATATAGTGGACCCGATCTTGAATTGCTTTACCGAGGCGATGGAGAGGGTGGCCAGCGTATAGGCTTACAGAAATATCGATAAGTACATCACCATCGTTATAATCTACGTCAACTTTATCTACTGATGCAACACCCTCCATTGCTACTGTCTGGTGAATGATAGTATCAATGACAGCAGGGCTAGCAATAGAAAGATTACCTAGGGATGTAAAAGTAGGCCTTACAATAGACTGTTCAGTCCAATTTTTGCGCTCATTGTCTCTTTTGCGAAAGAAGACTTTAATAGGGTTAACGAGACCCTCAGACCACTTCTTTTTTACTTCAAAGGCGGGAGCAGGTACGACGTGACGTCCTAATTGCATGCGGTGGTAACGGGCTTTACGAATTTCCTTTGTGGAAGCTACATCTTCAATGCGCACAATTTGTTCAATAGGCGGAAGCTCTAATTTGCGTGCAATTTTCTCTACCATGCCATCGGAAGTACCAAGAATAAGAATGCCTTGAGGAGCAAGTTCCTTTAACGCTTTCATGGCATCAAGGCGATGTTGTTCATCATTAAAAAGTGCGGTTTTGATAGCACCGATGCGAGTGGCAGACTTCTTAGCCGATACTCCAGCAAGAATCTTGTTGCCTTGAATCAACAATCCATCGTCTATTATAACTTGGCAATTCATATCATGGGCGAGACGAATAGCTCGATGGCTTTTTCCTGTACCACTAGATCCCACAAAAGCGTATATACGCATTTTTTTATTACCTCTTTGTAAAATGATTCTCTTCTTTATCTATTATACCATTTTAGATCAAGAAGTGTATTGGTAGAATAAGAAGGAGGAAAATTTTTACTAAAAAATCAAAAAAAGAAAAACAAAAAGAAGGAAAATAATTCCATAGAGCGAATATAAACTTAGAGTTTTGAATGAAAGATAGGTGATGCTTAATGGGCTAAGGTGTTACGGTGATGACTTGCTGTTCGGAAAGAACTGTACTCTGTTGGAGACGTTGCAACAGTAGTGCCAGCATCATGACGACGACGCTAATAGACCAGTGGCTCGATGATCAGATAAGGACATTGCCAAGAGGTGGGGATCTTGAGGCTCTTCTCCGGTAACGTGAAGAAACTTAGCCCTTTGCTGAGCGGCAAACCGACAAGATCGGAAAAGCAATAAGGCTAGACAGACTCTAGAACCAAGGAAGGTGATAGAGCGGAGAAGCAGTAGGTCGACCGATTAAGATAAATTAAGAAAGAGGGCGATGATAATTATACCGGGAGGGTAATACTCTCAGCCAATAGGTTTACCAAAAAAGCTCGAGCAAGTAAGATTTTTTACTATAGTTTAATAGGCGACCTTATGATCTAACCGGCCCATGCGCTTCATTAAAATGGCGAATCCCAGTGGGGAACAGCCGGTAGACAGGGATGAAAAAATCATACAGTCGGCAGTTGTATGTATATCAGAGGAGGGTTAGGAGACCGGAAGCTGGGTAAGGCTCCGGTCTCTATGTTTGATAGCAGAAGAAGTTCTTCCTTTTAGGTATCTTTTGGGTGAGAAAGAATATATTTTTATAGGCAATATATAACCTCTTGCAAGACAGGCCCTTGCTTAGATCTAGATTCCAAAAATAATGTTACATACAATTTATAGAATACTTCTGTACTGTAGCGATAGAGGGGATGAAAAAGATGACCCGTCCTATAGAAGAAAAAAACTTACAATCTATAGCACCGGAAGAATATCGTAAAATCCAAGAAGTTGTGGAAGATGTAGAAACAAAAGTGATAGTTTTAGAGAAGCAAATGGAAGTCTTAGCAAGACATATGGTACGGGTCGGCGAGAAGCTGGATTTACTGTTAAAAACCAGTGATAAGTAAGAATACAAAGCTTCTGTTTGGAGGAATGAGATGAGACCCCAGACACAAAAAGCCTTCTTTCTTTTGCTTGGGGTAGGTTTTCTTGTGCCAACTTTTTTATTGGGTTATCTCCTTAACCTACTCCTGCAGGAGATGAACATAAATTTAGTAGTTATGAACCTATCCATCTATTGGTTAGGACTATTTAGCTTTTTTATGCTGGTCATTGTGATGACCAGTCTTTATTTTATAACCAAGGGTGAGCTCTATAATCTTTTCAGTCAGAAAACTAATAAAAAGCATGATGAACAAGTAGATAGTAGTGCAGACGACCAGTGTGACTCTGCTGAGATAAGTTCAGAAAAGAACCCTCTGGTTTTCAAGGAAAACCATCTTTTTTTGACTCTTTTACAACTATGGATGATGAAACAGACGACCTTTCTCAAAGGAACAGTACAAATAATGGATGAAGAGGTGGGGCAACAATCTCACCTTCAAGAATATAGTCGACGTTTACAAGAGCTTTTAATGAGGCAAGAACAATTCTGGCAAGAAATTTATAATGGCTTGTTGCGACAGCCTTCTTTTTCCTGGACGAACTTAAAAGAACTATGGATAAAAACAAATGCTCAAGCAGTATTTGTTGAGTCGCTAGATGAGTTGTCAGCAAAGCTAGATCCTGAAGCACTGCCTCTAGTATGGACTGATGGTGAAAAAGTCAAGCTAGCCTTATCTTATCTTAAGCAATTAGATAGACAAGTTAATCTAGGACCTATAGAAAAAGAAGAACAATACCTTATGGTTCCTATAGAAATTATAGATCATCAAGAAAAAAATACAGTCATAGATGAAGAATTAGCTTACCTATTAGCTTTCTATATCTTTTGTCAGCTTCGTATACTCCTTCAATTTAGTAAAAAGGAAGATGCTATAAGGTTGCTCCTAGCCTTTCCTTTAGAAGATGAAAAGTTATGGCAAGAGAAAGGAGGATGGAAAAGTGTCATCAACAATTCTGATCATTGCTGAAGAAGAACATATGCGGTGGGTTTTTTTTCGTGCCCTTAGCTCTGTTGGATATGATGTAAGAGCAGGGGCTACGGAAGAAGAAAGTCTTCCGATGATAGAAGAGAAGATGCCACAGCTCATACTCCTCGACCTCGACGCCTATCAGTGGGATGGTTTTATTTTTTTACAGCGACTACAACAAATGACCCCGCAAGTGCCTATTGTAGTGGTAAGTCATCAAAGTGCATTGGAAAAAACATTACAAGCTTTAAAACTAGGTGCGCGCGATTATATTCATAAGCCTTTTGATTTACAAGAGCTTCGGGTTACTGTAGAAAAAGCCCTACATATGGAGGCTTTGCAAGACGAAGTTCGTTACTTACGACAGCAAATAGGTCGAGGTTATGGGGAAATCGACTTAGTTGGACAAAGTCGCGCTATGCAATCAATAAGTCAGCTTGTAGAACAAGTTGCTAATTCTATGGCCCCCGTTTTGTTACAAGGGGAGAGAGGTACAGGCAAAGAAACAGTTGCGCGAGCTCTGCATTATAAGAGTAAGCGGCGCGAAAAGCCCTTAATTATTTTTGACTGCTCGGCAGTGCCAGCCAAAATGGCAGAAGGTGAGTTATTTGGTTGGGAGGCAGAAGACCATAGCCGGCAAGGTGCGCTCCTACTTGCTCAGGGTGGCACTCTTTTCTTGAAAGAAATAACTTCTCTCTCTCTTCCTTTGCAAGCTCGCTTAGTTGAAGTGTTAAATAGACGTTTTTTTCGTCCTGCGAAGAGCCAAAAAGAAAAAGTAGTTGATATTCGATTTATTGCATCGACAACTTTGAATATGGGACAATTAGTGAGAGCTGGGCGTTTTCGAGAAGATCTATATTACCATTTAAAAATAATTCCTGTATTTCTCCCACCTTTGCGACAACGTGTGGAAGATATATCACCTTTGGCCCATCATTTCCTCAAACGCTTTGACCCTACGGGTCGTATTCATGGTTTTACAGCCGCCGCTATGTCGGCTTTAGAAGCCTATCCGTGGCCAGGTCATGTACAAGAGTTAGCTACTGTAGTAGAAAGAGCTTTGTTACTTTGTCAGGAAGAATGGATTGATCGCCAGGACTTTTATCTACCCTATAGTGCGGAAGAAAGGTTGCAAGCGGTACAAGATAGAGAAAAAGGTCAAGGCCAAGGCTTTCGTGAACAGACCAAAGAAGAATCAATAAAAGATATTTTATCAGAAGCAAGAAAGAAGAGAAGCACAGATAGAAGAGTAGATAGAAGATCAGATAGCTCTGCAATAGACGAAAGTACAGTTATAGAAAATCAGCAAGGGAGCAAAGTAAGGGCTAAAGATTTGCATAAAGACAGAGTGATTTATGAGTTAGCAGAAGAAGCAGGTGAAGCTGACTTAGCTGAATATGTAGCAGGAACAGAAAAAAAAGTAATTCGAGGACCAGGATTTACTCTCTTATTAGAAAAAGAAACTATCTTTGTAGAAGATATTGAAAAAAAATTGATTGAATACGTTTTAGAACGTTTTGAAGGCGATCAGAATAAATCGTCTCGTGCTCTAGGTATGACCAGAGCTTCCCTTGCTTCGAGGATGCAAAAATATCAGATCAGCCATGTGGGTCGACGAAGAAGGTCTTGAATAAACATAAGAAGTTTACTTTTTGAAAATATGACTATAGTTACCTGTAAAAAGAAAGAGGTTTTTGTTGCTCTTATGACGAATTAAAGCTATTGCCTGCTTGTGGTTAAGACTGAGGAGGAATATAGTGAATCGACGACAGTTTATGATTGCTTCCGCAGTTTTTCTGGCCTCTTTCACTGTTGCCCCCTCTGTATCCCTTGCTTCGGGCTTAACAGTTAACAATCGCCTTCTTCGTCAGGGTGTGACAGGTCAAGATGTTTTACAGTTGCAGAATCGATTGAGAGACATGGGCTTTTTGCATGTCAATCCTACAGGTTTTTTTGGAACTTTAACGCACAATGGAGTTATGCAATTCCAGCGTTTCCGAGGTCTTACGGTAGATGGTATAGTAGGGAATCAAACTTTACAAGCTATGCGACCTCAGTTAGTACAGTGGACGAGAGCTACTCAATTACTGCCTCTGCGTACTGATGTTTGGCTGACTGAACCTTTAAGTGGTCTCACCTTTCGAGCGCGAAGAACAGGTGGCGCAAACCATGCTGACATGGAGCCGTTAACCTGGAACGATACTGACATTTTTAGGCGTATTTATGGTGGGCGGTGGAGCTGGGAACGTAAGCCGATGATCATTACTATTCGAGGCTGGCGTCTAGCAGGCTCGATCAATGGTATGCCTCATGACTATCAAACGATAACGAATGGCTTTCCTGGTCACTTTTGTATTCACTTCGTAAATAGTAGAACTCATGGAAGCAATATTATAGATACTCAGCATCAGGCGGCTGTACGTATTGCCGCTGGCTATGGACCATAAAAACATAATTGTAAAACCACAAAAAGAGCATGGCAAAAGAGCCGACAGATTAAGATCTGTCGGCTCTTCTCCTTGCTACTTACTAGCCCTGAGTTTTCTTTCTAGTTCATTTTGTTGCTATTGAGACTATATTGCTCATCAACTTCCAGCAAACCCCTATCATGGTAACTTACCAACGAACATAATTCGTTAAAATAGGGCCATTATTGAACTGTAGGGGAGAGCTGATTATGTCTCGTATACTTGCAGTTGGCACAGCAGTGCCAGAACAAATGGTTTCTCAAAAAGAAGCCCGTCAATTTGCGGAGAAGCTTTTTCAGGAAGATTTTAGAGATCTAAATAGATTGCTTGAAGTTTTTGAGAGAAGTCAGATAAAGAAACGTCATTTTTGTATGCCTCCTGATTGGTTTCAAAAGAAGGTATCTTTTCGTGAGAAAAACAAACTCTATCAAGAGGAAGCAATTAAGCTAGGAATGAAAGCTATCGATAACTGTTTACAGAAAGCTAAGCTATCTCTAGAGGAAATTGATAGCTTTATTTTTGTATCCTCAACAGGAATTGCTACACCTTCTATAGATATGCATATCGCTAATAAGATGCAAATGCCGAAGCATATTAGACGTATGCCTTTGTGGGGTCTAGGTTGTGGCGGTGGAGCTATTGGCATTAGCCGAGCTTGTGAACAGACTCTAGCTCACCAAGGAGATTATATTCTCTTACTGTCCTTAGAACTATGTGGCCTTACTTTTATGCATTCAGATCGTTCCAAAAGCAATCTGATAGCTACCTCTTTATTCGCCGATGGCTCTGCCGCTACTTTGCTAAGACATGACAGAACTGAGCAGTACGGCGAAGCTTTCGTAGGTCCTGAGGTGTTAGATTGGCAAAGCTACTATTGGCCTGAAAGTTTAGACATAATGGGTTGGGATGTAACAGAAGAAGGGCTCAAAGTTCTCTTTTCTCGACATATTCCGAATCTTGTCAAAAAAGAAATAGGCCCTATCGTAGAGGCTTTCTTAGCCAAGCAAGGTCTCACCGTAAAGGATATTGACTGGTTTATTGCTCATCCAGGAGGGTTAAAAGTTCTCGATGCTTATGAGGAGGCTTTGAAGTTACCTAGCCATAAAACAGCTATTTCAAGAGAAGTGCTCTGTCAATACGGCAATATGTCATCAGCAACAGTGCTTTTCGTGCTTGAAAAGACAATAGAACAAAAACCTCCTGTTGGAAGCTACGGTCTTATTACAGCTTTAGGTCCTGGCTTTTGCTCCGAACTTTTGTTGGTTAGATGGTAATTATAAAAAACGATGCAGTAAAGGAGATAGTAAGGATTGGCCCAATTTTTTTATGTTCTATTTATTTTACTGATAGTACAACGTTTAGGAGAGCTTTTATTAGCTCATCGCAATGGTCTATATATTGTAAAAAAGGGCGGTTATGAAGTAGGGAAGGAGCAATATAGAGTAATTGTCTTACTGCATAGCCTCTTTTTTGTGGCTCTTTATACAGAAGCAATCTATTTAGGATCTGTAGCACCACCATGGTGGATAGTACCGACTATTCTGTTTTTCTTAGCCCAGGGCTTACGTTATTGGGCTATTTTTTCTCTTGGTCCTTACTGGAATACAGGAATTTATGTATTACCAGATGCGCCAGTTGTAACGAAAGGTCCTTATCGTTATCTGCGCCATCCCAATTATCTCGTTGTTATGACAGAATTGCTTACTTTACCGCTTATCTTTGGGGCTTATGGTACAGCTTTGATTTTTACTTTAACTAATGCTTATATTCTCTCACAACGCATTGCTCTAGAAGAGCGTGCTTTAGCGGAAGTAACAAATTATGAAAAAGTGATGGCTCAAGTGCCTCGGTTATTACCAAGTAAGCTAGAAGAAGCTGTGCGGGATAGTAAGAAAAAAGTATAAAAAATATAGTACGGTAAATTAAAAAATGAAAAAATTACATGGCCAGAGGGTGTACCCTCTGGCCATGTAATAAAAAAGAGTATGGCTGTAATCGAGATTCTGTCCCCGGCTAAAGCCGATGGATAGTCATTTGTCTAAACAAAGCTTTCTAAAGAAAACTTTACTTCTCGCCGTAGCGAGTGCCCCTACCCGCGACATTGTCGCCTATTTGGGTTGCACGCTAGTGGAGTTTACCCTTGCACTCCTCCGTCGCCGGAGGATATCGTTTCTGTGGCACTTTATGGCTACTTACCTCTCCTAAGAGATGCTTTTGCCGTCGTCAGGTCGCCCTGCCCTAGTTTGCACTAGGCACCATACTCCAGTCCTGCTTCAAAGCAGAGCTGGGCGTGTCTCGAATTTCCTCGACCCCTGCAATAGCAGAAGCCGCGACTATCCACCATACTCTTTTTTCTTATTGTATCACAAGAGAGCAGAAACTGTAAGAACAGTATGCCTGCACAAGTGATGCTAATACAGTATATAGAAAGAGCGTCAATGATGCAAGTGGTAATTCTTGCAATGTCATTATGACGACTAGATCGATAATTGGTTTACATAGTTAGTTTACGAAGGTCGACGCAAGACAAAAGTAACAATTTCAGAAGGGCAAGCTAACCGAAAAGGAAGCCAATGACCAAGGCCACTATTAACGAATAGTTTACTTTGGTCGTCACCATACCAGCCACGCATATACTGCATAGCCCAAGGGAATAAAGAACGACTACCAATACCTACTTGTCCACCATGAGTGTGTCCAGCTAAAGTCAATTCAACTCCGGCTGTACGAGCTTCATTGAAAAAATCAGGGTGATGAGTTAGTAGTATTCTGGGAACACCTTCGGGTGCATCTTGTAAAGCTTGGTTAAGCATCTGCTGACGAACAATAGCCCTTGAATCAGCTTGTCTGATAAAAGGATAGTCTACACCAACCATACAAAGCTGTCCATCTGCAATTGTCATAGAAGTGTTTTCAAGATTCACCACAGAGCTATCATCAAAAGCGGCTCGAACTTCACGCAAACCACGATAATGTTCATGATTGCCTAAGCAATAAAAAGAGCCATAAGTAGTTGGAATCTGATCAGCCATAGCAAGAGCAGGCCGCAAAAGTGGTAAGTCGTCTACATAATCACCTGTAATAGTTACAATATCAGGCTTTTCCTTAGCGATCATCTCCACTGCTTCTTCCCATCGGTTTAAAGGGAAAAAAGTGCCCAAATGAACATCGGAAATCTGAAGTACTCGTAAGCCATCAAGCTCTGGTGAAAGACCTGGTATAGTGACTGGAAAAGTTCTTGTAATAACTCGATTATCGCCAACTAAAGTGCCTTGTGTTGCTACAGTTAAGGCTACAAAGGGAACGGCCGTTAGAGCCCCTTCAATCATGCGGCGACGACTGATTTTTTCGGGCAGATGTACCTTACTTACGCTTTCTTCATCAGCACTTTTATCTTCTATAGGAAGAGCCTGACCATCCTTCTTTTGCCCTGCCGCTCTAACAAGTTGCTCCTTGTTTTTTTCTGACCCTCCATAGCGATGAAGAATAAAAACAAGGGGTAGACTAATGAGAAAAATAAACTGAGCTATGTTCCAAGCGAAAGCTGGATAATAAGCGATTCGTAACCCAGGTTGAGTATCTTGAAAACCTGTCAATATACTATAGATCAAGGGTAACAGTGATATAAAAGCGATTAACCAGTAGACAATTCTTCTTTTTACAGGGCGAAAAAAAGGAATCCAACGAACAAGAGCCATATAAGACAAATAATTAATCAATAAAAAAGCAAAAACAGGTAAAAAACGCATAATCGAAAAAAAGGCTGTTTCCACCAAAAAAATCACTCCTAATAGGATGGAAGACCTAGCTATCCTAATACAATGATTTATACCCTGCCCAAAGAGGACAGGGTACTGTAATAAGCATTAGTCTGTCTCTAAGAGAGGAACGGCGCCTGGTTCTTGTTGTGGCGGAGGGATATTCCTCTTTCTTGGAGCTTTTACGCCTGGTGCTGTTTCACCTGGACGGCCATATTTTTTGTACAATTCTTCAAGAGAACGCTGATCCAATCGATAGGTCACCAGACTCTTGGTTTTTTCGGACATGGACATACCTCCTTCACAGGTTTTATTTTGACCTGTTTGGAGTCTTGTCATTCTACTGTTACTTCGTCAATTATCCAGATTTGCTCAGGTCCAATGTTGAGAGGTTGAAGAAGATGGATCGTGTATTGATTTTTACCATGAGTCACAAGGACGGAGGCTTTGCCGGGCTGGCTATCCCGTTCTGTGAGACTGAAGGAATCTTTGTCAGGAGAAAAACCTAGAGCAATGCCATCAACACGAGAGACTTCTACAGGATCTAATCGCCAAAGTTGATGTCCTTCTTGTACAGCAGACTGAATATCTTGCAAATTCGATGGTGCTGGAATCTTCCCGTGACGAATTGTAAGATAATCAAAAAAAGCAAGCGGTTCTGCTATATACATATGACCGGCAATAGACTCAATGATCTGTCCATCAATGAGAATTTGAATGGACGTAAAATTTAAGGCAGACAAACTATTAACAATAGATCCGACCAAAAGGGCTTCACCACTAGAGCCAAGGTTGATTCTATAGATATGGTCAGATAAATTTATAGTAAGTCGATCTTCATCTTCAATCACTTGGTCTAATAAGATTGTTTCTTCTGGTATTAAAGTGATTAACTGCTCATTCCGAGGACCTGCCTTGAGTTGTTCAAAAATTTTGGCTACTTTTTCTTCTTGTGTACCTGACACAGTATATTCTTCGCAGGCTAAACGATTTAATTCTCTATCGGGAAAATATAATTGCACTACTTTTTCAGAAATAGGTGATGATATTTCCTCTTGTTGTTGCGATGAAACTGCTGAATTAGCACAGCCAGCTAAATAAACGGAAGTAAGGACTAACAAAAATAATAGAAAAGCATAATGGAGATGCTTTAGTTTCAGCCTGTACAAAAAGAATCCTCCCTCCAACGAAGTTATAGTTAGAAGCTAAATACTCTTTCGCTAGAAAAAAGTATAATCCTGCCTTATCAACCATAAGGAAATTTAAAGTCTCTTTTTATTTCTGTTTTAGCAGGAATCATACTTATCTATGGAGAAAGTAGATGGTTATAATGATGCCGTATGATTCTATTAATGAATCCTTTGGAGGGAAGAGGTATGTTTTTTAATAAGGGCTCTAACATGCCCGCTTCGTTGCCTTCTACTTCAATAAATATTACAAGCGAAGAAGCAAAAGTATCTAAGCAACTGTTGAACCTGAGCGAGAAAGACCTTACACTCTTAGCTGAACTTAAGCCTATCTTAGAACCTCGTATTGATGAAGTGGCTAACAATTTTTACAAACAATTGTTGGCTTTACCTGAGCTACGTAAATTTATTGAAGAGAATTCGACGTTAGAGAAGCTACAAGGCACGTTTAAACGTTATTTAATGAGTCTCTTTACAACAACTGTTGACGATAAGTATATCCAATATAGAACTCACATTGGACATGTACACAATCGTGTCAAATTGCCACCCTACTGGTATACGGCCGCTTATCAGGCACTTTTTAACTCTATTTACCCCATTTTAGAGCAAGTTCGAGATCGCCGTAAAGCCATGGAAATGATTACAGCTTTACAAAGGTTAACGAACTTAGATCAGCAAACGGTAATGTCAGCCTACATAAAAGATTACTTGAAGGAAATTGATCAAAAAGAAGAGATGGAAAGACTTCTTTCTGAGATGCAACAACTACAAGATCGCGTCAACGATTCTAGTCAAACCTTGGCGGCGACAGCGGAAGAGACTGCCGCTTCAGCGGCTGAAATGGCCTCAGCGGCGCAAAGAATTTCTCAAAATGCTATACAGGCTACAGAGTATGCCAGTAATGTTAATGCTCTTGCTGAATCAGGCGAGTCTAAGATTCAAGATACAGGTAAAGCTATTGAGAATCTAGGTTCTTTAATTCAAGGCATGCAAGAAAAGATTAAAGCTCTTGATGAAAGTTCCGAGAAAATTGAATCGATAGCTGGTGTTATTCAAGGTATTGCAACGCAGACGAACTTACTTTCTTTGAATGCTGCTATTGAAGCGGCTAGAGCTGGCGAATCAGGTCGCGGATTTACTGTTGTTGCCAATGAAGTCAAAAAGTTAGCAGGCTTCTCAGAGCAATCAGTTCAAGAGATTGCAGAAATGATCCAGATCTCCCGTCAGCATACTACTGAAGTTTCTCAAGCTATGATTCAAACGAGCAAAGCCATGGCCGCCGCTTCTGCTGTAGCACAGGAAGTAGTGCGCAGCTTCGGCGATATTATTAGCTCAATTGATAACAACCAAGAGCGTGTCCATTCTATTGCCAAAGAGATTGAGAGCTTAACAACTACCTCTAAGCAGATTGAAGAAGCATCTGATGAAGTAGCTCGTTCTGCTGAAGCTCTTTCTGTTATGGCTTTTAACCGCTCCTAGTGCTAGAAGTGAAAAGATAGCATCCAAAAAGACATAAAAAAGACCTCCTTGCCAGTAGCCTTATCATAGGCTCGGTAGGGTGGTCTTTTTTTTTTGACATGTTGGTCTTTCTATTTTACTTGAATATATTCGTCCATGATGACAAGACCGATTAAGCGTGCCCAGATCAATATAAGTACAGTGAGTTGTTGTAAGAAAAAGGAGAGATAAAGACTAGTCCATCCTCCACCGGGCCAGTTCATAAGTAGGCTATAAAGTAAGGCGATGATAAGAAAGGCTAGAATATAGACAATTCCACGAAGCGTTAGCAATGAAAAATAATGCTTAATCACATAGGGGAAAGCAACTGTAAAGTTAGCAAGAGCAGAAGGCTTGCGATTAGAGCAGCAACTTGTTGAAATTAAAGCTAAACGAGCCTTATCAGCAATAAAAGAAACAAAGGAAAAAGCTAACAGAAATAACAAGACTTTGGCTAATAGATAGCTTAGCCAGGAGAAAATGGTCCAGTTAGGGTTAATAGTTCCGAAGGAAAAAGTAAGCCAGAAAAGGATGGCATAAAGAGGTGCTAGTAAGAGAGCTAGTGCCCAACAATAGAGATAATGGTCAGCTATACCACGAATAAAGGAATGAATTTGCTTTTTTGGGGACTGTCTGCTGTGGCGGTTATCTCTAAGGACTGCTATTAGGCCAGCTTGTAAAAAAGGAAGAAGGCAAGCAAAAAGAAGCAAGGGAAGGTAAAAGAGCCCTTGTGCTAAGGCATTCATAGCTGGTGTTTGAAAAGGCAGTAGTAAGTCGTGGTAGAGAGAATAACTCATACTATCCCAACTTCTCTCAGGCAGGCCTGTAGTTAGACCTTGTGGGCTTACCCAGTCAGCAGGTAAGGCGGGAAAGGCTTTTAACAAGTAGAGAAAAAGAGGGAGTAATAAAGGAAGAAGTATAAGTAAGCTAAGAAACCACAAGAGCAAAGAAAGTGGAAAGAGATTTAAGGAACGCCTGAATAGGCTTTTAGAAAAAGAATGAAGCAGGAAGAATCACCTCCTGCTTCATTCTATTGGACTTCCCTAGAGACCATGACAGTCGATCTAATGAAAAGATAAGCCTATTCTTTTTAGCAGTAAAAAGCTACAAAGCTAATGCTAAAAGACTCTGATAATAGAGAGCAACTAAGAGAGTCCAGCGAAAGGCTGGCCACCAGGCGCTCTCTTGGGTCCAATCATTGTTTAGTCGATTCATGTCTAAAGGTAGACGCTCCTCGGGGTCTATATGAATAGCTAAAGGTGGTTGAGAATGCTGGATTCTTATTTCTAGATACCTCTCTTCTCCAGACCATTGGACAATTTCTTTTTGACCATTTTGGTGCAGAATCAATATTTCTACTGGTGCTATAAGTTCGCCACGACGATCAATGCGAACTATCCAAGCAAGTCCTTCTGCTGTTCCCAAAGGCTTAATATCTCCCAGAGCATAGTCAAGATAAGCAGGGCTTTGCAAGCCTTTTTGCAAAAATTTAGCGCTTTCTGAACATCCTTTTTCTTTTACAACAGCTACGAAATCATCTGTGCCAGGATGACGAAAAGCCCAGCGCTGGTAATAGGTAGATAAGATGTCGAACACCTTTTCTTCTCCTAGCAGACCTTCAAGGCTATAGAGAAGCAATGCACCTCGATAATAAACAGATGTAGCATAGGAGCGCGACGAAGCGTAGTCATAAGCTGGTAAATCAATAGGATCTAGTACAAGCGGTTGCAGGACCGTACGAAAAAGTCCTGGACTGTTGGTGCTTAGAGGTAGAGGTAGCAAAGGCTGTCCGAAGATGGAAAAAGAACTGCGACTATCACCATAAAGTCGCTCTAGAATTTTTCCTTCTGTATAAGTGGTAAGACCTTCATCTAACCAAGCTTCTTCAAACTCATTATTGGCTACGATACCATACCAGTACTGGTGTATTGTTTCATGGACTAATACTCTTTCTGGTTCCATTGATTGTCCATGAGAAAGCAGAGGCGTGCCTCCAGTAATTAGGGTGGGATATTCCATACCTCCAGCGCCAAGAGCATCTCCCGGTGGATCGATGACTGTCAAGGTTTTATAAGGATAAGGTCCAAAGAGATTATGAAGCTCTCTTAAAGTTCCCACTACAGCATTTAATTGTCTGGTGGCTAAATGACTTTTTTCTGGCCTTGTATAAAGTGATACAATTACTGGTTCTCCTTGGGCGGGCTTGAAAGTATCTTGATATATGACAAAGCGTGGATCGGCGGCCCAGGCAAAGTCGTGAACCCACTTTTGAGCGAAATGATAGTGTATTACCCCTTTTTCCTTAATTGGTTCTGTGATTTCCTCGCCTGTAGCTCCCACAATATAATCTTCTGGTACGCTAATTCTTACATCATAGTTAGCAAAATCGGCAAAAAATTCACTGTTGCTATGATACTGATGAAGATTAAAGCCCTCGGTAGGTCGCCCTCGCTGTCCGGCAAGCTCATAAGCGGCCAACTTAGGATACCATTGACCAGCCATCACAAAAGGCTCTACAGTTCCAGAACGAGCAAAGATTGCTGGTAGATGAGTTCGAAAAGAAATAGTAACTTCTAGCACTTGCTTAGGCATTAGCGGCTCAGGAAGTTCTAGTAAGGCGAGAGTCTTATCTTGACGATTGTCGTCATCTGGTTGTATATAACGTAAGTTGTCTGTAATGTCTTTAGAACCTTCTGCTTGATGATAGGAGATAGAGAAAACCTCAACTTGACCTGTTTGAGTATGATTTTGCTGATGTCCTCTGTGAAGGCCTAAAGAGTTGTTCATAAAAGTAGAGCCAGGAGCAAAAGCATTTTGATACAGATGGATTGCTATCTCGGAAAGTGGTTCAGTGCCTGGATAAGTCCAAGTGATAGTAACTTTACCATCAATAGTAGAAAGTGAAGGCACAAAGTTACTTTCAATTTGGTAATGCACAGGTGGCTCTTGGTCTGGCATACTCAATGTCTTGACATTGGAAGCGGCCACAGCCACCGTGGCAGGGATAGGTGATAAAGGTAGTAAAAGCAACAAGGCAAAGAAGAAGAAGAGGCAGAGAGAGAGCATATTTCTGGTAAAAAGATAGTTCATCATAGACCGCTCCTTTTTTGTACTTACTACGCTGTCCGCAAAAGGGTAAAAAACTGGTAAAGTCAAGCCTTTACTGCTCATAAAATGGACAAGATGAAAAAAAGGGGAGGCGGAGGTATGCAAGGTAATCCTTTAGATAGCACAACCTTCGAATTTCTTCGGCTAGGTTGGTGGTTCTTGCATATTCTTTTCATTATGACGATCTTTTATCTCGGTCATCGCTACTGGCCCAAAAAATAAAAAAGAAACTTTTCCCTCTACTTTACTAGGAACCATTAGTTGGAAAAATTAATAAGATATTTACGAATTAAGGATTGTAGGGGGAGGTCCCGCTTCATGGACTTAAACAATGTGAAGGATGCCATTGGTCAGCTACTCAATCAGAGTAAACTTAACCTTCCAATTAGCGATGCAGAAGAAAAACAAGTAAAGGGCATTGTCGATAAGGTCAAAAAGAAACAGTCACTTAGTGATGAAGACCGCAAAAAAGCTGTTAAGCTTGTTAGCCAGTTTTCCAAACAACTGGCGCCTCAGCAAGGTCAACAGCTCAAAGCAATGTTAGATCAACTGATGAAGGCTCATAAGGTTTCTGACAAAGACAAAGCCGCGCTAGAGCAGATTAAGAAAATGTTATAAAAGTAGGGGGTCTAACAGAAAGGAGGGATTATACATGAGCTGTACCAGAACCATAAGTCCGTTGATTCTAGATCGACGCGTTCTTGGTCTTGTCCTTACTTTAATTGTTATTGCAGCTTTTTACCCCACGATTTTTGGCTGTTACTAGATAATTACGACCCCATTGAGTAGTTATAAAGAGGGGAGTCCTGTACGGCAGGGCTCTCTTTCTTTTTTTCGAGTGATAACATACACCTTTTTCCACCAATTCTATAATATGTATTAGCTAGTGGTCAGAGAAACTATGGAGGTGTAGAAATGAAGCCACGGTCGTCACGATCGCCACGGTCGCCTGGGCAAAGACGGTCACGGTCACGTCGACGAAGCAAGAAAAACAGTATTGATCATCGCTTAAAAATATTAAAAGAGCGCGAAAGTAGGTTAATCAAAACTATCCTTCAGTTAGAGCAAAAAAAAGAAAAAATGAAAGAAGGTAAAAAAGGTAAGAAAACAAATACTTTTTACGAGAAAAGATTTGACGGGCCTCTCCATGACGAAAGTGATCTAGATCAAATTTTTAGCAATAGCCTCGATGAAGTAGGGACAGAAGGTACAGATGCGCTCTCTGCCCTATTAGACAAAGAGGCCGATAAAGATAATTCCTCAACAGAGAAAAATCCATTAACAGCATTGAGAGAAATTTTTCCCAAAAACTTTGATATACACACAGTAGAGAAAGAAATTCAAGGATTGAAATCAAATGCCCATAAAGTTGAAGGATTATTGAAAGAAGCTGACGAAGCCCTTGATTCTCTTGTCAAATCGATGGGTTATATGGGTGTCAAACCAAAGCGAGGTAGTTGGGCTTACCGTCGCTGGCGTAAATTACAAAGAGAAGGAGATCGTTCCGGAGATAGCCAAGGAGGGCTCGACATAGGAGCTCTGCTTAATCTAGCATCCATGTTTGCAGGTTCTGGAAATCCACTAGGAACTGCCGCAGGTGTTACGGCATCACCAGCAACAGGTGCAGTACCAGCTCTTGGTTTTGTAGGAGACTTAATGAAATCTCCTACTGTACAAAACGTGTTGATGAATGCGGCAACCTCTTTTATGAAAAAAGGAAAGTTTAAGCTCTTTTAATTATACAAATATCAATAGTGCAAATAGCATCAAATACCATTAAAAAAACAAAGAATATTGACATTAAAAGATAAAAAGTTAAAGAAAAACCAAAGTGTTAATGTGACATTTGTCACGTACTTTGGTGTTTTTTTTTATTAAAATGCGATTAGAGAGATAAAAGGAGGGAGCGGCAAGACCAACTAGGTGAAAGTTATTACATACTCAGGAAGGAGGGGGTAATGTGGAAGTAGGCAGAAAAATACGCATTGCCATCTTAGCTGTTGGCTTGTTTATGCTGGCCGCTGGTGCAGGAACGGCAACAATGCACTCTGTAACCAGTAGCGCTGCTTTTTGTGCCAGTTGTCATATCATGGATACCTACATGAATTCCTGGGAGCACTCTTCGCACAGAGAGGTCGCTAGTTGCAATGATTGCCATACAGATCAGCGAAACATTCTGACGAAGACTTGGTCAAAAGCAAAAGCAGGTACTCTCCATGGATACGTAAATTACCTTACAGAGCATCCAGATTACTTAGAGCTCTATGATTCGAGTCGAGATATCGTACAAGGTAACTGCATTAGTTGTCACAGTGATCTTACTTTCAAGACAAACTTAGACTATCAACCCTCGCAAGGAGGCAACTATTGCTTTGACTGCCACAGCTCTGTACCCCATGACTTTTATCGACCGCGATACTGACCAAAATAAGAAAGGAGAGATTAATGAATGAATAAGAAGAAGTGGCTTCTTGGAATCTGGGCTATCCTGATTATCTTCATGTTTGGCGCTTTTATAAGTGGTTGTAATTCACAACCTGCCGCTACTTTTGGCTACATAGAAACAGGATTCGGTCCTAATGAGCACGATATGGAAAAATACGCCCTCCTCTTCCCCCACCACTATGACTCTTTTATGAAAAATGCAGAAATGAGTGACGAAAACTCAAAGTATGGTGGAAGTATTCTGGACGACCACTTAGAGAAGTATCCTTACATGAAGACCCTTTTTGCAGGCATGCCTTTTTCTCTTGAATACAATGAAGATCGCGGGCACGTCTATTCCATGATCGATCTTGTTGAGATCAAGAGGGTAACTAGCCTACCTGGTGGAAAACAACAGATGGGCTCTTGTCTCACTTGTAAAACTGTAGAAGCTTTTGATCTGCAAGTAGAAATGGGCTTAGATTATTACTCAACTCCTCTTCCTGAGCTGTTACCTGATGTTGTACACGGTTTTAGCTGTTCTGTTTGTCACGATCCACAAACTATGAAGCTTAGTGTAGGTCAACAACCTTTTATCGATGCTATGAATCGTATTGGTACAGATGTCACTAAAGCTACACAACAGGAAATGCGTACTTATGTGTGTGCACAATGTCACGTTGAATACTACTTCAACCCAGCTCGTCAAGGCGAAGTAACTTTCCCTTGGGATAAAGGCTTTGATGCGGCTGACATGGAGCAGTATTATAACGAGATCGCAGGACCTCTTTACGGCTTTAATCAAGATTGGGTTCATCCAGATACGGGTACACCATTATTAAAAGCACAGCACCCTGAGTTTGAAATGTACCAAGGTTCAATTCACCAGATTAACGGTGTTTCTTGTGCTGATTGTCACATGCCTTACGTCAAGCAAGGTAATACAAAGATCTCCAGTCACTGGATGACTTCACCGATGAAGCATATGGAACAGTCTTGTACGGTTTGTCACCGTCAGAATGTAGATGAACTTCGTGACTATGTCTATTCAACGCAAGACACTGTATTTGTTAATCTAAAGAAAGCTGGCTCTTATAACGAGCAAGCGATCAACACAATTGCTAAAGCTATTGAGCTAGGAGCTACTGATGAAGCACTTGCCCAAGCACGTGCCTTACATCGTCAATCACAGTGGCGCTGGGATTACGTAGCTGCTGAAAACTCTATGGGCTTCCATAACACTTCTAAAGCTTTAAGTACTCTTGCTGAATCAATTGAGTTAGCTCAACAAGCTACCATGGCGGCGGCTCGTGCTGGCAACTTCCATGACATTCCTGAACTGAAGCCTTATGGTGATTATGTTTATGAAAGATTTGAAGTAAGCGGCTGGTCAAAAGATCGTGCCCGCACTCAAGCACCGACATCGATGGATTGGCACCACTAGGATATTAATAGCATATTAATTACTTTCTTTTTATCTGTGGTGGTTAACTCTAGAACAAGACTAGTTAAAAAGTAGAGACGATGTGCCTTACTGCACAACGTCTCTACTTTTTTATATTTATGCTTTTTTCTAAACTAAATTTTTCACAATACTTTAAGTTCCTTACACAATCTTTTTAATACTCTTTAAGCGGTATTGCTAGGGTACGTTTTGCTTTACAACGGGAGCAGAGGAGGAGATGAAGGCATTGCACTTCTTCGTCAATTGTCATCCCTAATTGATCATCACGATCATAAGGACTGTAAGGTTGTGCAAAATCTTCTAGTCGTCCTTGATCTACCATTAATAAGGAACATTGTTGACAGGGTATGGATATACGAGTAAGGCCATTGCAGGCGGGACAAAGCTTTTCCATAACTATCGCCTGTCCTTTCCATTTCAGGCTAACTTCTTTATAGGTCACTCATAGCGAAGTGCTGTAATCGGATCTAATTGCGAGGCTTTACGTGCTGGATAGAGTCCGAAGATAAGACCTATACCAGAAGCACCGAGAATGCCAAGCAAAAAAGCAGAAGCTGGAAGGTTAGATAAAAGTCCTTCTAAAGGCCAGTTGGCCCAATAAGCCAAACCGTGTATGGCGAGCAAGGAGAATAATGAACCAATGAGACCGCCTAAAGCGCCTAGTAAAAGGGCTTCAATAAGAAACTGCATCATAATCTGTCTAGGTGTTGCTCCAAGAGCACGACGAATGCCTATCTCACGAGTTCGTTCTTGCACAGATACTAGCATAATATTCATAATGCCAATGCCCCCAACGAGCAAGGATATACCAGCAATAGCAGTAAGAAAAGAAGTTAAAGTACCTAAAATGCTTTCGCTAACTTTGATAATATCTTTTTGAGAAAAAACTTGGATCTCTCGCTCCGTTTGTACCCGACTGAGCACGGCTTTGATACGCTCCTGCAAAGCATCGATCATATTGGGGTTCTCAGCTCGTACAAAAATAATTCCTACGTTGCGAATACCGGAGATATCTTGTACGGCAGTAACTGGTGCTACGATAATATTATCGCGATCGTGACCAAAAGAATGACCTTTTTCTTCTAAAGTTCCAATAACACGAAAGGTCGCTCCGTTAATGCGCACTGTACGTCCTAGAGGGTCTGTTGCACCGAAGAGTTTTTGACGGACTGAAGAACCTAATAGAACTACACGAGAACGAGCTGTAATTTCTCCACTATGAAAAGAGCGACCTTCAGCTAATTCGTAGCCTTGTATAGATAGAAAAGTATCGCTATCACCGTAAAGGGTAATACCTGCCCGTGCTGAAGCTGTCTCTGCTCTTGCTGGCACTGTTAGACTAGGACTAACTACATCAATGTGAGGTAAGTTTTTTAGTTTCTCAGCATCTCGCATTGTTAGGTTTGATCTCATCATACCAGGACCAAAAGCGCCATCTTCACGAGCAGGCATAACCATTAGCAAACCAGCACCTAACTCAGAGATCTGTCCTGTTACTTCTTTGCGTACAGTATGACCAAGTGAGATAAGTGTGACGATGGCAAATACACCGATAACTACGCCTAGTACTGTCAGAGTGGAGCGAAGACGATGAGCCCATAATCCTTCAAGAGCTAATAATATCATCTCATAAGTCTTCATAAGCTGTGCAACCTTTGCTGTTCTTGTGAAGTTCTACTTTCTATCTTGGGAATTACAACAACAGATTCTTCAGGCGCAACAATAGAGCCATCTTGAATAGTAACTATACGATCGGCCCATTTAGCTACATCAAGGTCATGGGTGACCATCAAGATGGTCTTGCCTTCCTCAAGTAGCTCTCGGAAGAGATGCAAAATTTCTCTGCCTGTTCGTTGATCGAGATTGCCTGTAGGTTCATCAGCTAATATGACAGAAGGTTGATTAGCTAGAGCTCGGGCTATTCCAACGCGCTGTCTTTCTCCACCTGATAGTTCTATAGGCCGATGATGCAAACGATGGGACAATCCAACTCGCTCCAAAAGTTCTCTAGCTCTTCTTTTTCTTTCTACAGGTGCAAGACCTCCATATAGCATAGGGATTTCTACATTGCGCTGGGCACTAAAGCGAGGAAGAAGATTAAAAGATTGAAAAACAAAGCCCATCTTCTGATTGCGAAGCTGACAACGTTCTTCTTCTAATAGGTTACCTGCCTCATGTCCTAGTAGTTGATAAGAACCACTAGAAGGACGATCCATCAAACCGATAATGTTCATTAAAGTACTTTTGCCGCTTCCCGAAGGACCCATAATAGCTAGAAATTCACCAGTATGAACAGACAAATTTATATTACGTAATATTGATAATCTGTTACCGCTAAACTTGAAAGACTTTTGCAAATCTATAATATCGATAATTTTTTGCACCATAGAGCTAAGTCCTCGCCGGAGCAGAGCTTTTTACTTTTACACTTTGCCCCGTAGTAATAGAAAGTCCACTAGGGATAATTACTTCATCGCCTACTTCTAAGCCTTCGAGAACTTGGGCATAAAAGTCGTCTCGAATACCAAGCTTAACATCTACAACAGTAGCTCGACCGTCACGAAGCACGTAAACTTTGGCAACTCCCCGCTCTTCCCAGATGGAATCTACTGAAATACGTAAATCTTGCACTTCTTCAAGTAATATTTTTCCATCAGCAGTCATGCCTGCATAGACCTTAACATCATCAGGTACAGAAATAGTTACTTGAAAACCGCGATTGCCATCTAAATCTCGACGAGCCATCTTGGAAAGACTAAGCACTTCGCCAGAGAAGACTTGTCCTGGATAACCGGTAAAGGACCACTGAACAGGCATCCCTGGCTCAACAAGCAAAACTTCAGACTCATCTACTAGCGCATGTACAATAAGGTCTTCCATATCACTAATCTGGCCAAGCGGAACACCGAGAGGAACCCAGACACCACTATGGGCCATTTTTTCTGTCAATTTGCCATCCATAGGGCTAAGTACATCAAAGTCACCAAGGCGCGCAATAGGTTGATCTTGCTTGACCGGATCACCTTCTTGCACTAGCCACTCCAGAAGACCGGGGCGAGGTGTATAGAGACTAATTTCTTTTTGCGGTCGTACTTCTCCACTTATCCAAAGCTCTTGCCAGACAGAACCGTGATCTGCAGAGATAGTTTCAACTTCCGTTGGTTTAGGTACCAAAAAAGAAAGCACTAGAAAAGTAGATGAGATTAGAAGAAGTAAAGCAAAAAGACCAGAAAATAATTTTTTTTGTGACAAATGACCTTTTTGGGCCAAAGCCCAGACCCCCTTTTTTCACATTAAATAAATAGACAAGGTGATGGATAAATAAAGAAATACCAGACAATTCTGTAACAAACAGAACTATCTGGTATCTTGTCCTTTTAGACCTTTTTTTATCAACTATGATCTAGACTTTCCACTTTGCTCCCTTAATCCAAGAAGATGGAGAGCTTTGAGCCCTTTGGATTGAATCATAATACGGAAGGTTTCCCCCATTCCTAAGGGTTGAATTAATTTCTTAAGTTGCTGTTGCCGACGAAAATCTGCTACAGTCATTGTTGCTTTAGGCTTTATTTCTTCGGGGTCAAGCAAGCTAATAAGAAACCACATCTGATTGGTCAAGCCAAGAGTCTGCCAAAGTCTTTCTTCACCAAGAGTTGACAAAGCAGTAAAATCAATATGGGTAGTAAGATCTTTCAAGCCTATGTGGGTGAAAGGGTCATTATTAGCCTGATGGCGATAATAAGTCATTAAAGTACCTTCAAAACGAGATGGATGATAAAGCACTTCTGCTGGATGGCCATAGTCAATGGTAAGTACAAAGCCACGTTGAAGATGATCATCTATAAAAGAAACCCAATCTTCCATGGTAGGATTGATCTCAATAATTTGACCTTCTTCAAGAGTAATATGGCGTTGCCAGATGTGCTTATCTGCCCAGTCTGTTACAACAGTTGTGGAGATTGGACCGCTTTGCCAAGCAAAATTATCATCATGCAAGGCTACATAAAGCTCTTGTAGCTTTCCATCTTTATAGACCAAGCGGTGAACAGGAAGAGCATCAAAAAACTCATTACTAAGAACTAAGCCTTGAAGTTTGTTAGGCAACTGCTCCGCGGTGATCCATCCATAAGTTCCTCTTTCCATTCCTGCTGGATCTTCGTAAGAAGAGTATGTGGAAAGCTCAGATAAGAGTGCCTTCTGTTCTAGACGTCTTTGTGGGCTTACTTCAATTAAGTGATAGATTAAATGGTTTGACAAGTCCGTAGAGGCTAGTGCTGTTAAAATACTATGAGCCATAAGGCCACGACCTGGCCCTAATTCTATAATGGAAAAAGGAGTAGGGCAGTCGAGGTGGCGCCACATTTCCTCAATCTGACGTGCTAGCAATTGGCCAAAAAGAGGACTAACTTCCGGTGAAGTAATAAAGTCTCCTTCTGGGCCTAGAGGACTTCTTTCTGCTGTATAGTAACCGTAGTCAGGGTGATATAAAGTCAGTTCCATAAAATCTCGGAAAGTCATAGAACCTTCTGTTGTTATGATGTTTTTAAGATGTTGTTGAAGCTCAAGATGACGCATTTCTTGATTAGTTGCCTCCCTAGCTATATTCTGAGCCCAATCATAACATTGATGAGATAGCTTGTCCAAGCTTTCTGGTCTTCGAAACCCTTTAGTAGGTGCTATCTTAATAGGAGATCTAGCTATGGCCAATGGCTGAAAGAATTTATGAATTAGAGGATAAGCATAAATGATACTTTTCACATTACTGATAGCTTGGCAAACTTTACAAGCCTTGTTATGATGAAAGAGAGAAAGGAGTGATTATGAATGAAGTATAGTTGTCTCCTCTGTGGGTATATTTACGATCCTGCTCAGGGTGATCCTGAGAACGGTGTCTCTGCTGGCACAGCTTGGGAAGAGGTACCTGCTGACTGGGTTTGCCCCTTGTGCTCCGCTGGTAAAGATGAATTTGAAGCTGTATAAAAGCAAAAAAACTGTCCACAACTACATGTGGGCAGTTTTTTTGCTTTTTTTGCTTAAATAATGAAAAAAGTGTGAAACTAGCTGTTGACAAGAAAAAGAAGATTTACTATACTACGAATCGTAAACAGTAACAATAATAATTACTATTAACGGAGGATGAGATTTATGGAATTTGTTAATGAAGTTCAATTAGGTGTTACTAAAGGAACAGCAGTAGAAGATGAAGTTACGGCTAATTTCCGTGGCGAGACCACAGAAACAGGTCTTTACCTAGCAATGGCACGTCAAGCACAGCGTCAAGGCTACCCTGAAGTAGCTGAAGTACTTAAGCGAATTGCCTGGGAAGAAGCAGAGCACGCGGCCCATTTTGCTGAATTAAATGGCATGATTTCTTCCTGCACCAAAGAAAATCTTGAGAAAATGCTAGCTGGTGAGATTGGTGCTAACAAAGGCAAAAAAATGGCCGCTACCAAAGCCAAAGAGAACAATATCGATGCGGCTCATGATTACTTTGACGAGTCCTCGAAGGATGAAGCTCGACATGCTCAGATGTTGAAAGGTATGCTGGATCGATACTTTGCAAAATAATGAAAAGTTCTTCAAGGCAGAGTGCTAATACTCTGCCTTTTTCTTGTTATAATAAGCAACAGTAGTTCTAGCCCATTTTACAGCGGTTTGCTAAGTAAGCTATTACACAACAGATCTTGCTTAAAAAAGGAGTGGCATCTTTTAATGGGCCTAATCGATTTGCATACCCACTCTACAGCATCAGATGGAACATTAAGTCCTTCTGATTTGGTACAAAAAGCAAAAGAAAAAGGTATTACTCTGCTTGCTTTGACAGATCATGATACAATTGACGGTGTAGCAGAAGCACAAGCACGAGGAAAGCAGTTAGGTGTAAAAGTTATTGCAGGAATTGAATTAAGTGTGAATTATTACAATCAAGAAATGCACATTTTAGGTTATCATGTAAATGTAGATCATCCAATATTGCAAGAAGAACTGCTTAAATTAAGACATTATCGAGAAATTCGCAATCCTCTTATGATTGAAAGATTGAAAAAATTGGGAATTTCGATTACTCTAGAAGAAGTAGGGGAAATTGCAGAAGGAAATATTATTGGTCGTCCTCATATTGCAGCCCTGCTTGTTCGCAAAGGTATTGTATCTACAACGGAAGAAGCTTTTGAGCGTTTTCTAGCCGTTGGAAAAGCAGCTTATGTAAAAAAAGAAAAGTTAACGCCACAAGCAGGAATTGAACTATTAAAGAAAGCAGGCGCAACAGTAGTTTTAGCTCATCCTATTTTTTTAGAGAAACAAGACAAGGCTAGCTTATCAGCGCTCTTGCGCGAGCTTGTCTCCTATGGTCTTGGAGGGATAGAAGCTTATTATCCCGAACATTCTGCAGAAGATGTAGAAAAGTTTGTAGCTCTAGCTAAAGAGCATAATCTGATTGTTACAGGCGGCAGTGACTATCATGGTTCTAATAAGGTAGATATAGAACTTGGTAGAATCATGGCTAATGGAAGTCCTTTGCCTGTAGAACTGATGAAAGTAATAAGGGAGAGTATAGAATATGTATGAATTAATTGTTCGGAGCCATTTTGATGCCGCTCACTACTTGCGTGATTATCCAGGTAAGTGTGCTCAGATTCATGGTCATACTTGGGATCTAGAGGTTGTACTTTCTGGTACTCAATTAGATGAGTTAGGTATGCTGATTGATTTTGGAATTGTAAAAGCAGAATTAAATCGTATCTGCGATCAACTTGATCATAAAATGATTAATGATCATGAATATTTTCAAGAACATAACCCTACAGCAGAAAATTTGGCACGCTTTTTCTATCAACAATTGACCGATTGGGTAAAAACAAGGTATCCTCATGTTAAAGTAGCTTCTGTAGAAGTTTGGGAATCTCCTCGTGCTTCCATTCGTTACAGAGCAGAATAAATTTTTAGTGATTCATAAGGAGAAAGGATATGTTAACGTACGAAGACGTCTGGGAAGAACTGCTACATGCATTAGAAGAATCGGGATTGGATATTTTTGACATTCAAAACTTTATTGAGACAGGAAGTTGTCTCCGTGAGTTTCGTTGTTTTTGTCAAGTCCCCGATGCCACTGTTCACTCAGAGCTCAAGACGGAGATTGCCTTTCTCTGGGATGCCAGAATGACGGCTTCATCTCTTTATGATCTACAGGGTTCATCAACGCAAATAGCAGTAGATTCTTTTTCTTCTTCCAATGAGGGTTCTTTTCAAAGAGGAGAACTTAGTGGGCCTGTTTTGGAGTTAGAGATCAAATATTACTTTCCTGCTAAAGACTTTCAATGGGCAGGCATTTTGACGCGAAGAGTACAAAGTATTATTAGCCATATGGTAGAGCCCCAGAAGATGCCAGAAGTAAACTTTGAAATATCCGTAACTCCTGAACAACAAGTCAATATTCATAGTGCTTATGCCTTTTATAAATGGCCTCTTCGGCTCGATAGCTTTGAAGTGCAATTTGATTCCCTAGGCAACGAAATTTCTCGTATCCTACATGCTATGCATCATTCTGGTCACTTTGAGGAGCTACTTTAGATAATGGAGAAAGCAGTTAGTATACTAAGTAAGAAATTTCCTCAGGGAATTGGTTACGACTTGGTAGCTTTTCACGCTTCTGCTACTGTGGCCGATTACGTAGAGGCAGTAGAAGATTTTTTTACAGCAAATAGATGGTCTGCCTTACGACATGAACAGAAGGAACAAGAAGGGTGGGGTCATTGTCTAGGCTGTCCCCATTGTTGTTCAGAGAGGATTCCCTTGACTATAGGCGATGTCATTACTTTAACAAGCCTATTACCTGATGGTATAGAGCGTCCTAGGGAAGGTCCTGTGCATAGCCAAGATATAGCTTTAGCATTAGACAAATTTGCACATATAGATGTAGTAAACGGTATGGTTGATATTACTTTAAAGCGCAATGAGCAAGGGCAGTGCTATCTTTTTGATGAAGAAGGAAAACGTTGCTCCTATCATGCTTGGCGACCTCTGGTATGTCGAACTTTTTTCTGCTCTTATCTATCCCATAGAGCCGATAAGTTTCGTCAACGGCTGATCAATGATGGTGAAGATGAGCTAGTGCGTTTTTTGCTAACTTTTAATCTTCTTCCTGAGCTTTGGCAAGGGAAGGTTTCCATAGAAGATTATCCTGAAACGGCTTGGGGCAAGGCCTATGATCAAAGTAACAATGTCCTACCTCAGAATATTGAAAAAATTGTTCTATTAGAATCTTTTACAGCTTCTCTTGGCCTTGTCAGGATAAATAGATAATGGTATGCTTGTGTTAATAAAATAGACCTGTAAAGGGGTTGGGACGGGTGTTGGAACTCCAGACCCGAGAACTCGGCTCATCAAAAGTAGTAGACATAAAAGGTGAAATCGATGGTGTAGGACTAGACCGCTTTAAAGCTGGTTTAGCCGAAGCAGGAGATGCCGAGGGTCAATCAGTTATACTTAATTTTACTGATGTCATGTTCATAAGCAGCTCTGGACTAGGCGCTTTGGTGGCCTTTTATAAACAATTGCGTGCCCAAAATCGTAAGCTCATTGTTTATGGATTACGCGATGTTATTCGACAGGTCTTTGAGATTGTTCGGTTGAACAAAGTTATGATTCTTGTTGATACGGAGGAAGAGGCCTTAAAGTTGCTAGAGGCAGAGGAGTGAGTTGTCGTGAACTTTCTAGAATTGACTCCGATGCAGATAGATGCACTCAAAGAAGTAGGTAATGTAGGCGCTGGTAATGCGGCCACTGCTTTATCACAAATGGTTCAGCGTGGCATTGATATGAAAGTGCCCAACTTGAAGGTTGTACCTTTTTCCCAAGTTGCTGAGCATATGGGTGGAGATGAGAGTATTGTAGCTGGAGTCTATCTACGCGTAGATGGAAAAGCGCCAGCTAATATTCTCTTTGCATTGACGGAGGAATCAGCCAAAAGGATGGTTGATTTGCTAATGGGCATGCAACCTGGGACGACAGTTTCCCTTGGGGAAATGGAGATCTCTGCTTTGAAAGAAGTAGGGAATATCTTAGCTGGTACTTATCTAAATGCTTTGTCCATGTTTACAAGACTTACTTTTGAGCAGTCTGTACCAGCTCTGGCTATTGATATGGCGGCGGCAATTATCAGTGTAGTTTTGACAACTATTGCTGAAGTAGGCGATCATGCCATGCTTTTGGAAACAGAGTTTCAAGGCCTAGATTTAGAAGTAAAAGGAACGCTTTATCTGATACCAGAAGAAGGCTCCTTAGAATTAATATTAAGTACACTAGGTTTGGCGTAGCAGTAAGGCCTTTGATTGTATCTAGGAAAGGGCGAAGTCTATGGGCATGATAGAAATGGATATGGTGAGTCGCTACGATGAGTTACCTCGTGTCCATCGATTAATTGATGAGCTAGGTCACAAGAATAATTGGGATCATGAAACGATTTTTTATCTAAAACTTGCTTTATCTGAGGCAATTAACAACGTTATTGTTCACGGATACGGTGGAGAAAGTGATAATCCTATTACGCTTCAAATGAGAGTAACACCGGAGCGAATAGAGACCCATCTTTTAGATCAAGGAAAAGGATTCTTGATTCATGAACGAAAGGCATCTTTGCCTAATTCCTGTAGTGAAAGTGGCCGTGGCATTTTTCTTATTTGCCATTTTATGGACCAAGCCTTTTCTGCTCGCAAAGGTGAGTGGAATGACTTAACACTTATTAAGGAACTAAGAAATTCCTAATTACTCAGTTACTTGCTTTTATTGCGCCTTTTTGCGGGGTAAGGTATAATTGAGCCTATGGTCTTTTAGTTGAAGGAGGTGTAGTAGAATGATTACTAAAGATATGAGTATTGGAGAAACAGTTTCTAAATTCCCTCAAGTTGTACCTGTATTCATGGGCTTTGGAATGGGTTGCCTAGGCTGTTCAGCCGCTCGATTTGAAAACATCGAACAAGGTGCTCGTGCTCATGGTGTAGACGTAGATAAATTAATGGCAGAACTGAACAAAGCTGTTAGCCAAGGTGAAGAAAAATAAAATAGCAAAGTACAAAAGGAAGCTTTTTTAACTAAGAAAAAGCTTCCTTTCTTTTTGCCTATTTTTCTTACTATTCTGCTTATTTATCATCTATTTTGGATAGAATCGAAGCTTTTAAGGATGAATATTTTTATAATTGCAACTACTTTGTAACATATTGCACAAACTTTATTGTTGCGAGTATAATTGACTTAATTACTGGTACAACTCGGGAGGAGGAACTACATCATGACAAAATACAACATTCCCGTACAAGTTCCTGTTGGCGTTTCTAATAAACATATTCATCTCTCCCAGGCTCACTTAGAGCAGCTTTTTGGAAAAGGACATAAATTAACTGAATTGAAGCCACTTTACCAACCCGGTCACTTTGCTTGTAAAGAAGTGGTAACTATAGCAGGTCCTAAAGGTATTATTCCTAATGTTCGCGTTCTAGGTCCTCTTCGCTCGCAAACACAGGTGGAAATCTCTCGCTCCGATTCTTTTGCTTTAGGTATTAAACCACCTCTTCGTGACTCTGGTGACTTAGAAGGTTCTGCCGGTTGCATACTGATGGGACCGAAAGGTACTGTTGTTTTGGAGGAAGGCGTGATTATGGCGGCTCGCCATATTCACTTAGGCGTAGAAGAAGCAAAAGTTCTGCAGTTGAAAGATAAAGACCGCGTCAATATTAGCGTTGGTGGTGAGCGAGGCCTTATTTTCAACAATGTTCTGGTAAGGGTGGCACAAGGTCTTCGCTTAGAATTCCATGTTGATATAGATGAAGCGAATGCTGGCTTTTTAGCTAGTGGTGACTATGCTTATATTACGGAGAAAAGTGAAGAAAAAGAGGTTTCAACAATGTCAGAAAGAGTAATCCAGAAAATTTAAAATCAGGAAAGCGGATTCGGAGTAAAAACGTGGTATAATAAAAAGTGGCTACAGATGTATGTAGCCACTTTTTCTATTACATATAATCGCCATAAAGCACCAGTGACAACAGTCACTTTTGATTAAGGGAGGATAACCTTGTGCGTCAAATCGGAATTGACTATGCTAATATTGGACACGTTTTGTCACGCACTATTTTTACAGCTGATGGTCAGATTCTATTAGGTCGAGGTGTTGTTTTAACAGCTGGTTTTATTGCTAAGCTACGCAACTTAGGGATTACAGCCCTCTATATAGAAGATGAAAGATTTTCTGACATAGTTCTTAAAGACGTGGTAAGTGAAGAGACGAGACGAGAAGTCCTGCGATCATTAAAAGAATCTACTGATGTAGTTCGAAGTGGCAAAAAAATTGACGGTAAAAGGATCAAAGATGCTGTCAACCAAGTGATCGACGAAGTAATGAGAAATCACAATGTACTAGTTAGCTTCCCAGATATTAGGACGAATGAAAACCAATTGATGGCTCATAGTGTTCAAGTGTGCATTCTTAGTGCTCTCTTAGGTGTTGCTAGTAGCTTGGATCGATATCGTCTCGCCGACTTAGCTGTAGGAGCTCTGCTTCATGATCTAGGCATGACTGTATTGTCTAAGGAGCTTGTAATTAAGCCACTTCAAATGATGACAGCTGAAGAGCGACAAGCTTACTATGATCATACCTTAAAAGGTTTTGAGCTATTACGCAGTAACGGCAATATACCTTTAACATCGGCTCATGTAGCTTTCCAACATCATGAGCATATCGATGGGTCGGGCTTTCCGCGCAATCTACAAAGCGATGATATTCATCTATACGGACGCATTACTGCCGTAGCAGATACTTATGATCAGCTAGTCAATGGTAATCGAGAGGGACGCAAATTTTTACCCCATGAAGCTTGTGAGTTCTTAATGGCTAGCGCAGGTTCTAAGCTTGATGTGGAGCTGGTACGACTTTTCTTGAAAAATATTGCCGCCTATCCTACAGGTGCTTCAGTACGGCTATCGACAGGAGAAATTGGCGTAGTAGTCGATCAAAATAATTCTATGCCTATGCGGCCTATAATTCGCGTCTTAGAAGAGCGAAGTCGCGTTATTGAGCCTATAGAATACGATCTAGTATCAGAGAAAACAATGTTTATAAAAGAAGTAATGCTGTAAAAGTTTGTCACGTCAACAAGCTGGGCACTCTATTGTATAGTATTTATACTATTTTTTGTGCAGGCGAGTTGAAGTATGAGCATTTGGAAAAAAAGGATCAAAAAGTGGTCCTATGAAGTCACAGGCATTGCTATTGGAGCTTTTATTTTTGCCTTTGGCTTAAACTACTTTATCATTGCCAATCGTTTGGCTGAAGGTGGTTTAACTGGTGTTGTCTTGATTCTCCATTACCTTTTCCATTGGCCTGTTGGTCCCACTTACTTAGCTTTAAATTTACCTCTTTTTATCGCTGGTTGGCGCTTTCTAGGTCGTGATTTTGCTTGGAAAACTTTAGTAGGGACAGCCCTTGTATCTCTGGCTATTGAGCTTACTAAGCACTTTCAAGCACCGATGGCAGAAGACCTTTTTCTGGCCGCCTTATATGGTGGTGGTGCTGTCGGAATCGGTCTAGGAATTATTTTCTATCTCGGCGGTAGTACAGGCGGTGCTGATATTTTGGCCCGCTTCATCAATCAATACTGGGGCTGGCCTGTCGGGCGTGGTTTATTGCTTGTTGATACAATTGTTATTGTAGCTGTAGGTATTTTTTTCGGTCTTACCGTAGCTCTCTACACACTGGTAGCTGTTTTTGTCGCCACTAGAGTTATTGATTTTGTACAGGAAGGTGCTTATTCAGCTAAAGCCGCTATGATAATTTCTGATAAAAGAAGTGAGATAGCCGAAGCGGTGGTAGACAAACTAGGAAGAGGAGCTACCTTGTTTAGTGGTCGAGGTGCCTATACTGATCAAGATAAAGAAGTCTTATATTGTGTAGTCAGTCGCAATGAGCTCGTTCGTTTAAAAGCTCTTGTTTACGAATGTGATCCCAAGGCGTTTATGATTATTAATGATGTTCATGAAGTTTTTGGTGAAGGTTTCCGAAGATGGCCTTACAAAAAGAAAAAAGGTGTTGTAGATGGTTGAAAAGGAGTTAGCGAGCTTTCTGTAGAAGTCGTTGGCTCTTTTTCTTCTTCTGTCTGCAAGTCGAGAAGATATTCTAATACTTCTCTATCCATATTCATAGAAGATTCTTTACTATAGAGCAATTTTTCTAAAGATCCAATAGTTGAGGTAAACATGTTAATTTTTTCAGATAGCAGATCAAGCATATATTCTTCAATCGTGTTTCGGGTAGTTAAATTATAGACTTGAACGTCTCGGTCTTGTCCTAGACGATGAACTCTGCCAATACGCTGTTCTAAGCGCATAGGATTCCAAGGTAAGTCATAGTTAATTACTTGGTGACAGAATTGCAAGTTAATACCTTCCCCACCTGACTCTGTAGATATGAGTACAGGAATATCACTTTGGTGGAACTGGCTTTGTGTGATAGCTCTAGTCCAGCGACCTAGGCCACCGTAATAAGTTAAAAAAGGAATGCCTGCGCTTTGTAGGTGCATAGCCAAGTAATCTAATGTTTGCACGTACTCAGTAAAGATAATGACTTTTTCTTTATTTTTTTTGACAAATTCTGTTACGACCTGTCCTTTGGCGTTATGGCGGATTTTTTTGGCAAGGGGGATCAGTTCTGTAAGTCCCATTGATTCAATAGTACCCATTGCGGCAAAAGAGCTAGAACATACTTCGCGCAAAAGTGTTAGTAAACCAAGGACGCTTTTTTTCTCTTCTTTGCGACGTCGAAATTCGCCACGCAAATATTTTACAACAGCATTATAAAGAACTCTTTCAGGCTCTGTTAACTCAATTGGTAAGAGATGGACTTTGCGAGGAGGCAATTTTATTTCGCATTCACTACGGTGATGGCGAACCATTACTCCTGATAATATATCTTGCAATTCTTGAGGATTTTTTGGCTCTCTTTTGTTGCGCATAAAAGCACTCTGAAAGTCTTGGTACTGTCCGAAATAGCCTGGTCGAAGTAAGTCAACGAGGTGATAGAGCTCTTTCAAGTCGTTTTGTACGGGCGTAGCTGTTAGTAATAATAAGTTGCGGCATCGGAGAGAACGCATAAATTGATAGTTGCTACTTCGTGGGTTTTTTAGTCGATGGGCTTCGTCGACTATTATGACGTCATAATCAATGGATTGGATAATTTCGGCATGAGGAGACCGTTTGGCCAAATCGATAGATGCTACGACAAAAGGATGCCAGTTCCAGCCGTAATCTCTTTTGTTAACCCAGCAAGGGAATTCGAATTTACTGCGCATCTCGCTCGCCCATTGGCCTGTAAGATTGGCAGGTGTTAAGATTAAGACTTTCTCTGCCCCTCCACGGTATTGTAGTTCTTTAATAAAGAGACCTGCTTCAATTGTTTTTCCCAGACCCACTTCATCGGCTAGAATGGCCCGTCCGCCCATAGGAAATAATGCTTTCCAAGCGGCTTGGATCTGGTGGGGCAAAGGATCGAAAGTTAGTTGATGCAAGCATTGCAAAGGACCCAAATATCGTCATCCTTCCAAGGAAAAACTGTTATCTTATTCTGCAAGTTGCTGTTAAGCTTCATGTCTGGTAAATATTCCGCTTCCTCGGAAGTGTATATCTTGACAGACTGCGCATAATAAGAGAGGTCTACTATGGTCTAAGGTTAATGTTTCATCTATATTTTTACAATTATTTAACAACTTCTTAAAAAACCTTGGACAGCCTGTGGTAATTTTTGATAATATAACTGAGAAGGAAATGATAGGTAAGGAGGGCAATGGCCCTGTATATTCTTCTACCGGCTTATAACGAAGCAAAAAGTTTACCAAATTTATTGCAAAAGTTTCAAAACTTTCGTCGGGATGTTGAGGATCTCAAGATTGTAATTGTTGATGATGGTTCGCAAGATGATACAGCAGTTATTGCGGAAAGCTTTCAAGGTTTGTTAGATGTTGAAGTAATTCGTCATGGTCAGAACAGAGGTCTTGGCTGTGCAATGACAACAGGATTAAAGTGGATATGCAAAGTAGCTAAGCAAGATGATGTTGTTGTTACTATGGATGCTGATGACACTCATGATCCAGGTCATATTCCGGCGATGATGGAAAAGATTCGTCGTGGTGCTGATGTTGTTATCGCTTCGCGCTATCAAGAAGGGGGCGAGCAAGTAGGCTTATCTCAAGTAAGGCGACTAATGTCTTGGGGAGCATCTACTTTCCTTGGTGTTCTTTTTGGTATTGAAGGGGTAAAGGATTATTCTTCTGGTTATCGTGCCTACCGTGTTGGTATCTTACAGCAAGCTTTTGAACGTTTTGGAGATAATTTTATTGAAGCACAAGGTTTCGATTGTATGGCTGAAATCTTGCTAAAGCTACGGACTTTTCAACCAAATTTTGCAGAAGTGCCTTTAGTTTTGCGCTATGATCGCAAGACTGGGCCTAGTAAAATGCCTGTTTTAGAGACTGTTTTTCAATATCTCTTTTTAGCTAGAAAAGCGGCGAGGTTGGATGATCGTTAATGAAGCATAATTTAGGCGACGGCTTGTATTTAATTTTGCTTTCTATTTTTATGGGTGCTTTAGGTCAGGTCTTACTCAAAATGGGGGCTAACAAGCTAGTTCTTACGGGAGGCCCCTTGGTAACGGCTTTTATACAAGGGATTACACAAATTATCAAAAATCCCCTGATTCTTGGGGGGTTTTTGCTTTTTGGCCTTAGCTCTTTAATCTGGATTGTAGCAATTTCTAAAGTGGAGCTAAGTCTTGCTTATCCCATGGTCAGTCTTGGCTATGTTCTTGTACTCTTTTTATCCTGGGCTTTTCTAGGTGAAACACTTTCGTTGATAAGGATCAGTGGGGTGCTCGTCATTTGTTTAGGCGTTTATTTGATCGCACAAAGCTAGAACAATTTCAACCAGATTTACAAGGGTTACATAGCCCTATAGTTCCTTGGATTTTTGGGGGACTCCTTCTAGTCGCTTTACTTTTGCGCCTGCAGGGAATTGATCAGCCTTTTGCTGATTTTCACAGTTGGCGCCAAAGCGATACAGCGGCTGTTGCACGCCATTTTTATGAGCTGGAGATGAACATTCTCAGGCCACAGCTTCATTACTATGGTGCTCCGCCTAATTATGCGGAACTAGAATTCGGCCTTGTACCATACTTGACTGCTTTGCTTTACCATCTCTGGGGTGGTGAAGCTGTCTGGATTGCTCGGTCCGTAATTGTTATTTTTTCGCTTTGGTCCATCATTTCTATTTATCGTATTGCCAATCATTTCTGGGGAGGCTGGGCTAGTTTAGCCGCCGCTTTTGTTTTGGCATTACATCCTACTTATGTCTATTTTTCACGTTCCTATCAGCCTGACGTACCGATGATCGCTCTTGCTTTAGCAGGGTTAGCCAACTTTTTGGCTTATCGAAAAGGAGGCTCTCTTTTTCATGCATCCTTAGGTTGCTTTTGGTTTACTTTAGCTGTCTTAGTAAAGCCACCAGCGGCTATCTTTTACTTTCCCTTAGCCGTTTGGTGGTTCTATTCGCAAAGGAACTGGTATGTAGCCCTAGCTTATATCGTTTTTCCTATTGCCTTTACGGCCGCTTATATCTGGTCTATCCATGGTATTGCGCAACATCCATTTGTCTCCGGTCTTACTGTGGGCTTTGCCCAAAGACTGTTGGAGCAAGGACTGCCGGCCGGTTGGTTTAATGATGTAGGGCACGGTTTGTTTTTCTATACTTTTACGCCAGCGCTTTTTCTCCCTGTCCTTGTTGGCCTCTGGAGAGTTTTTAGTGGTCAAGAGTGGAAATGGATTTTACCTTGGATGGTAGGTCTTACGGCCTTTTTCATGCTGGCAGGAAATAGAGTACTTAGTCTTTTGCAATATTACTACTTGGTGGCTATACCACTAGTAGCTCTACTTGTAGCGGCGGCTTTGTCGCAAGCAGAACGGTTCAAAGAGCAAGATAGCTGGGTCTGGCGTCAGAGTTGGCAGAAGATACGTTATACTGTGCTTTTCTGGCTCTTTCTAGCTGGAGGCTCTTATCTCGTAGTTAACACATACCATTGGTGGCTACCTCAATGGTGGCTTCATAATGAACCCTGGCGTTATGAGCGATGGTATAGTCTAGATCAAAAAGTTTTATCGGTAGGTTCTAAGCTTGATGAAATTACTGATAAGGATGATTTGTTGCTCATTGTAGAATCAACGCCACGAACGCTTTACCATAGCAAGCGTTTTGGCTGGTTCATCGATCCTCAAATATTTGATGAGAATTATCTGGAGAGAGCACGAGCTGAAGGAGCTACTTATCTTGTTTGGATGGAAGAAGGTCCTCCACCATACGCAGGTGATTCTAATTGGTTTCAAGAAGGCTTCTGGCTTGTAGATATAAGGGAGTAAAGAGTAGCATAAGGCTACTCTTTACTCTTTTTTTCTCTCTTTTTGTACTTTTCTTTTGGAGATGGCTTTTCGATGATTGTAAACTTCATAAGAACCCATGAATACAAGAAAAAGGCCAAAGATTTTTCTCAAAAGCGGTGCTGGTATATGAGCCGCTAAAGTAGCACCTACGAGAGCACCGGCAATAGCCCCGGAGGCTAATAAGAGAGCTAACCGGGGCTTTACGTTACCATTTTTATAATGTGTTACAATAGCAACGGTGGAAATAGGTAAGAAAGCGGCTAGAGCTATGGCCTGGGCTTGGTGCTGAGTTAGCTCCATTAAGATTACAAGGGAGGGAACGAGTAAAGTTCCTCCCCCTAAAGCTAGTCCACTTAATATACCGGCGAGCAGACCAATTAAGGCTAAGATGATGGCCATAACATTCTTACTCCTGCAACAATCATAAATAGTCCTAGCAATAGACGCAGATTTTTAGGCGAGATTAGATTCATCAATCTTGCACCAATGTAAGCGCCTACCATGCCAGTTAAGGCAACTATGAAAGTAAGCGATATAGGAAGATGACCGTGATACCAGTAAATTAAGGCACTAGTTAAAGAGGTAGGGAGAATGACAGCTAGGGAAGTACCGTGAGCTTGGTGTTGAGCGACACCAAGAAAAAAGACGAGGGCTGGTATGACAATAGTTCCTCCGCCTATACCTACAAGACCGTTAACGAGGCCCGTAGCTACTCCAGCTAGGAGTAGAATTATTAGTGTACGTCGATTAGTTGGTAAAAAAGACATGGTAGCCTCCCTGCCGTTAAAGCTTTCTTTGATACCATATAAACAGCATTTTCTACAGCTCAGGAAGGGATATGCTGAATTGCGTCTAATTATATAAAGTATTAAAGAAATTAATAGGAACCTATAAATGAGGGGGAGCAGGTGATGAGACTACGGACTTTGATTGTAGATCAAGAGCACCTAGCACGACAAAAATTGCGTCAGCATTTAGAAAAGCATGATTTCATCCAACTTGTAGGAGAAGCTACTTCGATGCAGGAAGCTATAGATTTACTTGAACACGTTGATTACGCTTTGATATTTTCTGAAGTAGATCTTCCTGGAGGAAGTGGCTTGGACCTATGTGCTCAATTAAAGCAATCTCTTAACCCGCCTCTTGTTATCTTGGTGACATCTTCGGAACAATATGCTTTGAAAGCTTATGAAGTAGATGCTATTGATTATCTACTCAAGCCTTTGGCAGAAGAACGGGTCAACGAGAGTCTACGTAAAGCACAACGATTTGCTAAACCAAAAAGAAAGCTTAAAGAGCCAACCTTAGGGAAAGAGTCCTTCTGCTTGGGGATTATTCCAGTAGAGCGAAGTGGTAAGACCATCTTGCTTCAAGAAAAAGACATCATTTACGCTTTCACAGATAATGATGCTGTTTACATAAAAACCACAGGAGAACGATTTATAACGAAATACACCTTAAAAGAGCTAGAGAGTCGCTTACGAGGACCTAAGTTTTTTCGCTCACATCGTTGCTATCTTGTTAACCTCGAAAAAACTAGAGAAGTAGTTCCCTTCTTTAATGGTACTTTTAACCTCATAGTAGACGATAGCGAGAAGAGTGAGGTGCCTGTCAGTCGCAGTCAGTCGAAAAAATTAAGAGAGCTCTTAGGTCTTTAAGCGAAAAGACTTCAGTATAGCTGGAGTCTTTTTTTTGCGTCCTTAAAAGGGTCTGCTAGTCAAAACATTTACATATATAGAGAGCAAGGAAAAAGAGAGGAGCGGATGGAAGAATGGGCAGTGCCTTTGATGAACTAATTGTGCCCATGCTGGTCATCAGCTTACTCGCAGGCTTAGCAACAACTTTAGGAGCTATCTTAGTCTTATGGTGGCCCAATTTAGAATCTAAAAAACTAGGTGCTTTTCTTGGCTTTGCAACAGGTGTAATGATTGCTGTTGTTTTTCTAGACTTACTTCCGACAGCTTGGCAATGGGGTGGGATAAGCGCTTTAGTTACAGGGTTCTTATTAGGTGTTTTAATGATTGCTTTAGCTGATCTTATTTTGACGCGCCTGATCCGCTTCGGTGACCAAAGAAGAAAAATAAATCCTTTACGTAAAATGGGCTACCTAATCGCAATTGGCATATCCCTACACGATTTTCCAGAAGGAATTGCTATAGCTGCTGGTGCTGCTGCAGAATTTCACTTGGGCTGGTTTGTCGCCTTAGCTATCGGTTTACACAACATACCAGAAGGAATTGCTACAGCTGCTCCTTTGCGCATGAGTGGTCTAGCTAACTGGAAGATCATAGTGTTAGCAACAGTGATGGCTTTATTTACTCCTTTAGGTACGTTGCTAGGTTTTGGAGTGTTAACTATATCAACGAAAGTATTAGCACAACTTATTGCTTTAGCTGGTGGTGCGATGATTTATCTGGTCTTCTCTGAATTATGGCCTGAGGCTAAGAAAAACAATCCTTCTTGGGCTTATGGTGGTGCTTTAATAGGTGCTGTGGCTATGTCTATGCTTTCTTTTTTTCATCATTAAATTTTTCAGGGTAAAAATGGGAATATCAGGGATGTCTTGTCCATATCTATGAAGCAGAAGAGTTTCATAAGGGAGGACGAGAGGTCATGGACAGGGATAGAAGCTGGTCAGCAGGCATCATCTTGCTGGTAACAGCACTAGTCATTGCTTTTGGTCTGGGTGGTTGCCAGGCCATAGACCGTTATGTATCGATGAAACAAGATTTTAAAGCCAAGGAAACGGGTGCTGTACAAGAAGAACTTCCTGTGGAAGAAGTTAGTGAAAGTCAATTAACGGCAGAACTTGACTTGGACAATCTTAATTTCTTAGAAGAGCAATTTATTCTTACTCTCTACTTTGCAGATCCCAAAGGACAAAATCTCATAGCTGAAGAACGTTCCATTCCAAAAACAGAAAGCTTGGCCCGTTCAGCAGTACAAGAACTCATAAAAGGTCCAGGCCTAGCAGGTGGTTCGTTGCCGACTGTACCGGCAGGAACGAGATTGCTAGACATTAACATCAAAGATGGTGTCTGTATTGTTGATTTAAGTAAGGAGTTCAAAACTAATCATGAAGGTGGTTCAGCAGGCGAAACTTTAACAGTCTACTCCATAGTAAATACATTGACACAGTTTCCCTCAGTTGAGAAAGTTCAATTTCTAGTAGAAGGACAATATATTGATACGATTGCTGGTCACGTTGATGTTTCTGAAGCAATGGCTCGCCACAATACAATGATCGTGGAATAAAGCAAAAGCTAATAGAAGAAACCCGTAATCTTTGTCAAAAAAAGACAAGGTTACGGGTTTTTTTTGTTGTAATTTATGATAGTATGGAAGGAAAAGATTAGTTCTTCTGAGGCTTAGTTGTTTTTTTTATTCCATTGATGACCTTGTTCGACAAAAAAATGGTCTACGATGCGAATTTTTTTGGTAAGGATTGCTGAAGAAAAGTTCTGATGCGAGAGGAAGGTAATATTTCTCGAGCCGGGAGGTACATGAATGAGATGAGAAAAGGGATCTTATCGATCTTACTTGGAGGCGCATTGCTTTTTTCGCCCCTCTCTTTGACCATATCCGAAGCTGGACAGGGAGGTGCAGCGCCTGGCTGGATTCATTCTAGCTGGCAAATGTTAAACCAACAACAGGAATTACCAACAGATGTTCAGAAACCTGACTATGGACAAGGTCGTGAGACAACCAGCAATGAGCTAACCAAAGCCATCGTAAATGGCAACCTGGTCTATGTTCGCTCTGGACCTGGTACAAACTATTCAATCGTAACATCTTATCAAGCTGGTCATGTGGTGGAAGTAGTCAAAAGCCAAAATCAATGGTCCCAGATACGTTTGCCTAACGGAAGCTATGGATGGATGGCAGAGTGGCTATTGCAATTTCCCCAAGAAAAATCAAAGAGTGAAGATTCTAAGGATTTCAAAGTAGAAAACCCTACAAATCCTACATATGTTGATTCTGAAGATATTACAGATAAGAGTATAAAATCTTGGCTTGTTACTACAGAATTTACAACCAATATCCGTAGTGGCCCTGATGATAGGAATTACGGTGTGGTAAGAACAGTATCGAAAGGCCAGGTTTTTGAGCTGGGTCAAGTTCAAAATGGCTGGTATCAAGTTTTAGAACAAGGTCAGGTCGTAGGCTGGATAGCTTCCTGGTTAGTATCTGTAAAGCCTATTACAGCTCCCGAAGCAATCGTTGATGATCGCAGAGCTGTAGGTGAGGTAAGCCGCGGAAGCCAGATAATATCATCAGAGCGAGTAGTTATCAACGAAGGAACTGGTGTTGCAGGTAAGACTATTGTTATTGACCCCGGACACGGTAACTTGAATCCAAGATGGGGAGTTATCGACCCTGGTGCTATAGGGCAATTGGGCACACAAGAAAAAGATATAGCTCTTGATATTAGTCTTCGTTTAGAAAAACACTTAAAAGCCAGGGGAGCCCATGTGATTATGACTCATCGAGGTGATGGAGAGATTCGCGTAGAAAATGAACTCTATTACCGAGCTGAAGTGGCTAACTCTGCCAATGCAGATCTTTTTATTAGTGTTCATAACAATGCTCACTTTAACCGAGAGACAGGTGGTATCTCTACGTTCTACTATGCTTCAGGTGTACAACAAGGTGAAAGAGGCTTGAGAAGCAGAGTAGCTTCTATGATTCAACAAGAGCTTGTTGCTGAACTAGATAGAAGAAATATTGGTACCAGGGAAGCAAACTTTGTAGTTTTGCGTGAAACCAAGATGCCCTCTGTGCTTGTGGAGATCTTATTTATTTCTAATTTAGAAGAAGAACAAATGCTACGGCAAGAAAACATTCGCGAGCGTTCAGCTCTAGCTATGGCTAAAGCAATACAACGGCACTTTGAACAGCCCTAAGGTAACAGAAAAACAAGCACGTGAGAATTTCTCACGTGCTTCCTTCGTTGGTAACTTTTCTTTTCAACAAGCATATTATATGCTATGGTTTAAACGGTCGATTTAGCGCCCTTTGGCTAGGAGTGAGTCTTTTGAGACGTTGCCAACCTATTGGACTCTTTGACTCAGGTGTTGGCGGATTTACGGTGGCACAAGAAATATTCCGTCAACTTCCTCATGAAGAGATTCTCTACTATGCAGATACAGCTCACGTTCCCTACGGTCCTCGTTCCGTAGAAGAACTAATTCGTTTTGCTACTGAAATTACCACTTTTCTCGTATCGCAGGGTGCCAAAATGATTCTTGTAGCTTGCAACACAAGCTCTTCTCTAGCTTTGCAGATACTACAAGAACGCTTTCACGTACCGATTGTTGGTGTTGTCGATCCAGGAGCACAAGAAGCGGTAAAAACAACGCGAAATGGTCGAGTTGGCGTCTTAGCTACGGAAGCTACGATTCGAAAAGGTGCTCATGGTATGCGAATTCAAGAGCTTGATTCCTCAATTCAAGTATACGGGCAAGCTTGCCCGCTTTATGTACCTCTTGTAGAGTCAGGGAAATATCTTTCCAAAGAAGCGGAAGAAGCTTCTCGCCTTTACTTAGAACCACTAATGAAAGCATCTGTAGATACGATCATTTTAGGGTGTACCCACTATCCTTATCTGGAACCATCGATTCGTAAAATTATTGGTGATGCTGTTCATTTAATTGATCCAGCCCGTCAAACAGTGGCACAAGGTAAGTATCTTATAGAGAATGGCATAGTTCCAGCTCGTGATAGTAGATATGGCAAGCCTCATCATCACTTTTATGTAAGTGGAGATCTACAATCTTTTCGTCAGGTAGGTGGTCCTCTGATTGGAGCTCCTATTTTACAAGATCTTCGCCAAGTCTCTCTCGATGGTATTTTAGATGGTGTAGCTCCTCAATTAATCTCCGCAACAGCATGAAAGAAATAACTTGGATGGTATGTAGCTTATGAGTAAGAAAGTGGGAATTACGACAACCATTCCTGCTGAGATTGTATATGCCGCAGGCTGGAGGCCTATTGATCTTAATAATATCTTTATTGCTGGCGAAAATCCTAGTCAAGCTGTTGATAAAGCAGAACAGGCTGGATTCCCTAGAAATATTTGTGGATGGATCAAAGGTCTCTATACAACATTATTAGAATCGCCAGAGATTGAACAGGTAATTGCAGTAACTCAAGGTGACTGCTCTAATACTCATGCTTTAATGGAAACGTGGCAATGCGCCGGTAGAACAGTGATCCCTTTTGCTTATCCTTATGATGGAGATTATGACTTACTTAAGCTACAGATGGAGAAGCTGATAAAAGCCTTAAATACAGATTGGGATAGCGTTTACCTTTGGAAGCAGAAGCTTGACAGAATACGTGCTAAAGCTCATAAGCTTGATCAATTGACTTGGGAAAAAGGTACTATTGATGGAAAGACAAATCACCTAGCACTAGTAGGTTGCTCTGACTTTAACGGCGATCCTGATAGTTATGATCTTTACCTCGATGAACTCTTAGCATCTTCAGAAGGACAAGAGCAGAAGGGGTCGGTGCGTCTTGGTTATGTAGGCGTACCGCCCATTACTTTAGATTTTTATGACTACGTAAAAGAGCAAGGTGGCCAAATCGTTTTTAATGAAGTTCAGCGGCAGTTTGCTATGCCTTTTGATGAGCAAGATGTGGTCAAGCAGTATCAAAAATACACCTATCCATATTCGATTTTTCACCGCCTTCAAGATATGGAGTGTGAAATAAAGCGGAGAAAGATTGACGGAATTATTCACTATACGCAGAGTTTTTGTTTTCGTCAGATTGAGGACCTCATATTGCGACAAAAGCTTGATGTACCCCTGCTTACCTTAGAAGGAGATCGACCTGGGCTCTTAGATGCTCGAAGTCGTATGAGACTAGATGCTTTTATCGATATGTTGTCCTATTAAAAAAAAGATTCATGAAGATGGGGGCTTTCGTAAAGCCTATGAATATTGGTTTAGACCTTGGTAGTCGCTTTGTCAAAGCTGTTTTCTTTCAAAAAGGTGAAATGGTAGAACAACGTTATTACGACACCCTTGAATTTTATCGTCACTACGGTCGGAAAGTGAACGATAATCTGGTAATTGATGATAAGGCTTTAGGATGGCCTGCTTATAATAAGGTTGTTTCGACAGGTTATGGACGTAATTTACTTCAAGTTCAAGGTGGCCAGGTTATTCCAGAGTTACGGGCTCATACGGAAGGGGCTAAGTACCAGACGGGCTTACAAGACTTTACCTTGCTTGATCTAGGTGGCCAAGATAGTAAGGTTATTAAGGTGCAAAAAGGGCGTATGGTGGATTTTCGCACAAATGACAAATGTGCCGCTTCCTCAGGTCGTTATCTAGAAAACATGGCCCTTGTTTTAGGAATGAAGGTGGAAGATTTAAGCTCTTGCCATAGCTATCCCGTAACCCTATCTTCTACTTGTGCCGTTTTTGGAGAATCGGAACTGATTGGACGTATTATTGAAGGACATAGTCTAGAAAGCTTAGCTGCTGGTGTGAACGAGACGATAGTCAAAAGAGTAGAGCCAATGCTAAGAGAACTTTATAGTACAACAGTTATCTTTACTGGCGGTGTAGCTTATAATAAAGCTATTCGCAGTATGTTAGAACAGAGCCTTGACGTGAAAGTTATTGTACCAAAGTATCCTCAATTAAACGGCGCTATTGGCTGTGCTACCTATATAGGAACATAAGAAAGGAGAATAGGGGTGCGAAAACTAACCTTTGAAGAGATTGCTAGCCAAGTGGAGAGACTTTGTATTGAAGCTAATACAGTAATTGGTGATGACGTAACAGGTGCGTTAAAGTCAGCTTGTGCACAAGAAGCCTCGCCGCTCGGTCGTTCTATTCTTGAAAAAATTATAGAGAATAATGATATTGCTGCTCGAGAGACCGTACCCATTTGTCAGGATACAGGAATGACAGTAGTCTTTGTTGATTGGGGACAAGAAGTGCTTTTTGAGGGTGGAGAAATCAAAGAAGCTATTCACGAAGGAGTTCGTAGAGGTTACGACAAAGGCTATTTACGCAAATCAGTAGTACAAGACCCCTTAGAAAGAGTCAATACGGGAGATAATACACCTGCTGTTATTCACTTTGATCTCGTACCGGGTGACAAAGTTCGTATTCTTGTAGCTCCTAAAGGTTTTGGTAGTGAGAACATGAGTGCTCTCAAAATGTTTAAACCTTCTGAAGGTATTGAAGCTGTTAAGAAGCTTGTTGTGGAGACAGTAGACAAGGCAGGCTCTAATCCCTGTCCGCCTATTGTCGTTGGCGTTGGCATCGGCGGAACTATGGAAAAAGCAGCCTTGCTTGCCAAAAGAGCGCTCATGCGTCATCTCGGGTCCTCTAACAGCCAACCTCATCTAGCGGCACTAGAAAAAGAATTGCTAGAAAAAGTAAATGCACTAGGAATTGGACCGCAGGGATTAGGTGGTTCGACAACAGCATTAGCTGTCCATGTAGAAACTTACCCAACTCATATAGCGGGATTGCCTACAGCCGTAAACATAAATTGTCATGTTACCCGTCATGCTGAAGTGGAGCTATAGGGAGAGAAAGGGGGAGTAACCATGGAGGCTATCAAATTAACAACACCTCTAACTAAAGAGCAGAGCAAAAAGTTAAAAGCAGGCGATCAAGTTTTGATCAGCGGTGTCATCTACACAGGTCGTGATGCCGCCCACAAGAAAATGATAGAAGCTATGGAGAGAGGCGAAGAGCTTCCCTTTGACGTAAAAGATACAATCATCTATTACGTGGGGCCTTGTCCCGCTAAACCAGGGCAGGTAATTGGTTCTGCAGGGCCAACAACGTCCGGTCGCATGGATGCCTATGCTCCCGCTCTAATAGCAAAAGGCTTAAAGGGCATGATTGGCAAAGGGCTTCGTACTCCAGAGGTCATATCAGCTATGCAAGAACACTCTGCCATCTACTTTGCCGCCATTGGAGGCGCAGGAGCTCTCATGGCCAGAACTATTAAAGAATCAGAAGTTATTGCTTATGAAGAGCTAGGTACAGAAGCAGTGAGACGACTAGTTGTTGAAGATTTTCCTGCTATTGTGGTCATTGACAGCGAAGGAAATAACTTATATGAGCAAGGAAAAGAAGCCTATCGTAAAAAATAGAATCAAGGCCTAGCATGAGGAGGTAAATAATGGCTCGAATAGACGGCCGTGCTTCAGACCAACTAAGGGACGTCAAAATTGATAGAGACTATTTAATTCATCCTGAAGGTTCTGTTTTGATCACCATGGGTAACACAAAAGTTATTTGCACTGCAACAGTAGAAGAAAAAGTACCGCCATTCCAAAAAGGCTCTGGCAAAGGATGGGTTACAGCAGAGTATGCCATGTTACCACGTGCTACAGGTACGAGGACACAGCGAGAATCTTCTCGAGGAAAACAACAAGGCAGAACAATGGAAATTCAACGACTTATAGGTAGATCTTTACGTTCTATTACAGATCTACCAAGGCTGGGCGAGAGAACTATCTGGATCGACTGTGATGTCATACAAGCTGACGGAGGCACTAGAACAGCGGCTATAACAGGTGCTTATATGGCTCTCCACGATGCTTGCACGAAGCTTTTGCAAAAAGGCGCGATCCAGCAGAATCCTTTACTTCAGCAATTAGCAGCTATCAGCGTAGGGAAAGTAAAAAACCAACTGCTCTTAGATCTTTGTTATGAAGAAGATTCTCAAGCTGAAGTTGACATGAATGTAGTTATGACTAGTGACGGGAAGTTTGTAGAATTACAAGGTACAGCAGAAGGGCATCCTTTTTCCATGGAAGAAATGAATGGCATGGTGGAGCTTGCCCGAAAAGGCATCAAAGAACTTCTAGTCATTCAGAAAAAGATGATTGGCACTTAGTATGTAAATAGTATGTAAAAAAACACGATTTGACAGAAACAATTAGGTCCTGTTAAATCGTGTTTTTTTCAAAAAGATAATTGAAAGATTATAGAAGAATTAGCTTGTGAATATTTGCGCTTGACAAGAAGAAGTTAGTGCAATTACGATGTTGTGAGTATTACATTTGTCCTGTCATGAGGGGTTGAAGAAGGATGCAGATCATCATCGCAACGAAGAACATGGGAAAAGTTCGAGAATTTGAGGCGATGACGGAGAGTCAAAAAGCACCGTTGCCTATACAATGGCTTTCTCTCCGTGACTTTCCAGAGATTGGGGAAATCGAAGAGACAGGATCTACTTTTCGTGAAAATGCTTTATTGAAAGCTCAAACTGTTGCCAATATAACTGGTTTAGCCGCTCTATCTGATGACTCGGGCTTACAAGTTGATGCTCTAGGTGGAGCGCCTGGCATCTACTCTGCCCGCTATGCAGGAGAGCCAAAAGATGACGAGCGAAACAATGCTAAGCTTTTGCAGGAACTGCAAGGTCTTCCTTTTGAACAAAGGACTGCGCGCTTTATTTGTGTTTTAGCCTTAGCGTTACCGGATGGACAAAAGTTTTTTGCAGAAGGTGCTTGTCACGGTTTTATTGCCAAAGAAAAAGCAGGTGATGGTGGCTTTGGCTACGATCCCCTTTTTTATCTGCCTTTTTATCATAAGACTATGGCTCAATTGAGCAGTACCGTAAAAAACAGCATTAGTCATCGAGCTTCAGCCATGGAAAAGATGTTTTTTCTATTGCGCGCTCTTTTGTTTCCAGAGCCAGAACCGATGAGGAAACCTAATTTTTAATTAGCTAAAACCCTGTTGACAAAGAGATTTACTTTCGCTAAAATGTTCAGGTATAGGCAAAAGATTTATTTGGCTAAACTATGCGGGAGTGGCGGAATTGGCAGACGCACTGGATTTAGGTTCCAGCGGGCAACCGTGGGGGTTCAAGTCCCTTCTCCCGCACCATCAAAAAAATTAGCCAGATGCGGCCTCACGAAGGTGATCCATCTGATGATTACGTTAGGAAAAGGTTCAACCTCGGTGCGCCATCGCCGAGGTTTTGCTATTCATAGCGATTTTTTTCGTAATAATAACGTAAAAGAGAGAGAAAATTACGATGGTATCAATAATTAGTAATGAAAAAAGCAATAATTGGGAAAAATAGTACTGTCTGCAGGTTAATCACCTTTAATAGCAGGAAATATTAGATGTTCGTAGAATGATCATCTTATGCTTTTTCTTAATATCGGTTACACTATGCTGGTAGATCGTTACTGATGGCAACGATTTAATAAGTTACGTAGAAAGACGAGAGGTGTACATAGGTGAAATCAACAGTGGAAAAGATAGACCAGAATAAGGTTGTATTGGAAGTTGAAGTGCCTGTAGATAAGTTTGAAGTAGCATTGAATAAAGCTTACAAAAAAGTTGTTGCCAAGGTGAGTATACCAGGCTTCCGTAAAGGCAAAGCACCACGTAAGATTCTAGAGCAATTTTATGGTCCAGAGGTCCTCTTCGAGGATGCACTGGAGATTATTGTTCCAGAAGCTTACTTTAATGCTGTGGAAGAGCACAATGTTGAGCCCGTAGACCAACCAAACTTTGACATGGTTCAACTAGAATTAGGCAAACCTCTTATTTTCAAAGCAACAGTTGCAGTTAAGCCAGAAGTTGTTCTGGGTGAATACAAAGGTCTTGAATATAAAGCTGAGCCAGTGGAAATTACTGAGGAAGCAGTTCAACAACAACTGGAAAATTTACAAAAACGTCATGCTAGAATGGCAGAGCTTTCTGCTGACAGCGAAGCTCAAATGGGCGACACTGTAATGATTGACTTTGAAGGTTTCAAAGACGATGTTCCTTTTGAAGGTGGCAAAGGAGCAGATTACCAGCTAGAATTAGGTAGCAACACCTTCATTCCTGGCTTTGAAGAAGCTCTTGTGGGAGTCAAAGTAGGGGAAGAGAGAACATTGGACTTGACCTTCCCAGAAGAATATCATGTTGCTGAACTAGCTGGCCAACCTGTCAAGTTCGTAACAGTCATAAAAGAAATTAAACGTAAAGAATACGCACCTATTGATGATGAATTTGCTAAAGATGTAAGTGACTTTGATACATTAGCAGAACTTACTGAAGATATTCGCAAGAATTTACAGACACAAGCTGAGCAAGCTAAAGACAGAGAGATTCGCAATAGCCTTATCGACAAAGCTGTAGAACAAGTAGAAATTAGCATTCCTGAAGCAATGATCAACGAGCGGGCAGAGCAGATGATGCAAGACTATGGTAGACGTTTGGAATATCAGGGCATATCTTTAGATAACTTCTTAGAGATGACCAAACAAAGTAAAGAGAGCTTGATGGCTAACTTCCTACCAGAAGCTGAGAATTCTGTAAAGAGAGATCTAGTTCTACAAGCAATTGCTAAGGCTGAAAATTTAGATGTAACTGACGAAGAGATCGATAAAGAAATCGCTGAGTTAGCTGAAAACTATCGCCAACCTGCTGATGTGTTGCGTAAACTATTGGTAGACAATGGTCAGCTCAGTAGCCTCAAAGATGGCATGAAAGCAGACAAAGCAATTCAGTTTCTTATCGACAACGCATCTGTCCAAGAAGGATAGAATTGCCAATTTGTTGAACTAGACCTCAAGGTGAGACATAGACTGAACTGTGTATGAGGAGGATACCGTGGATGAGTCACTTGGTGCCTATGGTTGTAGAGCAAACAAATCGTGGTGAACGTGCTTATGACATTTATTCACGATTATTAAAGGACCGAATCATCATCCTTGGTGGACCAATTGATGATACTGTTGCCAATCTAGTAGTAGCTCAATTGCTTTTCCTAGAAGCAGAAGATCCTGACAAAGATATCCACCTGTACATTAACAGCCCCGGTGGTGCTATAACTGCTGGGTTTGCCATATATGACACCATGCATCTGATTCGCTGTGATGTATCAACAATATGTGTAGGGATGGCAGCATCGATGGGTGCTTTCTTGTTGGCAGCTGGTGCGAAAGGTAAGCGTTATGCTTTGCCGAACGCTGAGGTTATGATTCATCAGCCTCTTGGTGGCGTAAGAGGCCAAGCGGCCGAAATCGAAATCCATGCTCGCCATATTCTAAAAACAAGAGAGCGCCTTAACAAAATACTAGCTGACCGAACAGGTCAGCCCTTAGAACGAATCGAAAGGGACACCGACCGAGACTACTTCATGTCTGCAGAGGAATCGAAATCATATGGTATCATTGACGGGGTGATGGAGTTCAAGCCGGCCAAGGCATGAGTAGCAGAGAGGTGAGTTTATGTACAAAGGTTTTGGTGACGACAAAGGTCAACTTAAGTGTTCTTTCTGCGGAAAGCTACAAGATCAGGTCAAAAAGCTAGTAGCCGGCCCTGGTGTCTACATCTGTGACGAATGTATTGAACTTTGTAATGAAATTATTGAAGAAGAATTACAAGAAGAAAACAGCTTTGATCTAGGAGACATTCCTAAGCCCAGGGAGATTCGAGAGATCCTTGACCAATATGTAATTGGTCAAGATCAGGCGAAAAAAGCTTTGTCCGTAGCAGTCTACAATCATTACAAGCGTATCAATCTTGGTTCTAAGATTGATGATATTGAATTGCAAAAATCCAATATTGTCATGCTAGGACCAACTGGTAGCGGTAAGACATTGTTGGCTCAGACATTAGCGAGGATATTAAATGTTCCTTTTGCCATCGCTGATGCTACATCGTTAACAGAAGCTGGTTATGTCGGTGAGGATGTAGAAAACATCCTGCTGAAGTTAATTCAAGCCGCCGATTACGATGTAGAAAAAGCAGAAAAAGGTATTGTTTACATTGATGAGATTGACAAGATTGCCCGTAAATCAGAGAATCCATCTATAACCCGTGATGTCTCTGGTGAAGGTGTCCAACAAGCTCTGCTAAAGATTCTTGAAGGAACAGTCGCTTCAGTACCTCCCCAAGGAGGAAGAAAGCATCCTCATCAAGAGTTCATTCAGCTTGATACGACCAATATTCTCTTCATTTGCGGCGGTGCCTTTGACGGTATTGACAAAATGATTATGAATAGGGTTGGCAAGAAGTCCATGGGCTTTGGCGCTGATATCCGTGGCAAAGAAGAAAAGAAAATCGGTGAGATTTTACGAGATATCTTGCCTGGTGACTTGTTGAAATTTGGGCTAATCCCTGAATTTGTTGGTCGCTTGCCTGTTATTGTAACTCTAGACGCTCTAGATGAAGAAGCACTGGTACGCATCCTTACTGAACCAAAGAATGCCTTAATTAAGCAATATCAGAAATTCTTCGAACTAGATCAAGTGAACTTAGAGTTTACAGAAGAGGCCTTGAAAGGTATTTCTGCAGAAGCTATTAAGCGTAATACTGGTGCTCGTGGACTACGAGCTATTCTAGAAGAAGTTATGCTTGATGTTATGTTTGATATCCCCTCTCGTAATGATGTTAACAAATGTATCGTCACCAAAGAAGTGATTGCTAAACAGCAAGAACCAGTTCTTGTTACCAGTGATAGGAAGAAGAAAAAGGAAGAATCTGCATAGAATTACAGAAACCCCTGAGGGACATTCTCCCTCAGGGGTTTTTCCATGGTTATAAAAAAAGAGGCAAGATGAATACTAAGGAGGATTGGTAACTATAAGAAACGGAGTGACCTGTATTGTCTTTCTCGTCTAGCTTAAATTGGTTTTTGGGATTGCTCCAGATATTCTTTATCATCATCATCGGCACCTACTTCTGGCACTTGCTTCGCAACCAGCAAAGTAACAAATCAGCGGTGGAGAGAGAATCAAGAAAAGAACTGGACAGATTACAACTCCTACGAAGCATTAGTTTATCTGAACCACTTTCTGAGAAAACAAGACCTAGTAACTTTTCCGAAATTGTAGGGCAGAATGAAGGCATCAAAGCGCTGAAAGCGGCGCTCTGTGGTCCTAATCCTCAACACGTATTAGTCTATGGACCACCCGGTGTGGGTAAAACAGCGGCGGCAAGGTTAGTATTACAAGAAGCAATAACTAATCCTTTGTCACCTTTTCGGGATGATGCTAAATTTATTGAAATTGATGGTGCCACTGCTCGTTTTGATGAACGAGGTATCGCTGATCCGCTCATTGGTTCTGTCCATGATCCTATTTACCAAGGTGCCGGTGCAATGGGTATGGCTGGAATCCCACAACCTAAGCAAGGTGCTGTTACGAAAGCCCATGGAGGAATTTTGTTTATTGATGAGATTGGTGAGCTTCATCCCATTCAAATTAACAAAATGCTAAAAGTCCTTGAGGATCGCAAGGTCATCCTGGAAAGTGCTTACTATTCCAGCGAAGACAACAACATACCTGGCCATATTCATGATATTTTTCAGAATGGTTTGCCAGCAGATTTTCGATTGGTCGGTGCTACAACGCGATTACCTCAAGAAATACCTCCTGCCATTCGCAGTCGTTGTTTGGAAATCTACTTCCGCTCTCTAAACGGAGAAGAAATAGCCATAATTGCTAATGGTGCGGCAGAAAAGATGTCTATGAAACTTCCAGAAGAAGCTGTAAAAGTTATACAAGAATACGCTACTAACGGTCGTGAAGCAGTTAATATAGTACAAATAGCAGCAGGAATTTCGTTAAGCAGTGGAAAAAATGAATTAGCTATAGAAGATATTGAATGGGTTGTCCATTCAGGTCAATATAACAGAAGACCAGATCGTAAAGTACCTACAGAACCACAGATTGGTCTCGTCAACGGTCTTGCTGTTACAGGCCCTTCCACTGGTGTGCTGATGGAAATAGAAGCAACTGTTATTTCTGCAAAAAAAGGTAAAGGTCTAATCACTGTTACAGGTATTGTTGATGAAGAGGAATTGGGAGGAATGGGTGGTAGAAAAATAAAACGAAGAAGTTTAGTAAAAACTTCTGTTGATAACGTTGTAACAGCCTTGCGCTGTAAAACAGATATTGAACCAAGAGACTGGGATATTCACATTAACTTTCCAGGAGGGACGCCTATAGATGGACCTTCTGCAGGTATTGCCATGGCCACAGCAATATACTCAGCTATTAAAGCAGTACCAGTTCATCATAAAGTAGCTATGACAGGGGAAATCTCAGTACGGGGACATGTAAAGCCTATTGGTGGTGTCTTAGCCAAAATTGAAGCGGCTCGAATTGCAGGAGCTGAACGAGTCCTCATACCAAAAGAAAACTGGTTAGAAAGTTTCAAGATGATTGAAACTCCCAAAGTAATTCCCCTTAGTACGCTCGAACAAGTTTTTACGGAAGCTTTGCTAGATACAGCAGAAGATAGTAAAGAAGAAATTATGGAAAGCTATGAACTGATACCTGCCACAGCATTTGGGGCTGTTGCTGGTGATTCCATAGAAGAAAGATCAACCCTATGACAAAAGGGTGGGATTTCCCTCATGAATATAGTAAAATGAGGATATTCCTCAGCCCGCAACAGGTTACAGGAGGTGCCCCTTATGACAGAAGAAAAAAAAGAGCGGCAAATTGAACAAGAACTGCCCCTCTTACCTCTAAGAGGGATTATCGTTTTCCCATATATGGTCATCCATCTTGATGTAGGACGGGAACGTTCCGTAAGTGCTGTCGAAGAAGCGATGGCCCAAGATCGCCTTATCTTTCTAGCCACACAAAAAGAAGCACAAACAGACCAACCAACAGAAGATGATATCTACAATATCGGGACTGTAGCAGAAGTAAAGCAATTGCTTAAATTACCTGGTGGAACAATTAGAGTCCTCGTAGAAGGTTTGGCTCGAGCAACTATTCAAGAATATAGAACGCTAGAGCCTTATATGAGAGTACAAGTGCGAGAGCATGTGGAAATAGAAGAAAAAACCTCCACTATAGAAGCTCTAATGCGTTCTCTAGTCAATCAATTTGAGCAATACGTCAAAGTTTCGAAAAAAATCCCCCCTGAAACTTTCGTTTCTGTTGTGGCTGTAGAAGATCCTGGTCGATTTGCTGATATCATAGCTTCTCATCTTAACTTAAAGACACAGGACAAACAAGAAATCCTAGAAGCACTAGATGTATCGAAGCGCCTAGAACTACTATCAGAAATCTTAGCCAAAGAGATGGAGATTTTAGAATTAGAGCGTAAGATTAATGTTCGTGTCCGTAAACAGATGGAAAAGACGCAGAAAGAATATTATCTACGCGAACAGATCAAGGCAATTCAAAAAGAATTGGGCGACAAAGACGATAAACAAGCAGAATCAGAAGAGTTGCGGGATAAGATTCAAAAAGCTAAATTGCCCAAAGAAGTCAAAGAAAAAGCCTTGAGAGAACTGGAAAGACTAGAAAAAATGCCACCAATGGTTGCAGAAGCCACCGTTGTGCGTAATTACTTAGACTGGTTAATAGCACTTCCTTGGTCTAAGCAAACTAAAGATCGCATTGATGTAGAAAAAGCAGAAGAGATACTAAATGAAGATCATTTTGGACTTGAAAAGGTAAAAGAAAGAATTATCGAATATCTAGCTATTCGTAAATTAGTCCAGAAACCCAAAGGTCCAATTATCTGTTTTGTAGGTCCTCCTGGTGTTGGCAAAACGTCACTAGCTCGTTCAATTTCTAGAGCCTTAGAACGTAAGTTTGTCCGCTTATCACTCGGTGGTGTTCGTGATGAAGCAGAGATTCGTGGTCATCGGCGTACCTACGTAGGTGCCATGCCTGGCCGTATTATACAAGGAATGCGTACTGCTGGAACTAGAAACCCTGTTTTTCTACTTGATGAAATCGATAAGATGACTATGGATTTTCGTGGCGACCCAGCTTCAGCATTACTAGAAGTATTAGACCCAGAACAAAACAGCACATTCTCAGACCACTTCATTGAAGTTTCTTTTGACTTATCTAAAGTCATGTTTATTACCACAGCTAACAGTACCCATACCATACCTAAGCCACTGCTCGATCGCATGGAATTGATTCATATCTCGGGATATACAGAAGAAGAAAAAGTACGGATTGCTCAAGATTATCTCATACCTAAGCAAGTAGAAGATCATGGCTTAACTAATGAGCAATTACAAATATCAGAAAATACTTTGCGACGAATTATTCGAGAATACACTCGTGAAGCTGGCGTACGTAACCTAGAAAGAGAAGTAGCCTCTCTGTGTCGTAAAAGTGCCAGAGCTATTGTCAAAGACCCCCAGAAAAAAGTATCTATATCTTCTGGCACTTTACCTACTTTTCTCGGCATACCTCGTTACCGTTATGGTTTGGCTGAGCAGGAATCGCAGATTAGTGTAGCCACTGGTTTAGCTTGGACTGAAACAGGTGGTGACACCCTAGCTATTGAAGTAGCTCTATTGCCTGGGAAAGGCACTTTATCTTTAACGGGTAAGTTGGGCGACGTAATGAAAGAGTCCGCTCAAGCAGGGATTACCTATGTACGTTCACGAGCAAAAGAACTAGGCATAGACGAGAAGTTTCATCAGGACAATGATATTCATATTCACGTACCGGAAGGAGCAATCCCGAAAGATGGCCCTTCAGCTGGTATTACTATGGCTACTGCCCTAACGTCAGCATTGACTAAACGTCCTATTAACAATGAAGTGGCTATGACAGGTGAGATCACACTGCGAGGGCGTGTACTTCCTGTTGGTGGTATAAAAGAAAAAGTACTTGCCGCCAATCGAGCTGGTTGTACCAAAGTAATTCTTCCTGCACAAAATAGAAAAGATCTAGAAGATGTGCCACCTAACGTAAAAAAGAAATTAAAATTTATGCTAGTTGAGCACATGGACGAAGTTATAGCCGAAGCTTTGCTAGATCAACTGCCTGCTGATAAAGCAGAACCACCTGTGACATTAAAAAATGATAATGGTAACGGCACAGCTTATCACAACGAAATACCCACAGGACTACAAAGCTAAGAGTAGGCTTTTTTTATCAACTTTTACTTTTTGTCCAACAACAATAGGGGTGACTTTCGTTTCCTGTCACCCCTGCTTTTTTTTAACAATAGAATCTGGAGGAATCAATGGAAGAACGTAACGAAGAAGCTTATCGTATTTTGGAATCAGAATATGTAATTAGTGCGGTAGCTCCCGCCCAGTATCCTGAACTAGAATGGCCAGAAGTAGCACTAGTTGGACGTTCTAACGTGGGCAAATCATCATTAATCAATAAGATATGTAACCGAAAGAATCTAGCACGGACCTCATCTAGACCGGGAAAAACGCAGACCCTTAACTTTTATCGTATTAACAATGAAGTACATCTTGTGGACTTGCCTGGTTATGGCTATGCTAATGTACCAAAGTCATTAAAGTCGACTTGGGGCAAAATGATGGAGCAATATCTCAAGAGCCGTGCTCAATTACGTGGTGTCCTACAGCTTATCGATATTAGGCATAGCCCAACTAAAGATGACGTAGCTATGAACGAATGGCTAGCCCATTTCCAAATTGCCACAGCCGTTATTATTACCAAAGCTGATAAAATATCGAAGGGCCGGTATGCTCAACATGTCAAAGAAATTCGTCAAACATTGAACATAGCGCCCCATATTCCAACGATTATTTTCTCAGCCCAGACTGGTGAAGGCAAAGAAGATGTTATTGAACTACTCGATCATTTATGGCACTATGACGAAAAAACAGAGTCTTATGAAGAATAGGGACAGCTCTTTTATATAAGGGCTGTTTTTTTTTGCTTGTTAGGATGCACAAAAAAGTTAAGTAAGGCATAGCTTATTCCGAAGATGAAAAATGATAATGAAATTCATATTCGAGAAAAGGGTGTGTCATCTCATGTGTGGTATTGCAGGTTGGTTTGACAGTGAACGAGATCTTACGAACGAAGGGGCGGCGAGAGAACTACAGAAAATGGTTCGTACACTAACTCATCGTGGTCCCGATGCTTCAGCACAATGGCTATCAACACGAACAGCCCTGGGGCATAGACGGCTCATTGTGGTTGATCCTGCAGGCGGAGCACAACCGATGGTTAGAAAACAAGGTGACAATGAATTTGTCATTATATATAACGGTGAACTGTACAATACACCGGAATTACGGCTAGAACTTATTGATGCTGGTTATACCTTCCAATCACATTCCGATACAGAAGTACTGTTAAATGCTTTTATTCACTGGGGTTCTCGTTCTGTAGAAAAGCTAAATGGGATTTTTGCTTTTGCTGTTTGGGATGTAAAAAAACAGAGCCTCTTTCTAGCACGAGATCGCTTTGGTGTTAAACCTTTATTCTATACCAAACAGGGCAGTGCATTTTTATTTGCTTCGGAACTGAAAGCACTTCTAGCCCATGATTTAGTAGAACCAGCTGTAGATGTAGAAGGTTTGGCAGAAGTTTTTGCCATAGGGCCAGCTCGAACTCCAGGTCATGGTGTCTTTCGAGGTATAAAAGAACTGAAGCCAGGATATATGTTAGAGCTGAATGAGCAAAGCGAGAGAATTCGTCCCTACTGGCAATTGATTAGTCAGCCTCATGAAGATGATCTGGATAGGACAACTGATAAGGTTGCTCATTTGCTTGAAGATGCCGTAACGAGACAGCTAGTAGCTGACGTGCCTGTCTGTACCTTTCTATCAGGAGGTCTTGACTCAAGTGCTTTAACAGCTTTTGCCGCTAGAAAATATCAACAAGAAGGGGAAGTGCTCCATACTTTTTCTATTGACTACAGTGAAAATGACCGCTACTTTAAGCCAGGCGACTTCCAGCCTGATTCTGATCGACCCTGGATTGAGCGAGTATCACAACACTTTGGAACAGAACATCACTATGTAACCTTAGAGATTAATGAGCTTACAGAGTCTCTTTACGATGCTATGAGAGGTAGAGATTTGCCGGGTATGGCTGATGTAGATAGCTCCTTACTTCTGTTTTGTAAAGAAATAAAAAAAGAAGCAACTGTAGGTCTATCAGGAGAATGTGCTGACGAAGTTTTTGGTGGTTATCCTTGGTTTCACCGTAAAGATATATTAGAAAGTCATCAATTTCCTTGGTCCCCTCTTCAAAGTGAACGATTCTCTTTTCTTTCAGCCTCTTTGCGTAATGACATAAAGCCTGAAAACTACTTATCTCGTCGCTATTGGGAATCGATTGAAGAAGTACCGAAACTAATTGGTGAAGATCCTATGGAAGCAAGAAGAAGAGAGATTTCCTATCTGAATATTCAATGGTTTATGGCCAATTTATTAGATCGCAAAGACAGAATGAGTATGGCTACTGGATTAGAAGTGCGAGTACCTTTTTGTGATCATCGTCTTGTAGAGTATGCATGGAATATTCCATGGCATATGAAGGCCCATAATGGTCGTGAGAAAGGCCTTTTGCGCAGAGCATTGACTAACTTATTGCCGGAAGATGTGATTGAAAGAAAGAAAAGCCCCTATCCCAAAACGCACCACCCAGCCTATCGTCAGGCTGTTATGACGCAATTACGAGAAGTGCTTCATGATAATTCTTCTCCCTTGCTGAATCTAGTCGACCGCTCCTATCTCTTATCGTTGTTACATTCTGAAGCGAGTCAAAAAGATGCACCAGAACGGCCTTGGTTTGGCCAATTGATGACATTGCCGCAGTTCTTTGCTTATCTATTACAAGTAAATATGTGGCTTCGTGAATATGGTGTAAAGATCTGCTAAGGAGCTGTCATATCTATATAAGGTAAAACTCTATAGATAATGGAAGGAGTGAGCCGGTGAAGATAGGTCATGTACGCAAGATCTATCCTGGTGCCAACAGTTCTGGTGGTTTTTTTTCTTTCTATGATCAAGTGATTGAACCAGATTGTACACGTATCCTTGTGATCAAAGGTGGTCCTGGTGTCGGGAAATCTTCTTTGATGAAGTCTATTGGTTCTGTAATGTTAGAAAAAGGCTTGGACATTGAGCATCACTGCTGTTCTTCGGATAACGAATCTATTGATGGTGTAGTCATCCCTGCTATAGGAGTTGCTTTACTAGACGGCACAGCACCCCATGTAGTTGACCCTAAAAACCCCGGTGTGGTAGACGAAATCATTCATCTTGGCGATCACTGGAATGAAACGAAACTGGTCAGCTCTAAAGCAGAGGTAATTCGTTGCAACCGTCAAGTTGGTCGCTTTTTTGCTATTGCTTATAGCCGGTTACGGGAAGCAAAAGTGGCCCATGATGAATGGGAGTCTTATATTACCGAAAGTATGAATTGGCCTGCTGTAAATAAAGTAGCACAAGAAATTGAAGAGCTTCTCTTTGATGGAGTTATAGCAAATTATCAACAAGAGCCCAAAGTGCGTCATCTTTTTGCTAATGCTATTACACCTGGAGGTCTTGTTAACTATGTGCCAACCTTACTGGATGGCTATAATCATAGTTACGTAATTAACGGAAATCCAGGCACAGGGAAGTCAACTATTTTGGCTAGAATATTAGAAAAAACTAAAGCTCTTGGATTAGATTGTGAAGTCTTTCATTGTCCCTTTGATCCCAAGAAAATAGATCTTATATTAATTAAAAAACTAAAAAGTGCCCTAATTGCAGACTCAGAATTATTGCAATTAGATCTGAGTAAGAGCACACCTTATCAGTGTACTTTTAACCTCAACGACTTGATTAAGCGTAAAAATTTAGAGCTCTGGGCACCTGATGTCGCATCGGCTAAGGAAAGGTTTTGGAATGTGCTTAATGAAGCTATAAAAGCAATAGGTAAGGCTAAATCATGTCATGATGAATTAGAAAATTACTATATTCCTCATATGGACTTCAATGCTATCAATGCTCGTAGAGATAGAATCAGAGAAAGAATTCTAGAATATGCAAAGGAGCAAAAAGTTTTATAAGCACAAGATAGCTTGCACCTCCTGGACCAAAAAGTGTCCAGGTTTTTTTATTAATTATTTTTTTGTATTGAATGATGTAGCTAATCTTTGGGAAAAATACTTACTAAATTATAGACAAATATAATAGATTCACAGGAGGAAACAGAATGAATTTGCTACAAGATAGGGTTACACGAGAAAAGGCACTGCAGAAATTAGATGAAGAACATCAACGCTATAGACAAGTCTTAGAAGCGACATATGCTTTATCTGAAGAAATGATGCAAGCTACTTTAGAACCTTTACACAAAGAGTTGATAGCTATTCGAGAACAAATAGAAAGCATCAAAACTACTGCTCTATCCCAAGAAAAAATAGAGGTAACAGAGCGAGCTTTGGAGAATGAGAAGAAGGAACAAGAAGAAAAGAGAAGTTCTGCAAGAGTAAGAGGTAATCGTAAAAAAGAGGAGAGAAGCCCTAAGAGCAGAATTCGTTGGGGCAATACGGACGAAGAAATTCGTAAAACTGTCTTTGAACAACTTCACTCTTTAGAGCAAAAAGGTAAGGATATTACTATTACAACGATAAAATCAGAAGTACCTAGCATGATGCGTTATGTTTACGGTGATAAAGCGCTTTTTAAGGGTATTGGTGATTTAATGGATGAGTACAAAGACGCTAAAAACAATGAAGAAAAAGAAGTAGAAAAAAACAGTACTTTCATTTCGCGAGTTATAGAATTGCCTAATATCGATAACAATGACTTTGATGGACCTGGAACAGATCCAGATGCGGGTGCTATGCCTATTGTTACGGTAGAACAGGAAGCGGCTTTCTTTCGAAGTGAGTAAAAATAGTTTATCGACGGGAGAAACTATTAAGCTTCTTAGAGAGCTTTGAGCTTGCGACTGGAGAAGGTATCTGCTCGTACCTTCTCCAGTCGCAGAAATGGTAAAGGCGGTTTATGTTGTCAGTAAGAATAGCTAAAGTTATAAGCCTTACTTTACGATACTAACTGATGAGGAGTGATAAAAAAGATGTCTGCTATGAAACCGATTGATGTTTTTTCATCTTTACCGCCTCTAGCTATTAGTCCCACAGGTCAGGGAAAAAATAATACAGAAGGACCTGCCTTTCAACAGTTGCTTGATAATAAGCTAAGTTCCCAAGAGGATCAACTGATCCAGGCATTACATAATGAGAACAACAAAAAAAATCAAAACAGAGGTTCAGAAGAAGACAAGAAACTTCGTGAGCTATGTCAGGAATTTGAATCCATATTTATTTATCAGATGCTAAAAAGCATGCGCAATACTATTGATCGCTCTGACCTCATTCCAGAAAGTCCTGGTCGACAGATCTGGGAGTCTATGCTAGATGAGGAATATGCCAAGGAAATGGCCAAAAAAGAAGATCTTGGTTTGGCCAGACTCCTTTACCAAGATTTGAGTGGCCAAAAATAATAAAAGCCAACGCCAAGCTTGCGAAAAACTACTCGCAGGCTTTTTCCTTTTTAATACAGGCGCAGGAACAATTATACCCCTTCTCGAAATAGTCTAATAAGAGGTTGCAGAGGGGGTATGGTTTGTGGCAAAAATAAGAGGTTCTAATTCAATCTATAGAGTAGAACGTAGACTTGCTTCTCAAAATCTATCGGCCCATATTGAACCTCATCGATTTAACTTCTCTTCAACAGAAGAACTAGATTCCTCGGCAACGCCCCTGATAGGGCAAGATAGAGCAATTCGAGCTCTGGACTTCGGGGTTGCTATTAAAAATCATGGATTTAATATTTTTATAACGGGACCTGTAGGGTCAGGCAAAATTGACTTTGCTCTGGACAGATTGAAAGAAAAGGCTGAACAGGGAGATGTACCTCCAGATTTACTTTTTGTATATAACTTTCAAGAGCCTTCGAAGCCTAGCTTAATAACTTTGCCAGCAGGTATGGGCAAAGAATTTCGCGATGACATTGCCTGGTTAACTGATGAGATGGGTAAAGAAGTACGCAAAGCTTTTGAGAATGAGAATTTTGAAGAACAGAAAAATGCCTATCTACAGCAAGTAGAAGCGAAGTTATCAGAAGCTTTTCAAGAGATGGAGCAAAAAGCAAAGCTAGAAGGCTTTGTCTTACAAAAAAGTTCTAATGGGATTTTTACAATTCCTATTAATCATGCCGGCAAAGCTATGACCAAAGAGGAGTTTGAGACATTAGAAGAAGAAGAACGTCAAGCAATTACAGAGCGAGAAAGGAATCTAGAATCGCAATTAGCTCACATTGTTCGTCGTACTCGCAATTTGCAAAAAGAAACCTCAGGTCATCTTAGTGATATGGAAAAAGAGACGGCAAAGCAAGCTACTTCTCGTCTCCTTGAGTTATTAGTAGAAAAATATAATGATCAAGAAAAAGTAAAAGCATACCTGTTTGCTTTTCAAGAAGATATGATACAGCATTTAGATGATCTAAAAAGTGTTCATTCTGATGATGAGACTGTTGAATTACCGCTGTCCATGTCAGCGCTCAGAAAAATGGGTAAAAAAGATACTACTTCCCGCTATGAAGTAAATATTTTCGTTGAACAGAAGCATCAGCAAGGATCTCCTGTTATTGTTGAAATGAATCCAACTTATGCTAATTTATTTGGTAAGTTAGAGTATAGTAGTTCTTTCGGAAGTTTTGTTACCGACTTTACCATGTTCAAAGCTGGTGCTATTCACTATGCTAATGGTGGTTACTTGATATTACCGGTCAAAGAATTGTTAACTGCTCCGGGAGCTTGGGAATCTCTGAAAAGAGTGCTCAAAAAAAGAGAGATGATTATAGAGAATCTCAGTAATCAACTGGGCTTGTCTTTGACAGCGACAATTAAACCTGAGGCACTTCCAATTCAAGTAAAAGTTATATTAATTGGCCACCCTAAGCTATATCATCTTTTGTATCAGCTCGATGAAGATTTTCGTAAACTATTCAAAGTCCCTGTAGACTTTGCCAGCTTTGTAGAGCGTAACGAGATAACAGTAGATCAATATGCCATCTATGTTAGTTCAGTATGTAAACGAGAAGGGTTGTTGCCTTTTGATAGTGCCGCTGTTGCTGTTGTCATTAACTATGCTAGTAGGTTAGCTGGTCATCAGCGTAAATTATCAGTCAATATGGAAGCGTTGAAAGATCTGCTAGTGCAAGCTTCGCTCTGGGCTCAGCTAGACGGTGCGGACCTTGTTACGGCAGAGTATGTTCATAAAGCGGTAGAAGAAAAGATCTATCGTGTAAGCCGATTGGAAGAACAAGTGCGCGAATTGATGCAAGAAGGTACTATTATGATTGATACGGAAGGCGCAGTTATGGGGCAGGTCAATGGGCTAGCTTTAATGCATGTAGGCGATCATCTCTTTGGAAAACCAAGCCGTATTACGGCAACTATCTATATGGGTCGAAGTGGCATTGTGAATATAGAACGAGAAACACAGATGAGCGGCCAAAGTCATTCCAAAGGAATTATGATCTTATCTTCATTTTTTGCTTCTCGTTTTGCCAAGGAAAGGCCGCTTGCTTTTAGTGGTACTCTTACTTTTGAACAGCTTTATGAAGGTGTGGATGGTGACAGCGCTTCTTCTGCTGAACTTTATGCTCTAATGTCAGCTATTGCAGAAGTACCTATTGATCAGTCTATTGCTGTTACAGGATCTGTAAATCAGAAAGGTGAGATTCAGCCTATTGGGGGCGTCAATGAGAAGATTGAAAGCTTTTTCCGCCTCTGTGAGCAACGTGGGCTAAGAGGTGATGAAGGCGTTATTATACCTGTACAAAACAAGGCCCATCTTATGTTGCATCGAGATGTTATTAAGGCTGTGGAAGAAGAGCGCTTTCATATCTATGGAGTTAAAAACATCGATGAAGGTATGGAGATTTTAACAGGCCTAGAAGCAGGTACAGCAAGCACTGATGGCACTTATCCTGACGATACTATCAACGGTATGGTTGCCCAAAAACTACAGGCGCTCAATGATAAATGGCGTAAAATTAATCTTACAGGTACAAAGACAAGTAGCAAAAAAGAAGTAGCTCCTAAGAAACCCAAAAAACGTTAAAAAGATAGTGAGCTATCCTTGGTGCGAGTACCTTTGGTAGCAGTTTAATGGTGGTCAAACTATGAAAAAACCCTGGAGAATCAACTTCTTCCAGGGTTTACTTTTCTTTACTTCGATGGGGACCAGGGTCACTAGGTTTATCAACAGCTGGTTGCTCATCAATGAGAAGATCATGGCCAAGGTTGTTGGCTTCCTCTGTTAGAGCTAAGTGGTCTAGCTCAGTAAAACCACCAGTTGCTTCAAAAGTACTTTTTTCTTTTTTACCAGGTTTCAATTTCTACCTCCTCTTCGAAGGTATCGTCAATGTTATTCTTTTTCTTTTCATGGAGATCATCATTTTTTGTGAAATCGTCATTGCTGGGAATGATATGATAAGGCAAGAATGGTGCACCTCCTTTGTGACTTACAGCTAGCATGTGCTGTAAGCGTGATAATCATACTCCTACAAGGAATTTAAATAGTAAAGTTGACAATTCTTCATTAATAGCAAATCAACTGTTACGCAAATATACTATTGAAAAGAATAACCCCCTAGGGGTATAATAAGAACTGTGAAAAGCAAACTATCAATTAACTAAGCTATTCTTTAGTTTAGAAGGGAGGCGTTACACATGCCTATGTATGAATATCGTTGTATACAATGCACTCATCTTTTTACCATGTTACGCTCCTTTGACGATCGAGATGGACAAATTCTTTGTCCCCATTGTCAATCAGATCGAGTTAGACGGTTAATCAGCTCTTTTGCAAGCACTAATTCTTCTTCCGGCAATAATAATTGCGGTGGAGGCGGATTTTTCCGGTGAGGCTAAGCTTTAGGGAGCCAGTTTGGTTCCTTTCGCCAACATGAAGAAGTAAAGCAGAAGTAAACCATTTTTCTAATAATGCTATGTTCTTACCCAATTTGGGTTTGTCATAACTCCCTCTATGTAAGCCTCCAGAGTTTTCTGGAGGCATCTTTTTTTAACTTAAGGTCAATTGCTTAATGAACTTGTAAAGAAGATAGTCCTAGAGCTTTTCTTTTCGTTTCAATTTCGTTGATATAGATTTGGACTGTTTTTTCAGCATCGAGCTCTACAACTACTTTACCTAAGCCTAACTCGGCTGTTGTTTCCGTCAGCGTTTTGACAACTACGTCACTGCCTGTAATAGATGGAACTGGCGCCACATGGACCATCCAACCTAAGGCTATGGCTGTACAAGCATCGGCTACTGCTTTTTGTTCTAGATATTCTGGTGCTCCAATGACAAGAGGTAGCATGTTTGTATCAACGTTGAGGGCATCGGCTAGCTCTTTAGCTGTTAGGGTCATTTTACCAATGTCAACACAAGCACCAAAATTAAGAACTGGTGGGATACCAAGAGCTTCACAAACTTTGCGAAGGCCAGGGCCTGCTTCAGCGGCGGCGGCTGGATCTGTTAAGCCGCTGTATTGCATGACGCTGGAAGTGCAACCGCCTGATAGAACTAGAATGTTGTTTTTGATCAGGCCTTGCGTAATTTTGAAGATATTACTACCACCCTGGCCATACCGTGCTGTAGTACAACCGACGATAGTTGCAATGCCTCGAATGTTGCCATTGGCGATTTCATCAATAAGAGGTTGGAAAGAGCCTCCTAAGGCGGCTTTTACTGACTCTGTAGAGAAACCGACCATGCATTTGTCACTTACATAAGGTGGGATATAGACTTGTCTTTTCTCTTCTTTTCTGGCTTTGAAAGAATCGAGGGCCATTTGGAGAGCTTTTCTAGCCTGCTCACGCATGATTTCAGGACGGAAGTCAAGCATTTCTGAATCAGGCATGCGAATTACTGGATCGACAGATAACATCTTGGTGCCGTAGCGTTTGGCGTAAAGTGGCAAGGTAGGTACTGTGCAGTTGTAATCATAAGTCCACAAATCGACTGCACCAGTAGCAAAAAGATATTCTTCAGAGAGCCATTCACCTTCTTGGTTGCCAAAAGCTTTCAAGTCATGAACGCCGGAATAGTTCATCATCTGCTGTCCTTCACAGACGTGACCTAGCACTTGTAAACTTTCTGCACCAACTTGCTTTGCTTTTTCCTGCCATTCATCGGAAGAAGCTTCTTCAACAAGTACATGAGCAAAGAGTGGCATATGACCATTGGTGATGATATTGACGCGATTTTCCTTAAGCAGGCCCATGTTCTGTTTTTTGATTGTCGGCTGTTGTGTACCCATGAGAATTTCTTGGATAATGTTGAGCATTAAGAGGCCCTGGTATTCATTGGCAATACCTAAACGTACCGATTTAAGTAGAAAATAGATGGGATCGGCGTTCAGGTTAGTCATGCACATGGTTTGTGCCATAGCTACTTCGGCATTAGCACCACCAGGGAAGATATCTAGTTTACGCCACAGTTCTTTTCTTTTGGAAGGGGCAAAAGCTTCAGTCGTTTGGGATGGTTCATAATGAGGGCGGCAAATGTCAGCAATGACCCAATCAGCAAAATCGGCGGCTAAGTCGTTAATGTTTTTGTTTGTATCGAGACCAGCTAGAGAAGCCCAATGTTTCAATTTTTCAGGTTCACGGATTTTTAGGCCACTTTCTGGATGGTGAGCGGCCGCTTTGAGAGTACGAGCCGCTTGATGACAGTGATAGACATTGGCGGCTGTTCCGATGGTAACATGGCGATACATAAAGTTACGTGCTACCATGACATGGGCATCAACACCACAGACACCACGTTGAACTTTGCCAGAGATGCGGCAAGGACCATTAGCGCAAAGTTGGCAAGACAAACCTTCAACGCAAAATTTACAGCGAACTTTTTCTTGCTCTGTGAAGCGATCGAAAACATTTGTTAAGCCTTGTTCATGGACGGACTTGTACATAACGCGCATAGCTGGATCGATAATTACGTTGAGTGGATAGCCTTCTTTAGTCTGATCGTCTTTGTGAGCTACATGCTCTCTTTGCCAGCGGTGCACTTCTCCTGGTGGTGGTGCTACTTTTTCATCAATCATAAACTTAGGAACTTTATCATGGTCATCGTGATGAGCTGATGGGTCGTTTGTACCTGAAGAGGGATGGCTTGTGGGGGCATGTTCTAGCGTTTTGCCAGGGATGGTAGGATCAGTAGAATGCTGTAGATCTCTAGAAGAATAATCACCGGACGGTGTAGGGGCCATCGATTTGCCTTGGCCTTGTCCAGACATTTTTTTGTCGTTGCTCATTAAGCCGACTCCTTATTATCTTATTGCTTATTGAATCAGGAATTTTAATGGCAAAAATTTTTAGAAAGACCGAGGGAAGAGCTTCCCCGGTCTTTTTATATAGGAATGTTTCCGTGATAAATAAGGATCTTTCCCTAACAAATAAAGATATTTTAATAAAAAGTTAAAAGCTACCAAAAGGATTTTGGTTAGACTTGTAAACTGAAGGACTGTAATCTCCACTAATGGAGCCAGTAGTACCTGCTCCAAAAGTGTTTTGTTGACCATAGCCACTACTTTGACCCATAGATATTGGTGAAGTATAAGAAGAACCAGAACCACCGATCATGGATGTGGAAGTAAAGGGTTGACTCATAGTTGAGCTACCAAAGTTCATTGAACCAATGGGAGAAGTACTTCCCATACCAATATTAGAAGTGCTCATGCCAATTCCTGAAGAGCCCATACCCATACCGGAGGTGCCCATACCTGTTCCCATTGTGTTAGTACCCATAGTTGTTGTATAAGGACTCATAGTTTGTGTACTTGTTCCAAAAGTTGGCGTATCACCACTGATACCAGTAGTACCATAACCACTAGTGCTATAACCTGTAGTGCTATAAGGCGATGTTGAAGTCATTACTTGAGAATGACTGGCTAAAGACTGCAATTGTTGTGTCATTTGAGAGCACATATTTTGTACTTGTCGAAGTTGGCCGCTGACTTGGCTTTCGCTTTGAGCAATGGAGGTCAGTTGTTGTTGATTACGACGCTCTGATTGTTCCATTTGGTTAACCATGGACTCAACCTGGCGTAACTGAGATTGAAGACTTTGAATTTGCTGTTGCATAAAGGCATCCATTTTTTGAATTCCTCCTTGGTTATAATGAGATATCTATAGTTAAATCTCCCCTTATGGAAGGGCTTGTAATCGAGGAGGATAATGGAAATTATGTTGCTTTGATGCAAACCTGGAGGATGCCTTAGCTCGTTTGCTAAGGCATCCACCGTTTTTCTTCACAAGTTACTTGGCGTAAAAGTATGCTTATCCTAAGTAAAGTTGTTGTGCTAATGGCACCACCACAGCGCTTCTAATTTTTTGAGTTCAAAGATACCTATTATCTAGGTGTCTCAGACTGAAGATGAAGCCCATCTCATTGGAGAATTGTATGGAAAAAGATAAACAGAGAGTTAGTTCAAAAAATGGTTAAAAATGTCGAATAACTTTTGGCTATACTTGAATTTTTCGCTGATTTTATTTATAATAGTGTGAAGCGGTATTTTAACAGGCCCTGTTCATGATCGGGCAAGTGCTTTTTTTGAAATACTTTTCTTTCTGGAAAAACCGTTATAGGAGGGTAATAGGTTGACGATTAACCTCAAAAAAGGTCAGAAGGTTGATTTGACCAAAGGTGCTTCAGGAATCTCAGAACTTATCGTCGGACTAGGCTGGGATCCCGTCAAAAAGTCGGGCGGTGGTTTGTTATCAGGATTGTTCGGCGGCGGTGGCGGTCAAGATATTGATTGTGATGCTTCTGTGTTGATGTTACAGGAAGGTGATCGCCTCCATGAAGCGGTTTACTTTGGCCAATTGAAGAGCAAATGCAAAAGTGTCGTTCATACTGGCGATAACTTAACAGGAGATGGCGATGGGGACGACGAACAAATTTTTGTTTCATTGAACAAAATACCTTCGTCCATACATAAGCTTGTCTTCGTTGTTAATATCTATCAAGCTGTTCAGCGCAAGCAAGATTTTGGTATGATTCAAAATGCTTTCATTCGTATTGTTAATAAAAATAACAACGTGGAACTATGCCGTTATGACTTGACAGAGAATTATAGCAAACAAACGGCGCTGATAGCAGGAGAAGTCTATCGCTATCAAGGTGAATGGAAGTTTGCCGCAATTGGACAAGGTACAACAGATCCATCTCTAAAAGAGCTAGCGAGCCGTTATTCCTAACGGTTACGCTCGATCTGCTCTTTGAGATATATTATGTAGGAGGGATTCTTCGTATGGGTATCAGTTTATCCAAAGGTCAAAAAGTTGATTTAACCAAAGGTAATGCGAGTCTGAAAAAGATTGGGATTGGACTCGGTTGGGACACCAATAAATATGATGGTCAGCATGATTTTGATTTGGATGCCTCCGTTTTCCTAGTTAGTCCTTCTGGTAAAGTGGAAAACGATAAGAACTTTATTTTTTATAACAATCTGCAAGATCCTTCTGGCGCTGTTGTTCACTCTGGTGACAACCGGACCGGTGATGGTGACGGCGATGATGAGTATGTTTCCATTGAACTGGACAAAGTTCCAGAGAACGTTGCCAAGATTGCTTTTACTGTTACCATTCATGACGCGCCAGAACGCAGTCAGAATTTTGGACAAGTAAGCAATGCCTACATTCGAGTCATAGACGAAGCGACAAACAATGAACTGATGCGTTTTGATTTAGGAGAAGATTTCTCTGTTGAGACAGCCGTTGTAGCTGGTGAGTTATATCGTCACCAAGGGGAATGGAAATTTAACGCTATCGGTTCTGGTTTCCAAGGCGGTTTAGGTGCATTATGTAATAACTACGGTCTAAGCGTATAATTGTGTGAACTTTGCGAAACAGGGGTGTCTGATGGGCACCCCTGTTTTTCAAAACTGGAGGTGATTTTTTGAGCCAATCGGTTCAAAAAGGACAAAGAGTCGATGTAACAAAAAGTTATCCTGGATTGGATAAAATTTCAGTCGGCCTTGGTTGGACATGTGAAAAAATGGCAAACATAAACATTGAGGTTGATGGTGCTGCTTTTTTACTTGATTCTCAAGGGAAGTGCCTTCACGACGGCCTTATGATTTTTTATGGACAACAGCAAGGCCTTCAAGGAGCGATTGTTCACCAGAATGCATCTCCTGTAGACAAAGAAAATTTTCAAATTCATCTAAAGCAGATTCCAGGTACCGTTGAACGCATTGCTTTTACTATTACCATTCACGAAGCAGAACAACGCAGACAAAGTTTTGCCAATGTATCTAACATTTACATTCGAGTCATGAATGGGCAAAATGGTGGAGAAATCCTGCGCTTTCCCGTAGGTCCTTTTCAGCGAGAAACGGCCATAGTCGTTGGTGAATTGTACCGACATAAAGGTGAATGGAAATTCAATGCCATTGGGGCGGGCTATCATGGGGGCTTGGCTGCCTTATGCAACAGCTATGGTCTAGAAGTGATCGACAAACCATCACCACCTCCACCACCAAAACCAACACCTCCGCCGCCACCGACACCAAAGCCTAGGCCGACACCGCCACCGACACCTCAGAACAATCCTTCGCCTGTGCCAACAGAGGAAAGAATCAGCCTTTCTAAGATTGAGTTGAAGAAAAAAGGCGACCGCATTAACTTGGAAAAGCGTCAAGGGCAGTCCTTGGGCCATCTGGTTGTCAACTTGAACTGGAATCAGCGTGGTGGTGCACCGAAGGAGACTGGATTCTTTAAAAGTCTCTTCGGGGGTGCTTCTTCACAAGGCATTGACCTCGATCTCGGTTGTCTCTTTGAGTTAAAAAATGGAAAGAAGGGTGCCATACAAGCTTTAGGAAATTCCTTTGGCTCACTCCAGCAAGAGCCCTTTATTATGCTTGACAAGGATGATCGAACCGGTGCTTCTACAGAAGGTGAAAACCTATTGATCAATGGCATCAAAGTTCGAGAGTTCAAACGCATTCTGATCTATGCTTTTATCTATGAAGGAATTACCAACTGGGCGCAGGCTGACGGTGTTGTCACAATCAAGCCACAGACTGGTGCAGAAATCGTAGTACGAATGGACGACCATTCGCAGAGCCAGGGTATGTGTGCCATTGCTTTGTTGGAAAATGTCAACAATGAAACGTTTAGTGTAGAAAAAATAGTTCGCTTTTTCAAAGGCCATCAAGATATGGATCGTGCCTTTGGATGGAACATGAAATGGGTCGCCGGTTCTAAAGATTAACATAACTGCAGGGGGCAGCCATGAAATACGATATTGTCGGCTTAAAAGACGAAGAAGTTGAAAAATCGCGGGCAGAGCACGGATCGAATGAGTTAACCTTACAAGATTCAGAAACTTTTTGGGAAAAGCTTATCGGCAACTTTAAAGATCCCATCATTATGATTCTTGTAGTAGCACTCTTGATCAATGTCGCACTGGCTTTCGCAGGCTTTGCGGAATGGTATGAAGGTGTGGCCATTGCGACGGCTGTTCTATTGGCAACGATGGTTGCAACCTTTTCAGAGCACAAGAATGAAGCATCTTTTCAGAAGTTACAGGAAGAAGCTTCAGAAATTACGAATAAGGTTTTCCGCAATGGTCAATTGGTAGAAATTGCTGTCCATGACATTGTTGTAGGCGATAAAGTTGTTCTACAACCTGGCGATAAAGTGCCAGCCGACGGTAGAATTGTGCAAGGCGAGATGAAGGTGAACCAGGCTTCCTTGACCGGTGAGTCGGAAGATGTTATCAAGAGACGAGCGTTCGATGTTCAGGTAGGCGATAGGAATGACTTAAACAATCAGTTCTTTGCCTTTCGCGGCACTGTCGTTACGGACGGTGAAGCGATTGTGGAAATTGAGCAAGTGGGAGATAAGACGATCTATGGCCGTCTAGCCAGTGAGCTAAACGGGGAAGAGCGAGATTCTCCATTAAAGGTTAAGCTTTCTGCCTTGGCCGAGGGCATTAGTAAGTTTGGATACATTGGTGGTTCCTTTATTGCTCTTTCTTTTATCTTCAAAAAAGTTTTCCTTGATCATTCTTTTGATATGGTGCAAATCGCAGCCTATGTTAGCAACTGGCAAGGCTTTTTGAATGATATCGTCACTGCTTTGATTCTAGCCATCATCATTGTTGTTGTGGCTGTACCGGAAGGTTTGCCCATGATGATCGCCCTTGTCTTGTCACTGAACATGAGAAAGTTGTTGAATGCCAAAGTTTTGGTCCGGAAAATGATTGGTATCGAAACAGCAGGCAGTTTAAATATTCTGTTTACTGACAAAACGGGTACGTTGACGAAAGGGCAATTGGAGACTGTCCTTTTTATGAACGGCGATCGCCAGTCCTTCCCTAGTTACAAGGGCATGCCGAAAGAATTGCAGGATTTATTAGCACTCAGTGTTCGCAATAACTCTTCCTGCGTTATTACGACGGATGGACAAGGCCAACGGAAGTGTATTGGTGGCAACGCTACGGAACGAGCCATAGTTGCTTTTACAGACCTTAACTACGAACCCTCCTGGAACGTAGCTGTCGAAAAAAACATTCCTTTTAATAGCAAACGTAAATTTTCCATGTCACAAGTACAAGGAGATCTAAATCTAACGCTAGTAAAAGGCGCGCCAGAAACCATTTTGGACCGTTGTCGTTTCTACTATGATGAAAAGGGCCAGAAAAAGCCTTTCGACAATAAAAAAGCCCTTGTTCAAGAGATGGACACGCTGGCCAAACGAGCCATTCGTTTGATTGCTGTGGCAGCGAGCGAAGAGCCCATCGCTGGTGAAGATATGCCTAAAGAATTAACACTGGTTGGTGTTCTTGGCATTCGCGATGATTTGCGCCAAGAATCGGTACAAGCGGTACGCGAAGCCCAGGATGCAGGCATTCAAGTGGTTATGATTACAGGAGACCGGAAAGAAACAGCCACGGCCATTGCCAAAGAAGTAGGTTTGTTAACTCAGAAAGATAGCCTTGTGCTGACATCTGCTGATTTGCAAGCCCTCTCTGACAAGGAATTGCAAGCATTGTTGCCTCGCCTTCGTGTCGTTGCTCGCGCCTTGCCGACGGACAAAAGCCGGCTTGTGCAAATAGCACAGAGCCTAAATATGGTCGTAGGCATGACAGGCGATGGCGTCAATGATGCACCGGCCTTAAGCAAAGCCGATGTTGGTTTTGCCATGGGTAGTGGTACAGAAGTGGCCAAAGAATCAGGCGATATTGTAATCTTAGATGACAATTTCTCTTCCATTACCAAGGCTGTACTTTACGGACGTACCATCTTCAATTCGATTCGCAAGTTTTTGGTATTCCAATTGACCGTGAACGTGGCGGCCATTACCGTTGCTTTCTTGGGGCCTTTCTTTGGCGTTGATTTGCCTTTGACGATGATACAACTGTTATGGGTCAACCTCGTCATGGATACCTTGGCGGCCTTGGCTTTCGGTGGAGAACCGGCACTTCGACAGTACATGCAGGAACGGCCGAAACGACGTGATGAGTCTATCATCAACACCGATATGTGGTCATCCATTCTGACCAATGGCCTTTCTATCGCAGCAATGAGCATTGTCTTCTTGAAGTACCCACCTGTTCAAGGCCTATTTACCAGTGAAGCGGCTTTCCTAACAGGCTTTTTTGCCTTCTTTATCTTCTTGAATAACTTTAATAAGTTTAACGCACGGGTGGAAGGCCTGAATCTGTTTAGTCACATCGGCAAAAATACAGGCTTTATCAATGTGGTGTTACTTATCTTTGTCGTGCAGATTGTCTTTACCTATATTGGTGGCGATGTTCTACGTACCGTGGGATTAACTTTCACTGAGTGGATCTATGTATTAGCCTTTTCGGCCATCATTATCCCTATCGATCTAGCGCGGAAAGCGGTACGCAATATGATGAGCCCTAGCGAGGACAAATCCTATAATACTTCTGAACTTTCGACACAGACGGAGTAAGAGATAGAAATTTGATGGCGCCCTAATGCATACATTGCAATGGGGCGCCATCAATATAGCCTATCGATTGTGAAAACGATGACCCAGCTCGTTGATGAAAAAGTCAAAAGCGGGTGAAAGAATATGAAAATACAAGAGCTTTATAATCAAGCCCTTGCTCAAAAAAAGCTAATCCTACCGCCGGGAGAGTGGGCGGGCCCCTTACATATTCGTCATTCTATGGTCATCGAAGGGCCGCGAGCCACGCTTTGGAGCCAATCGGGCCCTGCTTTGATCATAGATGCCGACAGAGTGATCGTCAGAAACATATCGGTAGAAGCGCTCGGTGAAAGCGATCTAGTGGCCATTGAAGTTCGCGGTCAAAGAAGGGCAACCTTCCAAGATGTGAAGATACGAGGTCGAGTGGCAGGCATTCCTGGCGAATCAGAAAAATGGCCTGTCCCTAAACTGCTTGAATTAGGTGCTTTGCCAGCGCAAGAAGCTTCACAACGGACGATTCGTGTCCATGTACCTGTACCTTGTCGTGTTGAATCAAAGATCAGCGGCCTTCGGCTATCGCCAGAGCACTTACAAATTGGGAGCAACGAGATCTCAATTCATATCGATCCTTTGCCTGCTCATACCCTTCTTTGGGGTGAACTTGTCATCCATTCTCTTTTTCAACGATCTATCACTGTAACAGCGACGACAACAACAGAGGCGGTGGTGTCTGAAAAAAGACCACTTTGGGTGCCATCGGCAGAAAAGGAACAGGTCGATCGTGCAAAGAAAGCGCCACCTTCTAAATCTCCACCTTCTGCTAGCTTATTAAGAGGCCAACGAGTCGACTTGTCTGAATTATGTGCAGGAAAAAACAAGTGTACCATAGCTGTAGGTTGGACTGTAGAACGGAAGAATTTTGAAGTCGATAGCGCTGTATTTGCTCTTGGCTCGCATCAGAAAGTGCGCCATGATCAAGATTTGCTCTTTTATGGCAATCCCAGCAATGAATACCTTGCTCTTAAAAAAGCGACTAATGCTTTAGAACAAGAGCATCTGGAATTAGAACTAGCCAAAGTGCCTTCTGAGATAGAGCGCCTTGTCCTGACCTTATCGATTTATGAAGCAGAAGAAAGGCGGCAAAACTTCTCGTACTTCTCTACGATTTACTTGAGACTCCTTGTTGATGAGGCGTCAAAGGAAGTAGAAGTGTTTCGCTTTGACCTGTCTTCAGCCTTTGTCTTAGAAACAGCGATTGTGCTCGGTGAGATTTATCGTTATAAAGATCATTGGCGTTTTTCTGCTGTCGGAGCTGGATATCACGGTGGATTGAAAGCACTCTGTGAAACCTATGGTATCAATGTGGTTAGCTAGCAAGAACGAAGGAGTGACAGTAATGTCTTTTCGTTTTTTTAAGCGTATCAAAATTGCCCCCGGTGTTACGATGAATCTAAGTAAATCGGGACCTTCCTTTTCTTTTGGCCCGCAAGGTATGCGATATACCGTTGGTTCAAAAGGCACAAGAACGACCTTAGGCCTGCCTGGCACAGGTCTTTATTATACAAAAGCAAAAAGTTGGGCTTCTCAACGATCGGAAAGAACGACACCGTCGCGCCAAGGGACCCCAGGCTCCGAGCTTGGTTTTTTTCAGCAGATGCTTTTATCGACGGAAGAAAAGCATTACCTAGCAGGCTTGCAAGCCCTCTTATCCAATGATTATGGCGGCGCTTATGAAGCATTTCAGAAAATTGAGCATCTCGCCGACGGTTCTTTTATGTGTGGTTATATTGCCATAGGACGCCAACAATATGAGCAAGCGGAATATTTCTTTCAAAAATGCCAGCCCTGGCAACTCGGGCAGATTAGCAACAAAATCAACCCTAATTTGGAGCTTCTTCTGGATATAACAGAATATATCGAAGCTCCAATCCGCATTGACGAAAGAGGCCTTGCTCTTTGCTTTGTGGAAGCCTATCAACGGCAAGGCAAAGTAAAAGAAGCGATTGCAAAGCTCAATGCTCTTTGGGAGCACAACAGTAGCGACAAGGTTCTTTGCTTATCTCTTGTTGAAGTGGTCACGATGGCTGAAAGAGCTGAGCAAGCCTTGCTTAACGATGTCGTCGAAATGACCAAAACAGTCGTCAATGATGAGCCGATCGATACGAATATTCTTTATTTACGGGCTTATGCTCTCTATCGACTTCATCTGACCGATGGGGCCATTCAACAACTATCTGCGATTGTTCGCAAAAAAAAGGACCGTCCCCCATCATTGCTGTTAGATATTCGCTATCTTCGTGGACAAATGTATGAAGAAGTTGGAAAAATGGCGCAAGCACGCAAGGATTATGAAGAAATCTATAGAAACGATCCAACTTATGGAGATGTTGTGAAGCGGCTAGGTTTATCATTCTAGAAACAGAAAAAATGGATAATAAAGGAGGAGTTTTTTATGCTAAATCTCGACAAAATGGAGTCCAATCAACGTAGATTGCCTGTCTATCTTTTATTAGACACCTCCGGTTCTATGCACGGACAACCGATTGAGGCATTGCGTCAGGGCGTCAAGTACCTGATCTCTTCCTTGAAGAAAGAACCGCAGGCCATCGAAACAGCCTACCTCAGTGTGATCACTTTTTCGAGTACAGCCAAGCAAATGGTACCTCTTACAGATCTGCAAAGTTTTCGAGAACCTCAGCTTGATGCCAACGGAACGACAGCCTTGGGAGAAGCTTTGAAAATTCTGGAGCGTTGCCTTGATACAGAAGTTAAAAAATCAACGGCAACACAAAAAGGTGATTATAAGCCTCTTGTTTTTATTCTTACCGATGGCGTACCGACCGATAGCTGGGAAGGGCCTGCCAATGTGATCAAGCAAAAAGCAGGCAAGCTTGCCAATATTATCGCTGTAGGATGCGGGCCCGACGTAGATCTGAACACATTAAAGAAAATTACAGAGATTGTTTTGCATATGGAATCCTACCAGCCTGACGATTTCAATCAGTTTTTCCGCTGGGTCAGCGCATCTGTATCCATGGCGAGCCAAAAATTTACGGCCGATGGAGAGAAACCTGCTCAATTACCACCACCACCGCCAACGATTCAGATCGTGCCCTGATCAACCAGGGCACCCTTTCTTTCAAGAAGGAGTTAGACCATGATACACATAAGCTTCTTTAAGGTAGATCCTAGAAAACAGCGGGAGCTAGAGGTGCTTTTTCGATCCTATGGTTTTATTGTAGAAGAGGCCCTGATTCATGCAAATGATCCCCAAAGACATGCTTTTTTGTCAAAAATAGTGCAAGGACTCATAGCTATCGCAGAAGTGCCAGAAGCTTTAGAACGGAACTTTACCAAAATCCTCTATCGTTGTGATCAGCAAAAACAAAAACCTATCGTTCGGAAATATGAACTTACTGAAAAGGTCTTCGAGATAGAGGAGAAAGCCATTGAGAAGGAAGAGGAAAGAGAGAAAACTGATAAAACAGAGAAAACTCTTGAAAAAATAGATAGGGTAGAACAAAAAGAATCGCTAGATCCTCCTCTTGAGCCAGCATGGAGAGACCTGCCTCCCCAAGATGAACAGGATTGGGTCCCTCTTCATGTGGCGGACTATCAAATTGTAAATGATGCATGGGCCATGGCAGCAGCGAGTCGACGAGGAAAATTGCATGCTCATCAAGGAACGCACCGAGAAGACGCATTTTCCATCGGACAAGAGGGAGCTTGGACTTTGCTTGCTGTGGCGGATGGAGCAGGATCTTGCCAATATTCTAGAGTCGGCGCGGCCCTCGCTTGTCAAAAGGCTCTGCTACATATGCAACATTGTCTAAAAGACTATGTATTAGCAGAACATGACGGTGACATTCCCAGCCAGAATGATTTGCTAAAGATAAAGTCATACCTGACCACGGCCATACTCGAAGCGATACAAGCACTGAAAGAAGAGGCCAGAGAACGAGAAATCAAAGTAGAAGAAATGTCTACGACCTTACTTCTCGTGATACATACTTTGTGGCAGGGCAAAAGCGTTGTAGCGAGTGTACAAGTCGGTGACGGAACCATAGCCATCTGGCACGGTGGCGATACTGTTACCTTACTAGGCAGTGCTGATACAGGAACCTTTGCCAGTGAGACAAGATTTATTACAACGAGGCAGATAGAGCAAGAATTGGGCCATCGCATCTTTTTTTCAATAAAAAAAGGTGTTAATGCTGTGACTGCTATGACCGACGGCGTTTGTGATGATTTTTTTCCTGCAGAAAAGGAAATGCCGGTCCTGTTCCAGCAAGTCCTCAAGGTACTAAAAGATGGTAAAGAACCAGGCGAGGCTTTGCTCGATTTTCTCTCTTATGAGCGTAGAGGTTCTTTTGACGATCGCACCATGGCGATATTGTTTAGGAGATAAAGGTTATGGCCAAAGCAAGAAAAAAAAGCAAGAAGAACCTTTTAGAAGCGACCTTAGCAGATGGAAGTACCATTCTATACGAACCTGAGATACTTGGTGAAGGTAGCGAAGGCATTGTACACTTTACAGAAGATAAAAAAAAGGTCGTTAAGTTTTACAAAGATAGCAATGACAGCAAAGATCCAGAGCGTCGTCGACGGATTGAAAATATCGTGTACAAGTATAACCCCACAAGAAATCCTGAAAGTGGGGACTATTGGAAAAGCCTATACTGCTGGCCTACTGCTGTCGTAGTAGCTCCTCGTCTTGGTGTCCTTGTGCCAACTTATCCTGCTCATTTTTTCACGAAAGATGGACGAGAAAAAAAGCTAAGTTGGTTCATTTCTCCTCGCACAAGAAACTTGATCAGCAAAGCAGAGCGAGGTGACTGGCTGGGCCATCTAAAGATTGCTATCATGATGGCTCGTGCGACACGGCGCCTTCATTCTGCCGGCCTTGCTCATTCCGATTTATCCTATAATAACTTCTTGGCCGATCCTGTGATTGGTACCGTTACGATGATCGATCTAGATAGCCTTGTCGTTCCAGACGTGTACCCGCCCAATGTGGCAGGGACACCGGGTCTGATCGCGCCGGAAGTGATCATGGGTAAAGGAGCGCCTTCCATACGCACCGATTTGCACGCGCTGGCTGTACTCGTTTATCAAACTTTGTTATTTCGTCATCCTTTGCGAGGCCCCAAAATAAATTCTACTTTATCGGCAGAAGAGGATGAGCAACTTTCTATGGGCGCGAAGGCGCTTTTTATTGAAGATCCCCACGATCAAAGCAATCGCCCACAAGGCACTTTTACAAGCTTTGAGCGATTGGGACCCTATTTGTCAGAACTCGTTACCAAATCTTTTATAAAATACTTACACATGCCTGACAACCGCCCTACAGCGGCCGATTGGGAACAAGCTTTAATTCGGACAACCGATTTGATTCATCCTTGTTCGAACGATCGTTGCGAATTAAAATGGTTTGTGTACGGGACGAGTTGTCCTGGTTGTGGACAAAAAATGGCCCATCATCCCGTACCACTGTTGCAGTTTTATAAAGAACAAAATGGCAAACCCGGCCATTTTATCAATGAACGTCGTCAGCTTGTTGTCTGGTCTGGCCTCTATCTTTACAAATGGCATGTTTTTGATCACATTCGAGCTGGTGAAAATGCTGACAAAACGCCACAAGGGTATTTTCGCTATCATGAAGGGCAGTGGTACTTTTTTAATCTAGAGATGGATGCCCAATTGATTGAAAAGGGCATACAAAAGACAATTCCCAAAAATCAATCCATCCCTCTTCAACAAGGTCAACAAATCCGCCTATCGACAGAAAGGCGTGGCAGAATTGTTTATGTACAGATGATCAAGGAGCCATAAAAATTTATTAACAGGTGGTGAAGAACATGGATTATAAAATACTTTATCCAGGCGCTTTTCCGATTATAGAAATGAAATTGCAAAAAGCTGAAAGCATTAAGGCTGAAGCCGATGCCATGGTGGCCATGTCTTCAACAGTCGATGTCTTAGGTTCTGTGCCCGGTGGAATTATGCAAGGCTTGGCTCGCATGCTCGCTGGAGAAAAGTTTTTCTTTCAAACTTTGACGGCCAATCGTGGTTCAGGAACAGTCTTGCTGGCCCCATCCATTCCTGGTGACATTATCGATATTAACTTAGATGGTACCTACAACTTGATTGTGCAAAAAGACGGTTTTTTAGCAGGTACGCAAGATTTGCAAGTATCTACAAAGATGCAAAATTTAATGCAAGGCTTTTTATCTGGAGAGGGTTTTTTTGTTGTTAAAGTGAGCGGTCACGGAAAAGTCTTTGTGAACAGCTACGGTGCCATTCATGCTATCAATTTGGATGATGGGGAAGAGTTTGTTATTGACAACCAACATTTGGTGGCCTGGCCTGATTACATGGATTACAAAATCGAAAAAGCTTCAAGCAGTTGGATACATACTTTTACCTCGGGAGAAATTGCCGTTTGCCGCTTCAGAGGTCCAGGCACGGTACTGATTCAAACGCGCAATCCTGGCGGTTTTGGCAATTGGATTAAAAAGTTTATTCCAGGTGGGCGACCAGGCTCATAAGAGATAGAGGGCACTTTTGAAAGTCGAAAGCGAGGAAACGATGGGTGATTCATTTTAATGATTTGAAGGCTGAAGATATAGAGAGGATTTTTTATATTCCTCCTGAACCCTATGATTCCAATTGGGATCGAGATACATTGTCATATGCTTTAGGTGCAACTTTATACATGCCAGCCCATCGTCCTTGTATTGCGAACGATCTCATAACAAACAAATACAAAGAATTGACTTCTATGGTCATCTGCCTAGAAGATGCGATTGGTGATCACCAAGTCGTCGAAGCAGAAGAAGCACTTTTGCTTCAACTTCAACAGCTAGAATCAGCATGGCAGACTATGTCAACGATAGAAAAAGCGGGCTTGCCCTTGATCTTTCTGCGCCTGCGAAGCCCTGAGCAATTTCATCAGCTTATTGAGAAACTGATGCCTTTTATGATGACCGGCTTGCTTCATGGCTTTGTTTTTCCCAAATTTTCGCTTCATAATGGCGAAAAGTACCTTCAACTGCTTCGTCAACTCAATAGGTCTGTTCGCATATATGGCATGCCTATCTTTGAGACGCGAGATATTATGTATAAAGAGAGTCGTATCGACACGTTGCTTGCTCTCAAAGCTTTACTAGGTTCCTATAAAGAGATGATCTTGAATATCCGTATTGGAGCGACTGATTTTTCTAGTCTTTTCGGCATTCGTAGGAGTCCTGATCTGACCTTATATGATATCGTGCCCATGAAAGACTGTATTGGCGATATTGTCAATGTTTTTGGTCGCATCGACGATCCCTATGTCCTTTCTGGGCCCGTTTGGGAGTATTTTCCCACAGACAACCGTGTATTGAAGCCTAAATTGCGAGAAGCGCCATTTGAACGGTATGGCCATCAAGGCCTTGCTTTTCGCCGACAACTGATTACACGTTATATCGATGGCTTGATTCGTGAAATCTTGCTCGATCAAGCCAATGGTTTATGTGGAAAAACAGTGATTCATCCCTCCCATATTCGACCTGTGAATGCTTTGCAAGCTGTCACGTACGAGGAATATTGTGATGCTACGACCATCGTGAGCAATAATGACGGAAAAATAGGCGTTATGAAAAGCGCTTTTCATAACAAAATGAACGAAATAAAGCCTCATTTGAGTTGGGCAAAGAAAATTATTACAAGATCATGCATTTATGGAGTGCTTAATGAGACATATGACTTTACGAGCTTACTGGGGACAGAACAATATGATAAATCGTCTATTGAGTGAAGAAGCCGAGAAGGTTCAAGAATCTTCAGAGATGCTGATCCATATTTTAGATGATTTGCACATCCGTCTTACCGTTACAAGCAACCCTTACGAACTTTCGCTAGAAAGCCTTTTTTCACTTGCCGCTCGCAAGAATCGTCATAGAAGTTTTCTCTTTGTCAGCAAGCTTCTAGGCAAGCATATTGCTATCGAACCAGAGGTTGCTTTTGTTGCAGGGAAGTTGCTTGCACAACGCTTTATGGAAGAAAGAGCTAGAAAGCAAACGATGACAGAGAACAAAGCGACGTTCTCTTTGCCTTCGCCGCATATTTTTATCGGTTTTGCTGAAACGGCAACAGCCTTAGGGCATGCTGTTTTCTCTTGCTTTGATCAAAATGCCTTCTATTGGCATACAACGCGTGAGAAAATCAATGAATTGCCTGATCTATTTGGCTTTGAAGAAGAGCATTGTCATGCACCGGAACATCGTCTTTATGGGACGGCTCGATCCTTTTTTGATAAGGATCATCCGATTGTGCTCATTGATGATGAATTAACGACAGGCAAATCGGCATTAAACTTTATTCAGGCGATTGAGCAGAAGTATAGAAGAAAAGAATATTATATTCTTTCCATTCTTGATTGGCGTTCCGAAGAGGATCGAGCGACCTTGCAGGCAATGGAACAGCGCCTTGGGGTTTCTATTACCGTGCTTTCTTTGCTCTCCGGTACTATAGAATCCTGGGGTGCGGTAACAGAAAGAGCGATAGGAGCTTATATGCCCCAAGAAGAAGTGGCTGATCCCAAATCGCCACTTCCGCAGGTGGGGATCTATGCATTAAAAGAATTACAAGGAATGTCTTTGAAAAATGGCACTTCTGTAGATGTGGTAACATACGGCTTAGAAAAAGGGATCGCTTATACATCCATTGATTCAACCGGTTGGGTCAATAAAGCGCCCTATCTCCCTTATACAGGCCGCTTTGGTATCACACCGAAGGAACAAGCACAACTAGAGGCTTTGGCTTATAAGGTAGGTAAGCAATTACAACAACGGCGACGGGGAGAAAAAGCCTTATGTCTGGGCACCGGAGAATTTATGTATCTTCCATCTAAGATAGCCTCCTATATGGGTGAAAAGGTACTGGTGCAAGCAACAACGCGCAGTCCTGTTTATCCTGTTGATAAGGAAGACTATGGCATTCGTCATGGTCTTGCTTTTCCCAGCCCCGATGATCCTCTGATTCCCAATTATGTTTATAATATCGGGACAGGCATGTACGATGAGATTTTTTTATTTCTAGAGCGGCCTCTTCCGAAGGAAAGGATCATGCCTTTACTAGAAGCTTTGGACTCTAGGGGCATCGATCGGATTTGTATGGTAGTGCCAGAAGCGATCGTACCTCACCCTGATCCGATGGGCTCATATCGTGCTGATGATGTTGTTTTTTTACTGAAAGATCTTAGCGGTATGGTGGAAGAAGTGCCGACTGAAGAACGGGAACGAATGATTCAAAAGGGCGTCCATTATTCGGAGATGCTTCCCTTGGAATACAAGCCAACGCAAGAATATATGGATCTTTTCTATCAGACCTTGGAAGAGTCGGCTCGGAAAATAGCCTGGGCCACGGCCGTTGTCGCTGAAAAGATAATAGGTTTGCATGCTTCCGAGTTTGTTCTCGTCTCTTTGGCTAGAGCTGGAACACCTGTAGGCATTTTAATTCGTCGCTATCTAGAGCAAATCCATGGTCTTACGGTACCTCATTACAGCATATCTATTATTCGTGACAAAGGTATTGACGAAAAAGCATTGCTTTATATTTTGCAGAACCATGGTGGCAGAGACCTTCAGTTTGTGGATGGTTGGACAGGTAAGGGTGCTATCTCCATGCAGTTAACGAAAGCTTGCCAACAGTTCAAAGATAAATATTCCATAGAGCTTTCCGATAGCCTGGCTGTCTTAGCCGATCCTGGCTATTGCGCGCCCCTGTACGGCACGCGAGAAGACTATCTAATTCCCAGTGCTTGTCTTAATGCTACTGTGTCCGGGTTGGTCAGTCGAACGGTCTATAAACCGGAACTCCTAGGCCCCTTTGATTTTCATGGTGCTCGCTATTACAGTGAGTTGCAAGAAGACGACGTTTCTAATCTATTTGTTGACACCATTTCGAGATATTTTGAAGAAGTGGCCTTAGAGGGGCAGAACCATCTCGCGATGAAAAGGGAAGAACATCTTTTTTGCGATGACCATAGAGGCACGGAAAAAAGCTTCTTGCTTGAAAAATGTTCTTGGCAAGGCTTACGGTCCCTTCGTTCGATTCAAGAGCGCTTTGGAATCAAAGATATCAATCTCATCAAGCCAGGTGTAGGGGAGACGACCCGAGTCCTTTTGCGCCGTGTACCGTGGAGAATTCTTGTAAACTCCATGGAAAACCCCAATCTTACCCATATCCTTATTCTCGCTCGTGACAGGAATGTACCTGTGGAAGTCTATGGGAATATGACCTACTCTTGTTGTGGCTTGATTAAACCCCTTGAAGAGATTGAAAGGGAGGCATAGGAATTGACAGGAAAAATACTTTTTGCCTCCGATCTAGATCAAACACTGATCTATTCGCGACGAAGTATGGGTGACTATGGCCATCCCCATCTCTTGGTGCCCATAGAAGAGTATAAAGGTCGCATTATATCTTATATGACGACCTTGGCTGTAAAGCGCTTCTGTGAGGCTGCGCGGCAGGCTATCATTGTTCCTGTAACGACACGAACGGTGGAACAATACAGACGAGTGAAACTACCTATCAGGCCTTCCTATGCCGTGGTTAGCAATGGCGGTCATATTTTAAGGGAAGGACACCTCGATAAGAAATGGCATGATAAGATTTTATCTCAGATCAGCGACAAGTGCTTGGACATAGGGAAGATGGAAAGGGAATTTGCAAAAATAGCTAAACCTGATTGGGTTACATCTTCCCGTAGGGCTGATCAACTTTTTTTGTATTTTCTTATTGAAAGAGACAAAGTGCCGTCAGCAGAACTGAAAGCATTTGCTTGCTGGGCGCAGGAACAGAATTGGCGTCTCTCTATACAAGGTAGAAAGCTTTATCTTGTACCAAAACCAGTGAGCAAGTGGACTGCCGTAGAAGAAGTTTTAAAAAGAGTTGGCAAGCCCTTTGTTGTTGCCGCCGGTGATTCACTTTTAGATCAAGAAATGCTTGAAAAGGCCGATCTTGCTTTGGCACCTGCTCACGGAGAACTCTGGGCTACTCATGGCCCCAAAAAGCGCTTGCACCACCATGGAGAGAATGAGGAAAGCTTAAAAAGAATTTCTTTCCTTCCTCAGCAAGGGATTGTGGCAGGGGAAGCAATTTTGAATCATCTTTTGGCCCTTTGTGAAGACAAAAAAGAAAGCTCTGCGATTAGCTCGTAGAGCTTTCTTTTCTGTACTTTAGCTTTTAAGTGGATTAGCATTTGCCTTTGTATTGTTATTTATAGAATATAGGCACACCCCCTTTGGCATAGAACCAACTTTTTACCCTCTGTTAGTTGCCCTCAAAGCACATTTTTCGCTAAAATAAAGCCAAGAACTAACTTGTCCTACTTAATAAAGAGGTGCTTAATTCTATGGAAAGTCAAAAATCGGCTGTTATTGTGTTATCAGGTGGTCTTGATTCTACTACGACAATGGGGATTGCTAAGGAAGCAGGATATAAGCTCTATGCTTTGACTTTTGATTATGGACAGAGACATCGTCGTGAGCTTGAATCGGCTGAAGCTGTCGCTTCTTTTTACGGTGCTGTTCATAAAGTGATGGTACTAGGGGATCTATTTGCGGAAAGTGCTTTATCCGAAGGTACTTTGAGAGAGAGGCCTTTGTCAGAAGGACCTTTGACAGAGCGGCCTGCTGGGGAGACGAAGGAAGATCTATCTTCTCTCGGCTTTGTGGAGCAGGGGCAGTTGCTTCCTGCGACTTATGTGCCGGCGCGCAATGTTCTGTTTTTAGCTTTGGCTCTTTCTTATGCTGAGAAGGTTAAGGCTGAGGCTATTTATATGGGTGTGAATGCCCTAGATAATGCAGGATATCCTGATTGTCGTCCTGCTTTTATTGAAGCTTTTCAGCAAGTTGTTAATTGCGGTACGGAGCGAGGTGTTTTAGGAAAAGGGGTGCGTTTGGAGACGCCTTTGATTCAGTTGGAAAAAGAAGAGATTGTGAGCTTGGCTTTACAGTTACAATGTCCTCTTCATTTAACTCATACTTGCTATGCTGGGCAGTACCCTGCTTGTGGACAATGTGCTAGTTGTGTTAGTCGCAGGGATGCTTTCATGAGATTAGGACTAGTCGATCCTTTACCTTATCAATAAAATGCTTATCTATCAGTACGATGGTTCTATGGAAGGGCTTTTTACAGCTATTTATGAAGCTTATTATCGCCGTGAGCAACCAGAGGACATTCAAGCTATAGCTAAATCTAATCCGCCTCTTTTTGCTGAGCTTGTAGTAATTGAGACGGATGTGGAAAAGTCGGAAAAAGTTGTACAGTCCATTCATAAGAAGATTTCAGATGATGCTTTTCGAACGGTATCCTACGCTTTTTTATCGGAAGTGGAAGGGTCGGAACAAGCTATTTATCAATATCTTAGATTAGGATGGAAAATAGGTCCTCAAGTTGACCGCTACCTAGTCGATCCGGTTTGGACTGTCCAAAAACTTAGATCCAAAGTAGCGAAGGAAAAACATCGCATGCTAGGTCTTTTGCGGTTTCGCTTGCTTAGTAATTCGATTTATTATGGGCCCATGGAACCTGATCACAATATAATAGGATTAATAGCACCCCACTTTACGAAGCGATTAGCCGATCAGAACTGGATGATTCACGATTTGAGAAGAGGATTGGCCGCTTTGTACAACCAGAAAGAATGGATTATAACGGACATAGATCCTAATAAAAAAGTAGAGCTAGCCTCTATAGAAATAGAATATCAAGATTTGTGGAAAGCTTACTTCACATCGATTAATATTGAAGAACGAAAGAATTTGAAACAACAAAAAACTTATATGCCTTTTCGATATTGGCGTCATTTGATTGAGAAATAGGTGGATAAAATTAGATGCTTAGAAGCGTTGACAGTGATATACAGAGGTGTTACAATTACGACAACAATAGCATAGGTTATGCCTCATCTCGAAAAAGAGGTGGGGTAGAGGCGCGGTTGATCAAGAGTAGATTCAAGAAGGTCCAAAGGCATGGACGATGCATTGAATGGAAAGGGCTCACCGCCGAAGCTTAGACGATGGCACTTGTTTAAGCTGGGTCTGTAATGAATAATTGCAGGACTGTCACCACGGAGCTTTTCCCACCTTTTTTAAGGCGCTCTAAAGTGGTGGAGCACTATCTTACCAGGGAGTAGAGAGGGCATTCTTTACGTTGACGTAACAGTCGTCGAGAATAGCTCGACGGCTTTTTTGTGCTTTTTAATATTGGAAATAATTGGCTATATAGAATGAGGGGCGAAGAATCATGAAATTACAAGGTACTGCAAAGGTTAATGAAGCAGGGCATTTGACTATTGGTGGATGTGATGCTGTAGAGTTGGTTCAAAAACACGGAAGTCCGCTTTACGTAATGGACGAAACTTTTCTTCGTGAAAAATGTAAAGCCTATTACGATGCTTTTAGTGCCTCCGGTGCTGGCGAAGTCATATATGCTTCTAAAGCATTTATGAACATGGCTATGTGTCGAGTTATTGAACAAGAAGGCTTAGGTTTGGATGTTGTATCGGGCGGAGAGCTTTATACAGCTAGAAGAGCAGGCTTTCCTATGGAAAAAGTATACTTCCATGGTAACAACAAAACGGACAGTGAGTTAAAACAAGCGATTGAATACGGTATCGGTCACATTGTTGTAGATAATCACTATGAGATGGATCGTTTAAATGCTCTGGCAGAACAAGCTGGTACAACTGTTAATGTACTGCTTCGCATTACGCCTGGTATTGAATGTCACACTCATGAATTTATCAGAACAGGGCAGATTGATTCTAAGTTTGGTTTCCCGCTACCTACAGGGCAAGCTATGGAAGCTGTAAAAGCAGTTGTGTCTTGTTCGAACCTTAAGTATGACGGCTTACATTGTCATATTGGCTCTCAGATTTTCGAACTGGAATCTTTCCGCTTCGCGGCTGAAGTGATGATGAACTTCATTGAAGAAATTCAAAAGCAGACTGGTGCTGTTACTACTGTCTTAAACTTAGGTGGTGGTTTTGGTATTCGTTACACTGAAGCTGATGAGCCAGCTGATATTAACGATTATGCTAGAACAGTTCTCTCTACCGTTCAAAGTGAGGCAGAGAAGAGAAACCTAACTGTTCCCCGCGTTGTCGTAGAGCCTGGTCGCTCTATCGCCGGTCCCGTAGGAACAACTTTATATACTGTTGGCTCAGTCAAAGAAATTCATGGAGTACGTAAGTATGTAGCTGTTGATGGTGGTATGAATGATAATCCTCGCCCAGCTCTTTACGGATCTCGCTACGAAGCAATGCTAGCTAACAAAGCTACAGAAGCTAATGAAGAAGTTGTCTCTATTACGGGCAAATGCTGCGAATCAGGTGATATGCTGATTTGGGACGTAAGCTTACCGAAAGTGAAAAGTGGCGATATTCTAGCTGTATCAAGCACTGGTGCTTACAACTACACTATGTCCATGAACTATAACCGCATTGGTCGCCCAGCAGTAGTTTTTGTTCGTGATGGACAGTCAGCTGTTGTTGTAGAAAGAGAATCTTATGATGATCTAATTCGCAATGACCGGATTCCTCCCTATCTCCAAAGATAGTCTGCAGTAAGATGCCTGAGAGTAACCCTGCTACAGAACAAACAGAGTAAGCTACTACTTCATATATGGAGAGACTACAGGAAAGGGGTGACGGAGCATGTCAGAAAAATTTTATGAAATAGCCATGGAAGCTCTAAAAAAACAGCAAGAGACTCAAGGGGTTGAAACCGTCGCTGAAAACACAGAAGAGAGAGAATAAGTGACACCCTAGAACTAGATCAAGAAAAGATTAATAAAAGTGCGGTATCTAGCAAGTTTGCTGATACCGCATTTTTTTCTTGACGAAAAAAGCAAAAGGTGCTATAAAAGATACATACATAAGAATATACTTATATACAAATTCGTTCAGCGCTTTTGATTAAAGGGAGGTGTCTAATGAAAGAGCGCAATAAACTTTTGCTTATGGTAGGAATCTTTTTGCTAGCCTTCTATATTCCTTTGGAAAGCACAAGAGTGCAGGGTGCTATTCTGGAATCTTTTTATATGTTGCAAGATTATGCTCGTGAGCATGTTTTGGCTTGCTTGATTCCGGCCTTCTTTATCGCAGGTGCTATTTCCGTATTTGTATCGCAAGCTTCTGTACTCAAATATTTTGGTGCACAGGCTAATAAATTTTTGTCTTACGCTGTTGCTTCTGTATCAGGCACAATTTTGGCTGTTTGCTCATGTACAGTTCTGCCTCTTTTTGCTGGTATTTATATGCGTGGTGCGGGGATAGGTCCGGCTACAGCTTTTCTTTTTGCTGGACCGGCTATCAATGTGTTGGCTATTATACTAACGGCAAGAGTTCTAGGCTTGGAGATGGGTATAGCTAGAGCTATTGGCGCTATTGTCTTCTCCATTATTATTGGCCTTGTGATGCACTTTGTTTTCCAAAAAGAAGAAAAGGAAAGGGAAGCCACTTCTTTCCATTTGCCTGTTGAAGAAGAACAACGTAGTCTCTGGCAATATATAGTTTATTTTGGTACTATGATACTAATCCTAGTGATAGCCTCTTGGGGTAGGCCGCCAGAAACAACAGGCTTTTTTCACTTCATCTATACAATTAAGTGGCCTTTAACAGTCTTGTTGCTACTTATCCTGGCTATAATCTTGAAAAGCTGGTTCACAAAAGAAGAAGCTTCAGAATGGGTTAGTTCAACTTGGACCTTCACCAAACAGATCTTTCCTCTGCTTCTAGTAGGTGTGCTCATTGCAGGCTTTCTTATGGGGAGACCAGGTACAGACAGTGGGATCATTCCTGCAGAGTATGTAGGTGCTCTCGTTGGTGGTAATTCGATTCAAGCTAACGCGCTGTCTGCTGTTTTAGGTGCTTTTATGTACTTTGCTACATTGACGGAAATACCTATTTTGCAAGGTCTCATGGGAAGTGGTATGGGCAAAGGCCCTGCTTTAGCTTTACTCTTAGCTGGTCCTTCCCTAAGCTTGCCTAACTTAATAGTAATTCATAAGATTCTAGGTTTCAAAAAAACAGCTCTTTATGCCACATTGGTGATTACTATGGCTACGCTCAGTGGTCTTATTTTCGGCACATTTTGGGGATAAACATTAGGCTTAGCCTTATAATATGGAAAGGTAGGTTTTTGTAATGGATATTAAAGTTCTAGGAACAGGATGCCCTAAGTGCAATCAGTTAGAAGAAAGAGTGAAAAAGGTAGTTAATATGCTGGGGAAAGAAGCAACAGTTTCCAAAGTCTCCGATATCAAAGATATCATGTCTTATGGTGTTATGATGACACCAGCACTCGTAATTGACGGGGAAGTTAAGGTTTCTGGCAAGTTGCCTTCTGAAGGAGAACTTAAAGCTCTTCTAGATTAATAATCATGCTAATCTTTCATGTGATTGTAATTTAAATAAAGAAGTTAATCTTAGTCTTATAAAAAGCCTTTATGCTCCTGTAGTGTGGAAGGCTTTTTTCTCTACCTGAGGGAGGGTTGTTACTATGTTTGGACCTAAGGACTCCCCAACTGAAGAAGATATTTTACTTTGGGTGGAGCTCTTCAAGGTGCTCGGTGATAAAAGTCGCTTAACTATTTTAGCTCTTTTGATGAACAAGCCGCTTTGTGTTTGTGAAATTGTCAATTACTTAGGAATGACTCAACCAGCAGTATCACAGCATTTGCGTCGCTTAAAAGCTCTTGAACTAGTGAAGGAGCGCAAAGAAGGGCAGTGGGTTGTTTATAGAGCTAATGAAGAAAAGGTTAACACTCTCAGTAAAGCTTATCAAGCTATGCTAAACTTTGGTGTACAGGAGATAGAAAAAGTAGAAATACTGCGTCCTATGGGTACTGAATAAGTTGAGAACCTTTCTTCACGGTGAGGAATAAAGCGTGGTATAATATTCTCTATGAACAAAATAACAAGAGGTGGGTTGGAGCTTGGAGATTATCCTTACCCACAATAATACAGACTTTGATGGTCTTGCTGCCGCCTATGGGGCGCATAAATTGTATCCAAGAGCCATACCAGTACTGCCAAGTAAACTTGGTGCTAATGTGCAAGAATTTATGGCTCTCCATAAAGATACTTTAGGTTTTAAGGCTGTAAAGAAGATTAATCCTCATAAAGTCAAAAGAATTATTATGGTCGATACGAAATCACCTCACCGAGTAGGCCCTCTAGGTAAACTATTAGCAGATCCTGCCATAGATGTTCATGTTTTTGACCATCATCCTCCTGGAGACGATGATGTGGTAGGTTCTTATGTGAACCAGGATAGTGTGGGTGCAGTAACGACGATTATTGTGGAAGAAATACAAAAACGCAAGATCAAGCTTACTTCTTTTGACGCTACCTTATTAGCCCTAGGGATTTATGAAGATACAGGTAGTCTTATGTTTTCTACTACTACAGCACGTGATGCGGCGGCTATTGCTTATTTGTTAGGGCAGGGAGCTAACTTAGCTGTTGTTGGTGAGTTTATTGACCGACCTCTTTCTGTGGAGCAGCGGAAGCTATTTCATAAGATCATGCGCAATGCCGAAGTGCACATAATACAAGGCTTTAAGATTGTCGTAACGACCGCCACCGTTGATGAGTACGTAGAAGGCTTAAGTTTGCTTGTCTACAAGTTAAGTGAAAATGAAAGTCCTGACGTTATCTTTGCTGTTGTTAAGATGGAAGATCGCGTTATTGTGGTGGGTCGCAGTCGTATTGAACATGTGAAAGTTAACAAACTGCTTTTACCTTTAGGAGGAGGCGGTCACGGTGCTGCCGCTGCTGCTTCCATTAAAGGTGGCAAAAGTGAAGAGATTTTAGCTCTATTAGTACAACGTCTTTATGAAACTATTGAACCCCAAAAAGGGGCTCGCGAAATTATGTCTTCGCCTGTTAAGACAGTGACATCAGATACTACGATTGAAGAAGCTGGCAAAGTACTGCTTCGTTATGGCCATACTGGTATGCCTATTGTAGATGGCGATAAGCTTGTAGGCGTCATCAGTCGTCGCGATCTTGACAAAGCCTTCTATCATGGTCTTCGCCATGCACCTGTCAAAGGCTTTATGTCCCGCAATGTACTTACGATTGATGTAGATAGCTCTATACGTGAAATTCAAAGTCTGATGATCGAGCATGATATTGGACGCTTACCTGTTATAGAAAAAGGAAAAATAATCGGTATTGTATCGCGGACCGATGTTTTACGAACTCTTCACGGTGAAGATACGCCGCGAATTTATCGAACTAATTTTTCAGCGAGCACGCAAGAAGAACAGCGAGTTACTGTTGACAACAACCGACTCGATCATTTAATGGAAGAAAGATTACCAGATCATATAATCACCTTGTTTCAGAATATAGGACAATTAGCAGATGAAGCAAATGTAAAAGTTTATGTAGTAGGTGGCTTTGTTCGTGACCTTTTGCTTGGTGTTAACAATCTAGATATAGATCTTGTAGTAGAAGGTGACGGTATTGCTTTCGCTACACGTTTAGCTCGCTTTTTGCGAGCTCGTCTGCGAGTCCATGAAAAGTTTGGAACAGCTATGATTCTCTGGGAAGATCAGAAGATTGACGTAGCTACAGCCCGTCGAGAGTTTTATCAGCATCCGGCGGCTTTACCGCAGGTGGAAGCATCGAACTTACGACAAGATCTTTATCGTCGTGATTTTACGATCAATGCTTTAGCCTTACAGCTTAATTTACCTTCTTTTGGCTATCTTGTTGACTTTTTCTCAGGTAGAAAAGATCTAGATCAAGGTTTGATCCGTGTTCTTTATAACTTAAGCTTTGTTGAAGACCCAACACGGATTATTAGAGCTATTCGATTTGAACAGCGTTATGACTTTACTATGGAAGTAGAGACTTTAGAATTTGCTCATGAAGCTATTTCACGTAAAATGATAGGTGAAGTTTCTCATGAGCGTATGTTCGATGAATTACTTTTAATTCTACAAGAAAAAAATCCCGTACCAGCATTGCGTAGAGTTACAGAAATGAACTTATGGGATTACTTTCTACCAGACTTAGAGTGGAGCGAAAGGCTCGAAAGAGAACTGACCACATTGACAGAGCTTTATCAAGAAGTAAAAGATAGAGAATTAGTACCGCTAGAAACTCGCTGGATGCCCTACTTTCTAATACTTACGAAACATATGAAGCCAGAAGGTGTAAAATTAGCAATAGATCGATACCCACTGAAGATGTGGATTCGGGAGGCTATTGTAGAACTAGCAAGTACGAATGAACAGACCGGATTGTTGATGGAACAATCTTTACAATATGGCAAACTTAGTGACCTTGATAAACTTTTTCAAGGCTGGTCTATTGAAGCCTTCCTAGCTCTACGAGCGTCTTATGCTTTGCCCAAAACGGTAGAGTTGTTAGAAGCTTGGCATATTATCAAGAAGTGCAAAACAATTATTACAGGCAAAGAACTTAAAGAAATGGGTATTAAGCCTGGACCTCACTATAAAACTTTACTGAATCAGATGCGTTGGGATCGTCTCGATGGGATTGTGCAAAGTTACGAGGAGGAGTTAGAGCACTTACGAGAGCTCTTGTTTGAACTGGGTTTTGTGAGTAAAGACTAGGAGGAAAAAATGTTTGATTTTTCACTGGCTTCATTAGTGGCCAAAGCGCCAGCTATTTTACTGGGCCTGGCTCTTCATGAGTATGCCCATGCCAAAGCGGCGACAATGCTAGGTGATCCCACACCACGCTATGAAGGCAGATTAACTATGAATCCTTTACCACACCTTGATGTAATAGGTACATTAATGCTCATCATAGCGCCAATTGGATGGGCCAAACCAGTTAATGTAAACCCTTATAATTTTCGTGGCGATCCTAAGCGTGGTATGATGTATGTTTCTCTAGCCGGACCGGCCATGAATATCTTTCTGGCTCTGATCTCTATGGTTCTATTTGTGGGTTTTTATAACCATCCTGAAATGAACAGGGTCTTACAGTGGATGATTATTGTCAACATCTCCTTGGCTGTTTTCAATATGCTGCCCATTCCACCTCTCGATGGTTCTAAAGTATTAGCTGGCTTATTGCCTTACAAACACCTTACCTGGATGGGCAAAGTAGAGCAATATGGACCTCTAATTCTCATTATTGCTGTCGTGACAGGTATTGCACAAATGATTATTCGACCACTTTGGATTATTGTCCATGATGGTTTTGTATCTCCTGTAGGTAGGTTTATTGGTTCATTTATTTTTTTCTGACTTCGTTGTAAGGAGGCTCCTCAAGGGTGAAAAAAGGTACGATTTTTAGTGGCATGCGGCCGACAGGCCGCTTGCACATTGGTCATCTTAGTGTTTTAGAAAACTGGGTGCGTTTGCAAGATGATTACAACTGTGTTTATGGTATTGTAGACTGGCATGCCTTGACTACTTCTTTTGAAGATGTACAAGCTTTGCAAAATAACATTCGCGAGATTGCTCTGGACTGGTTGTCAGCAGGACTAGATCCCGAAAAAAGTATTATCATGGTACAGTCGCAAGTAAAAGCTCATGCAGAACTGCATTTGCTCTTTTCCATGATGACGCCACTTAGCTGGTTGGAGCGCTGTCCCACTTATAAAGATCAGATTCAGCAGTTTGGTCAGCAGGGCAAAGAAATTAATATGTATGGTTTCTTAGGCTATCCTCTTTTGCAAGCGGCAGACATACTGCTTTATCGAGCTGATCATGTGCCTGTAGGACAAGATCAGCTTCCTCATATCGAAATTTGCCGTGAAGTTGCAAGGCGCTTTAATCACCTCTACCAGACAGAGCTATTCCCAGAGCCAAAAGCTTTGCTTTCCCAAGTAGCCCTATTGCCTGGTATAGACAAAAGAAAAATGAGTAAGTCTTACGGCAATGATATTGCTTTATCAGCTTCAGCAAAAGAAGTACAAGAAAAAGTACGTCTTATGGTCACTGATCCACAGCGGATTAAGAAAACTGATCCAGGCGATCCTTCCGTCTGTGTGGTCCATAGTTACCATCAGATTTACAACGTTGATGAAGTGGAAGAACACGCAGAAGGATGCCGTAGTGCTGGCATCGGCTGTGTGGCCTGTAAAAAAAGATTGGCCCAAAAACTTGAAGAAGTGCTAGGACCAATTCGTGAAAAACGTCATGAATTGATGGCACGGCCAGGTCTTGTTGATGAGATTCTTGCTGAAGGTTCCAAAAAAGCAGAGGCTCTTGCCGAAGAGACAATGGCACAAGTGAGATCATCTATGGGTGTCAAAGGGCCTTTAGAAGGATAAGCTGATGACATACAGAGTGAGCCTTCCTGTCTTTGAAGGCCCCTTCGATTTGCTCTTTCATTTGATTGAGAAAAAGGAAGTCGATATTTACGATATTCCGATCAGTCAAATCACAGCAGACTATCTAGCCTACTTACGGCAAATGGAAGAGTTGGACCTAGATGTGGCCAGCTCTTTTCTTGTCATGGCGGCCACGCTTTTGTCGATTAAAGCACGCATGCTTTTGCCTAAACCGATGCTTTTACAAGAAGGGGAAGGCGAGATTGATGAAGATCCAAGGCAAGAATTAGTCGATCGTTTGCTTGAATATCGAAAGTTCAAAGCTGTAGCCGAATATCTGAAAGAAAGAGAAGAAAGTTCGGGACAGCTCTTTCCAAGAGCACTTGACCCGGCTACTATAGCTCCTTTCTTAGAAGAGGAAGACTCTTTACAAGGTATTATGATCGGTGACTTGCTGGAAGCTTTGCGACGAGTTATTTCTCCTGCTTCTCCAAGTGAAAAGGTGGCAAAAATCTCAAAAGAAGAAATTTCGATTCAAGAGCGTATGGAAGAATTTCTAGAGATAGTTGAGAAGCAAAGGCCAGATAAGCCCTTATTATTTAGCACATTTATTAGAGAAAGCCGTTCTATCAGTGAAGCTATAGTAACCTTTCTCGCCCTCTTAGAATTACTGCGCATGAGAAAAATCAAAGTGATTCAACAAGAAGCATTAGGTGAAATCTACGTCCTTAATGGACAAGCTCTGTAGGATAAAGGAGGGAAAAGATTGCCCCCTCTTTTGCTAGAAGATAAATCATCGGTACTAGAAGCCCTTTTGTTTGCTTCTTCTGAGCCTGTGCCATTAGATTTACTGGCTAAAATTACGGAACTTACAACAGAAGAAGCAGAAAAACAGTTGAGAGTATTAGCTCATAGCTATGATCAAGAGCGTCGAGGTTGGCAGTTAGAAGAAGTAGCTGGTGGCTATCGATTAGCAACAAGACCTGAATATAGTACCTATGTGATGCGTTTAATAAAACCACAAGGCTCACAAGGCTTGTCTAAAGCGGCACTAGAGACTTTAGCTATCGTTGCCTACCATCAACCTGTGACTCGAGCTGAAATTGAGCAAATCCGTGGTGTAAAGGTAGAGCGTTCTTTAGCAACTCTTTTAGGCAAAAAGCTTATTCAAGAAAAAGGAAGAAAAGAAGCTCTAGGTCGTCCTATTCTTTATGGTACGACGGAGCAGTTTCTCCTTCATTTTGGTCTTCGTACTATAGAAGAATTGCCTCTTTTAGAAGAAGTTTTTGTACAATCTGATTTGGCTTTTACTGAAGTTGAACAAGAGGCTGATGGATAGTAAAGATAAAGAAACGAGCCCTAGGAGGTTTGCTGTTGATGGAACCGATTCGTCATTCTTTCGAACTACCAGGAATCACCTTATCTTATCTGGAGTGGCAAGGAGAAGGCAAAGAACCACTCTTACTTTTACATGGCCTTGGAGATCATGCACTAGTATGGTCTGACCTAGCCCCTTTGCTAAAAGAAGACTTTCAGATCATCGCACCAGATATGCGAGGTCATGGAGAGAGCGGCAAGCCTCATAAAGGCTACACATTTGACCATGCTATTGAGGATCTAGAGAAACTGATGGACCATCTAGGCTGGTCAGCAGCCCATATAGTTGGTCATTCTTGGACAGGAAAGTTAGCGCCTATCTGGGCTCGCCAAAATAGCAAGCGCTTCTTAAGTATGGTACTTATTGATCCTATCTTTATTATCAAGATGCCATCTCTAATGAAACTTTCTTTCCCTATTCTCTATCGTGTTCTCGATAGCTTAAAAGGCATGGGGCCTTTTGCAAACTATGAAGAAGCGGAAAGCAAAGCTCGAACTTTGCGACAATACGAAGGCTGGAGCGAGTTACAACAAAAAGTTTTTCATCAAGGTATGGAAGAAAAGGGTAACGGTCGCTGGGGAAGTAAGTTTGTTATACCGGCACGCAACGAAATCTTTGAAGATGTCATGAAAGTAGCTGGCTTAACAGAAGACATCACCGTACCTACTCTTTTTGTTCAACCAGAAAAAGGTGTAAATAGAGCTGATTTTCAGCTCAAACCTTACAACAAATATCTCAAGAATTTGACTATTGCTCGCGTCCCAGGTAATCATTGGCCTCATCTTGTAGAGCCAGAACATTTTAATAAAGCTGTACGAGAATTCTTGCTTGCCCATAAGCAATAAAAGTAGTATTGATGAAGAAAACATAGGACTCGGAAAGGGGAATTTTAACTATGGCAAATTATATAGACGGAAAAGCAATTGCCGCAAACTTAAGGGCAGAAGTAAAGGACGAAGTGGAAAAGATCAAAGCACTAGGCCATACTCCCAAATTAGCGGTACTCTTAGTTGGCGATGATCCTGCCTCCGTTCTTTATGCCCGTTCAAAAGAAAAAAGTGCTGCTAATGTAGGCATTGCTTTTGAACTATACCACATGCCGGGGAATACAGCAGAAGAAGAAGTACTGGCTTTGATTGAAAAACTAAACAAAGATGAAGCTGTTCATGGGATTATGGTGGAATTGCCTGTACCAGCTCATATCTCAAAAGAAAAAGTAATGGAGCAAATTGATCCACTGAAGGATGTAGATGGTGTACATCCCTTGAATCGTGGCTATCTAGTAGCAGGCCGACCCTCCTTAATTCCTGCCACGCCACAAAGCTGTATAATTATGTTAGAGCGCTCAGGCATTGATTTGCGCGGCAAGCGCGTTGTTCTTGTAGGACGTGGAGAAACAGTAGGTAAGCCTTTGTTTTTCTTACTATTACAGAAAAACGCTACCGTTACAGTCTGTCATACTGGTACGAAAGACTTAGCTAAGGAAGTGAAAGGCGGAGAAATTGTTATCGCCGCTGCAGGTCGAGCTGGTCTTATAACTAAAGAGATGGTAGCTCCAGGATCTATAGTCATTGATGCAGGCATTAACGAAGTAGAAGGACGTATTGTCGGTGATGTTTTAACTGAAGAAGTAGCCGAAGTAGCGTCTATGATTAGTCCCGTTCCCGGTGGCGTCGGTTCTTGTACAACCGTATTAATCTTCAAAAACGTCATTGAAGGTCTGAAAATGCAGAAAGGGCTATAGGGGGCTGTAATAAATATGAAAAATCTTTTTGATGAATCATTACGTGAAGTACTTAAACAATCAGCATCACCAGCGCCAACACCAGGTGGAGGCTCTGTCTCTGCTGTGGCTGGTGCTTTTGGAGCGGCTATGGTCGCCATGGTCGGTAACTTGACAGTAGGAAAAGAAAAATATAAAGATGTAGAACCAGAAGCAAAAGAGTTACTCCATAAGGCCAACAAGGTTATTGAAGAACTAGAACAACTAGTACAAGCTGATATTGACGCTTTCAATGCCTACATGGATGTATATAAAATGCCCAAAAATACAGAAGAAGAAAAAGCATTGCGAGCGCAAGCTCTGCAAAAGGCGGCTATAGAAGCAACAGAAGTTCCTCTAGCCATTGCAGAAGTGGCCCTAAAAGGGATAGAAGTAGCTAAAGCTATGGCCAGCATAGGTAATAAAATGGCTATTTCCGATGTTGGTGTAGGCGCTTATCTAGGAGAAGGAGCCTTAAAGGGCGCTCTTCTAAGTGTTGATATTAATTTGCCAGTAATCAAAGATGCTGACTATGTAAAGAAAGCAGAAGCAAGGCGAGATCAGCTTATTGCAAGAGCAGAGAAAGTGCGAGAAGAAGCATTACAAGTGCTTCGGCAAAGGTTTTAATCGGGATAAATTATTATCTTATTAGGTAGATAGGGATAAAAGGGAATTAATTGGGAATAATAACCTTCTGAGATAGAGGGGGCAATCCCAATGCTGATCAAAATCTTAGTGGGAATCCTCCTAGTTGGGACTTTGCTCCTGACTCTGGGGATTTTTTTCTTACAGAGACCACTTACTTTAAGGATTACATACCGCAAAGAAGGCTCTAAGAACCAGGTTCTTATTGAATGGTTGATCTTTGGTCGGGCCATCTCTCTTGTAAAAAGCCCATTCACGTCGAAGTTAGAACCAGGAAAGTACATGAAGCCAAAGATAGATACAAAAGCACCGGAGGATAAAGATCATCACAATGAAATGAAAGCTATGTTTGGTGCATTAAAAGAAGCAATACCCAAAACGCGATATTATATAAATTATTTGCGCCGTCATAGCAGGCGTTTTGACATTCAGAAATTACACTGGAAAAGCGATGTAGGAGGATCTGATGCACTCGACACGGCTATGCTATCAGGAGCTTTATGGGCTATTAAAGCAACTTTACTAGGTCGCTTTTATCAATATATGAATCGTAAAGGTGAGAAACCTGTTATTCACGTTAACCCCTGGTATCAAGGAAAAAGATTTAATATGAAACTAGATTGTATAGTTAGCTTGCAACCGGGTCATATTATTTTTACAGGCCTATGGCATGCTGGGATTAAACCCAAAGCGATATCTAGGGGGGGTGAAGATACCCATGAACCATCCCATCGAAGGCTTGATGCGAACAGCTATGGAAAGTATCAAAGAGATGGTTGACGTTAACACCGTTGTTGGCGATGCTGTACAAGCGCCAGACGGTAGCTTGATAGTCCCGGTCAGCCGCGTTGCTTGTGGTTTTGCTGTTGGTGGTTCTGAGTTTGATGCTGAAGGAAGGAATTCAGAGCAGGAAGATAGAACTTCCTTGCCTTTTGGCGGCGGCAGTGGAGCTGGAGTTTCTGTACAACCTGTAGGATTTCTAGTTGTAAGCAACGGCACTGTTCGACTATTACCAGTAGACGGCACAGCCATGGTTGATCGGCTCATTGATTTGGCTCCACAAATGATGGATCGTGTTAAAGAAATGATGGATAAAGATCCTTGTGAATCACCTAATAGTGAAGTCGATGAAGAAAATCGTGATAGTACTATCGTGAATCCAGAGAAGATTTGTTAAAGTAAAAAGGCAATATAGAAAGAACCCTAGGTAAGTTACCTAAGGTTCTTTTTTTATAGCAAATATTAGTTTACTCTTCACCTTTCGGGACACCTTCTATGACCCTTTCTTCACTATTGCTTGAATCACTAGAACTGTTAATAAAATCGGTGGTAATTGGTTGATTTGCTACTGGAGTAGTTATAGCTCTTGGTTGTGAATCTGTTACCGGTTGTGAATCTGTTACCGGTTGAGCATCTGTTACTGGTTGAGCATCTGTTCCTACATAAGTAGGAGGTATTTCTGTGGAATCCTTTTCTATTTCTTCTAGAGCTTGCTCTTCTTGCTCGGGAGGATAAAGTCGCTCTGTCGCGGCTGGTTCTGCCTGAGCCTGACTTTCTACTATAGTGCTTTCCTCTGTACTTACAGGTATAGCTGTCGAAGCGGAAGTGCCAAGAAATTTACCAGAAGCATATCTAAGACCTTCCGGTCGTGCAAAAGCTTGCACTGGTTGATCTTGTAAAGCTAGGCTTAGAACATCACGAAACATAGCGGCAGGATATGAGCCACCATAGATTTGACGTAAATAATGATTACGATCGGTTATATCATAGCCCATCCAAACAGCGCAGGTAAGCTCTGGTGTATATCCTACAAACCAAGCATCTTTGTTGCCACTAACATTACGAAACTCAGCTGTATGAGGAAGCTCTACTGTGCCTGTCTTACCGGCTACAGGTCTACGCATTTGGGCTCTTGTACCTGTCCCTGACTGAACAGCCGTTACTAGCATATCAGTCATTTTGTAAGCTGCTTCTTCACTTAGCACTCTTTTTTCTATAGGCTTAATGACTACTTCTTTGCCTTGATAATCAACAATTCTTGTTACGGCCAGTGGTTCTATATATAGCCCACTGTTGGCCATTGGAGCATAAGCCCCAGCCATTTGGAGGGGAGAAACGCCTTTGGTCATGCCACCGAGAGCAAGAGCTAGATAAGCTTGCTCTCCCTCTAAAGGCAGACCTACGTTTTTAGCAAATTCAATGCCTACTTCAGGACCAATATGGCGAAATAAATAAACAGCAGGAATATTTATAGAGAGAGAAACAGCTTGTCGAATAGAGACAGTGCCTCGAAAACTATTATCATAGTTTCTAGGTCTATAACCTCCGAAATTAATGGGACTATCAGGCAAAATATCATTAGGTGTAAAGCCAGCTTCCATAGCTGGTGCATAAACAAAGATAGGTTTGGCCGCTGATCCTGGCTGTCTTTTTAATTGACTAGCTCGATTAAAACTTCGACCGCCTTCATAGCTTCGACCGCCTCCAAGTCCCTGAATGAGACCATTACGGTGGTCTACTACAGCCATGGCGGCTTGAACAAGCTGATCTTGGGGACTAGGTGGGAAATAAGACTGGTTGTTTAATACTTCCTCAATTTTTTCTTGTGTTTTTCGATCCATGGCTGTGTAGATATGTAAGCCACCTCGAAAAACTTGATTGTCCGTGTAGCCATGGCGTGTAACTAGTTCTTCAATAACGTAGTCAACATAAGCAGGATGAGGATACTGCAATGAAAAAGTATTATATAATTCCTGAGGCAGGGGCTCTAGAGCCGCTGTTTTTGCTTCTGCAGAACTAATTAATTGATTCTGAGTCATCAAAGTCAAGACCATATTCCGACGTTCAAGGGCAACTTCAGCATTTTGAATAGGTGAATAGAAGCTAGGTCGTCGAGGAAGTCCAGCAAGCAATGCAGCTTCAGCAAGGTTTATCTCACTAATGTCTTTATCAAAGTAAGTTTGAGCCGCCGCTTGAACTCCATAAGCTCCGTGACCAAAGTAGATCCAATTCAAATACATTTCTAATATTTCTTCTTTGGTATAGTTTTTTTCAATTTGATAGGCTAGAAAAGCTTCGTGAAATTTTCTCCTGATTGTTTTTTCCGGTGACAAGAAAGCATTCTTTGCTAATTGTTGCGTAATCGTACTTGCTCCTTGTGAAAAGGCACCATCTTGTACATTGGTAAAAAGAGCTCTTACAATGGCTCTTATATCAAGACCTTGATGGTTATGAAAGCGTAAATCTTCAGCGGCTAAGATGGCTTGTTGTAGCGTCTCTGGTATGGTGTCGATAGTTACGGGTATTCGGTTTTGCTCACCATGGAGTGCCGTAATCAGCTCACCCTCTTGGTCATAGATAAAAGAAGTTGCCTGCATCGTCAAGAGAGAATCAGGATCAAAAGAAGTACGATCATGAAGATAGTATGCTAAGACCAGTAAGGGGGGGAGAAGAATAAGTACAAAAAAAAGTACTGCTGTAATTAGCAAAGGACGACGATAAGTTCGCAATTTTTGAGTTAGGGGAGCTTTATTAGGCACTAGTTCTTTCTGGGGATTTTCTTTTTCATTTTCTTTCACATGAAAACAACCTACCTTCCTGGTGGGGCTTTTTACGTAGCCTCCGCCTCTATCTAATAATTCGTAGAAGGCCAAGAAAAACCTCCCACAATTTAACATATTTACATACTTTTTGCTTATGACTTTAATAGAATCATTTGTAGATAACTTTTCTACTTATAAGTTCACTTTCTTCACTCCCCAATCTAGTTCTAGCCTGTCCTTAGGGCTCATAAGCTTGTACCATTCGGGGGTGAAGATTGTGAATTGGATATGGACAATGTTTATCATAGTTGGGATTGGCGTTGCCGCCGCACAGGGAGAAATACATAAAGTTACAGAAGGCGCGATAAAGGGTGCCGAAATGGCCGTAGCTGTCGCTCTAGGCTTAATTGGTGTAATGGCTTTATGGTTAGGAATTATGCGCATTGCACAGGAAGCAGGACTTGTTAATCTTTTGGCCAAGGCTGCAAGACCTCTAATGGCCAAACTTTTCCCTTCCATTCCTTCGAATCATCCAGCTCTAGGTCACATCATCATGAACTTAAGTGCCAATATCTTAGGGTTAGGCAGTGCCGCTACTCCCTTCGGGATGAAAGCTATGCAAGAAATGCAAAAGTTGAATGGGAATCGACCTGTAGCCTCAGAAGCTATGTGTACTTTTTTGGCCTTAAATACATCCTGTCTCACTTTAGTTCCCGCTACTATCATCAGTGTTCGCGTAGCCGCTAACTCAGCAAATCCTACAGAAATCGTAGGACCTACCATCTTGGCCACAGCTGTTGGTATGACTGTTGCTATTACTGCTGACTGGATACTAAGAACTTACTATCGCCGGCGAGGAGGCTTCTAGCATGTTGGCAGCATTTCTAGATCCACTATCGCGCTGGACTGTACCAGTGCTGTTGACAATTATTTTGCTTGTCGGCTTAATGAAGAAAGTAAAAGTTTATGATGCTTTTGTCTCTGGTGCTGAAGAAGGTTTTTCTATTGCTGTCAAGCTTATTCCCTATCTTGTAGCCATGATGGTTGCTATTAGTATTTTTCGAGAAACTGGCGCCATGGCTATTGCCTTAGGTTTTTTAGAACCACTAACAAAATGGCTAGGTATACCTGGTGAAATTCTACCTCTTGCTATTATGAGACCATTATCAGGAAGTGGTGCTCTAGGTGTTGCTACAGAGTTGATTCAAACTCATGGACCAGATTCATTTATTGGTCGCTTAGCTTCTACCATGCAAGGGACAACGGACACAACTTTCTTTGTACTAACTATTTATTTTGGAGCTGTTGGCGTCAGTCGCTATCGCTATGCTCTCTTTACGGGGCTATTAGCAGATATTACAAGCTTCTTAGCCTCTGTTTACTTTTGTCATCTCCTCTTTCTCTAGATGCATCAAAGGCAGGCACATAGAAAGATTACCGAAAGTTCTTTATAGCACAAGTTTTTTATGGTAATATATTAGTGAGATTAAATTGAACCTCTATTCAGAATTGCCTGTCTTTTGAGGTGTCTAGAAAGGAGGGAAGATGATGACAAGAAGGTCCCGTACGTATCAAGTCGGAGATCGTGTTATTACTTACAATGCTCAAGAGGGGACCATTACTGATATTGTTCGCGATGATGATGGTGGTAGCTTTTGCTTAGTCAGACTAGATCATATGGCGGGAGAATATGCTTATGATTTTACTGAAATCACATACCTTCGCCAGCTCATGAACAATAAAACGATAAAAGCTGAACCTGTTCTCAGTGGACACTAAACAAGAGCGCTCATTGTTGGTTTTTTAGAAAAAGAGAATACGGTAAAAAGACCTACTTTGGGCCATAATTGGAAAGTAGGTCTTTTGTTTTGTTTATCAAATCGTTTAAAATAGATAGCATCATAGCAATTTAGAGGAGGAAGGACAGTTATAACAGATACTGTACGTTTACAAAAAGTTCTCGCTTCTGCTGGAATCGCTTCTCGTAGAGAAGCAGAGCAGATGATTCAAGCTGGTCGTGTACAAGTCAATGGTAAGACTGTTACCGAGTTAGGCTTTAAAGTAAGAGAAAAAAAGGATAAAATCGCCGTAGATGGTAAAGTTCTTTCCGGTCAGGAAGATAAAGTATATTATATATTAAATAAGCCTAAAGGCTATGTAACAACCAGAAAAGACCCGCAAGGAAGACCTACCGTTATTGATTTATTTCCCGATGTAAAAGAGCGTATTTTTCCTGTGGGAAGGCTTGACCAAGATACGGAAGGACTATTACTGCTAACGAATGATGGCGATTTGGCTTTTCGACTAACCCATCCTCGTTTTGGTGTAGAGAAAACTTATCACGCTACCTTGAAAGGACAAATTCGAGGAGAAACTATGGCACAACTGGCACGAGGTGTGGAACTAGAAGATGGAATGACAGCGCCTGCAAAAGTACGTCTGGTCACGAAAGATAAAGAATCAACAACTTTAGAACTTAAGATTCATGAAGGAAGAAATCGCCAGGTTCGACGGATGGGAGAAGCAGTAGGCCACCGAGTTTTGGCTTTGTCTAGAAAAGCGTTTGGACCTTTAACGTTAGAGGATCTGGCAGTAGGCACCTTTCGGAAACTGAGTGGCCCTCAGCTAGCCCAGCTTCGTAAAGCTGTTGCAGGTCCTCCGAAAGTAAAGAAAAATGAAGGAGGAGAAGATCATAAAAAGGCCCGACCTAGAAAAAGGTTTGATTCAGGTATACACAGGAAGCGGAAAGGGTAAAACCACAGCCGCTCTAGGACTTGCTTTGCGCGCCTCTGGCCATGGCTTTAAAACTTTCATAGTACAATTTATGAAAGGAAATGGCTATTACGGGGAACTTTTTGCTTTACAAAGGCTTTATCCACAAATCCAAATTGCCCAGTATGGTCGCAATTGCCCACACGACCCTATGATTCGGCAAGGTGAAATGAAGTGTCTAGGTTGTATGACTTGCTTCGTACGCAAAGGAGAAGGGACTAAGCAAGATCTCTTTATGGCTCAAAAAGCTTTAGAAAAGACAAAGGCATTGCTTCATAGTGGCGAATTTGATCTTGTTATACTAGATGAATTATCTAATGCCATTTACTTCGAATTAGTTTCACTAGAAGAGGCCCTTGAGGTAATTGAAGGCAAACCAGATCATGTTGAACTTGTTATTACTGGTAGGAACACGCCAGCAGAAATTATAGAAAAAGCTCACCTTGTTACAGAAGTTAATGAAGTAAAACATCCTTATCAGATAGGAGTTGCAAGTCGAAGAGGTATCGAATATTAGGCTAAGCAATTTAAAGTAGCGTAAAAAAAGGAATTTTATCTACATTTCTCGAATTTTGCTAGACGAATTCTAAGTTTGCTGGAGGATACAATCTTGACAAACATAAGAACAGGGGAAGATTGGCGTCTTCCTTTAAAAGCGAGGGTTCGTCTTGATTTTCGCACACCCTATCGTAAAAGTAAGCTTTTTTTTAGCTCCAATAATCTTGACAAAGAAGCGGCAGAGATTAGGGAACAACAGGTAGGTTTATTGCGCAATGTACCCATTCAAGGGATTGAAATAGAAAATATTGACCTTACAGCAGAAGTATACTGTCTAGTTGACGAAATCACAGGTCGAGAAGTTGCTTTTGCACCAGTAATTCTTACAATTCGTGCCGATACCTTAGAAGATCTCTTGCGCTTTACGATGCGCGATGATTTTCGCAAGATTGAGTTGGTAGAGCCAGAAGAAATATACCTTCAACGTTTTGAGTTAGAGCGATTTATTTATCGTCTTAATGAAGAACAAAAAAGAATTATACAAACCATGGAACGCAAATTATCAGGTCGTTGAAAGGCGGATATAAAACTATGTCAGCGATCATCATCATCGGCGGGGGCGCAGGCGGTCTAATGTCTGCAATTATGGGGGCCAGAGCAGGTGCCCCTGTTTTGCTTTTAGAACGTAACGATAGATTGGGAAAAAAACTTCTAATTACAGGAAAAGGTCGCTGTAATGTGACTAGTGATTCTGAAGTAGAAGAGATTGTTCGTCACTTCCCAGGAAATGGTGCTTTCCTTTATAGTGCTTTGCGAAACTTTGATAGCTATAGGACGATGCAGTTTTTTGAAGATATAGGCGTACCTCTCAAAGTAGAGCGAGGACAACGTGTTTTTCCAGTTTCTGATCGTGCTCAAGATGTAGTTGACGCTTTGGAAAAGGAACTGCGCAAACTTGGTGGGAACATTCGTATGGGACAAAGGGTGCGCTCTATAAAAGTTGACGAAAAAGGTCATGTAGCTGGTGTTATAACAGAAAAAGGAGATTTCTTTCCCGCTTCTGCTGTCATTATAGCTACAGGTGGTATGACTTATCCAGGGACGGGAAGCACTGGTGATGGTTATGAGCTAGCCAAAAGTCTAGGACACACAATTACGAGGCTTCGCCCTTCTCTAGTACCTTTAATTACGGCGGAAGAGTGGGTTAAAGAATTACAGGGCTTGTCTCTCAAAAATGTTCGACTTACCTTATCTACTAGTCAAGGCAAAAAGCTAGGTGAAGATTTTGGAGAAATGCTTTTTACTCACTTTGGTCTTTCCGGACCTTTGATATTATCATTAAGCAAGAAAGCAACAGACTATTGGGAAGTAAAGGAAAACAAAGGACAAGTTAAAGAAGCACTGACCATTAAAATAAATTTGAAACCTGCTTTAACGCCAGAACAGCTTGATCGAAGGATTCAAAGAGATTTTGAACGCTATGCTAGAAAGCAATTTAAGAATGCCTTGCAAGATCTTTTACCTAAATCATTGATTCCCGTTATTATTAAGCTGTCAACAATTGATGAAGATAAGTTTGTCCACCAGATCAGTCGTCAGGAACGACTAGGCTTAGTAGAGTTGATTCAAGGGATGAAAATGACAGTTATAGATCACCGCTCAATGAAAGAAGCAATCGTAACAGCTGGTGGTGTAACGATCAAAGAAATTCATCCTAAAACTATGGCGAGTAAGCTGGTAAAGGGCCTATTCTTAGTTGGAGAAGTAGTTGACGTTGATGGCTACACTGGTGGTTATAACTTGCAAGGAGCTTGGTCGATGGGTGTCGTAGCTGGTAAAGCGGCGGCTGAGGTTGCTACCAAGTCGGGATAAAGGGATGGGAAGATAGGGGGGCGGACTTACCATGACTGGCACAAAAGGAAGTAGAAAAGCTGCTGTAGCGGCTCTGCGCTTAGCGATGACGGAATCAAGAGACGAAGAGTATCAGTTGCGAAAGACCCTGGGGGAAGAAGGAATTCGCTCTGCTGCAGTTGACTACGGTGGTGAATACGTTGGCGCAGTTAAGAAGATTATTGAACGTGCTGTTGTAGCCGCCAAAAGAGAACAAGTAATTCGAGATACACACCATGAAGAAGGCGCTATCGCCGGAGCAACCCATGAAGCGATGATGCAAATTATGGCCAAGGCTATTGGTCTGAATATAGGTGGAAAAGTAGGAATTGCTCGTTATAGAGATCATGTTTCTGTAGCTATCTTTTTTGGCATTGGCTTACTTCATCTTGATGAAGTTGCGGTAGGCATGGGTCATCGAGCTGCACTAGAGGAGGGAAAGTTATCATGACTTGCTATCAAAGAGGTTTGCGCGGTGCTATCTCAGTAGAAGCGAATACGAAAGAAGCGATTCATGAAGCAACAAGAAAACTACTTACAGAAATGATGGCTACTAATGAAGTGCGCACTGAAGATATTGCTTCCGTTCTCTTTACGGCTACATCTGATCTCAATGCTGATTTTCCTGCTTATGTAGCTAGAGAAATGGGTTGGCAATACGTTCCCTTACTCTGTGCTAAGGAAATGGATGTTCCTGGTGCTATGGAACGTTGTATTCGCATATTGATGCACGTTAATACAACTAAAAAACAAGAAGAGATGTCTCATGTCTACCTCGGTGAAGCGAGAAAACTTCGCCCCGATCTGGTAGAAAGAGAAAATGAGTAAAAAAGTAGCCGGAGAAGATAGTAGTTCTTCTCCGGCTACTTTTTTAAGCTTTTTTATGGGGTTATTTTCTTTCTATAATTTAAAGCGACTGATCGCATTTTGTAGACCTCGGGCTAATTCATTAAGACTTTTACTTACTTCTGCTACTTCTTGAGTTGATGCAGATTGTTCTTCTGTAGAAGCCGACACTTCTTCAGTAGCGGCGGCATTTTGTTGTGCAATCGATGCCAGATTTTGAATGATCTCTAGAATCTTATTTTTCTTATCTTCTAGCTCTGCACCTGATTGATTAAGACTTTCTACTTCTTGAATAGTCAGTTCAATGGCTTGTGCAATACCGTGAAACTTACTTTCTGCTTCATTGACGCTTCGACCTTGCTCTTCAATAATCTGTCCTACAGAGTCCATTGTATTTACGGCATTTTCAATTTTGTGAGTTAGCTCTCGCACAATATCTTCAATTTCTTTGGAAAATTGTGAGGCATTTTCGGCAAGATTTCTAACTTCTTCAGCAACAACAGCAAAACCTTTGCCCTGTTCGCCTGCTCTAGCCGCCTCAATGGCAGCGTTTAAGGCCAGAAGATTAGTCTGATCGGAAATACTGCGGATCTCTTCAGTAGCCTGACGAATCTTATAGACACTCTGATTCGTTTCCATAACAACTGTCTGCACCTCTTTAGCAGAAGTAATGTTATCATTCGTTTTGGCTTTGACTTTTTCAATTGCTGACAAGCCATCGTCTTTTAGCTGACGAGTTTCCACCATTGCACGGTTTAAGTTAACCATATAGCTCTGATTCTTCTCTACAATGGCGGCTATAGTAGAAGCTTCCTTTGTGCCTTTTTCTGTCATAGAAGCCTGTTCTGTTGCCCCTTCAGCTATTTCTTCTACAGCCCTAGCTACCTCTTCGGAAGCACTGGATGCTTGCACTGTTATTTCATGAGTATCTTTCGATGATTTTAAGAGTTGTTCTGATAGACCTTGGATCTGGGAGAAACTCTGACGTAAAGACTGTCTAAGTGCTTGTAAAGCACGAGTCATATCACCCATCTCATCTTGACTAGACTCTTTTAAGTCGCTGAAAGAAGTCAAGTCACCAGCAGATACTTTTTGTAGATCTTTTATGTTTTTGCTAATAGAGCCGGTGATTTTGTGAACGAAAAGATAGATTATCACGCCAGATAACAAAGATGCTACTGCTGTGATGATAAAAGATAAAATCAAGTTTTCTCTTTGTTGTTGGTCAAACTCACTGCTTTCAGATCCTGCAAAGAACATGCCGATGACATTGCCTTCTATATCAAAAATAGCTTGATAAGCACCGTAGAGGTCTTGGTTTCCAACTATTGTAAGTCGCCCTGACCAAGTGCCTCCTTTTTCTAAGACCTCTTGCAATACTTCAGGATGACTAATTGTTGATCCTATAGCGCGGTTGCCAGATTCATCTAATAGGGTTGTAGCAATTCTTCGATCACCTTCAAAGATAGTTAAGTCGGTATCAGTCCTTGCGGATAAAGCATCTAAATAATCATTGTTGAGTAATTTTCCAACTTCCAAAATGCCTATGTAATTACCTTCATTATCTAGCACAGGACCTCCGACTCTTATACCTAACCCATTTAAGCCTACATCAAAGCCTTTAAGCATGGTCTGTTCTTTTGCTATACTTTGCGGCATTTTTCGGAAGGAAAGATCCATACCGACTCTATCCGGTTCATGAGGTCGGATAAAAGAGTGCAAATTTTTATCAATAACCTGGATACCGTTAATATCATGACTGTCCTGTAACCTTTCATAGATATGTTTCAGTTTACCTTCTGCAATTGACCTGTCATTACTTAATAGAGAATCTGCAATATGACTATCGCTAGATAGGATTAAGTATACGGCTTCTAGCATTTCTAACTCTTCTTCAATTAAAAGTTCAAGTACAGTTAAGTCATGTTCAACTTCTTCTATTGCAAAGTCTTCAATAAAAGAAGCTTGTCGAAAATAAAAAAGCAATGAAATAACAAGACAGGTAATCACGATCAAAGGAATAAAAAGAACCAAAAACTTTCCTCGCAATTTCACCAGAACAGCTCTCCTTCTTTTCTTTTCTTTTTGTGTATTCTTGGTAAGGTTTTGATATATCTATTGCTCTAGTTATTTGCCAAGATGATAGATAATAAATTAATACATTTTACTCTATGTATATAGTAATAAATTTTTTTAATTTTAGTCTAATAAGTAAGTTCTGTCAAGGAATTTCAGAACAGATATTGCCAATAATGGATACTTAGTTCTATCCTGTTTTTTGAACACGGAAAAAAATCAATCTGAGGAAGGAAAATAGTATTATCGCTACGAAATTATAGTCTAACTAAAATATTTGCACGAACATGCACAATGCAGGCTATTTTTTTATAATTTTGTAAGGCGGTGGGCTTATGGAGAGACTTCCATTGCGATTAGTATTAATCGTTCCTTTTGTGATCCAATTAATGATCGTTGTCGGTCTTACAGGATGGTTGTCTTGGAAAAACGGTCAAGAAGCAGTTTCTGATGTAACTACAAAGTTACGGTCTGAGATTACAGAACGAATCTATGACCACTTAAAAAACCACATGGACACTCCACCTCTAGTCAATCAATTGAATGCGAATGTTTTGGAAACAAATATGCTTGATTTGCAGAATAAAGAAGAGAGAGAACGCTTCTTTTATCATCAGATCAAGTCTTTTCCTGATATTGCCTATACCTTTATCGGGACAACAGAAGGACATTTTTTTGGAACTAGACGTATGCCTAATGGTGACCTTGAACAGGTTATCGTAGATAATAAAACAGGTCCTAATTCTCATTACTATACTATCGATCCTACCGGAGTTGCTGAAGAGCTTACAGAAGTCTTCCAAAACTACGATCCCCGCACTCGACCATGGTATCAAGCGGCGGTAGAGGCAGAGCAACCAACCTGGAGTGGAATTTATCGTCACTTTGTATTTACAGACCTTGCTATAACATCTGCTCATCCTCTTTACAACAAAGAAGGAACTCTTTACGGAGTTCTTGGTGTTGATTATGTATTATCAGGACTTAATGACTTTCTAAATAGCTTACAAGTCGGCGAAACAGGTATGACTTACATAATGGAACGAAATGGGCAAATGATTGCTACCTCTACCATGGAACGGACTTTTCGCATGAACGATAATGGTACAATGAAAAGACTGATGGCCGTACAGAGTAGTACTCCTGTAGTAGCAGAAGTGACGAATTTTTTAGAGAGTTACTATGGTAGCTTAGAAAGTATTTATGCCAGTGAACAATTGGAGTTTTCGGTTAAAGGAGAAAAACAATATATTCAAGTTACGCCCTTTCAGGAATATGGACTTGATTGGCTGATCCTATGTGTTGTTCCCGAAAAAGACTTTATGGGCTATATTCAGAAAAATACGGAGATAACCTTATATCTGATCGGAGCGGCACTTCTAATAGCTATTCTCGTAGGTATAGCAACTTCACAATGGGTCATTCGACCAATTGTTGAGATGAATGATGCCGCCAAAGAATACGCCAAAGGAAAGTGGAATTATCCATTGCAGATCAACCGTGATGATGAAGTTGGTCAACTAGGAAAAACTTTTCAACAAATGGCCAAACAATTGGCAGAGCTTTTTGGGCATTTAGAAGATAAAGTGGAAGAACGGACACGAGAATTAGAACAAAAAAATGAAGAACTAATTGAAGCGAATCAGAAAAAAGAAATGGCCGCTCAAGCGAAAGCCGCTTTTCTGGCTAATATGAGTCATGAAATCCGCACACCAATGAACGCTATTCTAGGTTTTACGGAGATTATGCAAGATCAAGTCAAAGATGAACAAGAAGCACGATACTTAAACTATATTTCGTCTAATGGCGAAACTTTGCTTCGAATTATTAACGACATCCTTGACTTGTCTAAAATTGAGGCAGGACGTATTGAGATTCAGCATCGACCAACAGACCTGAAAAACTTATTTAATGAAGTGCAAATGGCTTTTTTACATCTGCTAGAAGCTAAAGGTGTAGAAATGAAGATGGAAATAGCTTCCAACATACCTGCTAAGGTTATGATTGATGATGTTAGACTACGTCAAGTGCTTTTTAACTTGCTAGGAAATGCCGTTAAGTTTACACATAGCGGTTATATAGCTATAAATGTACAACAAGGCAGTTCCGTGAACGCCGATGGGACTTTTGATTTAATCTTTGCTGTGCAAGATAGTGGCATTGGCATTGAAGAGTCACAAAAGCAAGCTATTTTCGATGCTTTTGTACAACAGAAAGGGCAAGATACGGGGCAATATGGAGGCACAGGGTTAGGCCTGGCGATTACGAAGCGTCTCGTTGAAATAATGGACGGTAGCATTACCGTAGAAAGTGAAGTTGGCCAAGGTAGTACCTTCCAGGTATTATTGCGAGGAATTGCTCCGGTGCAACAAGTAAGCGCAGTAGAAGATGGCTTGGACGACATTGATACGGAAAAAATTCGTTTTTCTCAATCTACTCTTCTAATTGTTGATGATATAGAAACTAATCGACAATTGCTAAAAGATTATCTACAAGATCATAATTTACGTGTTATTGAAGCCAAAGATGGGCGAGAAGCCCTTGAATCTATAGCCCTATATCAACCTCAGCTCATATTGCTTGATATGAAACTACCTATACTCAGCGGTTATGAAGTTATGGAAGTTCTCCAAATGGATGATGAACTGTCTCATATTCCTGTTGTTGCTTGTACCGCATCAGTGTTAGAAGAAGAAGAAGCAACAGTGCGTAAGGCTGGTTGTGTAGGTTTTTTGCGAAAGCCTGTTAGCAAAAAGGAACTGGTCAGTGAACTGGCTCGCTTCTTGCCTTATGAAAACTGAGCGCTCCCTTGAGGTCCTAATTAATCAGGACCTGCGACTCTTTCTGGTTTTTCTGAGAAAAAGTACAATCTTAATATAGTTTCACTAAAAAAACAAAGGGGTGGTAAAGTGCATAATGTAGTAAAAACCGCATGTGCAATCGTTGTTACAGGCTTTCTTGTCACTACTGTAGCTATAGGAGAAGTAGAAGCGAAAAAAGAAGCACCAGGACAAAAGGGTAACTCAGGTCAGGCTGTTCGCTCTGCTGTTCAAGAAACATTAAGAGAAAGAAACATTCCAGCAGGGCCAAAAGCTGAGAAGCCCCAAGCTTCCCCTAACCAAGAAGCAGAAAAGGTTATCGATAAAGTGGAACAAGTTGAAGTAACTTTTCTTCAAACAGATCTGCTTCTTCAAGAAGACCAAGCAACAGAGGTTGAAGAAGAGGTTACCATAGATGATGAAGAAGTTAAGATAGATGAGAAAGAGATAAAAGAAATAAATGATAGAAAAGCATATTTAACGAAAAAAGACCTTCAAAACCAGAAGAAGGCTCTACAAAAAGAAAGGCAACTAGAGCGGAAACATAATCAAGCTCTAGCTAAGGTAGAGAAAGAAGCTCTAAAAAACCGTGCCGTAGAAGAGCGTCTTTATGTGCATGGACAAAAGCTGAAGTTTGACGTACCACCAGTCATTCGCGAAGGTCGAGTACTAGTGCCAGTAAGAGCTATTACAGAGGGCATGGGTGCTAGGGTAGACTGGAACGAAGAAAGCAAAATAATCACCATCACTAGAGATGATGTAACGATTGTTTTTTCTCTAGATAGCCAAACTATCTATGTCAATGGTGAAGAAAGAACTATAGATGTCGCCCCTAGTATTCATAACAACCGAACCCTTGTACCAATACGTTTTATTAGTCTAGCTTTAGGCGATAAAGTGCTCTATGACGAAGAAACAGGCGATATAGATATTATTGAAGAAGATGCTGTCTTAGAAGATGAAGTTGAAGAACCTGTTATTGAAGAACCTATTATTGAAGAAGAACGAAAAGAAGAAGAGACCAACGATGGCATCGAAAATGATGTAACAGAAGATGAAGATACTAACAATGACAATGACGATGACCAAAGTGATGAAGAAGTAGAAGAAGAGGAAGTAGAACTAGAAGAGGATGAGTCAGAAGAAGAAGAGTTAGAAGATCAAGTAGAATAAGAGCAAGCTAAAAAGCCCACCATTTTGCGTGGGCTTTTTTCTCATTTTTAGAAGTACTATACTGACTTGAGTAGCTACTATATCAAAGCTTATGTGATAGAATATAACCATCTATACAATCAATTTAGTATCAAAAACTTACAATACGAAGGGTGTGGAACTACTGCTAATAGCCAATTGGATTGTTATCGTTATCTTCGCTCTTATTGGTATAGCTTTTCGTGCAGGACGTTTCCATGATTTAATGGCCGGTTACAACACAGCTTCTGAAGAAGATAAAAAATATATGCAAGAAAGTGGCCTTTTTCCTTTTGTAGGCAATGGACTGATCTTTTTAGCTCTACTACTCGCTATTGGTACACTTTTAGGCCATATGGGTTACCCTTTTTTTGCTGATCTGGTCTGGGCTATTTTTGTTATAGGAATCCTAATTATTCTCATAGGTGCACAAAAGTTTACACCAAAGACTGAGAAAAATAAATCTAAGGGAGCTATCCTTTTTACCATAGTAATCATGCTGTTTTTTGTAGGCTTGGTTTGGGGATCAATACAAGAATCTAAAGTAACAATTGAAGCAGAAGGAATCCTTGTTAGCGGTTTTTATAGTGAGAATATTGCTTTTGCTGAAATCGAAGAAGTGCGCTTGCAAGATAATATTCCTAAGATTGTGATTCGCACGAATGGTTTAAGCATAGGCCCTATACAAAAAGGAAATTATCGATTAGAAGAGTGGGGTAGTAGTAGACTCCATTTGCATAGTCGAGAAGGCCCTTATCTAGTTATATACACTAAAGAAAAACCTATAGTGCTTAACTTCCGTGATGAAGACAAAAGTCGCCAAATTTACGAAGAGATAAACAGAAAAATATTAGAACAGTAAAAGAAAGCTCTGCCCTATGATCTAAATCAAAGGGGCAGAGCTTTGGTTTTTGGATTATTGAGAAAGCTATTTTGCTGAATTCTTGTCGTGAGCTAGAGCTAAAAAGCGTTGCAATAACTGTCGTCCATAGTCATGGTCTTCAATAGAAGTAATAATTGCATCAACGTCCCGACCTTGCGATAGCAGTTTCTCTCGTTGTTTTTCGACATAAGCATAGGTTATATCTGCAGTAAATTCAGGATGGAATTGTAGACCCCAGATATGTTCAAAGATAACAAAAGCATGATGACCTTCAAAATCATTGCGAGCTAACAAAGTTGCATCTGGCGGCAATTGAAGAACTGTCTGTGCATGGGTTACATGACCTTTAAAAGAAGAAGGCATCTGACCTAAGAGAGGATCTTTGTGACCTTCAGCAGTCAATTCAATTGACACCGTTCCAATTTCAATGCCCCTAGGATGGTAATCTACGATGCCTCCAAAAGTATAAGCTAACAACTGATGACCATAACAAATGCCTAAGATGGGGATCTTCGCTTCCACTGTTGTACGCAACCACTTAGCTAGCGAAAGCATCCACTCTTCCTGATCTGTTACCATCCCATGAGAGCCTGTGATTATAATTGAAGCAACATTTTCAAGAGCAGGTAAAGCTTCTCCCTCAAAAGCTTTTACAACGACTACATCGCGCCTATCTAAATCAATTTGCCTGATAATAAAATCTTCAAAGTCACCCTGTTGTGGTATTAGAGAGGGAAAAGTAGAACCTGCTTTGATAATGACAAGCTTTTGCATAAACGAATTCCTCCGGTCATCTTAGAGCTTTACTATAATAGAAGTTTTTCACAATAATCTTACCATTGGAATTTGTTTTTTGTAAGATATTAGGTAAAGTATTATGTATTCTTAGATAGGAAGCATAAGAAGCATAAGGTGGGCTATTCGAGGCTAAGACGAGTGCTTTTCTCATGGAATCTCATTACAATAATTTACAAGAAAACAAAAAAACTCTAAAAAACTTTTACAATAAAAAGAGGAATTAGGAAAAAGATAGAGAATAACCCAGAATAAAATCAAACAAAAGCTGACAAAGAAAGAAATTCCAACACAATTGTTGGAGAATAAAGAAGAAAGGAGGATATTGGAACAACAGTCTATGAAAAACAACATAATTGAAACACTTATAAAACTATAGAAAAAGAAAGGAGAAAGCTTCATGAGTCAAGGAAGTACTGATGAAGGAAAGAAAAACTGGTTTTTTCGAGAAAGCTTGGCCTATGGTGCTAGCTACAGTACTTCCCTGCTTGAAAGAACTAAAAAAATTCCGATAGAAAAAGTTGAATCAGAAGAACAAGAGCTATTAGATGAAGAAGAGACAATAATCCCCTTAGTCAATTCAATTTTTCGTGAAGCATTGCAAAAAGAAGCAAGCGATATTCATATAGAAGTACACAAAGGAAAAACAATTGTTCGTTACCGTATTGATGGAATTTTACAAGATCAGATGGCTTTACCACCTCTTATCCACAGAACCTTGCTATCAAGAATCAAAGTCTTAGCCCATATGGACATAGCTCAAAAAAGAATTCCTCAAGATGGACGCATTCAGATCGAAGAAAAAGGTAAACCCATTGATTTACGCGTTTCTACTTTGCCAACAATATTTGGGGAAAACTGCACTATTCGCATTTTAGATAAAGAAAAAGTGCCCTTATCTTTATCGGAATTGCATTTTCAAGAAAAGATTCTGCCTCTCTACCTACCTATGCTCCAAAGTAGTTACGGCATGATTCTTCTAACAGGACCAACAGGTTCGGGGAAAACGACAACTTTATACAGCAGTCTTCAATACTTAAATAATCGAGATAAGAAAATAGTAACGATTGAAGACCCCGTTGAATACGTATTGGAAGGCATTAGCCAGATACAAATTAATAGCAAAGCGGGACTTACTTTTCCTACAGCTTTACGATCTATCTTAAGACAAGATCCCGATGTAATTATGATCGGTGAGATTAGAGATCGCGAAACGGCTGATATTGCTGTTAGAGCGGCTATTACAGGTCATCTTGTTTTTTCTACTTTACATACAGGCGATGCGCCTGGTGCTCTGACTAGATTAATAGATATGGGGCTAGAGCCTTATCGAGTAGCTTCATCTATAGTAGGAGTTGTAGCTCAAAGATTGGTGCGAAAGATTTGTGAGCACTGCAAAAGTGCCTACAGCCTTGCCGCAGAGGCACAGGAGCGCTTTTTTCTAGATATCGATAAGGACAAGGAAGTAACATTATATAGAGGTAAGGGATGTAAAGCTTGTAACCAAAGTGGTTATAAAGGTCGAATAGCAATTCAAGAAGTTTTCGCTTTGAATAGGAAAGTGCGCACTCTCTTGATGAACAAAGCATCTGTGGAGACAATTCGCCAAGCGGCTACGGCTAATGGTATGAATTCTTTGCGCGAAGACGGCATTTACAAAGCTTTACAGGGGCTCACAACAGTACATGAAGTGATGAGGGTAGCTTATCGGATCGATTGAAGGTGACGGTTCATGACTTTCTTATTGATAAAAGCACAACAATGGCAAAAGAGCATGAAAAGTGCCATTGGCAAAGCTCCCTTTTTCACCAAAAAAGTAAATAAGCAAGATTTAGCTTTCTTTTGCAGTAATTTTGCTTTGCTGATTCGAACAGGTATACCTATTTACAGTGCTCTGACTATTTTGGAAGAGCAAACGGAACATAAAAGCTTGCGTCAATCTATCGCTATAGTTAGAGAAGAAGTTCGGAAAGGACAAACATTATCGGAAGCCTTAAGTTGCTGTCCTCAAACTTTTCCAATACTCTTCGTGCAAATGATTGAAACGGCTGAACTAGGTGGAATTTTAGATGATGTTTTGAGCTACATGTCTATTCACTTAGAAAAAGAAAGTGAACTAATAAAAAAAGTACAGACAGCTTTGTTTTATCCAGTTATTTTGCTTATAGCATCTATTGCTGTAGTATTTTTTGTCCTTACTTTTATCATGCCACTTTTTGCGGATATGCTTATAGGCTTAGGTGCAGATCTTCCCTTAATTACCAGCTTACTGCTTTCATTTTCTTTCTTTTTACAAGATTATGGCCTTTTGCTTTTGCTACTTTTCTTGATAGCTCTCTTGACGTACATAAGCTATCCCAAAAGTGAGGCTTTTCTCTATAGGGTAGACAAGCTACTGCTGAAGAGTCCCATCATAGGTACTTTACTCTCTAAAGTTCTACTAGCTCGCTTTTGTCGAACTTTAGGTACATTGTTAGGAAGCGGTATACCACTTACGCAGTCCTTAGCAGTTTTACGTAAAACAGTAGGCAATAGAGTTCTTATCGAAGGAATTGACATAGCTGTAGAAGCGATTCACCGAGGTGAAAACTTTTCAACGCCTTTAAGAAGTCAACCTTTTTTCCCGAATTTAATGGTCCAAATGGTAACAGTTGGAGAAGAGACTGGTTCTTTAGATAGCTTACTGCTCCGAGTCGCTGAATTTTATGAAAAAGAAAGTAGTCGAAGGTCAGAAAGGCTATCAACACTTTTAGAACCTTTATTAATGTTGTTTATGGGTACTATGGTTACTGTTTTAGTTTTGTCGATGCTGTTACCTATGTTCGAAGTTATAGACCTACTCGGTATCTAACTATCCTCAGACATCAACAAGTGTAAAGCAGAGACTTTGCTAGTTATAACCTCTTCATGAAAGTTCATTAAAGTCTAAAGATTAAGCAAAAAATGGATAGCATGCAATGAAAGGATAGTAAAAATGAGAAAAAAGATTTTTCAAAACCAACAGGGCTTTTCTCTCATCGAATTGATTGTCGTTGTAGCTGTGATCGGTATTCTTATCGTCGTTATGATACCGAAGGTAGGTGGAGCACCAGACAAAGCTAAACTTGCGGGTGTGAAAAGTGATTTTTTAGCTATTGAGACAGCTGTAAGATCCCATTTTCTAGAGAATAGTAAGTTACCAAAACTAGATGAGATAAATAAGAGCAATCTTCTAGATTACGAACTAGTTGCTCCTAGTTCTACTAATAATGGTGATTCAGTATATAAAGATCCCTGGAATCAACCATACAGCTACAATTTCAAAACTGATAAAGAGGTAGAGGTATCTTCTTCTGGTCCTATAGGTTATGAACATATGATTACAGTCACTTTTTCTATAGTTGAGGGTAGGTTAAAAGTTGCATATAAGGAAGATGATGATCCTACCTAGAGTCCTTTTGTTGTCTATCTCTCTGTGATTTACCCCGTGAAAAGGAGGGTAAAAAGATGTACCATCTCCTCAAAGTAAACAACGAAAAAGGCGCAACCTTGATTGAAATAGTCATTGCTTTTACCCTTCTTTCTATTGTCATGATTAGTCTTATCAAAACTTTGTTTTTGGGAGAAAAGCTAGAAAAATACAGCAATGAAGAGATTAAAGCTCTTTATCTAGCTCGAGCAATTCTTGAACATAAAACGACAGGAATGATCTTAGATTGGCAAGAAGCTCAAGATACTCTTCCCACAACAGTGTTCATACCTAAAGAATACGACTGTGAAGTTTATGTAACAGATGTAGGCACGAGTTGGGAACTAAAAGAAGTAACTGTGAAGGTATGGACTAGTGAAGGTAAAGAAGTAGTTTTGACTAGCAGGGTGTCTAAAAGATGAAAAAACTTATAAATCACCTTAGCAACGAGAAGGGAATTATCTTACCTTATCTGTTTTTCATGATCCTTTTTCTTTTCCTGATACTAACCATGGTAATCTCCCTGGGTATGCAAAGCTTGGAATCTGTTGCGACAGAAAAAGAAACAAAACAAATATATTACGGTGCTGAAGCAGGCCTTGAGACGGTCTATGCCTTGGTACGTCAATACGCAGAGCAAGATGAAAGCGAAAAGCTACAAGGCCAGGCTCTACTTGCTTTTCTTCGACCTAAGCTTGTTCCTTTTCAACTATACAAAGAAAGTAGCAAGCCCATAACAGTTACAGTGAAGCTTGCCGTTGTAAATAGAGTATCAGGAAATACAATAGTGTCTTACTTAGTCATCACTTCTCTAGCACGGTCTAGTGACGGCAGAGGTGAGCATGAGCTAGAGGCTAAGTTATCTCTAACAAAACCTCCAGCAGGTTGGTCCTCCCTTAGTTACATGGAACTGCGCAGTAAATACGACATTGTTTTCTAATGAGGTTGGGAAGAGATGACGATAAGTAAAATAATTAAGAACCATAAGGCTTTTTCCTTAATCGAAATCCTTATCGTTATGACTATTGTAGGGATACTGCTTTCTTTAGGCTTACCTACTATGTACAATAGCCTAGCTGAATACAAGTTGAATATGGCGGCGCGGCAAGTACAAGCTGATATGCACTGGGCTCGTGAACAAGCTGTTAAAGAAAGAAATAATTTCACGATTTACTTTCCTACTGGATTGAAGCAGTACACAGTAAACCGAAGTGGTTACGATCTACAATATAGACGGGAATTGCCTGCAGGTGTACGTATACACGCCACAAGTTTTTATTACGACAAGGATCGTGCTTATTTTTCTGTCGATGGAAGAGTTATCAACCCGACCATGGGGGGTACAGTAATGCTCGAAAACGAAAGAGGTCATCTACGTTATATAATCCTCTCACGGAATGGACGTGTACGTATTTCCAAAGAAGCACCAGGAGCAGGAGAATGAAAAATCAAAAAGGCTTTACGCTTCTCGAAGTGCTTTTTGTTGTAGTTATATTTACCCTGCTAGGACTTACGGCAACCAAATTATTAAATCTAGGTCTAGAGCGGTCACATAAACAAAATCATCACTACGATGGAATCTACAGTGCCCGCTGGGCATTGCATTGGATTAGTATGGATATCCGCAAAGGAAGAGATTTTATCATTCAAAAGAATCGTATTCAATGCCAGGTCTTCCATCCTAGTCGCGGATGGGAGAGTGTAGACTACTATCTTGATAATAAAGAAACTATTCAGAGAAGACATAGAAGTGATGCTAAGCCACTAGCATCAGGTATTGAAGCTCTGGAGATTAGAAAACTTCCTTCCCTTGATGAGAGCTCTGCTTATAGCCCTATCTTGATTACGATTAGGCAAAAGAAAAATTATCAAGGTGATTATGTAGAGTTTTACAATGAAGTTATTCCACTAAAAAACTTAAAATAAAGGGTTGCATTTTTCGATAAGCTATGATATATATATAGAGGTCGTTGCAACACAGCAAACTTGTCTGATGAATGACAAGAGACAAGAAGTTGTTAATACCGATAGATACAGTATGCGGAAGTGGCTCAGTGGTAGAGCATCGCCTTGCCAAGGCGAGGGTCGCGAGTTCGAATCTCGTCTTCCGCTCCATTATGAATGCGCCCGTAGCTCAGCTGGATAGAGTAACTGACTACGAATCAGCAGGTCGGGAGTTCGAATCTCTCCGGGCGCGCCATAAGCCGCTGTAGCTCAGTCGGTAGAGCGTATCCTTGGTAAGGATAAGGCCGCCGGTTCAATCCCGGCCAGTGGCTCCACAAATTATAATGCGAAAGTGGCGGAATCGGCAGACGCGCACGTTTGAGGGGCGTGTGGGTAACTCCATGAGGGTTCAAGTCCCTCCTTTCGCACCAAATTAAATTAACAAAAGCCTTTTACTAGAGTACAGTAAAAGGCTTTTTTCTTGTCAACCTTATAAGTAAAAGTTATAATGAACTCAAGAAAGAGTGAGGAGGCGATTTTCTCCGTCTTATCGCGGACAAGCTTAGCCGTGAAGGCTCTTTTCATGTTACGCAAGGTGAAAAAGAATTTGAGATTCGCCCTGCTGGAAAAACAGAGTTACAGTTAAAGTACGAAACAGAAGGGGACAAGCAGAAGTTCGAGATTGAAATAGAGTGGAGACCTTTGGGAGAAGTAGATAATATTGTTATAAAATAGAACATAATTCCTTTGTAAGAACCTTCTCTTGAAAGTCTTTACCTTTTGTACTATCCTATGGTAGATGACTTTTTTCTATAAAGGAGTAATAACGTGAAAGAAACACAAGAAGCATCTCTAGAACTGGCCGATCAAGCACTTTTAGCTATTCAGGAATCTTTGATGGCGCACTTTCAAGCTAATGAATATGAGAAAGTTGATGAAGCTTTACGGTTGCTAGAACAAGCAAGTCTTTTGTTAGGAGATCTAACAGGTCGCTTTGAGGAAGAAGCAAATAGCGCTTTAAAAAGTAAGAGCACACCTTGTAATCAATAACTTCTAAAATTATTTAGCAAATATCCTGTCACAGATCTTTATAGATGTTTTGACAGGATAAATTTTTTATTTGCACTTTACTTGTAATTGATTTATTAAGGAGGTTTTCTTGTGGGAAAAAAGAGGTACTTACTTACAGCTCTCATCTTACTTCTAGCTATGATTTTTTTAGCTGGTTGTACAGGAGGGAATCAAACAGAATCTAACAGAAATCAACAGGAGGTTCAAGAACCACTGCCGGAAGAAGCAGTCCAAGTAACACTTTACTTTGCTAATCAAGAAGCAGAATACTTGAATCGTGTAGAAAGAGAAATTGCCAAACAAGACGATATCATATTAGCTTTGTTTGAAGAGTTGAAGAACCCTGGTGAATATGGATCTGTTTTGCCAGTTGAGGCGGAGTTACTTAACTATAGTGAAGACGGCAACGTGTTGATCTTAAACTTTAATGAGGCTTTTGCTAATCTCGGTGGAAGCGCTTCTGAATTTTTGGCTATTAACGCTATCGTAAACACTTATACAGAGCTACCAGAATATGAAGCAGTATCTTTCTATGTAAATGAAGAGTTTTTAGAAACAGGTCACAATGCTTATGATCAGCCAGTACCTAGAAATGAAAATGCCATCCAATAGTTGTAGAACATAAAAAGAATAATACAAAAAACCTTAAGCCCACGACGTTATTGTCGTGGGCTTATATGATTCCTATTATTTTTTAATAGGTTCTTCCTGAACCTTGCAAGTATTGCTAACTAATTAGCACCTATATGTTTTAGAACTTTAAGGATTTAGCAGGAGTAGGCTCGGCATTCCGATCAAAAAGCTTTGTCTCAGCGAGAATTTTCTTAGCATTCTTGATTTTCTTACGGGCTACATTGTCAGTAAGATAAGTTTTAAACACGATTAGTTCCTCCTCTAGATATTAAATAGTCTGTTGAGAATTAATCTCAAATAGATTATACCCCAGAATGATAATCAATGTCAACACTTTCAACCTTTTTTCAAGGATTTTTAAGCAAAAAGTTAGCAAGTCAATGAAGTGCTAACAAGATCTGGACATAATGACGGCAATCTCCGGTAGTTATGGCTCTAAGGATACGTTAAAATCTTCTCATATGCACTATCGAAAGAGTGGAAAAGAACGTGTCAGTGAACAAGCTGGTAACGGGGTAAAGGGGTTAAGATATGTTTACTAATAAAATGAAAGTATTATTAGAAAAAAAGAAAAGTTTAATGCTCCTGTTAGCTTTACTAATTGTAGTAGGTACTTCATATACCCTTTATGCCAACTTAGCGCTAGGGAACAGTGAGGAAGGGGAATTACAGATCATTTCGGTAGAAAGAGGCACTGTAACGGAAAAAGTCTCTGTATCGGGAACTGTACAAGTACCTACTCAGTTAAACCTTGGTTTTTTGACGGGAAATAGTCAGATTACGTCAGTGCAAGTACAAGTTGGAGAAACGGTATCAGCAGGACAAGTGCTAGTAACACTCGATGATCGGATAGCCCAGACCCAAGTAGCTCATGCTCGTGGAAACTTGTTAGCTGCCGAGGCTCGATTAGCCCAAGCAAGAGAAGGTGCTAATCAACAAACTATTGCCGTGCAAGAAGCTAATGTAGAAAAAGCGCGCGTAGCTTTGATAGGAGCGCAAAAAGATTTCGAAAACCAAGAGATTCTTTTTAACGATAGGTCTCAAGCTTATCAGCATCTCGTCAATGCTGAAAATCAACTTGAGCAAGCAAGAATACAGCTTCGATCTGCTCAGGCGGGATTAGACAGTGCGCAGGCTAAGTTAGAAGCTTTGCGGCAAGGTCCATCCGAATCAGCTCTATATGCTCAAGAAGTAAGTGTAAAAGCCGCACAAAGTCAATACGATCATGCTCAAGCACAATTGCAAAATGCAATAGCTACAGAAGCTTCTCTTGATGTAATTGGAGAAGCACAACGAACTGTCTATCAAGCTCAAATGTCTTTAGCTAATGCGCAAAAACAGCTCGATGATCTGCGTCGCTCTCCCGATTCTAATCAACTAGCGCAAGGACAAGCAGCTGTAGCCCAAGCAAAAGCAGTTGTTGATCAAGCACAGGCTACAGTCCATTCTACAGAAAAAAATACGGAGATAGCGCGCATAAACTATGAAGATCGAGCTCAGGCAAAAGCTCAACTAGATCAAGTAGAAAATAGACTTCAACAGGCCCAAGCCAATTATGAAGCTACTAAGGCCCAGCTAATGCAGTTGCAATCACCACCAGAACGTTCTGCTGTTTTAGCGGCCGAAGGTTCTGTAGCTCAAGCTAGAGCTCACTTAGAACAACAATTGATTAACCTCAACAACTTAACCTTGCGTGCGCCAATTGACGGTTTAATAGTGCAAGTGAACGGCAAAGTAGGAGAATTTCCTAATGCGGGAAGACCTTTTATTGTGCTTAATGATAGTAATAGTGAAGCTCTACAAGTAGTAGCACAGGTAAGTCAAGGTGATGTAGGACGCATTCAAGGCGGTATGGATGTCCTCTTTACAAGTACAGCCTACCCTGATGAAGAATTCTACGGTAAAGTTTTAAGTGTTTCTCCAGAACCAACAATGCGTAATGGTGTTACTATGTATGATACAATCCTTTCTGTTGATGGAGAAGCCTTATTAAAACCAGGTATGACTGTTAATGCCATGATTACTGTTGCCCAAAAAGAGAATGTTTTGTTTGTCCCAGCAAGAGCCCTAGTTGAAGAAAAAGAGCAAGAAGGTGTCTATATCGTTTCCGATGATCAGACTTCTAAAGAGCCTATTTTTCAGCCTGTTACTGTTGGATTACTAAGCACTGATGTAATTGAGATTACTTCTGGGCTTACAGAAGGACAAGCTGTACTTGTTACTTTGCCGAGAAAAGAAGAACGTAAAGAGAGTAAGTCCATCTGGGATTTTTAGAGGAGAAGTAACAATGACGGAAAAACCTTTGATTTTCCTTGATCGAGTTAATAAAGTTTACTCTTCAGGAGAAGAAGAAATATTTGCACTCCGAGAGATTACAGTAGAAGTAGAAGAAGGGGAGTTTGTAGCTATCATGGGCTCTTCTGGTTCCGGTAAATCTACTATGATGAATTTACTGGGCTGTTTAGATAAGCCGACAAAAGGTGATTATTATCTTGATAAGCAGGCTGTCGCAGAAGCAACTGAAGATGAACTAGCCCTAATTCGCAATAAAAAAATTGGTTTTGTCTTTCAAAATTTCAACTTGTTGCCCAAATTATCAGCACTAGAAAATGTAGAGCTTCCTTTGCTCTATTCTGGAATGGCTACTGAGGAAAGAAGACAAAAAGCGGAAAATGCTTTAGAAGCTGTTGGGCTTAGTCATCGTAAGCAAAACAAACCAACAGAGCTTTCAGGGGGACAACAACAGCGTGTTTCTATCGCAAGAGCTCTTGTCAATGAGCCCGTTATTTTGTTAGCTGATGAGCCAACTGGTGCGCTCGATAGTAGAACAACTACAGAAATTATGGAGATATTTCAAGAGCTACACCAAGCAGGCAAAACTATCATGATGGTTACTCATGAAGCAGAAATTGCAGAGTACGCAGAGCGACTGATTTTGTTTCGAGATGGTATGATTGTAGATGATAATAAGAGGTGAGGCCCTTGAATTTTACAGAATCTCTATTACTATCTTTGCGCAGTTTGAAAGCTAACAAACTGCGCTCTTTTTTAACAACTTTAGGGATAATGATTGGCGTTGCCGCTGTCATAGCTCTCGTTGCACTAGGACAAGGCACCTCATCTCGCATTACGGCTAGCATTGAAAGCCTAGGTAGTAATTTGCTTATTGTTACTCCAGGAGCTGTTCCACCTGACCAAAGGGAGCGAGCTGAAGAGCTTAATAGACTTACCTTAGAAGACTCAGCCGCCCTGAGTCGTCTAGAATCTATTGATGCCGTAGCACCACAAGTTAGACGACAAGGTCAGGTTGTTTGGCACAATGAAAATTGGACAACAGTCGTAGAAGGCACTAGTTCTGAGTATATTGAAGTACGCAATAGCGTAGTAGATGAAGGTCGATTTTTTAATCGTTTAGAAGCAAGGCGACAACAAAATGTAGTTGTACTTGGTGCAACAGTAGCAGAAAAGTTTTTTGAGTCTAATAGCAAAGGAATTGGCCAGGTTATAGAGATTAATCAGACACCTTTTACAGTCATTGGGATTTTAGAAAAACAAGGCAATCAAGGCTATGCTAATCAAGATGACCGCGTTATTATTCCAATTACTACAGCAATGGATCGACTTTTTCAGATCCAAGAGATTAATGCTATCTACTTATCGGCACGCTCTGCCGATTTGATGGATCAAGCTCATGAAGAAGTAGAAAAAATCTTGAAGGTACAACGTAATGTTTCATCTACGGAAAACACTTATTTTCAGATTAGCTCGCAGTCACAAATTTTGAGTACTGCCGAAGAGATTGGCAAGCTGATGACAGGATTGTTGGCTGGCATTGCCGCTATCTCACTTTTTGTTGGTGGTATAGGTATTATGAACATTATGCTTGTCTCTGTGACTGAGCGAACAAGAGAAATAGGTATTCGTAAGGCCATAGGTGCAACTAGAAGTGCCATAATGCAGCAGTTTATTATTGAAGCTGTTACACTTAGTCTCATAGGCGGCTTAATGGGCATTTTCTTTGGTCTAACTCTTTCGAAAATTATTGATTACTTTACGCCTTTGTCAACTCTTATTTCTATAACTCCAATCTTATATGCTTTCTTCTTTTCTTTCCTTGTTGGTTTGATTTTTGGTGTTTATCCAGCGAGCAAAGCCTCAGCACTTGATCCTATTGAAGCCTTACGTCATCAGTAAAAAGCCTTGCTTTTGTGCTATAATGAGCTAGACGGTACAAGCACTTAGCTAGTGCTTACAAGAGTCTAATTACAAAGGAGTCAATGCTTTTATATGTTGCAATCTGAAAAGCTCTGGACCCGCAATTTTATTTTAATATGTCTAGCCAACTTGTTTATGTTTACAAGCTTTTACTTTTTGCTACCTACCTTGCCTATTTTTATTACAGAAGTATTACAGGGAAATGAAAGTCATGTTGGTTATATTATTGGAATTCTATCTCTAACAGCCGTACTTGTAAGACCTTTTGCTGGTTATCTACTAGATCAATGGAGCCGTAAAAAATTATTACTTACGGCTCTCCTTCTTTTTGCTCTTGCCACGGCGGCTTATCACTTGGTCACAGCAATAGCCGCTTTATTTATACTGCGAGCGCTACACGGTTTAACTTGGGGTGTTACAACAACTGGTACGGGAACTGTAGCGGCTGATGTGATCCCACCGAAACGACGCGGTGAAGGGCTTGGCTACTATGGTCTCTCTAATACTTTGGCTATGGCAATTGGGCCTGCTCTCGGTTTATATATTCTAGATTTTGCTGGCTTTTCTATCTTATTCTCGGCCGCTGTTGCTCTGGCTCTATTTGCCTTTGTGGCAGTTATAGCTATGACCTATGAGGAAGAACATAAAGAGAATAGGGAGCAGAAAAACATAAAAAAAATCTCCCTCGATAGCTTTTATGAACGTCGTGTCCTTGCTTTATCAGCCATCATGTTCTTTACGGCTTTTGTGTATGGTGGCATCGTTTCTTTTATCACTCTTTTTGGTAACAACATTGGAATCATCAACGCTGGTAGCTATTTTCTTGCCTACGCTCTTGCGCTCATGGTTGTGCGACCGATTGCAGGTAAGATTTTCGATCGCGAAGGACCTAATAGAATTATGGCCTTAGGCTTTATCAGCATTGTAGTTTCTTTTCTTCTACTTTACATGGCTCAGGGTATGAGTCTGTTTATCTTATCAGCTCTGTTCATGGGTTTAGGTTTTGGTATTGTACAGCCTTCTGTTGTAGCCATTGCTATTAATCGAGTAGAGCCTCACCGTCGTGGCGCTACTAATGGAACTATTTTCAGTGCCTTCGATCTAGGTATTGGTTTTGGGTCGATCACCTTGGGTATCTTTTCTGAGTTCTACGGATTGTCTGCTATGTATCTTTTATGTGCTATCATTACTATAGTGCCTCTCATCTTTTTTTACTTCGGATCTAGAAGCCAACAGGATGCATAGTTTTTTGCTTTACTTTTAGAGCCGCAAATAGAGTAGAGGCGAAAATAAAGGTTCGAAAAATAAAGGCTAACAAGAACATAGAAGGCCATAACAATGTAAGCATCCTAGACAAAAGGGTGCTTTTTTTCTTGCCTAAAAGAGCTAAAGTTCAAAAAACGTAAGTATAGTCTATAGAGGTGATCAAAGGGTGTGGAAAAAGTTTTTTCGCCAAGCTCGAAAGCGATTGAAGTCTCAGGAGATAACTTTATCACTTACCGAGCTTGCCCAATACGATGGAAAAGCAGGACGACGGGCTTATGTAGCCGTCGACAATGTTATCTATGACGTAACAGAAGAGGCAACTTGGGAAGGGGCAACCCACTTCCGTCTTTTGGCGGGAAGAGATTTAACAGAGCCTTTTGGACGCTGTCATAGTGGAAGAAGAGACATTCTAGAAGGCTTGCCTCGAGTCGGTCGTCTTAGCTGACAGGAAGGAGGGAAAAAATTGAAAGTTCCTCTATCCACTAGTTCGCCCCAGAAAAGAATGGAAAAAGGTGCAAAAGCAGTAGAAGAATTGATTGAAAAATGGAAAGTAAAAGCAAGAAGTAGTATTAAGCAGGGAGAAAAAAGAAAGAAACTTAAGCTGATATGGCTTGAATTAACAGGTTGTTCAGGCAATATTATCTCCCTTCTAAATGGTATCGATCCTGAACTAGAAGAATTATTAATGAATCATATTGATCTCTGCTATAACAACAGTTTGATGACAGCAGAAGGAGAAGCGGCGATGGCACAACTATTTGCCTCAGCTGAAGAAGAATTTATTCTTGCTGTAGAAGGTGCTGTAGCGATGCAAGATCAGCGCTACAATATTATTGGACGTTACCAGGGTAAGCCTATCTCTGCCCAAGAGGCAATTCAATATTTTGGGCAACGGGCTAGCTCCATCATTGCTGTAGGTACTTGTGCCACTTATGGGGGGATTTCTGCTAGCCGTCCCAACCCCAGTGGTTCAGTAAGTGTAGCTAAAGCTCTACAAACAATGCGTCAAGACATAGTTCAACTGCTAGGTTGTCCCTGTCACCCTGACTGGTTTATTGGTACTTTGGCGCACTTCATGCTATATGGGCAAGCACCTGTTTTAGACAGCGAGAATCGACCGATTTTGTTTTACGGGATTACTATTCATGATAATTGTGAACGACGTTCTTTTTTTGAAAATAGAATTTTTGCAGAGCGCCTAGGTGAACAGACTTGCATGATCGCTTTAGGCTGTAGAGGTCCTATTACCAAAACAGATTGTCCCACACGACAATGGAATAGCTATCTAAACTGGCCTGTAGGTGCTAATACACCTTGCATTGGTTGTGCTCATCCCACCTTTCCCGATGGAACGGCACCTTTTGTGCAGTATGCTCAGAGAGCAAGAGGGATGGAAAAAAGGGGGCAACATAATTGGCCATCCAAAAAAAAATAAGTCCGCTCACTAGAATGAGCGGCTTTTTAGAACTGGAAGTACAGATTGAAGGCCATACCATTATAGAAGCTAAAAGTAGTAGTCTTTTATTTCGTGGTTTTGAATTAATGCTTCAAGGAAGAGATCCTCTTGATGCTATCTATTTTACACAGCGCATCTGTGGCATATGCTCTACCGCTCATTCTGTAGCCTCTTCATTAGCTTTAGAAGAAGCCTTACAAGTAACTGTTACAGAGCAGGGGCGAACTCTACGAGATCTTGTTCACAGTTGTGAATTCTTACAAAACCATCTTCGGCACTTTTACCTATATACACTTCCTGATTTTATAAAATTACCGCAAAAGCAATGCTTATATGAAAATAGTAGAGATTATAGGTTTCCACCGAAAATAAATGAATTACTGGTAGCAAATTATTTTCAAGCCTTTGAGATAAGTCGCCTAGCTCATGAGATGATTGCAATCTTTGGCGGCAAAGCGCCTCACGATCACGGTATCTTCGTGGGAGGCTTGACTGTTCATCCCACTATTGATAAGATTAGCAAATTTCGCTCCCTATTAAAGAAAATAAAAAGCTTTGCACTTGAAAAAATGCTCCATGATGTTTATACATTAGCTCATTATTATGAAGATTATTTTCAGATGGGGCAAGGACCTGGCCATCTATTAAGCTTTGGACTTTTTGCTGATTATCCTGAACAGAAACCTCACTATGTAGAAGAGGCCTTTTTGCCTTATAAAGGTGAAAAGAAGCAAGTTGATAAACAAAAGATTACAGAATCTTTAACTTATGCGTGGTATGAAGGAAAAGTAGAAGTACCTATGGAAGGGAAGACTATTCCCGATTTAGAAAAAGAAAAAGCCTACAGCTGGTCCAAAGCACCTCGCTATCAAGGCTATCCCTGTGAAGTAGGACCTCTAGCGAGACTAATTATAAGCGGTCAATATCCTAATCAGATCTCCATGATGGACCGCACTATCGCGCGGGTACTTGAAGTTTTGCAAATTATCATAGTCATGGAAAAACTGTTAGACAAAGTAGAGTTAAACAGAGCACCTCAAGAAGTTTATCCAATCCCCAGTCGCAGTAAGGGTATTGGACTAACTGATACAACGAGAGGAACTCTCGGTCATTGGCTTACTATCCGAGAAGCGATGCTTTCTCACTATCAGGTTATAACACCGTCAGCTTGGAATCTTTCTCCACAAGATGAACGAGGAAAAAGAGGACCTGTTGAAGAAGCTCTTATCGGTACAAGAATAGAGAATCTTGATCACCCCGTAGAAATAGGGCGAATTGTTCGTTCTTTTGACCCCTGCATATCCTGTGCAACTCATGTTTATAGTGCCAAAGGGAGAAAAAGAATGACCATATTGTAAGGAGGGATTTTTTCTGAGCCAAAGAATCATCAAAGTAATCGGCCTGGGCAATGTACTTTGTCAGGATGATGGTCTTGGCGTCTATGCTGTTGAAAGGCTAGAAGAAGACTTACAAAGCGATGAAGAACAAGAATGGTGGAACTCAGACTTGTCACTAATCAAGGCAGAAACAGATGCTTGGTATGGACTGCAAGAATGCCTGTCCTCGTGGCAAGTTATCATTATAGATGCTTTAATAGGACCTTGTGAGCCTGGTACAATCTATCTAGTTCCGTTAAACGAGTTGGAAGAAACAGAGTGGTCTAAGTCTTTGCATGGAGTAACCTTACTTCACCTAATAGCTCGCTATCGCAAAAAAGGTAAAATGATCAAAGGTTGGCTAATTGGTATGGAACCGGAAAGAATCGACTTAGGCTTTGGCTTAAGTCCTGTAGTAGAAGATAATATGGATGTTTTGCTAGAACAAGTAAAAGATATGGTAGAGTTAATGCAAGGGACTAGTATGGATAGTTGAAGAGTTACCAACTAATAAACAGGAAAATATAGTAGTCTTTACGAATCCACATGTCATGGTCAAAAAGGTGGATGAAAAAAATGTCTGAACCAATGACAGTACGTAGCTTTTTGGATAGTATGAATCGTATCTTAGAGAAAGAATCTAAAGAGTCCTTAAAACAAATGGAAATCACCCTCAAGGCAGAGCTTTTACCAGAGCGAAATCCTGTAGGGCCTGCTTATCTATGGCTTGTTCGAGATAGTGAAGGGCGAAGTATGTTCTGGATGGTACCAGAAGCTCTAGCCAAAAAATGCAAACCTCGAATGGTTATTATAGCTAAAGGACACCCCGTACTCTGGCCCTCAACAAAACAAGGCAAACGGTTAGAATGGCTACAAGTTAAGGAAATAGAATTCCCATCAACAAAAGAACTATCAAGAATAGAAAAAGCAAGAAAACTATCCCAAAAAGGCCTAGTAGGTTGGCAAAGAGAAAGAAAATGGCCTATTGATAGCAGTCGTGGTTCTGTCAAAATAGAGTTGATCGCGAGCAAGAACAACAGCTTTTTACCACAACTGCGCCACCTATTCCACAAAGGACGCCGCTTCATTATCACTGAAAATCATATCAACATGAACGAAGCAACAGAAGTAGCAGTAGCCGTAGAAAAAGCTTCCCAAAGAGGAGGCGATTTTCTTCTGCTTTTGCAACAGGAAGACGATAATGTCCTGCTTTTTGATGAGCCTGTAATACTACAAGCCCTGAAAAAAACGACTCTCTATACATATTTAATACAGCCTCAGGATCGTCTACGGCCTTTTGCTTATGGCTGGGTTGACAAGTGGCTGGAAAGTCCCGTCAAAGCGTCACAAGAACTTATCGGTCATTGCTGGCAAGTATGGAAAGGTCCGAAAGATAAAGCTCGCCTACGCGAAGCCGTTACAGTTCAAGCAGAAAAAGACCGTACGCGGCTAGTAGGAGAAATTAGTCGTCTACGGCGAGAAAACGAAGCGCTACAAGAAACAGTAGCTACATTAGGGCCTCAAAAAGTAACAGACTTAGAAGACAAGCTAGAAGTTAAAGATAAAGAACTAAAAAAAGGAGAAGAGCGACGGCGTATCATTGATCAACAACTGCTACTAGTAGAGCAGGAACGAGACGATTTACAGCGCAAGTTAGCTTTGCTAGAAGCTGGAGGGCTTGTAAAGGAAGAGCCTGTTGATCAGGATAAAGAAATAGAAAAAATCCGAAGACAGGAAGAGTTTCGTAGAACATTACTAGAAGAAGAACGTGAGCGACTTCTAGCTGAAAACAAAAGCTTACAAAAAAAAGTAGAAGCTTCATCACCACTACTTATGGAAGATATAAAGAAAGAAAAAACGGCCCTAGCACAAGAACTAGATCGCTCCGAAGAACGTCGTGAACAGTTAGCCGAGTTTCTATTCATTCTAGAACAGGAAAACAGAGAACTGCGAGGTAGGCTAGGCTTTAGAACTGCTCTTGATGGTGAAGAAGCAGGGAGCGAAGAACTAGAGCAGGAAGAAGAACTTGTATTAGGTCAAGCTCGCTTATACGAAGAAATTTACGATATCTTAGTACAAGAAGAAATAGAGCGACTACAAAGAGAAGTAAAAAGATTGCAGGAACTACTGAACACCTACTCACCTATCGCTATGGCAACTTTGCAAGAAGAGCTTGAACAAGTAAAAGAGCGACTTATACACTCTGAAGAGCTACGGGAGAAGCAAAGAAAAAAACTAGATAACTTAGAAAAAGAAATGGGTAAAAAAGATTTATTGCAGAAGTCCTTACAAGAAGAGAGCAAAGTAAGAGAGCAGGAAAATGATACGAAAAGTGAAGAGTCCAATAGTAGCGAGAAAGAAAAAGTCGATCCAGCAGAAGGCATGGATACAATTATAGACAAAACCTTCCATCTCTTTAGACATGGTTTGCGCTGGAATCGGAAAAAAGATTAGCCATTTTTAGGCTTGTCTCATGGAACTGTTTAAGCTTACAATGTAAAGGTGCATCCTAATATAAAATGAAGCATAGACGGCTCAGATAGGAGAGGAGAGTTGAGCATGAGTTTACCTCATTCCAAAAAGATCATACTTGAAGAAAAATCCATACCAGAGGCTTGGTATAACATTCAAGCAGACTTACCAAACCCCTTAGATCCACCGTTGAATCCACAAACCTTAAAGCCTATCGCACCTGAAGATCTAGCACCTATCTTTCCTATGGAACTGATTAAGCAAGAAGTTTCCACGGAACGCTGGATTGAAATTCCAGAAGAAGTTCGTGAGCTATATAAAATGTGGCGCCCAACGCCAGTTTATCGGGCCACACAGCTAGAGAAGTTGCTTGATACACCAGCTAAAATTTATTACAAATACGAAGGTACGAGCCCTGCAGGAAGCCATAAGCTTAACACATCAATACCGCAAGCCTATTACAACAAAGAAGCAGGTATCAAAAGGCTTTCAACTGAGACAGGTGCAGGACAATGGGGCAGTGCTCTGTCCTTAGCTTGTAAATTCTTTGACATTGACTGTACTGTTTATATGGTTAAAGTTTCTTATGAACAGAAACCATACCGTAAATCATTTATGCAAATATATGAAGCTGAAGTTATTCCGTCACCTTCTAATCGCACATCAGCAGGTCGTCAGATCTTAGAAGAAAATCCTGGCTCCACAGGAAGTTTAGGTATTGCTATCTCCGAAGCTGTAGAAGATGCTGTGTCTCGTGAAGATACTAAGTACGCCTTAGGAAGTGTCTTAAACCACGTCATCTTACACCAGAGTATTATCGGTCTAGAGGCTAAAGCCCAGTTAGCTCAAGTTGATGAATACCCTGATATTGTTATTGGCTCTTGTGGTGGTGGCAGTAACTTTGCTGGCATAGCCTTCCCCTTCATGCCCGAGATGTTCCAAGGCAAAAAGACACGCTTTGTAGCAGTTGAACCTGATGCCTGTCCTACCTTAACAAAAGGTACTTTTGCCTATGACTTTGGTGATACAGCCAAACTAACACCTATTATGAAGATGTACACACTAGGTAGTGACTTCATGCCTCCTGGCATTCATGCTGGTGGCCTACGCTATCACGGTGAATCACCATTAGTTAGCCGACTCTTTTACGATGGCTTTATTGAAGCTCAATCTTATGGTCAAAAGACTATCTTCGAATCAGCGCTTACATTCGCTCGCACAGAAGGTATCGTACCAGCGCCAGAGTCGGCACATGCCATCGCTTCAGCCATTGCAGAAGCAAATAAAGCCAAAGAAGCAGGGGAAGAGAAGACAATTCTCTTCTGCCTATCAGGACACGGTCTCTTCGACCTCGGTTCATATGATGCTTACTTTGGTGGCAAACTAGAAGATATCGCTCACTCTGATGAAGCATTAAACAAAAGTTTGGAAAAGTTACCAAAAGTATAGAAAGCTACGTAAAGAAAAAAAGCCTCTTCACCCCAAAAAGGTGAAGAGGCTTTTTTATCACTTGGCAAAGAATTAACCAAAAATAAAAAAACTACTTATTAGACTCTTTCTTTTCTTCATCAACAACACGAGCTTCTACTTCTTTGGCTTTATCACCTGGTGTTTTTTCTGGTGTGACTTCTTCTTTAAACTCTTTCAAGCTCTTACCAAGAGCTCGTCCGATTTCAGGTAATCTTTTGGCACCAAAAAAGATCAACACAAGAGCAACGACGAGAAGCCATTGTGCAGGGCTCAAAAAATATCCAAAAGTAAACAAATGAATTCCTGCCTTTCTTAAGATGCTAGAAGCTAACAATAGTATAACAAAGACTTATAGGATGTCTCAACTGGCATTAATTATTTGTGAAATGAAATCTATAGTTGCTATGACTATGAGCAGGAATTTATACTATTAATAAGAGTGAGCCCAAGGATAGGAGGTAGCCCCGTGACAGCCTCTAAACTACAAGAAGAATCGCTAGATCGTCTCTTTGAAGCTATTTTGGAGCTTGAAAATATAGAAGAGTGTTATCGTTTTTTTGAAGACTTATGTACAGTAGCTGAACTTAAAGCACTGGGACAGCGGTTAGAAGTTGCCAAAATGCTAGAACAAGATTGCACCTACATTAACATTGCTGAAGAAACGGGAGCTAGTCCAGCTACTATATCGCGGGTCAAGCGGTCTCTTAATTATGGAGCAGACGGGTACAAACTGCTGTTGCAACGGTTAAGAGAAAAGAAAAAAAGTCGTTGACAGGTTTTAAAAAGTCATGATAGATTTAACACAACACTTTACCTAGATGAAGTGATGTATTAAAAGAGTAAGTGTAGAAACGGGAATTTACCCATAGAATTATTTATAGACATATTAAGTGGATTATATTGAGGAGGTATTGGCGTCATTATGGCCAAAGATCGTAGCCTGTTGCCTATTCCAGCGGGGATGAGGGATTTTCTGCCAGGAGAGGCCCAATTAAGAAGAGTTCTAGAGAATAAGTGGGCTCAGCTTTATACGTCATGGAGTTATGAAGAAGTAATGACACCAACGGTGGAGTATCTTGATGTCCTGACGATTGACACAGGAGAAGAGATGGCTGGGAGACTATTTCAGTTTTTTGACCGCAAAGGACATATTATGGTCTTGCGTCCTGAAATGACTACGCCTATCGCCAGACTTATGGCCTCTCGCTTGTACAAAGATACGTTGCCTCAAAGGCTTTTTTATGGCGCCAACGTATTTCGCTATGATGAACCTCAAGCAGGTCGTCAGCGTGAAATTTTTCAATCTGGCGTAGAGCTTATTGGAGCATCTAGTCCTTTAGCAGATGCTGAAGTTATAGCGCTAGCTGTGGAAGCCTTGCGTCAGTCAGGTCTTGAAGAATTCCAGATTTCTATTGGACAGATAGAAGTCTTTAATGGAATTATGGATGAATTGCCTCTATCGCCAGAAGACAAAAGCAAGATTCGTGATCTCGTAGCCAAAAAAGATTTTGTTAGTTTAGAAGAATTTTTACAAAACCATCATCTTAACTTAGAGCAAGCGGAGCTACTTCTGCGTCTACCTACTTTTCACGGTGGCAAAGAAGCTTTAGAAGAAGCTTCAATTTTAGCAGTAAATGAAAAAGCACGCCAAGGCTTAGAGAATCTACATCAAGTTTACTCAGCTCTTTGCCTTTATGGTGTTGAAGAATATGTAGCTTTTGATCTGGGAGTGCTACGTGGTTTTGATTACTATACGGGTATCGTTTTTGAAGGATATACAGTAGGCTTAGGCTTTCCAATCTGCGGTGGCGGCCGTTACGATCGACTTTTATCCCAAGTAGGCTATGATTGCCCTGCTACAGGCTTTGCCATTGGATTAGATCGAGTGTTGCTAGCGCTTTCTCGCAACCAACAACCAAAAACCCATACCAAACCAGATGTTCTACTTGGTGGCGACGATCTTGTTGAAATTTTTGCCAAGGCGGCACGATTACGAGCAAGAGGCTTTAGAGTAGAAGTTGACGTCTTAGGTCGACAAGAAGAAGCATTGAAAGCTTATGGTCGTGAACGAGGTATTGCAGATATAATTTACTTTGCCTTATCACCAAGGGAAGACGCTGATGACGTTAAGAAGGAGGCCTGACCATGAGAAACTTACTGACTATTGCTTTGCCAAAAGGTAAGCTATATGGTGATGCCGTCGATATACTGGCAGAAGCAGGTCTTTGTGTTGATGGCTTAAAAGAAGATAGCCGTAAAATGGTTTTTACTAATGAAAAAGCAGGTCTTAAATATATCATCTGTCGTCCCACGGACATTCCGACCTTTGTAGAATATGGTGCCGCTGACTTAGGTATTGTAGGCAAAGATACGATTGTTGAACAAGACAAAGATTTAATGGAGCTTGTTGACTTGCGCTTTGGCTACTGTCGCTTTGTTGTTGCCTTACCAGAAGTGACAGCTCATGGACGTGACATCAGTCAATTTAATCATCGCCGTGTTGCTACGAAGTTTCCTAACGTAGCAGAAAACTACTTCCGCCAGCGAGGTATGCAAGTGGAAGTAATTAAGCTTCACGGCAATATTGAATTAGCTCCTGCTGTAGGTCTTGCTGATATGATTGTAGACATTGTTTCCACAGGACGAACACTACGGGAGAATCAACTTGTAGCTATAGAAGATATCTTCAGTGCCACTGCACGTATGGTAGCTAATAGAGTATCTTATCGACTCAAGCACAGTCGCATCCAGCCTTTAATAGAAGAGGTACGCCGTAATGTCAAAGACAAGGAGGTCCGTTCTTAATGGTGAAAGTACTGCACTATCCATCTGCAGAAGCTGATGAGCTACTTCAGAAAAAAAGCAACGATGATGATCAAGTAGCCGGACAAGTAGCAGAAGTAATTGACAAAGTACGTCGTGAAGGCACAGCGGCCCTCTTTGCTTATACTAAACGCTTTGATGGTGCTGATGTAAGGGAAGATAACTTTGCTATTAGTGCAGAAGAAATCGAAAGAGCTTATGGAGAAGTAGATGCTACTGTACTAGCAGCACTACGCCGTGCTTGTGAAAACATAAGAAAGTTTCACGAAAAGCAAATGCGACCTTCCTGGATAGAACCAGAAAGTGATGGCACCATGCTTGGACAACTAATTCGTCCTCTCGATCGCGTGGGTATTTATGTACCTGGCGGTCTTGCCTCTTATCCTTCTTCAGTACTCATGAACGCTATTCCAGCACAAGTCGCCGGGGTAAAAAGCATTGTTATGGCTACACCACCAGGCAAAGATGGCTCGATTAACCCTTATACGCTTGTAGCGGCGGCAGAGTCTGGAGTAACAGAAATTTATCGCATGGGCGGTGCTCAAGCTGTTGCCGCCCTAGCTTTTGGTATAGGTATGGAGAAGGTCGACAAGATTACGGGGCCTGGAAATATTTATGTTACTTTAGCGAAGAAGCAAGTCTACGGCACTGTTGATATTGACATGCTAGCTGGTCCTTCTGAGATTCTTGTAATTGCAGATGATACAGCTTCCCCAGCTTATGTGGCAGCAGATTTTCTCTCACAAGTAGAACATGATGTGCGGGCCGCCGCCATTTTGGTGACACCTTCTCTTGAATTAGCTACAGCTGTGCAGAAGGAAATCGAAACTCAGATGGCAACCTTGTCGAGAAAAGACTTGATGGCTCAAGCACTTCGCGACAATGGTGCAATTATTATAGTCAAAGATCTAGAAGAAGCTTGTCATGTATCTAACCTCTATGCACCAGAACACTTAGAAGTTTTGACTGCTGAGCCCTTTAGTCTTCTAGGCAAACTGACCCACGCTGGTGCTATCTTTGTCGGTCCGTATTCTCCTGAACCTGTAGGTGATTACTATGCAGGTCCTAACCATGTTCTTCCGACAGGAGGGACAGCTCGTTTTTACTCACCCTTAAACGTCGATACATTTATGAAAAAGACAAGTGTTATCGCCTACTCGCGAGAGCGTTTTTATAATACTGCTGAAGATATTATGGCCTTAGCTAAAGTAGAAGGCTTAGATGCTCACGCTAATGCTATAGCGGTGCGCCTTAAGAAGTAGCTCCTATAGTAGCAGTGGTCCATAGAAAGAAGTGATAATTGCATGGAAATGAAAGGCCCTCTAAAATGGGCTCGACAAGATATAAGAGATATGGTTCCTTATCAAGCTAAGGTCTACCCTGATGGTGCTAAGTTAGATGCCAATGAAAACCCTTTTCCTTGGCCTCAATCTTTTGCCAAAAGGTTACAAGAAGATATAGCGACCTATCCTTTTACCCGCTACCCTGACTCAGAAGCCAAAGAATTGCGTCAAGCTTTATGTGACTATACAGGAAGGTCAGCTGAAGAAATCTTGGTATCTAATGGTTCTGACGAAGCTATTCAGTTAATTTTGCTCACTTTCGGAGGACCTGGACTGGCTACGGTAATTTCTCATCCTACTTTTGTCATGTATGGCATGGCTACAAGATATGTAGGTGGACAGGTAATAGATGTACCCTTAAAGGAAGAAGAGGGAACTTACCGACTTGATGTTGCTGGCCTTTTAGCGGCGGCGGCTCAAGAGGAATCAAGGGTCATTGTGATTTGTAACCCTAATAACCCTACTGGTAATTGTTTTGCCGAAGAAGATATTATCGCTGTCTTAGAAGGCACTGATAAGCTCGTTATAGTTGACGAAGCTTACTATGAATTTTCGGGAAAAAGCCTAGTCAGCCGTCTACAGGAATTTCCCAACTTGGTTATTTTACGTACCTTTTCCAAAGCCTTCGGATTGGCAGGCTTGCGCGTTGGATATACTATGGCATCGCAGGAAATCATTCGGGAGATGCACAAAGTTCGCCAACCTTTTAACGTTAACGCTTTCTCTCAAAGAGCTGCCGTAATTGCTTTAGAGGAATTAGAGGCTTTTCAAGAGCAACTTAGAGCGATTCTAGCGGAAAGGGAGCGGCTATTGCCACTTCTAAAGCCTTTTCCTTGGCAAGTCTATCCTACTGATGCTAACTATGTCTTCTTGCGTCCCTTTGCAGAGACAGAAGAAGAACAGGTTAAGTTGAGTCAGACCATTCATCAAGCTTTATTAGACCGTGCTCTTTTGGTGCGTAAGCTAGGCGGTGCACCTAGTCTTAATGGAACTTTGCGCATTACAATTGGTGAACCGTCAGAAAATGATAAACTACTTCAAGCTTTAGAGGAAATATATGATCCGCTTCAAAAGAGGTGGGCTCTATGAAAATAGAACAAAGAATAGCAAAGTACAGCAGAAAAACGGCTGAAACAGACATCGCTATGGAAATCAACCTAGACGGATCAGGTCGCTTTACAGGATCCTCTGGTATTGGCTTTCTCGATCATATGCTTACGCTTTTAGCACGCCATGGTCAGCTCGATATCAATCTAACTTGTCAAGGCGATTTAGAAGTGGACAACCATCACACTGTAGAAGATCTAGGCATCTGTCTTGGCAATCTTATCTTAAAAGCTTTAGGCGAGAAAAAAGGTATCACTCGCTACGGTCACGCTTATGTACCTATGGACGAAACACTAGTGCGAATTTGTCTTGACTTAAGCGGTCGACCTTACTTAGTCTATAAAGTAACCATACCTGTAGAGCGAGTAGGTACTCTGGAAACAGAACTAGTGGAAGAATTTTTCCGCGGTCTCGTTAATCATGGTGCTATGAACTTGCATATTCACCTGCTAGAAGGTGGCAATGGCCATCACATCATCGAGGCTATCTTCAAAGGTTTAGGACGAGCCTTAAAGCAAGCTGTGGCTCTTGATCCGAGAAGCCTTGATAAGATACCTTCTACGAAGGAAGTGCTGTAAGCTTAATATGCTTATTAGTGTCAAGTAATTAGGGGCACTTTTCTTCAGCTAGACCAAGCCGGACCGGGTGAAAAAAGGAGGCGAGTACGAACAATGATTGCGATTATTGATTACGGTATGGGTAATCTGCGGAGTGTGCAGAAAGGTTTAGAAAAAGTAGGTTACAATGGCTTTATAACTAGTGATCCGGAGCAAGTTGTTTCTGCTAAAGCTGTTATATTACCTGGTGTAGGTGCTTTTGCTGATGCCATGGAGAATTTGCGAGAGAGTAAGTTAATTCCTGCTATTGATCAGGTAATAGAACAAGGAAAGCCTTTCATGGGCATTTGCTTAGGTTATCAGTTGATGTTTGAAGAGAGTGAAGAGGGAGGCCTTCATAAGGGGTTGTCCATTTTTCCAGGGCGGGTTCGTCGTTTGCCTCCTGGGTTGAAGGTACCTCATATGGGTTGGAATCAGCTGACGATTCGTCAAGCAAGTCCTTTGTTAGAAGGTGTACCTTCTCAGTCGGAGTTTTACTTTGTTCACTCTTATTATGTTGATCCAGCTGATCCTTCTTTGATTATTGCAACGGCTGATTATGGCTTTGATTTTTGTGCCATTGCAGGACGAGATCATATATTTGGTGCACAGTTTCACCCTGAAAAGTCTAGTGACCTGGGTCTAAAGATTTTACAGAACTTTGGAAGGCAGGTAGAACAATGATAATTTTTCCAGCTATTGATTTAAAAGAAGGTCGCTGTGTCCGTCTTTACCAAGGACGTATGACGGAAGCAACTGTTTATAACGATGATCCGGTGTCTCAAGCTATGGCTTGGCAAGCGCAGGGAGCGCAGATGATTCATCTTGTCGATCTTGATGGTGCTTTTGAAGGCGTCCCCCAGAATATGACGGCTATTAAGGCGATTTTAGATAACCTTACTGTGGCTGTTCAAATTGGTGGGGGCATTCGTGATATGGCCACTATTGATAAGTACTTAAACCTTGGTGTTTCTCGAATTATTTTGGGTACGGCGGCTCTTAAGAACCCCGATCTTTTTGCGACAGCCTGTGAAAAATACGGCTCCCGTATCGTTTTGGGCTTAGACGCTCGTGACGGTTGGGTTGCCACAGATGGTTGGGCTGGTACGTCAGAAGTGACAGCTTTAGAACTAGCTGTAGAAATGAAAAAACTAGGTGCTACTCGTGTTATATATACAGACATTTCCAAAGATGGCACTATGGAAGGTCCAAACTTGAAAGCTACAGCCGATCTGGCTAGAAAAACAGGCTTAAAGTTCATCGCCTCTGGTGGCTTCGCCACTATTGATGATGTAAAAGAAGCGGCGGCTCTTCATTCTGACGGCATAGAAGGTGCAATTCTTGGTAAATCCATTTACACAGGTTCGATAAACTTACCTGAGGCGATTAAAGTTGCCCGTTCAGCTATCGCCGGGGGGAAAGAGGTATGCTAACGAAGCGAATCATTCCCTGCTTGGATGTTCATGCAGGGCGTGTCGTCAAAGGAACCAACTTTGTCAATCTTCGTGATGCTGGTGATCCTGTAGAGTTAGCGGCTCTTTATGATCGAGAAGGCGCTGATGAATTAGTTTTTCTAGATATTACTGCTTCTTCTGATGGTCGCGCTATTATGCTAGATGTGGTTCGTCGCACTGCAGAAGAAGTTTTTATCCCTTTTACTGTCGGCGGTGGTCTTCGTACAGTAGAAGATATTCGAGAAATGCTCAAAGCTGGCGCTGATAAGGTTTCATTAAACACATCGGCTGTACAGACACCAGAGTTAATCGAAGAAAGTGCGAAGAAATTTGGCACTCAATGTATAGTAGTAGCTATTGATGCTCGGAGACGCCGTAACGAAGCAGGAGAGACTACAGAAGGTTGGGAAGTCTACATCCATGGAGGACGAACACCAACTGGCTTAGATGTTCTCGAATGGGCTCAAAAAGTAGAAAGCTTAGGTGCAGGAGAAATTCTACTGACTAGTATGGATTGTGACGGCACCAAAGATGGCTACGATATTGCCCTATGTCGCACCATCAGTGAAGCTCTTACTATTCCTGTCATAGCTTCAGGTGGTGTAGGTAATTTGGAACATATCTATGAAGGACTAACAGAAGGAAAAGCTGATGCGGCGCTGGCCGCTTCAATTTTCCATTACAAGGAATATACGATTCGAGAATCAAAGGCCTTCTTAGAAGAGAGAGGAGTGCCTGTACGACGATGGCACCGCTAAAGATAGCCAAAGAGAAGCTAGAAAAAGTAAAATACGACCCTCAGGGACTCGTTACAGCTATTATTCAAGACTACCAGGATGGACGAGTTTTGATGGTAGCTTATATGAATCAAGAATCTCTAGAAAAAACTATCGAGACAGGACAAACTTACTTTTATAGTCGTAGTCGTCAATCTTTGTGGCATAAAGGTGAAACTTCCGGCCATATTCAAATTGTAAAATCAATGGAAATCGATTGCGATGGCGATGCTCTACTTTTTCAAGTAGAACAAGTGGGAGTTGCCTGTCACGAAGGAATACGCTCTTGCTTCCGACCTGTAGACTCCTCTCAGCCTATGAGCACAGAAGTAACGGAGCAAGCGACTCAAGATCAAAAGGCTGAGCTTGGAGAAGTCCTAGCAGGTCTCAGTCAAGTTATTGCTCAACGTAAAGAAGAGATGCCTGAAGGTTCTTATACAACCTACCTTTTTACTAAAGGTCAAGATAAGATACTCAAAAAAATTGGCGAAGAAGCGGCTGAAGTGATTATTGCTTCGAAAAACAACGAAGCAGAAGAACTAATCTATGAAAGTTGCGATCTTCTTTATCACCTCTTAGTGCTATTGCGTCATCAAAATATTGAGCTTTCCGACCTAGCGCAGGAATTAAATAAAAGAAGATGAAAATAAAGACTATGGAAGATTCAGTGAACTTACACTGAGTCTTTTTTTATTTGCCTTTTGATTCATAGCTTTCTTTCTTCTCTTCCATACTAAAGAATAAAGAAGCTAGGAAGGAGATAGTAAGGTGAGTAGAGCTATTGTCGCAAATAGAGAAGATGCAATAAAAAGCTTACGTTCGATTATCAAGCAACTAGAAAATGGGGCTTTTCGTGTTGGCGATGCCAAAGTAGAAATTCCAGAAGAATTTTTATTATCCGTAAAGTTTCGCCGTGGTGAACATCAAGGACTAGAGATTCGCTTAGCTTGGGATATTATCGAAGAAGAAGAAATTATTGAAGAAGACAAACATGATCGAATCTGGCATAACGTACTCCACTAAAAGCGAAAAAAACAAGATTATGACGACCGATTTCACCTATACATGATAAGGAAAATATAGTAACATCTTGTTTATCAGGATATGAAATGGGGTATTTCACATGACTTGGAAGAGTAAAGAAGAAGTACAACTGTCCATCGACGCTATCAAGCTTATGGCAGAACAGCATGAGGAACTACCACAATATGTTGTGGACATATTTCACAGCAAGATTGAGTCTTCAGAAGAAGCTATGGTTTTAGAGTTTTATAAGAGCCTAGAAGAAGATTTAGCAGATATGCTTCGCTTTTTTGCCCCTCAGGGAGAGCAAGAAGCAAGCTCCAGTTAATTCTAATAACTTAGGGTCAGTTCATTATAAAGTTATATTCTCCATAAAGGTTAAAAGAATAAAGATACGAAAGAAGGTAGTTGAAAAAGAATCAACTGCCTTTTTTGTCTTTTCATACTACTTAGATAGGTCTTGCCATAAAGGGAGAGAATAAGTTGTACTCCAATTCTGGCAATGCTAGAATAAGAAAAAAAGAAAGGGCGTTCCTTCTTGAATGATAGAAATACTCCTCTACTTTGGGGAGACAAACGGTATCATGCTTTTAACTACCACTTAAGAGAACTTTTCGGAGAAAAAGTAATGAAAATTTCTCTTAACGCTGGGTTATCTTGTCCCAATCGTGATGGGACAATCAGTAGTGGTGGTTGTGTGTTTTGCTGTCCTCAGGGTTCGGGAGCTTGTGCTGGTGATCCGGAGCAAGCAATTACTCAACAGTTTAGGGCTATACGAGAAAGGATTCAAAAAAAATGGCCTCGAGGTAAATATTTAGCCTATTTTCAAGCTTACACAAATACGTATGCTGATCCCGCCTATCTAAAAAGTATTTATGAAGAAGCTTTAGCACAAGAAGATGTTGTGGGGCTTTCCATCTCAACAAGACCAGACTGTTTACCAGAAGAGATTCTCGATCTACTTGCTGAACTTAATAAAAAAACATATCTCTGGGTAGAAATGGGCTTGCAAAGCATTCATGATAAAACGCTAGAACGTATCAATAGAGGTCACGATAGTACTGCTTTTTACGAGGCTTTACAACGACTGCGCTCTCGTGGAATAAGAACTTGTGCCCATATAATTCTCGGCTTACCTGGTGAAAGTGAAGCAGAGATGTTACAGACAGGACAAGCCGTAGCAGATATGGATATTCAAGGACTTAAGTTTCACGTTCTTCATTTGATGAAAGGTACAGCCTTAGTTGAAGACTATGAAGCAGGAAGATTTTCTTTTTTAGAACGGGAAAGATACATTAACATGGTTGCTGATATATTGGAAATATTACCACCTTCTGTCGTTATACAACGTTTAACAGGCGATGCACCTCGTCATCTTTTGCTAGGCCCTTCTTGGGTATCTAATAAGTGGCAAGTCCTGCAAGGAATTGATGATTTATTACGAGAGCGTCACAGCTGGCAAGGAAAAAATCAACATTTCTAACAAAGTAAAAATACAATATAAAAAAAGGAAATTAAGACTTTAATATAGAATCATTGGAAGCAATGACCAAAAAGTAATTACTCTTTCAATAAAGAAAGACAGTCTCAGAAGAATATTTACAATTTCATGATGATATTAGAATATATTACAAGAAATAGAGAAAAGAGGACGAAGCGAAATAAGGGTGTGAGTTAATGAACAAGGAAGGTCAAGAAAAATCACGATTGCGATGCCATGACTCTGAAAACTTATCAACAAAAGAAGCGCCACTAATGTCTAAGTGGGCCGCCTTTATTGAAAAAACAGAATCCAAAATAGCAGGTCTAGATAATCCATGGAAGCATTGGCAAACAGTGCTTGCTTATCTGCCTGGCGGGATGGTTTTAGTAGATGCTAATCTACAAGTTGTAGAAGTAAATGATGACTTCTGTCAAAGCTTTTGCAATCTGAAAGCTGAAGAAATTCGAGGCCGCTTGCTTATGGAATTTCATCAGGGAGAAGAGCGAAAACGTCTTGAGAATATAATTAACTCTATTTCATCGGGAACAGTGCGTGGTCCTGAATATTTTCGTAAGAAAATAGGCGAACATATCTACTGGTGTAGTATACGTCCAGTTTTTCAAGACAATAGCTTTACTGGTTTAGTTATGAACTCTATGGATGTAACAGAGTTGGAAATGGAGCGGCAAAAAGCAGAGATATTGGCATCTACAGATTGTTTGACGGGATTATTAAATCGACGGGCCTTTATGGATCGTTTTTTTATAGAACTACAGAGGTCTATGCGTAATAAAGAGCCATTAAGCGTAATCATTACTGACATCGATGCCTTCAAGGCTATTAATGATCATTATGGACACCAAGTTGGCGATGTAGTTTTACAAGCTTTTGCCACAGCGCTAAAAAATTCTTGCCGACCTTACGATCATGTAGGTCGTTATGGAGGAGAAGAGTTTATAGTTTGCTTACCTGCTACGGATAAGTCAGAAGCTGTTAAAGTTACGGAAAGGTTGCGCAATAGCATTAATGAATTGGTAGTTGTTTTACCGAATACATCACCACCAGAAACGCTTACTATTCATGCTAGTTTTGGTATAGCTGTAGCTGAAACTGAAGAAGACAGGGAGATAGATCGACTTATTAAGCAAGCTGATCAAGCTATGTACTGTGCCAAAAAAGCAGGTGGCAACGGTGTTGTCTTAGGATCAGAAAAGCTCGAGCGACTTTAAGTGCTCGGGCTTTTCTTTTATTAAGGGCTATTTTAGGGCGTTGTAATAAGGCGCATCCACAGATAAAGTAACCAGGAAGCGTGGCGCTGTTCATCCATGGCGGCAGAGGAAAAGACTTTGGAAATATAAGGATCTGTGGCCATTTCCGAGATGGCCTGATAGTTTGCGACCGATTGCAACTCATCGCGAATAGCCATTTGCAGTCCTGCTGCATATGTGGCTGGTAAAGGTCCTGCAGAGACTTTAGGTTGACGATTAGTTAGGCTTCTATAGATATCTACGAAAGTGCGGTAATGATCTCTTCTTTCTTCAGCAAGAATATCACGAATAATCTGTCTTGCTTCCATCGTTGGCGCTAACTCTGCTAAGCGAGTGTAAAACTGAACAGCTTGAAACTCGTCTACAATAGCTTTAGCAATTTTATCAGTCAAGGGAGAGCTAGGTCGATGGTGATCATGATGATCGTGGTGATGATCATGGTGATGGTGGCGATCATGTGGACTATGCTCTTGGTGAGGATGCCCATTGTGGTCAGGTCCTGAAGGATGCTTAGCTTTATGAGAATCATAGCTATGAGTTAGATTTGGGTTAGCATACTGATAAAGCCGCTCGTAAGAAGAATCGTCAAAGCCTGCCATTACATAACCTCCTTCCTTAGAGGAAGTAATAACTCAAATATCCCTTTGTATTGTATGTAGGAAGAATCAAAGGGTGTAACAGAGATTTTCTTACAGTAGTATAAAAAGCATTTTTATGGTACTCTTTAAGTTGTTTAAATAATGTTTAACCATGAAAGTAGGTACGATATTGACAGGGCGACAAATTCGCATACTGATCACCTTTCTTTCAGGCGTATTCTTAGGAGCACTCGATCAAAATATTTTAGGTCCTGCCCTGACGTCCATTATTCGGGATTTTAATATTTCTCCTAAGTGGGGAGTATGGGCTGTCACAGTTTATACACTCATGTATGCTGTATCTATGCCCATTACAGCCAAAATTGCAGATAAATTTGGACGACGCAAAGTATTTATGGTCGGGATAACCCTTTTTGCTTTAGGTTCTCTAATAAGTGGCCTTTCTGACAATCTATATCAACTATTAATAGGACGAGCTATTCAAGCTATCGGAGGCGGCGGCATTTTACCTATTGCTGTAGCTGAGATTGGACTAGCTTTTCCCAAAGAACAGCGAGGCAAAGCTTTAGGTCTCTATGGAGCTACTTGGGGCATTGCGTCTATTACAGCGCCCTTACTAGGTGGCTTCTTCGTAGAACATTTATCCTGGCCCTGGCTCTTCTGGGTCAATATTCCTGCAGTTATGGTCATACTTTTACTAGCATTTACTTTGCCAGAAAATGCTGAAACTAGTGAGCGTCAATTTAAAGCCATGGATATCAAAGGCTCTATGCTTACTGGTGCTATTATCTTTTGCTTTATGTTAGGCTTAAGTCATATTCAAGGACATCTTGGGATTACTGGTATATTTAAGCCTAATGTCTATCTATTTCTGTTAGCAGGTATGGCTTTATTACCCCTACTCATTTATGTAGAAAAAAGAGCAGAAGATCCTGTCATCAACTTGAAGTTTTTTCAGAATAGTAGCCTCACCATAGTCTTTCTCATGGCTCTCTTATCTGGTGTGGTCATGATGTCTATTCTTTTCTTACCAGCTTATGTGGAGTACGTTTTAGACTTCCCTGCCGGTCGAGCTTCCTATATGGTTCTTCCCCTGGCTATGGCTAGTGTGATTACTTCTCCCTTAGGCGGTGCTATTGCTGACCGCTTTGGGGCACCAAAAGCAATTTTCTTTGGCTTCACTAGCAGTACAATTGGCTCAATTATCCTAGCGCTACTAGCTTCTTCTGTCTTGCCAATTTCTTTAGAAACAGTGATACCTCTTGTTATGGCCACCATAGGACTAGTATTTCTTGGAGCTGGCTTAGGTCTAGTCATTGGTTCTCCCTTAAACTTACTAGTTATAGGACAAGTTGATCGACAAGAAGTTACTAGTGGACTTGCTGTCATGACGGTAATTCGCTCCCTAGGTAACACTTTAGGGCCTGTTATTATGGGTGGTTTACTAGCCACAGCCACAGCGCTCGGTCATCCAAGAGAAGGTTTTACTGATATCTTTTTCGTTGTTACTTTTGTAAGCCTACTGGGCATGATCTTAACTATATCCTTGAAAAGAATACAAAAAAGTGCATAAAAAAACCTCCTGCCGGTCACACTGAACCATAAAAGCTTATGGTTAGGAAATGCTGTGCAGGAGGTTTTTTTTGTGGATAAAGATCCTAAGCAGAAAAAAAATGAACCTATAGGAGACAAAGAGATTTCTCATACTGAGACTCATAGAGCTGATAGGAATAAAGAAGCAGAAGCAAAAGAGCATAAAGTAGAAGGTCATAAAGCAAGAATGGACCGAGAAGATGAAAAGAAAGACAGAATTGAAGAAAGAAAAGATGATCGAAGCAAGTGGATTGCAGGCGCTGTAGCGGCTGTCTTGTTAGTTGGTCTTTTTACGATGACACCGTTACGACAAGCGGCCGCTGATTTTCTAGCTCAATTTCGAGCCCAGCGCATTGAAATTGTAGAAGTTAATCCTCAACAAATGCAACATCTAGCTCAAAATATTCAAACACAAGTAGGCGAAATTGATTTACAGCAATTTGGTAAAGTTGATGTGCGAGAAAAGCCAGTACAAAACCAATTGCCGCTGGCCGAAGCAAGAAAGCAGATACCTTTTCCTGTGAAGACACCAGCTTTTGTACCGGAGCTTTTTCGTCTTAATGAACCGGTGACCATACACCAGGGAGGTCACGTAGCTTTTACTCTTGATGTAAATCAAGTAAACGCCTTGTTGCAACAGTTAGGGGCGCAGACTTTACTGCCAGAAAATCTGCAAAATAAAACTTTTGAGATCGCTGTTCCTAAAGGTATTCGCATGCAATATATACATGCTGACGAAGAACAGCAGTTTAATATTAGCCAGTTCAATAGCCCTGAGATCAATGTGCCCGGCGGTGTCGATGAAATAGCAGTGCGAAATGCTTTGTTAGACTTACCAGTATTACCAGAAGAGCTAAGAAGCCAGTTAGCGGCCATCGATGACTGGAAAAATACAGCTATTGTTCCTTATGTTGAAGGGCAGATGGATCGCTTAGAGATTAATGGACAAGAAGCGCTTTACGGTCTATCACCTAGAGGTATGGGTCACCTTATGTGGATGGACAATGGTGTAATCATGCAAATGCATGGTAATTTGGATAAAGAAACATTGATTCAAATCGCTCAGTCTCTACGGTGAGCTTAATGAATGCCATAGAAACGCAGAAGTTAACGAAGACTTACGAAGGAAAAGGGGGCTGTCAGGATATTACTCTGACAGTCCCTAAAGGTTCTATATTTGGCTTTTTGGGACCTAATGGTGCTGGTAAAAGCACTTTTGTCAAAATGTTAGTCGGTCTTCTACATCCTGACTCAGGCTCTGCTAACATTCTGGGTAAGCCGATAAAAGGAGAAGAAGCGAGATCGAAAGTCGGTTTTTTACCAGAAAACTTTCGCTATCATGATTGGCTTACTGGCGAAGAGTTGCTTTTTCACCATGGAGCCCTCTTCGGTTTATCGAAAGAAGAGATCACTCAGGCTATTCCGCGTGTCTTAAGGCAAGTAGGTCTTAGAGATCGTGAAAAAGAACGGGTAGGTAAGTACAGTAAAGGCATGCAACAGCGTATCGGGTTAGCTTGCGCGCTTTTGCCAGATCCAGAAGTGCTTTTTCTTGATGAACCTACGTCGGCCCTAGATCCGCTAGGGCGCATAGAAGTGCGCGACTTGCTTATAGAACTAAGAGAGCAAAACAAGACCATCTTCCTAAATAGTCATCTCCTCAGTGAATTAGAAACTGTCTGTGATGGTATCGCGATCATCAAAAAAGGTCGCCTCGTATTCCAAGGCGACTGGCGTGAGCTAGCTAATAAAGCTTATCGCGTGAAAGTCTTGCTAGGGCCTCTTAGTCAAGAACAACTAGCAGAAATTCACCGTCTCCCTTACGAAGTGCTTTCTCATCACATTAGAAGTTCTGAACTGGTCACAGAAGGGCGTCAGGAGTTTCTATTTTCTATCTCCACTGATGATATTCCAAATCTAACGCGAGAGCTGATCAAAGCCAATATACCTCTTTATGAAGTAACTCCGCAGATAGACTCACTGGAAAAGCTCTTTATAGATTATGTTAAAGAGGCATAAGAAAGGCTGGGGTTAATTTGTTGGCTATGGCCCGCTTGACCTTCTTGGAAGGATCGCGGAAAAAAGTTTTTTTGATAACTCTTTTGCTATCTCTAGTATTTCTTTTACTCTACGGCTTGGCTTTAGAGTTCGCTTCTCGAGAAATGCTACGCCTCGATGTAGCAGGTCCTCAACAAGTAATGATCCAGCAGATTATCGGCCATCAACTATTAGGCTCAGGTCTTTACTTTGCTTCCTTTATCTTAGCCTTACTGGCCTTATTAGCTAGTGTTGGATCTATTGCTTCAGAAATTGAAAATGGTCTTATGCATGCTGTTGTATCTAAACCTATCAAACGGTGGGAGATTGTACTAGGCAAATTTTTAGGCTATACAGGCATGCTTATTGGTTATGCTCTTTTACTTTATGTTGGTGTAATTGCTATCAACCGACTCTACAACCCTTTAGCTTTGACGCTGGCAGGACCAGAAAGCATTTTCTATAGTGCTTTGCTTTTTGTCTGGCAACCAGTAGTACTCTTAGCTCTGGCTTTGCTTTTGAGCACTTTGCTTCGTACGATCACAGCAGGCATTGTAGCTGTATTGCTCTATGGACTCGGTTCGATAGGTGGTTTTCTGGAGCAAATTGGCAGTATGGTAGCGCGAGCCGATTTATTGAATATCGGAATTGCTATTAGTTTATTTATGCCTAATGATGCTCTTTATCGCAAAATGCTCGCCACTGTGACGACTACTGATGGAAATCCCTTGCAAGCTATGACTGTTGGTCCCTTTGGCATTTCTATGCCACCAACTAACGCCATGGTCTGGTACACTCTTTTCTATGTTATCCTTTGTTTGGCTTTAGCTGTATACACTTTTCAAAAAAGGGATCTCTAAAAGCCGACAGGTATAAGGGTCAACACTTCCCCCGATACTACTTTTGGAGGTGATGTTATGACCACATCGGATAAAAAAGAAGATAGAATCTATCCATTGCCTCGTCGTGAAGATGAAAAAGAGCGTAAGGCCGAACAAATCGATCCAATCACCACAGGAGTGGTCGACGAAGGCAATTTCGGACTTGGCGTGGGCTTGCCCGGTTTTGACGAAGGCGATCAGTTTACAGACCCTGTAAAGAACCTCAAGGAAGCTCGGGAAGATAGGCATAGTAACAAGGAACAAGACTTAAACAGAGAGAAATTTCATGGACAAGAATTGCATAGACAGGAGTTCCACAGAGAAGATTTTCCTAGAGAAGCAGAAACTGAAGAAAGAATTGATCATCCCCACGATGCAGAAACGAGAATTACTAACGATAGTTTAGAAGAAGTGAATCAGAGAGCTACTGAAGACTTTGATCTTGACTTCTTCCAAAGGGCACGGAACAACTTTGAAGAACTGCCGCTAGAAAAAGCAGATCCCCAAAGGTTAAATAGCACTTTGAGAGATTTTGCACAAGAAGATGATCACGATAATAACTTAAAGTAGCAAGAATTAGCATAAGAAGGAGCAGGTTCAAACAATCGTGAACCTGCTCCTTCTTATGCGATTATTTTTTCTTTCTATCCTAACGACCATTTAAGATCTGACGACAGCGATTAAGTCGCTGGCGGTAATATTTAACTACTTCAAAGTTAGGGTCGGCTTTAGTCATTTCGTCACTCAAAAGTTGCTGATAACTTTTCATGCTGTTCATAGCTTGAATTTTTTCGAAAGCAGAGTAAACAGGATTGTATCGCATGGAATTTCATCCCTTCAGCGTTTTTTATGGTACAATAAAATAATGCCAAGGTATCTAAGAAGGAGGACAGGATCTTTGTCCATTAACTACAACACACTAAATCCTGAGCAACAGAAAGCTGTTGAACATCAAGATGGACCACTGTTGATCTTAGCGGGAGCAGGATCAGGGAAAACTAGAGTTTTAACATATCGTATTGCTCGATTGATAGAAAAAGGTGTCAGCCCTTTCCATATACTGGCCATAACCTTTACCAATAAAGCGGCGGGAGAAATGAAGGAACGATTACGAAAGTTAATCGGCCCGGAAGGGGACAACCTTTGGGTTTCGACCTTTCACTCTGCCGCCGTGCGCATTTTGCGTCGTGATGGAGATAAGATTGGCTACCACCGTAACTTTGTGATCTACGATAGCGATGATCAATTGAAACTAATCAAAGAATGTCTGAAAGAATTAAATATTGACGATAAACGGTGCAATCCCCAGGCTGTGCGAGGCGCTATAAGCTCTGCTAAGAATATGCTCTCTAGCCCTCAAGATTATGAACGCAAAGCCTACGACTATTTTGCCCAGACGGTGGCCAAAGTTTATCATCTCTATGATCGGAAATTAAGAAACAATGTGGCTCTTGATTTTGACGATCTGCTTTTACAGTGTGTTCGTCTCTTCCAACAAGAACCTTCTACTCTAGCATATTATCAAAACCGATTTCGATACATCCATATTGACGAATATCAGGATACCAACCATGTGCAGTACTTGTGGGTAAAATTATTAGCTAGAGAGCATCGCAATCTCTGTGTCGTTGGTGATGATGACCAAAGCGTCTACGGCTGGCGTGGCGCTGACATTAAGAATATTTTGGACTTTGAAAGAGATTATGCTGATACGGAAATAATTAAGTTAGAGCAAAACTACCGCTCTACCAGTATGATCTTAAATGCTGCTAATGCTGTAGTCAGCAATAACTGCGGACGGAAGAAAAAGCGCCTCTGGACAGATAAAGGTGAAGGCCAAAAAATTGCTCTTTACGAAGGTCGCGATGAGCATGATGAGAGTCGCTTTATCGTTCGCACTATTGAGGAGCTAGTTCGACAAGACAAGAGAAACTTTAGTGACTTTGCTATTCTTTACCGAACAAACGCACAATCTCGGGTTTTAGAAGAACATCTGCTTTACTCAGCCCTACCGTACCGTATTCTCGGTGGACTGCGCTTTTATGAACGTAAAGAAATTAAAGATATCATTGCTTACCTGCGTTTTATCTCCAATCCTGCTGATGAAGTAAGCATGAAGCGTATTATTAACGTTCCCAAAAGAGGTATTGGAGATGCTTCCATAGCACGCCTCTTTGCTCACAACTATAAGGAGAACTGGACGCTTTCAGAAACGCTACAAAGAGTGAAAGAAATTCCTGGCATGACGAGAGCGGCCAAAGCGATACAAGCTTTTCATGAGATGATGGAAGAACTACGTCAAGAAGCGCCTAACCTGTTAGTGACGCAGATTCTAGATCAAGTCCTCGCTAAGACTGGTTATATGCTTGAATTACAAGCTGAAGGAACAGAAGAAGCAAAGGGCCGCATCGAGAATATCAAAGAATTGCGCTCAGTAACTCAAGAGTTTGATCGACAGGCGGAAGAGAAGACATTAGAAGAGTTTTTAGCTTCTGTTTCTCTCGTTTCTGATACAGATCAGTTAAAAGAAGAAGATGATGCTATCGTCCTGATGACCATGCACTCGGCTAAAGGCTTAGAGTTTCCTGTTGTTTTTGTAGCTGGTATGGAAGAAGGCGTGTTTCCGCATAATCGAGCTCTTATGGATGACAAAGAATTAGAAGAAGAACGTCGTCTCTGTTATGTGGCTATCACAAGAGCAGAAGAGAAGCTCTTTTTAACGAGCGCATGTGAGCGAACAATTTTTGGTAATACTGTATGTAATGGCAAATCTAGATTTTTTGAGGAAATACCAGCTGATTTAACGGTCAACGTAACACCAGAAAGAAAAAGTACTTTTTCCATGAACAATAAGAACAGTACAAGCCAATTCAGTTCTTCCACTACTTCAACGACTTCCAAGAATGCTAATCCATTTATGTCTACAGGCATTTCCTCTTCTCCCTCAGCGAAGGAAACAAAGGCTACTGACGTTTTTGTTGTTGGTGACAAAGCCATGCATGGCAAGTTTGGACAAGGTGTTGTTGTGAAGACCGAAGGAAGTGGCGAGAACCAAGAAATATCTGTTGCTTTTCCTGAACAAGGCATCAAGAAGTTTCTGCTCAAGTTTGCTCCCTTGAAGAAAATCTAAGCAGACCTTGTCATGGAATTCTCCCTGAAAAGAGGTATGGGTTTTTGTGGATAAGGAGATAGCGAAAAAGCAAATCGAAGCATTAATACAAGAAATAGAAGAACATAATTATCGCTATTACGTCTTAGACAATCCTACTATTACCGATCAAGAATACGATGAAAAAATTGCCCAATTAGAAGCATTAGAAAATGACTATCCCGATCTCATAGAAGTGGACTCACCGACGCAGAGAGTAAATGGGAAGCCTCTAGAAGCTTTTGGGACTGTAGCTCATCGTCAGCCGCTACTTTCACTAGCTAATGCTTTTCATGAACAGGACTTACGGGACTTCGATCGCCGAGCTAGAGAAAAAGCGAGCCGTCCTCTGACCTATATGGTAGAGCCGAAGATAGATGGTCTTACTATTGTGCTTCATTATGAACAGGGACGTTTTGTGCGCGGTGCTACTCGTGGTGATGGTGAAAGAGGAGAAGACATAACAGAAAATCTAAAGACCTTGCGTTCTTTGCCCCTTCGTTTGCGCCAAGAGTGGCCTTACTTGGAAGTGCGTGGAGAAGCTTTTATCTCTAAAGCTGATTTTGCTCATCTTAATCAAGAAAGGGAGGAAAAAGAAGAACCTCTATTTGCCAATCCTCGCAATGCCGCCGCTGGTTCTTTGCGACAACTCGATCCCAAAGTTACAGCCAGCAGACCTTTACGTGCTTATCTCTATAACATTTTGCACCTTGACGGTGAAAAAGTATCTGAACATAGCCAAGCTCTTGAGCTTCTAGAAAGAGCAGGTCTGCCTGTTAACAAGGAACGAAAATACTGCCAAAACATAGACGAAGTCATTAGCTATTGCCAGGAATGGATTCATAAACGCCATGAACTGCCTTACGAAATCGATGGCATGGTTGTTAAAGTAAATGAAGTAGATGAATATGAACGTCTAGGCGTTACAGCCAAAAGCCCTCGCTATGCTATTGCTTTTAAGTTTCCAGCAGAGCAAGTAGTTACGAAAATTAATAATATTATTATTGGCGTAGGCCGTACTGGTGTTTTGACACCTACAGCAGAGCTTGAACCAGTACGGGTAGCAGGAACGACCGTAAGTCGCGCTAGCTTGCATAACGAAGACTTGATTCGAGAAAAAGATATTCGAATTGGCGACTACGTCATTATCCAAAAAGCAGGCGACATCATTCCTGAAGTAGTAGCTGTCTTATCAGAGCGACGCAGTGGTGAAGAAAAACCTTTTGCTATGCCCACTTTTTGCCCTGAATGTGGCGAACCTATTAGCCGTCTGGCAGGGGAGGTAGCTTTGCGTTGTACATCCGCTACTTGTCCAGCTCAGGCCATTGAAGGTCTAATTCACTTTGTCTCACGAGATGCTATGAATGTTGAAGGACTAGGACCTGCTGTTATTGAGCAGTTCTGGAAAGCAGGTCTAGTTCAAACAGTAGCCGATCTCTACCGCTTACCACTTGATGAAGTGATTAAGCTAGAACGAATGGGTCAAAAGTCGGCAACGAAGATTCTCCAAGCTATTGAAGAAAGCAAAAAGAGAGGCTTACCAGCTTTACTTTTTGCTCTAGGTATTCGTCATGTAGGACAGAAAGCGGCTAAAACTTTAGCTAACCACTTTGGGCACCTAGACAAGCTGATGGAAGCTGAAGAAGAGTACTTACAAAAGATTGAGGAAATCGGACCGAAGATAGCCCAATCTATAAAGGCTTACTTTACTAATCCCGCAAATCAAGAATTAATCAAAGAACTAAAAGACCTAGGACTTTCCGTAGAAGTTGCTACCGAGACCTCTTCTCAGCCAAACCAAGACTTAGAAGGCCTTACTTATGTTCTGACAGGAACTTTAGAAAAACTGAGCCGCAAAGAAGCACAAGCTCTTCTAGAAGCAAGAGGTGCAAAAGTAGCTTCAGCAGTCAGCAAAAACACAGACTACCTAGTAGCTGGTGCTTCTGCAGGATCAAAATTAGATAAAGCTCAAAAACTTGGGATAACTGTCTTATCAGAAAAAGAACTTCTTGAGCAAATTGGTTGGGAGTAAAAGGAGGAGTCTGGTGACAGAGGGAGAAAATAAAAGTGATATCTGGCTTTGTGGGGGTACTGTAGTTAATTTATTTACTATGACCCTAGAAGACAAAGATGTTTTAATTTCAGATGGGGAAATTCAGGGGCTCTATGATCGTCAGGAAAGAGAAGCACTGCAAACAGAAGTGCAAGAAATCATAGAACTACAAGGTGCTTACCTTGCTCCCGGTCTGATTGATGGACATATGCACATAGAAAGTACCATGGTAACTCCAGCGGCACTGGCGCAAGTCATTGTACCGAGAGGCACAACATCGATCATAGCCGATCCCCATGAAATAGCTAATGTTCTAGGCCTACCAGCTATTGTGGGACTGTCCGCTATGACAAAGCAGTTACCTCTAGATATCTTTTTTATGATTCCCTCTTGTGTTCCGGCCACACCTCTAGAAACAGCTGGTGCAGAACTACAGGTTGAAGATATACAATGGCTTTTTGAACATTTACCACAAGCGATTGGGTTAGCCGAAGTGATGAATTACCCCGCTGTAATTGCCAAAGAACCTTCCATCATGGCTAAGATTGAAGAAGCTAAGCGCAGAAATTTGCCAATTGACGGCCATGCCCCTGCTTTGAGTGGCGATGATTTGCAACGATACATCTCAGCAGGTATTAGTACCGATCATGAATGTGTTACGGCGCAGGAAGGTTGGGAGAAGCTTAAGCGAGGTATTCATCTTTTAATCCGAGAAGGATCGGCCGCTAAGAATTTGACCCAATTAGCTTCCTGTTTGACCACAGAAAGTGCCGACAGGATCTCTTTTTGTACTGACGATCGACATCCAGAAGATTTATTAGTAGAAGGTCATCTCGATCACCTTCTACGTCAAGCTGTTAAGGTTGGTATCGATCCTTTGCTAGCCCTGAAAGCCTGTAGCTGGACTACAGCACGTCATTATGGTTTGTCTCGCCGAGGTGCTATTGCGCCTGGCTATTTAGCTGATCTAGTTGTTTTTGAAGATCTTGAGAACTTCCAAGCTTCTCTAGTTATCAAAAAAGGTACTGTCGTGGCTAGAAAGGGCCTTCTAGTTGAGGAAAGAGGAGATCCTTCTATCGATCCTATCTTCACAAATACTGTTCGACTGCCGGACATAAAAGGCAAGCTGGTGCCATCGATAGACTCACGTAAATTTGTAAGAGTTATAGGTCTTCAAAAAAATCAAATTACTACTTCTTATGAAGAAGCAAAAGCTAAAGATATTGGCCCAGCTCAGGATCTCCTCTATGCGGCTGTTATTGAGCGTCATGGCAAAAAGGGATCTATCGGTCAGGCTATCGTAAGAGGATTAGGACTTCAAAAAGGAGCACTAGCCTCTACTATTGCTCATGACTCTCATAATCTAATCGTGATTGGGACAAGCGCTGAAGATATGGAAAAAGCCTGTCAGGCTGTAGCCGAGACAGGTGGGGGCATTGCTGTTGTTGTTGATGGAGAACTTCAAGCTCGACTGCCCCTACCCATAGCAGGTCTTATGTCTACAGCTACAGTGGAAGAAGTAGCTGTAGAGTTGAAAAAGATACACCAAGTCCTTTGGGAGGCAGGCTGTACCATATCGTCGCCCGTAATGACTCTTTCTTTTTTGGCTTTGCCTGTTATTCCAGAGCTTAAAATAACTGATCAAGGCTTAGTTGATGTTAGAACTTTTCAATTCCTGTCATTAGAAGTTTAATGTATAAAGAAAGGTAGGCCGCTTGTGAAGGTAATACAATTATCGCAATTTAAAGCTCTAGCGGCCCCTTATCGGCTTCAAGGGGTCATCTCTATGATGATGCTTTGGGAGCACCGACGAAGAGGCGTTAAGGGTATCTACGTCCACTATGTTGTCGCCAATCCAGCTGAATCACAAGTGGAATGGGTTGAAGGTATCCCTTATGGTCAAGGTGATACACTGCTAAAAAGTTTAGCAGAAGATCATGTTATAGACTTAACTTATCAAGAAGCTTATTACATTTTTGAAGAAATGCGTGTCCAGCTAGCTAGAGCGCGTGTTGAATTAACAGAGGAAGTTCAAAAACATTGGTCTCAAGTAGATCGTCCTGCTCAATTAAAGAATTCACAATGGCAGGAGTTAACTCAACGACTAGTGGGACGGAGACTTGATGCCAAAGAAACAGTTCACGCTTATTTTCAAGGATGGGCTATCGAAGACTGGGCTTTTGTTTATTACCTAATGCCACCACAAGTGCAGTCGCGACATCGTGATCATCTATCTTATGCTAGATTAATGATGAAGAAGTTTCGTGGTGAAAGTTTACTACGAGGCATCGTCGTAGATGAGAAAGAGACGAAAGAAAGCAACAAGCATCATTTCGTCGCTGATTTGTTAGTAGGTAAAGAAAATCAACTGCTAAGTCAACGCATGCACTTTTATGTAGAAGAAGTAGAAGGCAACTGGGTTATTCAGAGAACGAGAAGGGAAAAAGCCAAAGAGATACCGCCGGGTTCAGAGCCATTTTTTCAAGGGCGCTGGTACTGGAGGTCTTTTGTTGTTCCCAGTACAGATCAGGTACTGGACTTTTTACGCACTAAAGAAGGATGTCATGTTGACGAGAACGACGAAGGTCTTGCCATCGTTTATGTAAGTCATATGAACGATGCTACTAAGCTCGGCGTTGATGTTTCTCGTGATGCTAGAGGTCAGATCTGGATTGGTTATCGCGAAGTTGTTATCGGTGCGATTAGTGAAGATCGACTTGCCTCACTCTTACAAGAATTACGGCGGGAGAAAATATTAAGTCGCCAAAGTGGAAAAGGTCCTTTTAGACTACCTGAAGCGGCTAACTATCTATATCGAGAAGGCCATTTTGATAGCTTTGAGGAATTTGTCAAAGCATGGGAGCAAGAATTTCGCAGAGCTGGAGAGGCTGAGGGAGAAGGCATAACATTTGAAGCTTCTCAGATGGGTTCATTGCTTACCCAGTTTATGGAGTGGCGTTTTGGCGAAAGCTGGAATGCTGAGTGGCGTCGGTTTGCCCGTCAGAGTGGTGAAGATAGTAAAACTATTGAAGAGCATTCTCAAGGTGCTCTGTTCTGGGAATGGTTTGTTTTCGATCGGCTTTCACAAAAAGATACAACTTTAGATGTTTTTATTGATGAAGTAGGTATTCATTTACCTCCGATGATGGTAACAACACTGAAGAAGTGGCGAGAGAGCACTCCTGGATTTTTTGTAATCACTTCAATGGAAGAAAAGGGTTTTTGGGCTCGTGATCTTTTTCGAGATAAGTCTTATTATATCGAAGACAGTGATTGTAAGCCTGGAGAACCACCCTATGAAGAAGGCTATATAATCTTTTCGCGGATAATGATTAGAGAAGGTAAATGGCATTATGGTGGAGTGGCGCACTTTTTTCCACGCTGGTATCGTAAGGCCATTGAAAGTTTTATGGAACGGATCGGCCTCTGGGATGGAGAAAATTTCAGAGAAGATCAATGGCGTAACCGCTCTTGGTCTATTCTTATTTACCTCGTAGAACTTTGCAAAAAACCGATCATACCTAAGCTCTTCACAATGGAAGGACACTTAGCAGGTATGTCAAGAGCTGTTTATCAAGTTAAAGACTATTCTGCTGTTAAGAAAACAGTTGAGAAGCTTTCTGAATTTGTCTTTGTTGCGCGAGAAAGACAAAAAGATCAAGGTGAGTATTTACGCTATGACTGGCTTGAACATGGTTTAACGTCGCAACTAATGACTTCAATGCAAGAGCTGCCTTTAACGATGGATAGCGAAGGAATTCGCTTAAGTGATATTTTTCAAGACAGCAAAGATGGTCAGGAAGTTAGACAAGTGGGCACTTTGATGCTTCACAAACAATATGCAGTCATTGATACAATTTCTATGGAACGTCTTGATGTGTTAAAGCGAGTGCTTTCTAAATACTGCGGCTTTTATCTTATTCACGATGAAGATTTTTTCGAAGAAGCTGAGGTTTTGGCGCAGGCTCCTTTGAAGGAGAAGCAGTAGGTAGCTTTACTCTAGCTTAGATATAAAATAGATTAGACAGGAAGTAGCTAGACAGGTTGAAGTAAATTGGCTAGAATTGTTGAATGATGGAGATCCTATGGAAGTTAGTAAGGTAGGTGATAAGTAGATGGCTTTGACCAAAGAGGAAGTTCAACACGTTGCCAAACTGGCTCGTTTGGAGCTCTCAGAAGATGAAGTTGACAAGTATACAGTGCAGTTAAATGCCATTTTAGAATATGCCCGCAAGCTAGAGGCTTTAGATACTACGAATGTTCCGCCGACAGCTCATGCTTTTCCTTTGCAGAATGTAATGCGGGAAGATAAGGTTACGGCTTCGATGGCTCAAGAGAAAGTTGTGAGTAATGCGCCTGATGAAGAGGATGGGTTTTTTAAGGTGCCTCGCATAGTCTAATTCCTAATTTTTCAATAATACCCTGAACCTAGTATTGAACGGAGGATCCTTGTGAAACTCTATAGTAAGCGTGCTCATGAGTTGCATGAGCTTTTGGTAAGCAAACAAGTTAGTGCTGTGGAGCTTGTTAATGATGTGGCGGCTCGTCTTGAAGATGTAGAGCCGAAGGTGCTTGCTTTTGTCAGTCAGCGGATTGAGGATGCGAAGGCAGAAGCGGCTCGGGTTGATGATAAGATTGCTTCGGGAGAGACTATTGGTCCTTTGGAAGGGATCCCGATGGCTATTAAAGATAATATGTGTACGGAAGGTATTCCGACGACTTGTTCATCTAAGATGCTTCATAACTTTGTACCTCCTTACTCTGCTACCGTTGTGCGTAAGCTTAATGAGGCTGGGGCAATTATGTTAGGCAAGGTGAACATGGATGAGTTTGCTATGGGCTCTTCTTGTGAGAACTCTTGGCAAGAGGGGACCCGCAACCCTTGGCGTTTGGAGCGTGTGCCTGGTGGTTCTTCTGGTGGTTCAGCGGCCTCGGTAGCGGCTGGACAGGCCATTTTTTCGCTTGGCTCTGATACAGGTGGTTCGATTCGACAGCCTGCCGCTTTTTGTGGTGTTGTGGGGTTAAAGCCTACTTATGGTTCTGTTTCTCGTTATGGTTTGATTGCTTTTGCTTCTTCTCTTGATCAGATCGGCCCTTTTAGCCGTGATGTGCGCGATTGTGCTCAGGTTATGAATGTAATCGCTGGTCATGATCCTTTGGACTCTACTTCAGCGCCTATTGATCGCCCTGATTACACTTCTTTCTTGAACAAGTCAATCAAAGGTTGGCGCATTGGAGTGCCGAAAGAGTATTTTGGTGAAGGTATTGACGCTGAAGTAGAAGAAGTGCTTCGCAAAGCTATGAAGACTTTAGAAAGCCTTGGTGCGGAACTGGTTGAGTGTTCTTTGCCACATACGGAGTATGCTTTACCATGTTATTACATTATTGCACCAGCTGAAGCTTCTTCTAATTTAGCTCGCTATGATGGCGTTCGCTATGGTTTTCGGACTGAAGATGCAGAAGATTTGATTTCTATGTTCAGCAAGACTCGCTCTGAAGGTTTTGGTGAAGAAGTTAAACGACGCATTATGTTGGGAACTTACGCTTTAAGCTCAGGATATTATGATGCCTACTATCTCAAGGCTCTGAAAGTGCGCACATTGATTAAGCAGGATTTTGATCGTGCTTTTGAGAAATTTGATGTTCTCTTATCTCCAACGACACCGACTGTTGCTTTTACCTGTGGTGATAGGTTGGAAAACCCTTTGCAGATGTATCAATCTGATATCTGTACGCTTTCAGTTAACTTAGCAGGCATTCCGGCTATTTCTATTAATGCTGGTTTTGCCGATGGTCTACCTATTGGACTACAATTTATGGGCAAACCTTTCGAAGAAGGACGTCTTTTGCAGATCTCCCATGCTTTTGAGGAGGCCACGGGCTGTCACAGCCAGATGGCGCCATTGAAAGGAGGCTGTGAAGGATGAGAGACTTCGATTTTGAAATCGTCATGGGCTTAGAAGTCCATGCAGAGCTTCATACGAAGAGTAAAATCTTTTGTGGTTGTACGACCGAATTTGGCGGGGAACAAAATACCCATGTTTGCCCTGTTTGTTTAGGCTTGCCCGGTGTGTTGCCTGTGCTCAACGAAAAAGTAGCAGATTATGCTATGAAGGCAGGGTTGGCTCTAAACTGTAAGATAGCTAGCTTTTCTAAGTTCGACCGGAAAAACTATTTCTATCCTGATCTACCAAAGGCTTATCAAATCTCGCAATTTGATCTACCCATTGCCTCAGGTGGCTATATTGATATTGAAATAGAAGGCAAGAAGAAGCGTATCGGTATTACGCGCGTTCATATGGAAGAAGATGCCGGTAAGCTTGTTCATGGTGGTGGCTCGCTGGCTTATGCAGGTTACTCTTTAGCAGACTATAACCGCACAGGCGTTCCACTGATTGAGATCGTTTCTGAGCCTGACATTCGTTCTATTGAAGAAGCTATCGCTTACTTAGATCTATTAAAAGCTATTTTGGAGTACACGGAAGTTTCAGATTGCAAAATGGAACAAGGCAGTCTTCGCTGTGATGCTAACGTATCTTTGCGCCCCTGGGGTCAAAAAGAGCTAGGTACGAAAACAGAGTTGAAGAATATGAACTCTTTTAAAGCTCTGCAAAAAGCCTTAGAATATGAGATTGAGCGTCAAGCAGAAGTTTTACGTGAAGGCGGTAAGATTATTCAGGAAACGCGCATGTGGGATGAAAACAAAGGCGAAACCATTTCTCTGCGCAGTAAAGAAGAAGCTCACGATTACCGCTACTTCCCTGATCCAGACTTGCCTCCCATTATAATTTCTGAAGAATGGGTAGAGCGAATTCGCCAGACCTTACCGGAATTGCCTCAAGCAAGACAGATTCGTCTAGTAGAAAGCTATGGTTTACCTTCTTATGATGCATCTGTAATCACAGGCTCTAAAGCCATGGCTGATTATTTTGATCAGGCTTGCTCTGCTTACGGTATTGCTTTACCAGCAGGTCAAAGCACTGACGATAAAGGTAAGGAACGAGCCAAGCAAATTTCTAACTACATGATGGGCGAGCTTTCTCGACGCTTAAATGCTTCCGATCAAGGCTATCAGGACAGTCCAATTACGCCAGAAAACTTGGTAGAATTGCTTACCTTAATTGAAGGTGGTACTATCTCCGGTAAGATTGCTAAGACTGTCTTTGATGAGATGTTCGAAAGCGGCAAAAAGCCTAAGCAAATCGTAGAAGAAAAAGGCTTAGTGCAGATCTCCGATGAAGGCGCTATAGCCGCAGTAGTTTCTGAAGTTGTGGCTAAGAATCCGCAAGTTGTGGCAGATTTCAAAGCAGGCAAAGATAAAGCTGTAGGATTCTTTGTTGGACAAGTCATGAAAGCAACACGCGGTAAAGCTAACCCAGGTCTAGTTAATAAGCTCTTAATGGAAGAGTTGAAAAAGCAATAAAATAAGAAAAGAGATCCGACAAGCTAGTTAGCCACTCGGGTCTCTTTTTTTGTCACAACTTTTCACAAAAAAGAGCAGGGAAGATTGGTCAAGTTGTGGAATAGAATAACCTGTATTTTCCTTTCAACTCAGAGCGAAGGAGTTGCATATATGGCAGAACAGAGCGTTCTTCAATTCAAGACCATGTTAGGCAATTTATTAAAAGCCCGTTTTCCTTGTCTATATATATCAACGTGGGAAGAAGAGCGGGCTTTGCAAGTGATAGACAAAGTTGTCCATGATACTGAATTGATTAGAACTACTCGTAAACTTTTTACTTGGAACTTGACCGATGGTATCAAAGGTGAAGGGCAGTCAGGTAAAGAAGAAACTAAGACACCGCTTAAAGCGTTAGAATTTATAGAGAAGTATACTGAGCCTGCTGTTTTTGTTCTGAAAGACTTTCATATCTTTTTTGGTGGTCAAGGTCGATTGCCTGATTTTCAAGTTATCCGTAAGATCCGCAATATTATTCCTGCGCTGAAACTATCTACACCCAAGAATATCATCTTTTTGTCACCCACTTTGATCTTACCTAAGGATCTAGAAAAGGACGTAACAGTTATAGATTTTGAACTGCCGTCCTTTCTTGAAATAGAGAGACTTCTTGATGATATGATCGATGCTAATAGAGACAATGAACGGATCACTATTGAACTTTCAGATGAAGAAAAAGAGCGCTTAGCCAAAGCCGCTTTAGGTCTAACCTTACAGGAAGCAGAAAATGCTTTTGCGCGAGCTATGGTTGAAAACGGACGCTTGTGTATCAAAGATATGGATATTATCTTAGAAGAAAAGCGGCAGATCATCAAAAAATCAGAAATACTTGAATTCATTAAGTCTGATCTTAATATGGATGATGTGGGTGGATTAGAGAATCTAAAGCGTTGGCTGAAGAAAAGGGACAAATCTTGGCTAGACTCAGCACAGCGTTATGGTTTGCCAGCCCCGAAAGGTGTCTTGATTACAGGCGTTCCTGGTTGTGGTAAGAGCCTCATAGCTAAAGCAGTGGGAGCTACTTGGCAGTTGCCGCTTTTGCGTCTTGATATTGGGAAGATATATAGCGGTATCGTTGGAAGTAGTGAAGAGAACATGCGTCGGGCTATTCAAACAGCCGAAGCAATTGCTCCCTCTATTCTTTGGATTGATGAGATAGAAAAAGGCTTAAGCGGCATGAACTCTAATGGCGACAGTGGTACTTCGACACGTATTTTTGGCACTTTCTTAACGTGGATGCAAGAGAAAAAGAAGCCTGTTTTTGTTGTTGCTACGGCTAATAATATTCAATCCTTGCCACCAGAACTGTTACGCAAAGGTCGGTTTGACGAAATCTTTTTTGTTGACTTGCCTACATTGAGAGAACGGATGGCCATCTTTGAGGTTCATCTGAAAAAAAGGCTTCACGATGAAGAAGTAAAAGGCTCTTTTCATCTGACTGAAGCAGTAATGGAGCGGCTAGCTCAGAAGACAGAAAGCTTTGTGGGCGCTGAGATTGAGCAAATTGTCGTTGCCGCACTTTTCGAAGCTTACTCAGAAAATCGAGCCATCGAAGAAAAAGACCTTTACAAAGCAATCGATACAATGATTCCATTAGCAGTAACACAAGCCGAAACGATTAGGGCTATTCGTGAATGGGCTAATGTGCGAGCAGTAGCCGCTACGTCACAAGATTATCGTGTAGAATACCAACAGCCTTCTTTTCCAGAAAAAGAAGAAAAAAGTCCTGCTCCAGCAGAAGATATTCGAGCCTTGCGGGGTGGAAGAACAATAGATTTTTAGAAGCAGGTGGGTGCTTTGAGCGTTTCATTAATTCTTTTGCCATTAGGGCTTGCCGCGGCAGGTATGATTGGCATAAAAGAAGTTGAGAAAGCTGATCAGCTGGAATTAGAAAAGCTAAGAGCTAAAAAGCAAAAAGAAGTCGCAACAGATTCTATAGAAAAAGAAGTAAGTAAACCTTTGCACTGGTATGCTATGGAGACAAGAATGAAAGATCTATCTATGATAGGCAATAGTCTTGATAACTTAGGATGTCTCTATCAGAGCATAGACGATCTTATTGCTTTTCGCTGGCGAGAAAAGGATTGTTTTCTAAGGCAAAATGAAGCTGGTCTTTATGAGGCAATTTTTAACGATCTTGTAACTGTAGAAGTAGCACAAAAAATCGTTGCCGAAGTACAAGAAGAATACACTAAAGTATTACAAGCCCAGGTTTATACAAAATTGCTTGCGAAAGCAGAAGAGAGAGGCTTGATCTTAGAAAGCGAAGAAATAGAAGCAGACAACTCTGTTTTGCTTACCTTTTCTGTACAGGGGAGATAAGGCTATGTTAAAACGTAAGATAGAGATCCGTTTGCGACCAGATGGTGAGATAGAAGCAGAAGTAAAAGGGTTCAAAGGTAAGAAGTGTACAGACTATATAGCTTTCCTCGAAGAGCTATTAGAAGCTGAGACAATTGATTCCAATTATAGGGCTGAATATTATGAGCAAGAAGTTCTCCTGAAGGATGAAAACAAAGTACTAGAATCAATAGAGGTAATACCAGAAAGCATCTTAAAGGCTTCCAACAAAAAATAAGGCTAAGGCATTTTGAATAGGCAGGTGAAGTTATGGCTATCACTTCACGAGGTAAAATGTGGGAATTCATGAATTCCTTCTGGATGTTATGGCTTTTTACACTCGGTATCTTTAACTGGATCTCTTTTCTCTACATAGGTTTTAGAGCTAAGCAGAAAAAATGGATGCTTTATGGTCTTGCCTACGCTATTCCCTTTATGATCATGATGATGGCTGATGCGAATGAGTCCTTAAGTGAGTTAGGTGCTACTTTAGCTCTGCTGATTTTTCTTATCTCTTTAATTCATGGCTTTATCGCCCGTAAAGAATACTTGCTTCGATTAGAGGCTTTACAAGAATCGAAAGGGCAACGCATGGCCGAGATGAAAGAGAAAATAGCCTCTCAATACAACCCAAATGGGGTGACAGTAGAAACTGATAGTGGGGCAACAAACTCGTCAGTCAACAGACAAGTAGATTCGTCAGCGTCACATCCAGTATCAGCGCCCAAAGAGTCCATCACGCTTCCACCAAAAGAGGTGGAGAAAATAACTCCAAAAGTAAATGATTTTGACTTACTTCCTCCAGTACAAGGCCCTTATGCCAATAAGTCAACGGAAAGTCCCAAACCGCAAAATTCAGTCAAGACAGTACCGTCGAAGATAGAAGAAAGAGAAGAGAAAGCAAAGAAGGAAGAAAAGCAACTGCTCGATCTTAATCAAGCCAGCGTTGACGAGTTAGCTTCCTTGCCAGGCATTGGTCCTATATTGGCCAAAAAGGCAGTACAAGTAAGAGAAAGTCAACAAGGCTTTCGTCAGCTAGAAGATTTTGCCGCCGCACTACAACTGAAGCCGCATATAGTAGAAAGAATAAGACCTATGGTAACCATCAAGGCTCTTTCCAGAAGACAAGGTCGCTCCGGTCGTGTTGTAGATTATTAAGGTGGTGTCGAAATCTATGGAGCTACAAGTCCATCGTTTCTTGCCTGTAACAAGAGCAGAAGGACCGGGCTTGCGTGCTTCTATCTGGGTTCAGGGATGCAAAAGACATTGCCCAGGTTGCGCTAACCCTGAAACATGGCCTTTTCAAGGAGGCCAAAGCTGGTCAGTAAGAGACTTAGCGACAGCAATCATAGCGAATCGTCAGATCGAAGGAGTCACTTTTTTAGGTGGAGAGCCTTTCGAACAAGCTGAAAGCTTAGCCCAACTGGGGCAAGAAGTTCAAGAAGCAGGGCTGTCAGTACTAACTTTTACCGGTTACAGCTTAGAAGAGATAAAAGCGTCCCCTCGCTCAGGGTGGCAAGAGCTCTTAGCAGTTACTGATCTATTAATTGACGGTCCCTATCTTCAAGAAGAAGGAGATACCTCGAGGCCTTGGATAGGTTCGCGCAATCAACGTTATCATTTGCTTACTTCTCGATACTCAGCCAAAGACTGCTCTATAGCACAACAGCCTAATCGCTTAGAAGTGCGATTTCAACAAGATGGCAGAATTGCTATTAATGGCATGGCCGATCCAGAAGAGCTCGAACAATTGCTAGCTCTTTTGAAAGATAGGAATGATTCTTAATAGGTATTTGCTTTTAAATATTTGCCTAACCCTTAATACCTGCTTAATTCTCTTTAAGTAATTAGAAAAAGAGAGTTAAGCAGTTTTTTTCTTTTTTTACCATTACGATGAAACTGAGTACAAGCTATCGGAACAGCGAATACTAGGACAGAAAAAAGGGGCTCTATAAGTAAGAGCCAGGAAGGTGATCTTTCCTGCTAAAGTTTGAGAATGTGACTAAGCGGTACGTAGACGGCACTGTAGCAGTAAAAAGCTTAAACTTGCAAGTAGCGGCTGGTGAACTTGTAGTACTCATAGGGCCTAGTGGTTGTGGTAAATCAACAACTATGAAGATGATTAATCGACTTGTTGATCCTTCATCAGGCACGATCACCGTCGATGGAAAAGACATCTCCAAAGTAAATCCTGTAGAGCTACGACGCAACATTGGCTATGTTATCCAGCAAATTGGTCTTTTTCCACATATGACGATTGCTCAAAATGCAGAAATTATCCTAAAACTAAAAAAAGTGCCTGAGAATGAACGAAGCAAAAAAATCGACGAACTACTGGAGCTAGTGAACTTAGATCCAGCGCAGTATCGAGATCGCTATCCCCATGAATTGAGTGGGGGACAGCAACAGAGGGTCGGTGTAATCAGAGCCTTAGCGGCCGAGCCCTCTATTATCTTAATGGATGAACCTTTTAGTGCTTTAGACCCCCTAAGTCGAGAACAACTACAAGATGAGCTTTCCAGATTGAAAAAAACGATTAAACAAACAATTGTCTTTGTAACTCATGACATGGATGAAGCTCTAAAGATTGCTGACCGCATTATTCTGATGAAAGACGGAGAAATCGTACAAGCTGATACACCAGACCGGATGCTTCGTCATCCCAAAAACGATTTTGTAAGGGAATTTATAGGCGAAAAAAGAATGGTCTCTGACGATAGTCCCATCTATGTTGCAGAAGCCATGATTGATAAGCCTGTCACTATTGATCCTGATAAAGGCATTGCTTACTGTGCCAAATTAATGCGCAAAAAGCTAGTCAACAGTTTGCTCGTCATCGATGGGGAGCGCAAACTTTTAGGTGTCTTAACAGCCAAAAAAGTAGAAGAAAATTATCGCGATGAAGACTTAACAGCAGGAAAGATTATGAATACCGATGTACCTACCATCGAAGATGAGACTTTGTTAAGCGATGCTGTAACATTGATGCAAGAAAAAGGTGTGGGCGCTTTACCAGTGATTAACAAAGAAGGTCGTCTTGTAGGCTTGGTGACTAACTCTAGTTTGATGGATGTTCTGTTAAAGCAAATCGGTTAGATTATAAGTCCAATATAAATCTCTGCATAGCAAGAGCATACACTAGATTGAATAAAGGAAGGTTCTATGGAAGAGTTTTTTCAACTACTCGTCAATCGTCAAGAAGAATTAATTACTTTAACCCTAGAACACCTCTGGCTATCCTTTGCCTCTCTATTTATTGCCATTATCATCTCCGTGCCACTAGGAATCTTTTTAACACGATCTCAGAAATTAGCCAGCCCCATAATTGGTGTAGCAAGCATTTTCCAAACTATACCTAGCCTTGCCTTACTCGGTTTCATGATTCCACTCTTTGGTATAGGCTCTCAACCAGCTATTATTGCCTTGACGATCTATGGCATTTTGCCAATTCTGCGTAACACTTACACAGGAATTATGCGCGTTGAACCAGCATTAAAAGAAGCAGGCCGTGGTATGGGCATGACCAATATGCAAATCCTACGTATGGTAGAACTGCCTATGGCTCTCTCTGTTATTATGGCAGGCATACGAACTTCCACTGTTTTGATTATCGGCGTTGCAACGCTGGCAACTCTAGTAGGTGCAGGCGGTCTTGGTGACTTTATTTTTCGTGGTATCGCCACAGCTTACAATGAACTAATCTTACTAGGAGCTATTCCTGCCGCGCTATTGGCTATTTTTCTTGATACGATACTTGCTTGGGTTGAAAAAAGAGTTACTCCTAAAGGAATTAAAGCAGTTTGATATTGTCGTAACCTAGATGAAGATAGCCCTAACCAAGATAATTACCATTAGAAGAAGCAAAGATTAAGCTGAAGCACCCGAATAGAAGCCTAGGAGGCAAAAATGAAAGTCAAAAAAATTATCGCTATTACGCTACTACTCTTTTTTACAGGAACAATGCTAACTGGTTGTTTACCAGGTACTGGAGGAGGACAACTACCGGAAAACCGAATTATCATAGCAGGCAAAAACTTCACAGAGCAAGATGTTCTTGTTCATATTATGGCAACGCTTGTTGAAGAAAACAGCGATATCGTTGTAGAGAGACGAGGCTACTTAGGTGGTACTAACGTTGTTCATGAAGCAATCGTTAACGGAAGTGTTGATATATACGCTGAATACACAGGTACAGGTTGGACAGTAATCTTAGGTGAAGAGCCTATTGATGATCCTGATGAAATTTATAATCTTGTCCAAGAAGGCTATGATGTACAGTTTAACCTACGTTGGCTCGCACCCTTTGGCTTTAATAACACTTACGGGCTTACCATGAGACCTGAACAAGCCCAAGAACTTGGCATAGCAAGCATCTCTGATCTTCAAGAGCATGCACCTAACCTTAACTTTGGCTGTTCTCACGAGTTTTTGGAGCGACCTGATGGTTACGCTCGCATGAACGAATACTATGGACTTAACTTTCAATCGGTAACAGGCATGGATCCAGGTTTGACTTATGCGGCCTTGCGTGATGGTGCTGTAGATGTAATCGATGGATTTACTACAGATGGACGTATCCCTGCTTTTAACCTTCAAGTCTTAGAAGATGATCGCAACTTCTTCCCACCCTACTATGCCGCTCCTGTAGTTCGAGAAGATACACTAGAACGCTTACCTCAACTAGAAGAGATCCTTAATCGCCTTAGTGGCAGATTAACGGAAGCAGAAATGGCCCGATTAAATGCTATGGTAGACTTAGAAAGAATGAGAGCAGAAACAGTAGCTCGCATGTGGTTAGAGGAAGAGGGATTACTGCCCTAGGGGGGATACTACTAAAAGTAACAAATGACCATGAGGCCATTAGGCTTACATGGTCATTTGCAACTTAAGATTAATTTTTGAAGACTCCTATCCATATCAATATTGAGGAAAAGGAAGAATAAACAGTGATAAGAACCTACCAAGACATTCCCAGATGGCGAGATATTACAGAAGAGCAATGGAATGACTGGCAATGGCAATTACAAAATCGCATAGAAACGGTAGAGGAACTATCAGAGATAATTAACCTAAAAGAATCAGAGAAAAAGGGTATTCGCAGGTCACTAGACCGCTTGCGTATGGCAATTACACCTTACTATGCCTTGCTGATGGATCCAGACGATCCCGATGACCCCATACGTAAACAAGCCGTACCTTTATCATTGGAGTTGCGTGACGGTAATGCTGACCTTGATGATCCTCTTGCGGAAGACTTAGATTCTCCCGTACCAGGATTGACCCATCGTTACCCTGATCGAGTCTTACTGTTAGTTACAGATCAATGTTCTATGTACTGTCGCCATTGTACGAGAAGACGCTTCGCTGGTACAAATGATCAAGTAACGCCACAAGAACAAATAGAGCAAGCTATAGCATACATTCGCGATACACCTGTAGTTCGCGATGTTATTCTCTCTGGTGGCGATAGTCTCTGCATTTCTGACGATCGTTTAGAGTGGCTTTTGCAAAAACTCCGTGAGATCGATCATGTAGAGATAATCAGAATTGGCACGAGAACTCCAGTAGTAATGCCGCAACGTATAACGAAAGAGCTTTCCGAGCGTATCAAAAAATACCATCCTCTATGGCTAAATACCCACTTCAACCATCCCAAAGAGCTAACAGAAGAAGCACAAAAAGCCTGTGCCATGCTAGCAGATGCTGGCGTACCACTTGGTAATCAAACAGTTTTACTTCGTGGTGTTAATGATTGTCCATATGTGATTAAAGAACTTATGCACCGATTATTAAGAAATCGTATACGACCTTACTATATCTATCAATGTGACCTTTCAACTGGCATTGAGCACTTTCGTACATCGGTGGCTAAAGGGATAGAGATCATAGAAGTACTTCGTGGTCATACCTCAGGCCTAGCAGTACCAACTTATGTCATCGACGCTCCTGGTGGTGGAGGGAAAATACCTGTTGCTCCGCAATATATGATCTCACAGTCAGAAGAGAAGGTCATCTTGCGTAATTACGAAGGAGTTATCTCTAGCTATCGTGAGCCAGCGAAAGAAGATTATGAAGCTTGCCAGATGGCTCAAGAATATTTATCAGATAAAGAAACAACAGATCCAGAAGGCTTAGAAATATTATTAGAAGGAAATGAGCTTAGCTTAATACCAGAAGGTAACTTGCGAGCTCAGAGAAGAGAAGAGTGGGGATCTTGTCGATGAATAATAAGAATATGATTATAGATAGGAAAATTGAAGGACCAAATTATCGAGGCCTAGTAAAGCTTGATTACATTAATAGTCGTCTTAAAGTGTTAAGCTATGAAGGCAAAGGCTACCAAGATATGGCTAATGCCTGCGTAAAGCTTGCTACTGAAGAGGGTCTTGGAAAAATATTATGGAATTTTCTAAAGCAACAATCTAAAGAATCTATTAATAGAGAACTTGGCTTAGAAGAACTTCATGAAGTAGGTTTCGTGCAAGAAGGAAAAATTCCGGGATTTTTTAGAGGTCAAGACGCATTGTGCTATGCTTATTTTGTTGATAAAGAGAGAAGCAACAGCCCTTATATAATAGAAGAACAAAGAATTCTTGAACAAGCCATGGCTATTTCAGAACCAGGTAAAACAGAAGCTCCCTTGCCTTTAGGTTTTACATTACGACCTTTAGGGAAAGAAGATATAATGAATCTTGTTTCTTTATACAGGGGAGTTTTTGAATCTTATCCTAGCCCACTTTTTGATCCGCACTATATCAAGGACATCATGAATACGCATGTTTTTTTTGTCGGTGTTTTTGAAAAAGGTCAACTGCTGGCGGCTGGTTCAGCAGAAATGGATCTAGAACATCGAAATGCTGAAGTTACTGATCTGGCCACAAAACCGGAGGCTCGGGGTAGGGGGCTAAGTGGTTCTATTATCAAAGCATTAGAAGTAATAATGCTTAATCGTAATATTGCTTGTCTTTATAGCTTGGTAAGAGCAGGCGAACCTGGTGCTAACAGAGGCTTATTCAAGTTAGGCTATCAATATCAAGGTAAACATATTAACAATTGCCATATTGATGGGCGATATGAGAATATGAATATTTGGACGAAGATGTTGTAGTTGTCCGGAAAAAAATGACCATCATCAGGCACGTAAGGCCTAAATGGTCATTTTTTTCATGTTCCTACCTTATTAGATGTGACGAATCACTTGCCAAAATCCCGAAGGAAGCTTAGAAGAGCATTTATGGAGAAATGGTTACGACCAATGAAGTAGGTAGCAATTTCTATGATTCTTTATGGTCAGTGAAGGTAGAGTGGAGTAGAGTAAAGGCGATTGTAAAAAGGAAAAGAGCAAAGATACATAGAAGAATCTATATATCAATACAGTGGAAGCTAAAGATTTTCTTTAAGGAGACAGTCAAAAGATCATATGAAAAAATCTTCTTCTACTCGCAAGAAAAGCATAACCAAAAAGACCATAGTGACAGTTCGCACCAAACAACTTGAGCTAGATCTAGCAGATAAACCCTTACTAGTTACCATAGAGTGGCGTAAAGGAATTATTAATGCTAGTTTGCGCCTATTGCCGGAAGGCTTAACTTTACGTGTCCCCGATAGCATGACAGAAAAAAATGTTCAGACCTTGCTAAAAGAGCGGAGTAGCTGGATAGAGGGCAACTGGCGACGGCTACTAGATAATGAAAAACGTTATAAAGAAAACAAAGGTTTATTATATTATCACGGGAAAGCTTACCAATTAACGTTAATCATAGAAGATAGCAACAAAATAGTCGAAAAAATCGGGATCGACGAAGAGAGAAGTCGTCTTTACCTGAGAGTGCCAAGTGGTGAAAAAAGTCAGTGGCGTGATAGTCTTCTTGATAGTCTGCGACAAAAGGGCAAAGAAACTATTCTAGAACGACTCCAGACTATTAATCAGCATCTAGGCTTTAAGTACAATAAAGTAACTATCAAAGACCAAAAGACTCGCTGGGGTAGTTGCTCTAGCAAAAAGAACTTAAACTTTAGCTGGCGCTTAGTTCTTATGCCGCCGGAAGTATTGGATTATGTAATTATTCATGAACTATGCCATTTGGAAGAATTGAATCACTCGCCGAAGTTTTGGCGGCGAGTTGGACAGTTAATGCCCCAGTATGAAACATATCGCCAGTGGCTTCGGAAAAATGGCCAGTTTGTAGCGCGAACTGTTGATGAAGTGGAGATTGAGTAGATAGAAAAAAATAAGACGCTAGCAGTGTAATTGAATAATTAGACTACTAGTGTCTTATTTTTTGTTTAAAAGTACTAAGTACTTTTTCAGTTCTACTTATTTTTCTGGCTTGTAATTCAACCCATACTCAGCCGGATCTTTACCTGCATCAGGAAAGAATAGGGGAGAGCCATACTCGGCAATACCAAAATCCTTGATAATGCTTTGTGCTTTTTCAGAAACCATAAATTCTACAAAAGCTTTAGCTCCTTCAGCGTTGATCAGATTAGACTTCTCGGGATTCACTTGTGCTACGTGATAGATGTTCAACAGGTCAGTTTCGCCTTCTACTAGAATTTCGAGATCTAAGCTTTTTTGTAAAGCTAGATATGTTCCCCGGTCTGTAAGGGTATAGCCACTTTTTTCTGAGGCAATGTTAAGTGTTTGTCCCATACCACTGCCTGTTTCGATGTACCAGGAACCGTTAGTATCTAAGCCAGCCTTTTTCCAGATAGATAACTCTTTTTTGTGAGTGCCAGAATCGTCAGCACGAGAAACGAATAGTTCTCCTGCTTCAGCAACCTTTTGGAAAGCTTCAGAGGAGGAAGCTAAGCCTTTTATACCGGCAGGATCGTTAGCTGGACCAACAATAACAAAATCATTATGCATAACAAGGCGATAGTTCTGAATGTCACCATTTTCATATAGCTTTAGCTCGGCATCTGGTGCATGAGTTAGCAACACATCAGCGTCACCTTTTTCACCCATAGCCAAGGCCTGACCTGTACCTACAGCAATCGTTTTTACAAAGTAACCGTATTCTTCTTCGAAGACAGGAAGTAGTGTATCTAATAGGCCACTATCTTGGGTGCTTGTTGTGGTGGCTAGAATTACGTCTTTCTTAACAACTTCAGAATTACCCTCTGGGGTGGAAGCACCACAAGCTGTCATAAAGAACATGAGCAAAACTAATAGTAAGGGAAATGCTTTCTTACGTAAAGACAAATTGAACACGCCTTTCTTTTTCGATATTAATTAAGCACAGAAGATATTATTGATAAAATATATTTCTTTGCTCTCGGAGCAATAAAAAAAGTCCTCCTTTCCAATTTTGATCAATGGAAAAGAAGGACTTTAATCATTTAAGTCAACTTGAAGATATACTGTCCTGCTCCTTTCCACCATGGGAGGCCAGAAAGTTTCCTCGCTGACCCTATAGACTGATAATCCATGCTCCCTCTGTGCGAGGAAAGTTTAGGAGTAACAGTTCGGAGTATGAAGTTTTCTGAGCTTTATTTGTTATTCTAGATGGCTGTTAATATTCCTGCTTACGTAGAAGATGAAAAGTAGATTGAGATTAGTTGGTAATAATTGAAGAATAATACTTGATGAAAAGTCTCAGATTGGGTACAATGTAAACAAGATTTACTTGGCTAATAATGGTTTTTTCGCAAATAGTGGGCTTTTTAAAGCAGTTCGTAGTGTTGCGAAATTTAATGACCAATTTGTAGGGGGGTATGGATATTGAATAGCCTTATATCATTGGATTGTTGGATGCATACCTACTGCGGTTGCAGTGAATGACCCGCTTGATAGGGGACTGAAAGAAGAAGAAGCAATGGACATATTCAAGGATATTTTTAGTTGCAGTGAATGACCCGCTTGATAGGGGACTGAAAGTATCCATGCTCTGCTACCGCTGCCACATTGCAAGCTGGCGTTGCAGTGAATGACCCGCTTGATAGGGGACTGAAAGGTGAGAGGCTGTATATTAAGGACTTGTGAGGCTGAAGGGGGCTCGGTAGGTGTAGCTGTATTTGGGAGTGGTATCATTTATAATATATATTATGGGGGTGGGTTAGCTGTGGCAGTAATAGTTCTGCTGTTAGTTGCAGTGAATGACCCGCTTGATAGGGGACTGAAAGGATAAGAACGGGCAATACAATGCGAGTGTGGCGGAACGTTGCAGTGAATGACCCGCTTGATAGGGGACTGAAAGGTCCGAGGATAGCTCCACCGGCTGCCACAATAGGCGCGTTGCAGTGAATGACCCGCTTGATAGGGGACTGAAAGGAGGAGTTGGAGAAGTACGGCAAGCCTACAATCAAAGTTGCAGTGAATGACCCGCTTGATAGGGGTTTGAAACCTGATTTTGTCGCGGAGGCATAAAGACCATTGAGGCGGCGTGCTTCTTTGCGTTCGACGGCCTCCGGTTTGGAAAACAAAAGAACAGGTTACAAAAAAGTACCATCCAACCTGTCGGTGATGGTTTATTTTGCAATAATTCAAAATAAAGTAACTTTATATCATTGGAGCGTGTTTCTAATGCGTGTTACAATAAAGTTAGAAAGGAGGTAGCCATATTGGGGAAGCAAGTTACAGTAAGAAAACTACTTCAAATACTTAAGAAAGAAGGCTTTATCAAATCCCCAACTCATAAAAGCGGTGGTAGTCACCAACGATATATACACAAAGATAATCCTGAGAGATACGCTGACATTAGCTATCACAGCAGTGGCCAGGTAATCCCGAAAGGAACTCTTAAAAACATAGAACGCACATCAGGGGTTACGTTCTAACCTCTGACCACCCTTGAATTTTGTTTGCTAGAAAGGAGTTTTTTTCTTGTCTTACGAGAATCACGTTATTTATCCTGTCGTAGTCGAAAAGGCTGAAGACGGTGGTATCGGGATGTACTTTCCTGATTTCCCAGGTACAGCTATCTTATCTTCCAGTATATCAGATGGTATTAAGCGAGCTAAGGAGATGCTTGCCAATCTTGTTTTAGAAAAAGAAGAACAGGGTCAAGCTCTTCCAGAGCCATCTGAACCAGCTAGCATAGAGTTGTTAGATAGCAGTGATAGAATTGTATTCGTAGATGTTTACATGCCTCCCTATCGGGATGAGGCGGCTAATAAAGCTGTAACAAAAAATTGCACTCTTCCAAGATGGTTACGCGATGCTGGTGAAGCTGCTGGTCTTAACTTTTCTCAGCTCTTGCAGGCTTCGATAAAAGAAGCCTTGGGAATTACGACAAGAGGCAATCACCAGTAATAAAATGAAAACGACTCGTACATAGCGAGTCGTTTTCATTTTACCTCTTATCATGTAAGCCTCAACTAGTGTAAAAAACTGGCCAGATTCTAGAAATAATATTAAATTTCCGAGCAAATAGTTTAACATTATAAAAATTACGAAAGAATATATACATAACAACTATTTGGAGATTACGATATGGATCTACAATCAATTATTGACAATGCAAGTGGTGAGAAAAAACATATAATAGTTTCGCGCTTTGGCACGAGTCTAGGTAAAAAAAGCGAAACGCTTGTAGTCAAAGAAAAAGGTCAGGTAATAGAAGAACATCCTTTTTTTCAAGTAGAACAAGTTACGATAATGACATCTGGTGTATCGATATCAACTGATGTTATCAATGAAGCAATTAAGCAGGGAATCGAAATAAATCTTTTAGATTACAAGGGAGTACCATATGCCAAAATCTTTACCCCAACACTATCAGCAACTGTCAAAACAAGAAGAGAGCAACTGTTAGCTTACAATGATCAACGAAGCGTTTTTTTAGCAAAAGCTTTTGTTCAAAGTAAATTAAAAAATCAATGCAATACCTTAAAATACTTTGCTAAATACAGAAAAACATCACGGCGTGAAGTGTATGAAAAAATCTCTGAGGTTTGCATAAGTATAGATAAAATATCTGAAGAACTTGTTCCCATTAATGGAACTATGATAGATGACATACGAGGTCATTTATTTTCTATAGAAGGAAGAGGAGCACAACAGTACTGGAAAGGAATTCAGGTGCTTTTTGATGATAAAATTGATTTTCCAGGTCGGGAAAATAGAGGCGCTAATGATCCAGTAAACTCATTATTAAATTATGGATATGCCATATTGGAATCACGAATTCTAGGAGCAATTATACAAGCTGGTTTAGATCCTTATGCGGGTTATCTGCATGTTGATCGACCAGGAAAAAGTAGTCTTGTCTATGACCTTATTGAAGAATTTCGACAACCCATAGTAGACCGTTCAGTCATTGCGCTTATAACACAAGGTGCAGACATTTCAATGAATGGTGAGCTACTTAGCGATAAAACTAAGCAATTACTAATAGAAAAAATAGAGAAACGGCTAAATAGTAATGAGCGCTTTGATAACAAGAAGTATCCATTGAAAGCAATAATTTTAAGGCAAAGTAGAAGAATAGCCTCCTACCTTCGTGGTGACCACACATACAAACCCTTTATCTGTGGATGGTAGCAGTCAAATGAAAACTTTACTGATTTATGATATCGAAAAGGACAAGATACGCAACAAAATATTTCAAGCCTGTAAAGACTATGGTCTTCAACACATTCAATACAGTGCTTTCTTTGGCGAACTTAACACAAATCGCAGAGAAGAACTGCGACAACGAATGCGTAGAATTCTTGGCGATTCAGTTGGCAAAATATATTTTTTCCCTATCTGTGATAAAGATTTGCGTTTAGCTACACAGGTTATAAATACCTCGGAATTACCAATAGGTGAGATCGAAGAAACAAACGATTAGGTTGTAGAGCTAATGGAACAAAAAATTATACTTAAAGTAACAGACATAAAACAGTATGTTTATTGTCCAAGAATTCCCTATTTTACTTATGTTTTACCCGTGCCAAAAAAGATATCAAAAAAAATGGATTATGGTAAAGAAGCTCATGAAAGGCTCGACAAATTGGAACAACGTCGTAACTTTATGGCTTATAAAGATGAAGAATTACAAAGTAGACAAGGATCTACCAATATGCCTCAAGGATTAAAAAAGTTTCATACTTATATATACTCCAGAAGACTAGGACTTGAAGGAAAGCTAGACCTACATCTTCTTCAAGGTACTGATATTTTTCCTGTAGAAGTGAAATCTACGCGCAGAAAACCAGGGCTTAACCATAAGTATCAACTAACAGCTTACGCTATGCTATTAGAAGAACATTACAATCGACCGATCCGCAAAGGTTTCTTCAAAATTCTCGATCCTTTTCAAGGGAAAGAAAAGGGCTTTCCAAAAGAAAAAACTATCCCTGTAGAGATTACCACTTACATGCGCGATTACGTTAAAGAAACAATGAAATAAATTCGAACCATGATCAATAAGGAGTCTATACCAGAAGTAAAAATTCAAGTAGGTCGATGTAGAGACTGTGAATACAGACGTTACTGTGAAGACGTAATATATTGAAAGGTTGACCAAGCTATGTTTTTTCTGAGCTCAGAAGAGCAAAAAAAACTATTGCGCTACTATTTGCCTAAAGCAAGAATGGAAGGTGTAGCAGAAGAACTACGAGGATGGAACTGGAATCAAGCACCTTTATCACCGGTTTATGATACAACTTTAGGAGTATACGAAGTAGCAGGTGCTTACTGTGATTCAGCAAGAGATCTATATCTTCGTCGTGTCGAAAAGATTTATCAACCACCTAATGAAGCCATGTTAAGAGGAAAGATATTTCATGCTATTGTTGCTAGAATTATCGTAAATACAAAAAAATTAATTTACCTTTACGGTGTTAGCGCCCATGGGAAAATAATTGATGAGCTTAATAAAATTCAGTTAACTGATGTTATAAATGAATCTTTTCAAAAAAGCATAGAAGCATTAACAGAAAAAGAGCAAGAAGAGATAAGAAAGAAAGGGAATTTATTACTAGAATTCGAAAGGGATAGAATTAAAGCAAGACTACAAGAAACATTAGTAAAACAACCATATATAGGCGAAGACTCCTTAGCAGCTCTAACCGTACCTATAGTCGTTGAACATAAGTTAGATGGTTCTTTCCTAGGCCTAAGTAGACACTTAAGTACAGATGCTTTTCATTCTGGAGAATCTATGATTGTTGATTTAAAGTTTGGAGAACCACGCAAATTCCACCGCTTAACGACAACTGGTTATGCCTTGGTCATGGAAGCAATGTATGAGTATCCTGTAAATGTAGGTTGCCTCGTCTATGTGTCCTTTGTTAATAATCGCATTTTGATACACCGGGATATACACATTATTAGCGACGAACTACGCCAGTGGTTTATAGAAAGCCGTGATGAAAAGGCAAGATTAATAGAAGAAGAAATTGATCCCGGGCGAGCTAGTGCATGTTCCCATACTTGTCCTTACAAAGGCCATTGTCAATAAAAATAGACCCCTTGCTTCAATGTTAATGTAGTGAAGCAAGGGGTCTATTTTTAATAATATAACCCCTAACAGCGGGTCAAATAGAAAACAAAAGATAAATATCTTATCTTTCAGCCCCGTTATATACCGGTCAATTAGTAGTAGTATAGCATAAAGAAAAATCAAAACAAAACTTTGAGAAAACTTACTCAAATCGTTATTGACAATAATGGTAATTTTAACATACTATATAGTTAATATAGTAAACATAAGAAAATAACTTATTGGAGGATATGATTTGGAGTCAAAGCTTAAAGAACTCTTTCATCATATTACTGACAAAAAGGTCGCCTACGACATTCAAATTAGATTAGCTCAAGGCGTATTAGAAAAAGAGCGAGTTATATTCCAATCCCCAACAGGTTCAGGAAAGACTTGGGCATCTATTCTTCCTTTTATCTATGCAAAACTAACAAATCTTCCTTGGGCTGATCGATTAATCTATGCTGTTCCACTACGTACCTTGGGAAAATCTTTGTATAACGAAGTCAAAGCAACATTAGACAAAAAATTTCCAGGAAAATTTAAAGTAACCTTACAAACTGGTGAAATGTCTGATGATCCTTATCTAGAAGGCGATATTATCTTTTGTACTATCGATCAACTTCTTTCAGCTTACATACTTCACCCTTATGCAGTCACCCGCAAAAGTGCACCCATAGTAGCTGGTGCCTTAGCAGGATCTTATATAGTATTTGATGAGATACACCTATTATCAACAAGAGAAGCATTACCTACTGCACTTGATCTAGTACGACGTTACCAAGGCATAGCTTGTGCATTGATGATGACAGCGACTATGTCGGAAAGTATAGTTTCAGAAATAGCGTCACGTTGTAATGCCACCAATATAAAACCGACAACAGAAGAGCTCATAGAGATTGAAAAGAAAAGGATAAGTAGGCGCACTTTTATACGTAAGCAAGAAGCGCTAACAGTAGAAGAAGTTTTACGCTCTTACGTAGAAGGAACTAGAGTTTTTGCAATTTTTAATACTGTTCAAAGAGCCATGTCTTTTTACGAAAAGTTAAAAAGTAAAATAAAACAAGAAAATATGGCTGTTAATACATGGCTTCTTCATTCTCGATTTCTACCTGAAGATAGAGCGAATATAGAAAAAGATATAATAACAAACTTCGGTCCTCGGGGCGAGGGTTCTGGAATTGTTATTAGTACGCAAGTTATAGAAGCAGGTATTGATATTTCTGCACATATTCTACATACAGAACTAGCGCCAGCAAATGCATTAATACAACGAGCTGGTAGAGTAGCTAGATTTGGCGGAGAAGGAATAGTATATATTTATGATGTACAAGAAGATGGAAAACGTAGCTACAGCCCTTACTTTAGTAGCTACAGTTCCTTTTTCAAAGGAACAGAAGAAAAAGTAGACTTACCAACTTTGATTGATAAAACTTGGGACACACTTCCTCAATTATGTAACAAGAAAGTTAGTTTTAATGAGGAAAAAGATTGGGTAGACCTGATTCATGGTCATTTGGATGCTAAATTATTACAGGATAGCGATGTAGTAACTGAAGCAATAGATCAAGTATTTATAGATTCTTTTGGCAAAGGATCAGCAACAGCCTTGCGTAAACATGTAAGAAATGCACCAACTATCAACATTATAATCCACCACAATCCAGAATTACTAGATCTTCGCAGGAAACCACAGCGTTTTTCACTACATCCTAGCATAGTACATCAATTTATTAAAAATATTGAAAAAAATAAAATCAAAGGCTTAGTATGGATAGCTAAAGAAAGAGAAGACGGAACACTGAGTTGGAGTGCCATTAACAATAGCAAAGAAGTTGAAGGAGAGTATTTGCTCGCCCTATCTCCAAAGTGTGTTGCTTATGACTCGGAATTAGGCTTGCAACTGGGGAGAGAAGGAAACTTCGAGTCTAAAGAAACAATTCAAGAAATACCAAAAAGAGAACTATACAGTTACGCTAGAGAAGAACTTACAAAACACATGGAAAGAGCCATAGAACAATACCGGATTGAAGGACCTAGATATATATCGGCAGTTAACCGATGGGCAGAGCTTTTTGAGCTTTCATCAAATGAAATGGAGTGGATTGGAGAAGTAGCGACCATCCTACATGATAGCGGCAAAACCACCATAGAATGGCAATGTTGGATAAAGACTTATCAAGAAGAGTTAAGTGGACAAGAGGAAAAGTCCTTACTGGCTCATAGTGATTATGATCCACTAAATCCTTACATGGTTAGTCTAGAGAAAAAGCTAAATCAAAGGCTAGGTAAAAAACCAGGCCATGCCGTTCAAGGAGCACTTTATTTTTACCGCATGCTGAGTGAAAAATTTTTAGAACCTCTAAACATAGGGGATGAAGAACAAGAACTAATTAGTCGAGCTATTGCTACAACTATTGCCAGACACCATGGTGCCAAAGGAGATAGTATGGAGAAGGATACAACTTTTCCAGTTATTGATGATGATGTAATAGTATTTCTAAAGAATTGGCAACAAAAGTTTTTTGGCCATGAGTTAAATATAAATAATTTAGTGGATCTACAAGTTAAACAGCATAAACTCTTTCACTGTGATCCCAAAAGATACAATAGAGAACTTAATAGTTTACTTATTCAACCGCAAGAGACAGACTATGAAAACGAAAAGATTACAGAAAAAGCTTTTCTCTTCACTCTTTTCTTATTACGACGTGTACGCTTGGCTGATCAGGCTTCTATAGTGAGATACTAAATTTAGGTACTCACTATTGAGATAAGCTACTTTAATAACAGGAGGTGAAAAAACCTTTGGAAAAGCCTGTTTTCAGAGTCTATCAAAAGACAGGAACTTATGCAGATGTACTAGAGGCTGTTGGGCTAGGTTACTTTCTCAATATGTTAATGCCAAAAAATGTAGAAAGAATAACAGATCGAGGCTCTTATTATGAAATTATCTTACGAAGAGCTAAACCTATTGAAGAATGGAACTTTAACAGAATTGTAAAGGCTCCAGGCTACCCTTATTTTTCAACGAAGAAGGATAAGCAAGTGCCAATTGGATACGATCAATATGATTATGAAGAAGAAAAAGAGCGTGAAAAGAGATATTGGGAAAAAATTGAGAAAAACAAAAAGCTAAAGAAAGAAAAAGCAGTTACTGAAGATGTGTATCAAGCTATGGAAGAAGATAAACCGCATCCACGACACAGTTTGATGAAAAATCTCTATGTACTACAAGCTTTCAACAGTCACAACAAATTGCTTCAAGAAATTTCACAAGCTGAACCAGAGGAAATACGTGAAGCTCTATTAGAAAAACTACAGAGCTATACAGAAACGGCACTACAGCAAGAACATTTAATATTGTCAGCTCAAACAAGCAAGTCAAATAAAAAAGAACATAAAAAAAGAAAAAAAGCTTTTTCTCCTTCAGTGTCTGCAGTACAAGCCCTAAATCCTATTATTGGAAAAGGAGTGAATAGGACCAAGCCAACTGGCACTGGTTTAGCAGGATTGCCTTCGTCTTATGTAGATTGGTTTGCAGAATACCTTCGTTATATTGCAGTTCATCGAATAGCTAATGCCTACAATATTCGCGATGATATAAAAATAGCTGTTATCGTTCCAGCTGATGTCACTTTTACTTATTTGGAACAGTTAAGCGATAAGTTTGTAAAGGTTCAGCATTTTAAAAAATCTTCTTGTCAGATAGATATTCAAAACATCATTGCTATGGCTCGAGAGCTTTTATATCAGTCTCAACAAAAACAAGAACAAGAAGAAATCGACTCGATACGCAAAAAGACACCCAAAAAAGTAATATCTGCTGTGGCTAATGGCTATTTCAAAAGCCTAGGTACAGGTAAAGCACTAATTAATGTAAGTTCAATTGGGTTGCCAGGTTGGTTTCCTATTGAAACAGCAGAAGATGTTGACTTATGGTTGGGCATCTTAGATGAGCACAAAAGCATTATAGACTGGCTGAAAGAAGAACATTCAGAAGAAGCAAAGTTGCTCTTTCAATACCGAGATTTCATATCATCAGGTAACCTCAAGGACCTTTTGAACTTTTCTGTAAACTACGGATTATTTGCTTTTCGTGAAACAGCAAACAGCTCCAAAGAGAAGCGAATAAGAATGAGCGAAGAATTATTAGAAAGGTTGGTGATAGCGTTGAATAAAGGTTACAGTGTGATTGTTAGCAACCCTGGTTTTAAAGCAGTTGCCGATGCCATTCGTCGGGCTACTGTTTCAGAACAATTTAGAAAAGCGCAAGGTAAGCAAGAGTACGAGATTCATTACGGTCTATTAAGCGATCTCAAACGCAAAGCAAGGTCGAAGAAAGATGTTGTAGCATTGCTAGGTGATTTCATTAGTTCCTACAATTACGAAAATGCAAGAAAAGCAGAAGTTACATCAAAGCAAGTACAAAGGCCTGATCAAGAAGAAACATTTTATCGCCAAAATGTGACAGATGAACAGGTAATTCAATTGGTTGAACTTATTGATGATTTTGGACCAGAACCTGTAACTATGCTACTTGCTGCAGTTGGCTCTGCTAAGAAAGCAAAAAAAGAAGGGTAAGGGGAGGTTTATATAATGAGTGAATTCAAGTCACTTTCTATTTGTGCTCAAGTAACTTTGGACATGCACTGCTTGAACAATGAAGGAAGTGAAGGTAACCACCTTAAGACAAGAATGGTTCATATAGTAGATCAGAACGGCGAACTTACTGAAACAAACGCCGTCAGTGGTGATATGCTCAAGCATATTCAGAACGAATGCCTTATCCCAATTGCTCAAGAAGCAAAGTTACCTCTTTGTTCTGGTTGTAATCGACTTAATGCCAACCGAATTAACGTAGATCGAGATTTTTTTAAGTCTATTGAAAAGATCGATAGCAAAGATAACATAGGGACCTTAACAGAAGTAATTAGACACTGTACTGCTGACGATCTGGAAGGAATCCTGATTACTGAAGGCAAACGTTCTGTTGCCCGCAAATCTGTTGTTGAATTTGGTTGGCTAGTTGGTATACCAGAAAAAACCCGTACAGAATCATACTTTCATGTTAAGTTTGATTCGGAAAGTCGCGGTGGCGGTACTGGTGCTGATGATGGTTCAAACACTGGTCAAAACATCTTCTATCGACCTGCTAACTCGGGCATCTACGCAATGGTTGTGAATGTAGAACTAGATAGAGTAGGCTTTCATGACGTAAAGAGAGAATATGTAATTGAAGATGAAGAACGTAGAAAACGACAAAAAGCAATGGTGAGAAGCCTTATACACAGCTTTGTAAAACTAAATGGTGCTCATAGAAGCACTCAACATCCTCATCTTCTATCAATTACCGGTGTAATAACCACTTCGCGCAATATGACGCCAGCACCAACTATTTCGCCTCTGAAAGATAGTTATGAGCAAGAGATTATGGACGTTGTAGATCAATTAAATCGCTGGGAAGGTAATGAGATAGCTTGTAAGAAATTTAATAATCTTGCAGAGCTAGTTGCAATCATGACCGATCTAGCAGAATCATTATAAGCAAATAAGTACTGTTATAAAAAAAGTAAGGTTATTAAAAAACAGGGTTAGATTTTTCTTAATCTACTTACCCTTTTTGTTAAGGTGGTGATCACCTGTGTGGCTCATTAGTTCCTTTAGCGCATCTAATCTTTTTTCATTGCGTCTTTCTTCTGCGACAAGTTCTGGTGGTAAAAGCCATCTTATTCCAACACCTTATACAGTAAAAATGGCATTGATCAACGCATCATTCCGATGGGATGGGAAGGGTGAAGAAGATTTTTATTGGCTTCGTCCCTTAAAAATAGCCTTCAAGCTTCCTGACTCTATAGTGGTCAACAACAGCTTTGTCAAAATCTTAAAAGAAGCTCGCGAAGGCGACGAAACCTATCAAAATACTGTTGGGTTACGACAATATGTTTACTGGGGTGGATTACTCTATATTGCTTTTGACATTTCTAACTTACAAGATTTAGAAAAGAAGCGTTTACAGCGTCTTTTAACGATGGTTAACTATTTTGGAAAACGAGGTAGTTTTGTTCAATATCAAAAACAGTGGGAAACTAAAGAGTTGTCTGAAGATTTTTCTGTAGAATGGCAGGAAATGCACGAAAGTAGAGCCAGTCAATCAATTGATAAAGGGATGGTCATACAAATCATGGATGATATGGCTGGGCAATCATCTTTTGATGCTTTTAACTCCTATTCGCCAACAAGATTAAAACTTTTTGAAGACAGAGTTTTTAAGACTTATGTATTAATGGGTGTAAAAGGAGCTACATCACATGGCTATACTCACTATCAGTCCCTTCCCTCATCCTGATCTGAAATTACAACGTTTTCGAATAGTTATTTCAGCGGGGGCAAATGGCTTGCTTTTGCCCCCTTATCCAGGTTCCACTTTACGCGGTGCTTTTGGACATGCTCTGCGTGAAATGTCTTGTACGGCAGGAAAAGGACAAGACTGTAATGGCTGTTTTTATCAGATGATTTGTCCCGTTACCATGTTATTTAATCCTGTTGTACCAGAAGAGCAGGAAGGACTTTTCGCAAAAGGTCAAGAGATTCCTACACCCTTTGTGCTTAGACCCTTAACGGATGGAAGAACAATGTATCAGCCCGGAGAAACTTTTGAAGTGGAGATTACTATTTTTGGTAAGTCGATCCCCTTTGCACCGTACTTACTGTCAGCACTTTCAAGAGCTTTAGAAAAGGGAATTGGTAAAGGACTCAAAAGTTCCAGCATTATATCAGCATATCTTTTTAATCCTTTTACGAATGATAGACATGCTATTTTCGAAAAAGGCCAGTGGAATCTTACCAATAAGGTTAATTTATCGGCTTACGATGTTGATGCAAGAGTCAATAAGCTGTTATATTCCTCTGTTAATAAAGGGTCGCAAACTTATAAGGTAACTTTTAACTCACCTTTACGCCTTAAAGCAGATAAACACTTTCAGAATAAGCTAACAGCGCCCTTGTTGATTCGGGGCCTCATGCGAAGGCTTTCAGTGATTACGGCTTATTATGGTGAACAACAATGGAGCATTGATTTTTATAAATATATTGAACTTGCTAATTCTTTACAGGTACGAGAAGAAAAGTATGAATGGGTTGATTGGGAACGATACTCAAGCAGGCAGAATTCGAAGATGAAGTTAGGCGGCATTATGGGGTCTTTAGTATTAGAAGGGGAAGCGTTGAAAGAATTGTTACCTCTACTAATTTGGGGTCAGTTGATTCATCTAGGAAAAGCGGCAAGTTTTGGTCTCGGGGCGCTGGAGATTGAATAAGCAGGTTAGGAAGATAGGTGTTGTGTGGTGATAAAGAGTTACTACAGGGTTAACTTGAATAGTATCGGCTTCTTAAAAGAAGGTAACTATCAAGTTATAAATTTTGATAATTTCAGCAAAAACATGAGAAAGTTCACGCAAAAACAGAGGGAATTTGCAATCTTTGTAGAAGGTTTATTAACAAAAGGCTTATTACCACTAACAACAAGGAGGTTTTTCTTTGACTATGTTTTGTAACCAATGTGAGCAAACAGCAAAAGGAACAGGTTGTACTGTTGTAGGGGTCTGTGGGAAGAAGCCAGATATTGCGGCTTTACAAGATCTTTTACTGTATGCTTTGAAAGGGCTATCCATCTTTGCTCAAGAAGGACGTAATCAAGGCCTTGTAGATGACGAGGTAAACCTTTTCACCTACCAAGCTTTATTTACCACAGTAACTAACGTAAACTTTGACGCAACTAGATTACAAGAGTTAATATTACAATGCCTTGCACTACGAGAAAAACTAAAGGTGCAAGTAGCCTCAAAGGGTGGTCAAGTTGACTTTTCCTGTCCATCAACAACTTTTCAAGGTGCTACCGAACTAGCTAAGCTGGTGGAACAAGGTGAAGAAGTAGGACTACTGACAGACAAAGAAGCAAATGCAGATATTCAGTCTTTGCAAGCAACAATGATTTATGGCATCAAAGGCTTAGCTGCCTATGCAGATCATGCTTACATATTAGGCAAAAGCGATGACAAAGTGGCGGCTTATATCCACGAAGCATTAGCATCTATTGGTAACAAGAGCCTTACACTACAAGACTGGATCGGTTTGACCTTAAAGTGTGGAGAAATTAACTTACTAGCAATGCAATTATTAGATGAAGCTAATACAGGAACATATGGACATCCTGTGCCTACTTCCGTGCCACTAGGACACAAGAAAGGAAAAGCTATTCTTGTATCAGGTCATGATCTTAAAGATTTAGAAGAACTGCTCAAACAAACAGATGGTAAAGGTATCTATATCTATACACATGGTGAGATGTTACCGACTCATGGCTATCCTGACCTAAAAAAATATGAACATTTTTATGGTCACTACGGAACAGCTTGGCAAAACCAAAAGAAAGAGTTCAAAGAGTTTCCCGGTGCTATCCTGATGACCACAAACTGTATACAAGAGCCTCAAGACCTTTATAAAGAAAACATTTTTACATCAGGCTTGGTAGCTTGGCCTGGTGTTGCCCATGTTGACAAAGAGGACTTTACACCTCTTATTGAAAAAGCGCTCACTATGCCTGGCTTTGCTGAAGATGAAGAAAAAGGCCAAGTCTTGACTGGTTTTGCTAGAGATGCTATTTTGAATGTAGCAGATGCTGTAGTTAATGAAGTCAAAGAGGGGAACATTAAGCACTTTTTCTTAGTTGGCGGTTGTGATGGTGCTAAGCCAGGACGGAGCTATTATACTGACTTTGTAGAGAAAGCACCTCAAGATACGGTCATCTTAACACTAGCCTGTGGTAAATTCCGCTTCTTCGATAGTCAACTAGGCGATATAGGTGGTATACCACGTCTACTTGATGTGGGGCAGTGTAACGATGCTTATTCAGCTATTCAAGTAGCTGTAGCCTTATCTAACGCTTTTGACTGTGAAGTCAATGATTTACCACTTTCGCTCGTTCTTTCTTGGTATGAACAAAAAGCAGTAGCAATATTACTAACTTTACTTCATCTTGGAATTAAGAACATACGCATAGGTCCTTCTTTGCCGGCTTTCATTACGCCCAATGTGCTTAATGTTCTGGTAGAAAACTTTAATATTAAGCCGATTTCAACAGTTGAAGAGGACTTAGATGCTATCTTGAATTAATAATTAGATATCTCTTATCTATTGAAAGGCTTCCTTTTCTACTTTTAAGAAAAGGAAGCCTTTTGTGTTTTTAAAAGTTAGCAACAAAAACCATTGTTGCTAGTTAATACTTTCACAACTGAATTCGACGTTTTTCGACTTTTTTTACGAGACTTTTAGCTCTAAAATGGTACAATAAGATCGGAATTTCCCAAATAAAGGGGTGAGTCTGATGAATAATCAAGGGAAGCAGTTATACGATTTACTAAAGCGCTTTCCAATAAAAATTACTATGCTTTATGTTTTTTTCGGTTCTTTATGGATTATAGCGAGTGATATTGTTGTTCATGGATTTCAAGACTACAATAGAAGCTTTCCCAACGTTGAAGTTTACAAAGGTTTATTTTTCATTTTTTCTACCGGTGTGCTCTTATTTCTCATGACTAATTATTACGCTAAGCGAATCGAAGAAACAGAAAAAGCTTTATTAAAGTCAGAGGAATCATTTCGGCTTTTTGTCGAGAATGCCGAAGATATTCTCTTTCGTTTTATTTTCAATTCTAAACCTGCTTTTCTTTTCATCAGTCCTTCAGTGGAAAATATCACAGGTCACAGTCCCAAGTACTTTTACGCTTATCCAGAACTGTTATTCGAACTAATTCATGAAGAAGATCGGGAAGAGTTCAAGAGTTTTGTCCTTCATCCCAATCATCAGACACATTACTTTCGATTTATCAACAAAGAAGGTAGCCTTAAGCATTTAAGCTTACGAGCTGTACCTATTAATAATAAGCAAGGTGAAATAATTGGTATTGAAGGCATTGCTCGCGATGTAACGGAACGGAAAATGCATGAGTCTATCATAGCTAAGAAAAATGAAGAACTAAAAATTTATGCAACCCATCTAGAAGAGACGAATAAAAAACTTATGAAGCTCGAACAGATTAAGAATGAGTTTTTGGCTAATGTTTCACACGAATTACGCACGCCGTTGAATGCAGTACTTGGTTTTTCTCAATTGATCAAGGAAGGATTATTTGAAGATCCTGATGAGTTATTAGAGTTTATTAACATCATTGAAAAAAATGGCACCGATCTCTTGACAATTATTGATGATATCTTAACCTTATCTAAGCTGGAATCGGATAAGCTAGACTTAACTATCTCCCACTTTTCTTTACAAGACATCTTACAAGAGTTAAGAGACTATGTTGAGGGACAAGCTTTAGCAAGCTCTCTTACGATTACTACCCATAGTATCGAAAAAGAAGTGATAATAAAATCTGACTATGGTAAAGTTCGAGAAGTATTGCGTCACTTGCTTAGGAATGCCATAAAGTTTACTGAAGAAGGTCAAATTACGGTCAAAGCAGATCTAGTGGAAGATGAGGTATTGTTCTCTATTATCGATACTGGCATTGGCATAGATCCAGAAAAACAAGCTCTCTTGTTCCAAAAATTTGTACAAGCTGATGGCACTTCTACCAGAAAGTTTGGAGGCCTTGGAATTGGTCTAACTATTTGTCAATTAACAATTCATAAGCTCTCTGGTAAGATTGAGATTTATAGCGATGGTCTTAATAAGGGTACAAAAGTTTATGTTACCTTGCCCCTTGTAGCGAAGAAATGAAGAAGACGATCCACTGCTCTAGGGCAGGGATCGTCTTTTTTTTGCTTCTATGTTACTCCAAAATACTGTTGGATCTATAGAGACTCTTGCTTTGCTACTTCTAAGGGTTTTTCTTCTGATAAGAACCAGCCACCAAGAGCGATAAGTACTAGCACACCGTAGAAAGTATATTTCCATTCAGGCATGTGAGATATACCTTCTGGTAAGACCGCAAGGGCAGGGTGTGAGAGAGTGAAGACAGATAGCTTTACACCGACCCAACCGACGATTAAGAAGGCCGCTAATTCTAGCCCAGGCTTGCGCTGTAGCAATTTGACGAAGAAAGTAGCGGCATAACGCATGATAGCTAAGCCAATAAAACCACCGATAAAGACGACAAGAAAATGTCCGCCGTCCATACCTCCAATAGCAGGTAAGTTTGTCTTAGGTAAGGCAACAGCAAGAGCAACGGCGGCTAGAATAGAATCAACAGCAAAAGCAATGTCTGCTAACTCGACCTTGAAAACAGTCATCCAAAAACCAGAGCCATTCTTTTCTTCATCTGTCGCACTGTTTTCAGCTTCAGCTTCTACTTTCTTAAGTACCACTTTCCGGAAAATATGATTCAAGGCAATGAATAGTAGATAGATAGCGCCTATCGCTTGCAATTGCCATACTCCAACCATAAAAGATATGGTGAATAGGGATAGGAAGCGGAAGAAGAAGGCACCAGCTAAGCCATAGAACAAAGCTTTTTTTCGCTCTTTTTCCGGAAGGTGTTTTACCATGAGTGCTAATACTAGAGCGTTATCTGCCGCTAACAAGCCTTCCATTATGATGAGCACAAGCAAAACCCAACCATACTCTAAGAACATTGAAAGCTCCATGATATTCCCTCCTTAAATTATTTCTAGACACACAAAAGACCCTTACCTATACAGGCAAAGGTCTTTCGAATAAACCTTTACCTGCGCAGGCAAAGGTCTCGCTAACAACTTAAGGTTGCCAATAAAGCCGGAGATTTTATCTCGTAATGACGACTTTATTGTAACAGCTACTCCCCTTTGGGCCAATTATGTCCTAGTCCTATTATCAGCACTGTTAAGTACTTTGTCAATAATGTTTTTTGTAAAAAATGAGTTTATTGAGCAGGGTTTCCTTTTGCATCTGTTGAATAAAACCATACAAAAAATAACAGGTAGATAGTATAAATAGTTTAAGATGGTAAGAAGATGAAGGGGGTGCTGGCTATTAAGATATCGGATGAGCGATTTGTAGAGTCTTTCAAAGTGGTAGCACCTTATCTGAGAGGAACTCTTGATGTAGATATGATGGTCTGTATTACTGACAGGGAGAAATTTATCTATTACTTGCCAGGTGAGAAGGTAGATGTGCGTGTGCGAGAAGGCGACACCATACCGCCGGGCGAACTGCTTCTAGAAGTTATGAAGACAGGAAAGCAGATGATTGGTGAAGTACCAGAGCATGTCTATGGCGTACCTTTTAAAGCTATGATGACACCTATTGTGGACAGATCAGGTAATGTAATAGGTTGTCTAGGGATCGGTCTTTCTACCGAAAAGTGGACTATCGTAAAAAAGGAAATGATCTCCCTTTCTTCTACTTTATCGGAATCTCTCCACCAACTTTCTGCTTCTTCAGAAGAAATGGCTGCAACTTCGGAGCACTTACATCAAAGTGAAAAAGACTTACATAAGTTCATTAATCAGACAGCAACTCGTATTCAAGAAATCAATAAAACTTTAAAGTTTATTAATAAAATAGCTTCACAGACGAAAATGCTTGGCATCAATGCGGCTATTGAAGCGGCCCGCGTAGGCGATCGTGGTCGAGGCTTTGCTATTGTGGCCGAAGAAATTCGTCAACTTTCAGAAGAATCGATGAATACATCTAAGCAGATAAACGACTTAACAGAAGAAATCAATGTCATGTTAGAACAAGCTTTACAAAGTGTTGAAAAATCAACTAACAACACACAAGAACAAGCTGCCGTTAGCGAAGAAATAACTGCCAGCATCCAAGATATAAGTGGTCTATCTAGTCGTCTAGCTGACCTGACCAAAAGCACAGTGTAAGCCTTTAACCTTCAGGGCCTGTTTCATCCTCAGTAATAATTTAGTACAATAATAAGTACGTCAAGATCTATAAAAAACATAACTACCTATATAGCTCTTCCCATTATGCGTTTCTGGGTTTTCCCCATCCCCGTACTTGCCATAAAAAGAAAGAGAGGCTCTCTAAAAATGACAGAAGATAATCCCAAGCAAGTAGATCTAGAAGTTTGTCAAAAAGAAGCTACAGCTGGTGATGCCCAAGCTCAGTATACCTTAGCTCAATGTTATGAAGAAGGTCGAGTCATCAAAGAAAGCGGCAAAGAAGCTTTTTCCTGGTATGAGAAAGCAGCTCAACAAGGTCATGCATTGGCTCAATTAAGTCTAGCCAGAATGTATGAAGATGGCTGGGGCACTAGAGCTGATGAAGAGAAAGCGGCCCATTACTATAAGGCGGCGGCAGAACAAGGTCTGGTAGAAGGGCAGGTTACCTTAGGTCACATGTATGCTGAAGGTCTTGGTGTGCCTGTAGATGCCCAAAAGGCAGTGTACTGGTTTCAGAAAGCAGCTGAACAGGGTGACGCCGATGGCCAATTTGAATTAGCTATGATGTTGACACTAGGTCAAGGTATAGAGAAAAATGATCAAGAAGCATTACAGTGGCATCGTAAAGCGGCAGAGCAAGGTCATGTAGACAGCCAATTCAACCTTGCTTTTATGTTAGAAGAAGGTATAGGTACAATAGCTAATCCAGAAGAAGCTTACCAATGGTATCAAAAAGCGGCTCAGCAAGGTGATGAGGAAGCTCAGAAAAAAGTAGGCATAGCTCCTCCTAAGAAGAAAAAAAGTTCTGGGAAGAGAAAAAAGAAATAGTTCTTTCTCTTATTTTTGCTACCATGGTACTTACCTGTTATACTAGTAAAGGTGTACAGATTAGTATCAAAAGGATTTGGAGGTCTTACCTTGAAAAAAGCAATTATCGAGACAGAAAAAGGAACTATGGTTGTTGCTCTCTTTGAGAACGATTCCCCAGGTACGGTTGCTAACTTTGAAAAGTTAATCAACGAAGGCTATTACGACGGCCTAAACTTTCACCGAGTCATTCCAGACTTTGTGATTCAAGGCGGTTGTCCCCAGGGAACTGGCATGGGCGGCCCTGGTTATACAATTCCTTGCGAAGTAAAGAACAACCCCAACAAGCATTTAAGAGGTAGCCTATCTATGGCTCATGCCGGTAGAGACACAGGTGGGAGTCAGTTTTTTATCTGCCATAGCCCTCAGCCACATCTTGATGGCAACCACACTGTCTTTGGTCGTGTCATCGATGGTCTAGATGTAATTGATCAGATTCGTCGAGGCGATAAAATGATTAAAGTTACGATTGAAGAAGATCAAGCATAGTATGATTTCCTGTGCATTTGCATAATAAGCAAAGCTTAGAAGAGGTCTTAACAGCGCAAGCGCGAGGTTAAGATCTCTTCTTTTTTTATATATTTTTTACCACTTTCGATTTGCTATCTTGTCAGAATTTGCAGATCAGCTATACTCAAATTAGGTTAGATTTTGTCGATTTGTCAATATGGGTGGCCGCAAATTCTGATGAGGTGAGCATATGAAAATTGCCATCGTGTACAATCGCGATAGCCAGGCTGTAATCAATCTTTTTGGCATCCCTAATCGAGAGAAGTATGGTCTTAAGACGATCCAAATGATCCGTGACGCTATCAAACAAGGTGGCTTTCAGGTCAAAACTTTTGAAGGTGACAAGAACCTTATCAGTAATTTAGAAGACTTTATGCCTTCTGTCATCTCAGGCGAACGGCCTGGCTTAGTTTTCAATCTTAGCTATGGTATTCAAGGTCGAGCTCGCTATACTCATGTTCCTGGTATTCTAGAGATGCTAGGAATTCCCTATGTTGGTTCAGGTCCGGAGACACAAGCTATAGCACTAGATAAAGTAGTAACTAAAGTTATCTTAATGCACAAAGGGTTGCCCACACCTCGTTTTTGCGTGCTGGAAAAAGCAGACTCCCCTTTGACAGAAGATCTATCCTATCCTTTGATTGTAAAGCCAAAAGACGAGTCTATATCATTAGGCTTACGTATTGTTCATAATGAGGAAGAATTAAGGGCTGGCGTTGCCAATATCTACGAGATGTTTCAAGCACCAACACTAGTAGAAGAATATATTGAAGGTCGCGAGATTAATGTAGGCTTACTAGGCAACGATCCTGTTCAAGCACTGCCACCTGTGGAGTTAGATTTTGGCGAAGGTGAGCAGATTTTCAGTTATGAAGACAAGATGGAGATTAGTGGGCGTAAAGTACGCAAGATTTGTCCCGCTAATCTTAGTGAAGCAGAAATAGAGCGTCTACAGAAGCTAGCTATAGATGCTTTTAAAGCACTCGGTTGCTTTGATGCCGCTCGTGTAGATTTTCGCCTTGACAAAGATGGAAACCCCTATATCTTAGAGATTAATTCTCTTCCTAGTCTAGGTGAAAATGCTTCTTACGTTTTTGGTGCTCAACATATTGGTCTTGATTATAATGCTCTCGTTAATAAGCTGGTAGAAGTAGCGGCTCAACGCTACTTTGGTCATCCTGTAACAACTTTGAGTAGCGATGAGACATGTAAAGAAAAGAAGTCTTTTCACTTCTTAACCAAAAATCGTGATAAAGCTGAAGAAGAGCTAAAGAGCTGGACTAACCTTTCTAGTAGCACTGACGATCCGGCTGGCTTAAGTGCTGTACTTCGACGAATTGGACAACGAATGGACAAACTAGGCTTTGAGGCTCTCGAAAAGTACACTAATGGTCGCTCTGCTTGGACCTGGCAGACTAAGGCGGGGTTAAGTGGAGGTACACTACTGGTAGTTCCTGTTGATACACCTCGAGAACGAGGTGGCTTTCCTGTTCCTTTTCGCCGTGATCCCGAGTGGCTTTTTGGGGAGGGAATCGCTTCTAGTCGAGCTGGTCTAGTCTGCGCTTTACAAGCTTTTGAAGCTTTACGATCTTTGCGGAAACTGCGCACTACGCCAGTAGGCCTTTTTGTCTATACTGATGAGGGCCGTGGTATGCGTTATAGCAGTAGTTTGCTGAAGCAGTCTGCGCAAGAGGCAGGAGAAGTGCTTGTTCTTCAACCTGGCTTTAGTACGGGGAAGGTTGTCGATCAGCGGCGAGGCTCTCGTAAGTACAGTCTTCTAGTAGAAGGACAACCACAGCGCATAGGAGCTAAAGCTAATTATAGCGATGTCTTAAGTTGGTTTTTGAAAAAAGCAGAAAAGTGTTCCTCTATCAGTCAATCAGATCAAAAACTGTCTGTAGTTGTGCAGGAAGTGAAGTCAGAGCGCTTTAGTGTACTTATGCCTCACCGCGTCTGGGCTACTATTTATGTGACCTATATGAATGAAAAGCTTGCCGACAAAGCGGAAGAGCAATTGAAAAAGCTATTCAATGCTGATAGCAAAGGTTTACAAGTCTATCTAGAAAAACTAGAAGAGCGACCTTCACTCTCGAAAACGGCTCAAAGTAATAGTTTGATTGAGCAGTTGCAACAGATTTCAGAAGAATGGAAGCTACCTTTTGGTTTGGAAGGAGGTTTACTGCCTTCTGCGGCAGGTGTCGTTCCTGAGAATATTCCAGTACTCTGTGGACTAGCTCCAGCAAGTCGTGATCTATATACACCTCATGAAGCTATTCCAAGGGGTGAATTATTACAGAGGACTTTATTGCTAAGTCTATTTCTCTTACGCAAAATAAAGTAAAAATACTCCGTAATGAAATGCCTACTATAACTAAAAAAAGAGCACTCTTTTTGCATGAAGCTAAGAGAGTGCTCTTTTTTTACAGGTAAACTTATTTTTTTCGAAAGAACCGTTGACAGCAAGAGTTCCAAAAGATAGAATAAGATCAAATACAGCAATCCAGATAAGAATAGTCGGGATTAAAACATAGGGAATGGGGGAGATAAAAGTGGCTAAAGAAAAAGAGCAAACAGAACTGTATGAACATCTGGAGAAAATGCTAGGCTCCCTTCGCTATGGCACTATAACCCTGGTAGTACAAGATGGAAAAGTAATTCAATTAGAGAAAAACGAAAAGATTAGACTCAAGTAAGCACCTTTTTCGTGACAGTAACATATTCTCAAATTGGGCTGACTAGAAATACTAGAGGCGCCGATGACATAAAAAAGTGTCAATGGCGCCTTTTTGTCTATATAGATAGCTTGGAGGTGGTCACATGGATAAAGATAAATTGCGTTACGCGATCTTAAGTCCTGACGATTACAAAAAGATAAATGACCAGTTGGCTAATCTAGATGCTCTTGATGTAATTCGCTGGGCCTATGGTCAATGGGATGAAGACTTAGTTTATGCTTGTAGCTTTGGAGCAGAAGCGATGGTGCTCATAGATCTAATCTATCGAGTGAAGCCAAAAGCATCCTTGCTTTTCATCGATACAGAACTACACTTTGCGGAAACTTATGAACTTATTGACGAAGTAAAAGTAAGATATCCAGAATTGAATATTGAGATGATAAAACCAGCTCAGAACAGAGAGAAGCAAGTAAAAGCAGAAGATGAGAAATTATGGGAAGTAAAACCTGATTTATGTTGTAAAGAACGTAAATTAGCACCACTAGAGAAGTCATTACAGCAATATAGCGCTTGGTTTTCAGGCTTACGGCGTGAACAAAGCGCAACGCGACAACATATTCAGTTTGTTAATGCCGATAAACGTTTTGGCAAAGTCAAAGTTTGTCCTCTAATTCACTGGACTTGGGATGAAGTATGGATGTACATCAATCTTCATAACTTGCCTTACAACAAATTACATGATCGGCGCTACCCGAGTATCGGTTGTGCTCCCTGTACAGCACCTGTAGCTGAAGACGGAGACAGCCGAGCCGGTCGATGGGCTGGCCGTTCTAAGACTGAATGTGGTTTGCACCAGTAATGTGCTATATCTTATCAACTCGAAAAATAAAAGGAGTGTCCATTTATGACCTTGTCAACTAAGAACGAACTCGTCAATGTCATGCAAAAGGATTATGATACTAGCTTGGTCGCCAAAGAAGTAGAAATTGATTTTTATGCTCTTTCTGATCTTGAGCTGTTAATTAACGGTGGTTACAGCCCTTTGCGTGGTTTTATGAATCAAGAAGATTATGAAGAAGTTCTTCATTCCATGCGCTTGAAAAACGGTTCTATCTGGCCTTTGCCTATCACTTTACCTGTTGATGAAGCTATAGCTAAAGACCTTACACTAGGAAGTAAAATTAAGCTCACTTACCAAGGAGAAGTTTACGGCATTTTATTGTTAGAAGAAAAGTTTTTGCCTAACAAAGAAGAAGAAGCTCTTCAAGCATACAAAACAACAGATCGTGAGCACCCAGGTGTTAAAAGGTTATTTGAACGAGGCGATGTATACCTTGCTGGAGATGTTATTGGCATCAAGCAATATGAACGGGAGAAATTCGGTAACTTTTATCTTACGCCAGCTGAGACGAGAGCAGAGTTTTCTTCGCGCAACTGGGAGCGCGTAGTTGGCTTTCAGACTAGAAATCCCGTTCATCGCGCCCATGAATATATTCAGAAAGCGGCCCTAGAGATTGTAGATGGACTTTTCCTGAACCCTCTTGTGGGGGAAACGAAATCCGACGATATCTCAGCAGAAATAAGAATAGAAAGTTATCAGGTTTTACTTGAGAATTACTATCCCAAAGATCGCGTCTTTATGGCCTTTTTCCCTGCGGCCATGCGCTATGCAGGACCAAGAGAAGCCGTCTTTCATGCCCTTGTTCGCAGAAATTATGGTTGCACCCATTTTATCGTAGGCCGTGACCATGCTGGTGTTGGTAACTATTACGGAACTTATGAAGCTCAAGAGATTTTCCATAACTTCAATCTTCACGAACTAGGAATCAGGCCTCTCTTCTTCGAACACACCTTCTTTTGCCAAAAGTGCGGCAATATGGCTTCCTCCAAAACTTGCCCACATGGAAAGGAACATCATCTGACCTTATCAGGTACGAAAGTACGAGAAATGTTGCGTCAGGGTATAGTTCCCCCACCAGAATTTACAAGAGCTGAAGTAGCTCAGGTCTTAATTAAGGGCTTACAAGACAGTTAAGAGAAAGAACTAGAGCAAGAAAGAAGCAGATCAATACAAAGCACTTTTTATCAATTACCATTAAGCACTTTCAAGTTTATTAAGCTTCCTACCAGCCAATAAATCGATAAAGCAGGTGACAGCCCATGCTTCTCTATATAGCCTTCGCCGTAGCATTTTTCTTTGCTATGAACATCGGTGCTAGCGGCACTGCCGCGGCCATGGGCCCCGCCTATGGCAGTGGCGCTCTCAAGAAAAAAACTGCCATGTTATTAGTAGCTATAGCGGCCTTCTTAGGAGCTTTAAGTGGCGGCGAAGTTGTACGCACCATCGGCTCTGGGATTATACCCTCTACGATCTTAACAGTAGAAATAGTTATAATCGTCTTGGCCGCTGCCTGCCTAACTTTATTTATTGCCAACCTTTTAGGGATACCCTTGTCAACTAGTGAAGTTGTTGTGGGCTCTATCGTTGGTGCTGGTATAGCTTTCCAAAGTCTTTATTATCATAAATTGGCCTGGATCGTCGCTTTCTGGGTTATTACACCTATTATAGCTTTTGGAATATCTTATCTTTTTGGTACTTTTGTGCTCAAGATGGAAAAGCGCTGGCCTGAATTAAAAGGTGAAGGTAGATGGAAAAAGCCTTTAACTATCTTACTCATTACAGCTGGTGCTCTCGAAGCTTATGCCGCTGGTATGAACAATGTTGCCAATGCCGTTGGACCTCTTGTAGGTGCAGGTTTGCTTGATATTTCTCTAGCCGTCATTCTAGGAGGACTTTTTGTTGCCCTTGGTGCTTTCTTACTCGGTGGAAAAGTACTAGAAACAAACGGCAAAAGGATTACAGACTTGACGCTTTTACAAGGAAGTTCCGTTTCTTTCACAGGAGGTACTCTCGTAATCATCGCATCGATCTTTGGTTTGCCTGTTCCGCTTACACAAGTAACTACTTCTGGAATTATGGGCATTGGCACTGCTCGTCAAGGTTTTATGCTCTGGCAAAAAGGTATTATTAAGAAGATTCTAAAAGTATGGGTCGTATCACCGCTGTTATCTCTCGTGCTTTCTTATGGTTTCATCATTCTCTTTATCCAAGCTGACTACTATACCCTACTCGTCTTGGCCAGTCTTTTTCTAGCCACCCTTGGTGTCATCAGTTTGGTAAAAACTATTCAACAAGAAAAAAGTACTATCCACGATCAAGGTGGCGGTATCTAGTCTTGACGTAAGAGATTATTAACAAGACTTAACTAGAACCTTTAAGGAGGCGTAACTATGAGTAGTAATATTTTCTGGCACGAAACGGTGCTGAGCAAAACAGAACGGCAAAAGCAAAAAGGTCATCAAAGTGCTATCTTATGGTTTACAGGCTTATCAGGGTCTGGGAAATCAACATTGGCTAATGCTGTAGAACGAAAGCTTTATGAGCGAAAAGTGCATAGTTATCTACTCGATGGCGATAACATTCGTCACGGGTTAAATAAAGATTTAGGCTTTTCTGATCAAGATCGCCAAGAAAATATTCGCCGCATTGGCGAAGTCGCCAAGCTATTTGTCGATGCTGCTGTAGTTGTCTTAACCGCTTTTATCTCGCCTTTTCGTGAGGATCGAGAGCAAGTCAGAGAGCTTGTTCCTGAAGGGGAGTTTATTGAAATCTATGTGAAATGCTCTTTAGAAGAGTGTGAACGTCGAGATCCTAAAGGTCTCTATGAAAAAGCAAGAGCAGGAAAGATTCCTTTCTTTACAGGTATTAGCTCTCCTTATGAAGAGCCATCAGCGCCAGATCTGATTATTGAAACAGACCGCTTAACGCTTGAAGAAAGTGTAGATCAGGTAGTTAAGTATTTAGAAAGTCGCTCTATCATATAATTTTCTTCAAGATTATCTATACTCAAGTTGTAAGTCTTAAGCTGTTCTATCTATTATTTTCCTTTTTGTAGCTACTATTTTTGCTGAAAGGTAGAAGGAGACGGTTCAATTGAAAGCAACTAATTCTGAACAAAAGGTTCAGCAAGTGACCGAAACCATTGAAGAGATTTTGCGCCAAGGAATTGCCTCCATCAGTGATGAAGAGCAAAAAATGCTCAAAAAGGCAGGCATCTATTTTCATAAACCTAAAGAAAAGTTTCTCCTCTTTCTTCGTGTTACCTTGCCGGCAGGTATTTTGACGAGTGAACAAGGTAAAGTGTTGTCTCACATTGCCAACAGCTATGGCAAAGGTTATCTTTCTATTACTACGCGACAAGCTATACAGATTCATAACATAAAGCTAGAAGATATGCCTTCAGTATTAACTTTATTGCAAAAGGCTAAGCTTTCCTCAATTGGTGCTGGCGGCGATAGTACTCGCAACATTGTAGCTCCTGTACTCACAGGTATTGATCCTCAGGAAGAGCTTGATTGCACAGAACTGATTAAAGAGCTCTATCATTTTTTTCAAGAAGATAGTACTTGCCAAGATTTGCCCCGAAAATTCAAGATTGCTCTTTCTTCAAGTAGGGTGAGAAGCGGTGCTGAGGGCATTCATTGTCTTTCCTTTACAGCGGCTCGCCAAGATATAGAGGGTCAAGAAAGCAAGGGTTTTCATGTTCATGTTGGTGGTGGCTTGTCACGAGATGCTCGCGTTGCCCAAGAGCTTGATCTTTTTGTGCTACCTCATCAAGTTATCGATGTAGCTCAAGCTACAGCTACTCTTTTTCAAGATTACGGTTGTCGTGAAGATCGAAAAAAAGCTCGAGTGAAGCACCTTGTGGAGCGCTGGGGAGTGGAGGAGTTTCAGCAAAAGCTGATCAAATATCTAGGCTATGAATTGCCTGCAAAAGGTCAGAGTCAGCAGATAGTAGATCAAAAGTCATTTCAATATGGTTTACAGGTGCAAAAGCAAAAGGGCTACTATTATCTAGCTTTTCATATTCCTCGAGGCCATTTGAAGGCTACTCAGCTTCATGAATTAGCTAAGATCGCAGACGCTTATGGCTTGGGAGAACTGCGCCTCGGTTTCGGTCAAAGCATGGTTATTCCTCACGTACCCTTTTATCGAGGAAGAGACCTTGTAAAAGAAGATGTTTTTCAGCAATTACCTATTTATCCTGCACCCTTAACAGGTCAGGTATTAGCTTGCACAGGTGGGGAATATTGCAAATATAGCAATGTGCAGACGAAAGAGCGGTTATATGAAATTGTGGAGACTTTAGATCGTCAGTTTAAGGAAGAAGGCATAGAAGTGCCTCCTTTACGCATCCATATGGTTGGTTGCCCCCACAGCTGTGGTCATCGTCATCTTGCAGATATAGGTTTACAAGCTAAGAAAAGTCTTATTGATGGGCAAGTAGAAGAAGCTTTTGTCATTTATCAAAAAAATGATAAGGCAGATCAAAGTGAACTGTGTACAGAAGAAGTTGCTATGGTTAAAGCCGAGGATTTACTACCTTTCTTGAAAGAGTTAATTATGGTAAAGCTTTTTCAAAAAAAAGCCGCAAAAGATAGGGCTTTTGCGGCTTCTGGGGAAGATAACTCTTAATTACATCAGATAGGCAGAATAGTTGGTTTTTTTTCACACTTACAGCAAACAACAAGACGGTCACCAGGTCGGAGTGTAACGGAGATTACCTTGTGTTTACGCTTTGGTTTTGGTTTAGGTTTAGGTGCAGGAGGTTTTGGCAACATAGTCGGACCTCCTTTCTTCAAATAGGATTACAATTATATTTATGACAATGGAAAATAATGGGTTACAAAAAAGGAGCTACCTTTGCGCTGGTAGCTCCTTTTTTGTATGCTTGCTAACTTTTACATTACTTTCATCCAGAAAAAAAATTTTTGCTTTTTCACTTTTCGCTTTTGCTCGGAAGAAACAATTACTACTAACTAGAGCTGGCTGATCAAACCTTTACCGAGATCTTCGATATCGTAAATTCGCCAACCTTGTTCTGTTTGAAAGAGCAGAAAACGACTTGCAATTTTTTCAGTAATTAGGCCTTTAGTTCCGTGCAAGTAAGTGCTTTGTCCTTCGCCAATAACAATAGCTTTTCCATTAAGATTATAGATAAGTTGAAGGTTATGATACTCTACGGTTTCATAAAAATCGGCTGGATAAGCTAAGAGCAGTAGGACTTCTGTTAGTAATGGTTCTGTATAAATCTTGCGAATATTAGGTTCTGAGAAAGCTATCTCAAAATTCCAAAGCTGTTCATGAAGATCTAGACTCTTCTGCAAATCTTTAGTCATTGTAAGATCTTGTTTCTGTAAAAGAGTAGATTGCTTTTCTTCTTCATGAAATATAAAAGGCTTGTCTTCAATAGTCCAGCCCCAAGATCCAGGTATTAAAAAAAATAAAAAGGCCGCCAAAATGCTTGTCCAGAATCGACGCATGAAAAGCAGATCACCTCCCCAATTAAATATATGCACCAAGCAAAAGGAAAATGCTGGAAAAATAAAAATATTTTTAGATAACAGGGAATGCTTTTGGCAGTGTCGAAAAATAGCAATGTATGGGTGCAGATGTTATTTTTTGTATCTATTGTAGTATTCTATGGTTTTGAGGTGTCTGCTTTATGAAGCATAGAACTTTATATTTTCTAATAGGATTAGTTCTTTTTTTTATGGTCCCTGTAGTGCTTGCAGATGGGCCATCAACAGTTATAGGCGTTTATAAAGAAGCTGATTCAAGTGAACCAGTAGAGAGCGAGCCGGCAGAGAGCGAGCCGACAGAGAGTGAGCCGGCAGAGAGCGAGCCGGCAGAGAGCGAGCCGACAGAGAGTGAGCCGGCAGAGAGTGAGCCAGCAGAGAGTGAGCCGGCAGAGAGTGAGCCAGCAGAGAGCGAGCCAGCAGTAAGTGAGCAAGCAGAGAGTGAGCTGGCAGAGAGTGAGCCAGCAGAGAGTGAGCTGGCAGAGAGTGAGCCAGCAGAGAGTGAGCTGGCAGAGAGTGAGCAGGCAGAGATTGAGCAGGCAGAGATTGAGCCAGCAGAGAGCGAGCCGGCAGAGAGCGAGCCAGCAGTAAGTGAGCCTGTAACGAGGCTAGTTCCTCTTGTGCCGACAACACCAACAGTTCCCGACGCGCCTGTACCAGCCATGACGAATTCAGGGGGAGCAGAAGCTACAGAAGCTACTGCCGAAAGAAAACCTTCCAACAATGTTAGTACAAATCCAAATCAAAATCCAAATACAAATAGGTCGCTAGATGTAGTGAATAATTCTACAGAGGTAACGAATCAAGCTATTGATCCTCCAACTTCAACAAATGTAACTAGGACAGTAAGAGAAGTACCAGAGGAAGAGCAGATTCGCAGTTCTGTTGTTCACTTTAATGGCGAAGACTTGTTAACTATTCGTGTTGAGGCAGGTACTATTTCACCACAGATTCGAGCGCAAATTATTGCAGAGCGTATTATTATGTTGGCCAAAGACAACCGCTTTGTTCCAGAAACTTTAGGAACCTTTGATGAAGATGACGTTTCCGTGATCATGGCTGGCGACTTTATGCTCATGACAGTAACCGATCTTGATGGTGCTGTCGAAGGATTGACCCGACAGGAATTAGCGACTGCATATACCCAAAAGATTAAGCAAGCTATTGTAAACTATCGAAATGAGCGTAGTACAGAAAGTTTAATCTCAGGAGCAATTTATGCTATCCTAGCTACCTTGATTTTCTTTCTATTTATTCGCTACTCTAAAAAGATCTTGCTATGGATACAAGAACGCATTGAGCGTACTCAACAGGAACGACAATATGCCCTACGACTTAAGACTTTAGAATTGTTGACCCCTGAAAGAATTACGAGAATTTTATTGAAGACAACGCACTATTTGCGTACTTTGATTATTTTGTTTTTGGGCTACTATTATCTTTATATAGTCTTTAGTCTTTTTCCATGGACTCGAGATCTAGCAGGGCAATTACTGGAATATTCGAAGACACCTTTTTTAATGGCTGGTGAATGGTTGTTAGAATATTTGCCTAACTTTTCGATCATTTTACTAGTTATAGTTTCGTCTTTTTATCTCTTGAAGTTTATCCGTTATGTTTTTGTGCAGATTGCCAAAGGAAAAGTTCAATTTTCAGGTTTCTATCCCGATTGGGCCATGCCTACTTATAAAATTGTTCGCATATTTATTGTAATTCTCAATTTGATCATTATTTACCCTTATCTTCCAGGATCTGATTCGCCTATCTTTCAAGGTATTACGGTTTTTCTTGGCTTGCTTTTTTCACTGGGCTCTTCTTCAGCTATATCGAATGTAGTAGCTGGTGTTGTTCTTACTTATATGCGACCTTTTAACCTTGGTGATCGAGTCAAGATCGCTGAAACTGTTGGCGATATTATTGAAAAGAACCTGCTCGTGACCAGAATGCGAACAGCAAAAAACGAGGACATAACTATACCTAATATACAAGTTCTAAATAACCATATAGTCAATTACAGTTCTATGGCTCAAAAAGGTGGCGTTATTCTACATACTAAAGTAACCATTGGCTATGATATACCTTGGAGGACTGTGCATAAGCTACTAATTGAAGCGGCAGAAGCATCACCTTATGTACTTCCTCACCCAACTCCATTTGTTCATCAGACCAGTTTAGACGATTATTATCCTACCTATGAATTAAACGCTTATACGAATCAGCCCAATCGTATGGCCGCTGTTTATTCTGATATTCATCAAAACATCCAAGATAAGTTTAATGAAGCTGGAATTGAAATTTTATCGCCTCAATATCAGGCCCTGCGAGATGGCAATCAAGTTACCACTCCGGAAGGTTATTTGCCTTCTGATTACAAAGCGCCGCGTTTCCGAGTGGAAAATACGTCCCAGCAAGAGCCTAAGTTAGACTTCGAAAGAAATAAGCGTTCAAAGCAAGAAATAGCAGGTTGAACTGAATAAGCTGAAGATAGGCATGATAAAAGCCTCTAGAGAGTTAAGCAAGTTTACTTTACTCATCTCTAGAGGCTTTTTTGTACTTCTTATAGGCAAAAAATGCATTAAGGGCTACTGCAGGACCTGATCGATCTTCAAATCACTACGACTATAAAGGTTAATTAGCTCTCCGTCTACTTCTACAATAGGTGAGGCTAGAGCATAGTTGTTGATAAAAACAATCTGTGCTTTCCGACCATCACTGAGGCGAACCCAGGCGTTAAGGTAGTAATGGGCAATCTTGGACATAAAAGTATTGACATAGTTGATATCAAAGCGTGTAAAACGATCAGCTTCTAGCAACTGTAGTATTTTATAGGGGTCTGGCCTTTCTTGTAAGGTTTTGCCACCTGTAGTCTTGTTGTCATAGTAATTAGCTATGGCAACGATGCGAGCGTATTCGGTAATATCATTCCATTTTACTTTTAGAGGGAAACCTGTGCCATCAAGATTCTCATGGTGAAGAAGCACAGCTTGGGCAATGGCTTCACTGAAGCCTTGCTTTTTGAGCATGTCGTAGCCTAATTGGGGGTGAAGTTTATAATCATGAACTTTATCATAGGTATTAGTTGTTTTGCCTATATCATGTAAAAGAGCGGCAATGGTAAGTTCTTTTACTTCTTCCACGCTGTAATTAAGCCAAGTACCTAAAAGATTACTAAGTATAGATACGTTTACGCTGTGTGTAAAAATAGAGCTTTCTTCAAGTTGCGTAGCATAGAGATACTTGAGAATCTCTTTGGGATCCTCAATTGATTTCATTACTTGATGAGTTACGTCTATTAGACAATCACGATCTACTTCTTCACCCTTACATATATTTTGCATGCTTGATTTAACTTGCGCTTCTGTTTTTTTATACACTTGAGTGAACTGATTTAAGGCTTTACGATTAATATTTTTGTACTCTTCTTGCGCGGAGTGTTGGCCCAAAATGACATAAAGATGCTCTACGTTGTGCATTCTGATTTTGTGTAAAAGATGGGCTGTTAAGACTTCTCCTTTGTTGACGATGACAGAACCTGTGGGAGAAAAAACGTCATTGGCCAGTTTCATGCCAATTCTGGCGGCAGATGCACGAATCCTTTGTGGACGAGCTTCCATACGCTTTCTCCTTCCTCGAGAGAAAAAACCTATTATTAGGTTATTAAGCAATGCGAATCGGTAAATTATAGGGAAATACAAATATTTTATTATAGTACATATTTGAAAAAACGTTGGTATCTTTGTAATAAGATTTCCATCACTCGAATGCGACCAAGCTTTTTGTCCTCAAAGGGTATTAGATACCAAGGAGCAACTGCTGTGTGGGTCTTTTCGAACATTTCATCAAGGGCTTCTTCATAGTCAGACCATTTATCACGGTTTCGCCAATCTTCATCAGTGATTTTCCATCTTTTGTAGGGATTTTCCTGCCTTTCTTTGAATCTTTTTAGTTGTTCTTTGGGACTGATGTGCAGAAAAAATTTCAATAGAAGCGTTCGATCATCAACTAAAAGTCGTTCAAATTCGTTTATTTCTCTGTAGGCACGGCGCCATTCTTCTTTCGTACATAGTTTTTCCACTCTTTCTACAAGAACACGGCCATACCAACTGCGATCAAAAAAGCCCATCTGACCATGACGAGGTAAGCGAACCCAAAAGCGCCGTAAGTAATGGTGACGTAGTTCTACTTTTGTAGGTGCTCCAATAGGATGGACTTCGTAAGTACGAGGGTCAAGTTTTTCAGTAATTCGGCGAATGACGCCACCTTTACCTGAAGCATCCCAACCTTCAAAAACAAGAATAACGGCTGCATTTTTTTCTATAATTTCTGCTTGATAATGTAACAGTTCTAATTGTAGTTGTGCCAATTTTTGTTCATATTCTGTCTTGTTCATGCGATGAGTTAGATCGATGTCTGCAATACGCATCACGATAACCCCCATGTTCCTAATTCTTTTTTTCTCTAACATACTCTTTTCTATATGAATGCATTGATTCCTTTTTCCTTGAATTCTTTCTAATGGATAAAAGGGTTTGTTTTTTACTCTGACGAAATAGTTTGGGTCTATGCCGTTAAAGGGGGGGAAAGGTGTGGGTCTTCGTTTAATCCTTGGAAGAGCTGGTACAGGTAAAACAAATCTATGTCTGCAAGAAATAAGAGAAGCCTTGCTTGCTTCACCGCAAGGAAAAGCTTTGATCTTTCTTGTCCCCGAGCAGGCTTCCTATCAAATGGAGCGAGCTTTATTGTCGACTCCACTGTTAGGAGGGACTATTCGAGGACAAGTCTATAGCTTTCGACGCTTGGCTTGGCGTATTTTGCAGGAAGTAGGGGGTAGTGCTAGGCTTCCCATTGGAGAGATTGGCAAAAGGATGGTGCTTCGGCAGATTTTAGAAGCCCATAAGCAAGATTTGCGGGTTTTCCATCGATCTGCCGAACGGCCTGGTTTTGCTGATGCTCTTGCTGGTACTTTAACGGAATTAAAACTTTATAATATTCATGATGAAAGTCTTTTAATGAGTCAGGCTATTGTTAAGGAAAGAGAAGGCTCTAATCTCTTAGCAGATAAACTGCACGATCTCGCTTTGATCTATAAGGCTTTTTCTTGCTTTCTAGCTGATACTTATACTGATCCTGATGATTACTTGAATTTGTTAGCCTTACGTCTGCCGCAATCGCAGGCTCTGCAATCTGCTGAAATCTGGGTTGATGGTTTTACAGGCTTTACTCCGCAAGAATTAAAAGTGCTAGGTGCTTTATTAAAGATATGTGATCGCGTCAACGTGACCTTAACTCTTGATGAGCAGTCAGCAGAGGTTGTTGATGAGACTCATCCTTTTTATCTTACTAATCATACCTATCAAAAGTTGCAAGAACTTGTGGCAATGGAAAAAGTGCCTCATGAAGAGAAACTGATCTTAGAGCAAAGGTATCGATTTGTTAATCCCCTACTTAAACACTTAGAGCATAACTTTTTTCTACGACCTGACAAGTGTTGGCTTGAACCTGCATCAGGTCTAAATCTTTGCGGTGCTGTTAATCGCCGAAGCGAAGTAGAAGGGATAGCTCGTGAAATGCTTCGTCTTTGCCGTGATGAAGGTTATCGCTGGCGTGATATGGCAATTTTTGTGCGTCAGATGGAGCCTTACCATGCCTTATTGACGGCTGTTTTTCAAGATTTTGAGATTCCTTTCTTTCTCGATCATAAGCGACCAGTACAGCACCATCCGCTGATAGAGTTGATTCGCTCAGCTTTAGAAGCAGTAGATATGGATTGGTCCTATGAGCCACTCTTTCGTTATCTGAAGACTGATCTAGTGCCTATTGAGCGCGAAAGAGTGGACTTGTTAGAGAATTATGTTCTCGCTCACGGTATTCGCGGTTATCGCTGGCGCGATCAACAACCTTGGGTTTTTCAACGTAAAATAACAGCATCCGATCAAGATCAAGAGAGAGCAAACAAAGATATGGAACTGCTTGCTTATGTCAATAATGCTCGTGAAGATGCACGTCTTGCTCTTTTAGCTTTTGAGAAGAAGCTAAAAAAGACTAGAGATGTTGCGCATATTACAAAAGCTCTCTATGAACTACTGTTAGATTTAGAAGTGCCTGCCACGTTAGCTCGTTGGAGTGAAGAGGCCGAAAAAGAAGGGTTAGTAGAAGAGGCACGAACTCATCGTCAAATCTGGAAATCTATTTTGGATTTAATGGATCAAATGGTGGAATCTCTACAAAGCTTAGATATGGATCTGCCCTCTTATCGCCAAGTCTTAGAAACAGGATTGGAAAGTTTAACTCTGGGCTTGATTCCACCAGAGTTTGATCAAGTTTTTATAGCTTCTCTCGATCGTTCTCGAAGTCCCGAAGTAAAGGCCGCTTTTATCGTCGGTGTTTCAGATGGACTTTTCCCTGCTAGAGTACAAGAAGATGGTATCTTCGATGACGGAGAGAGAGAGAGATTAAAGTCTATGGCAGGCATAGAATTAGCGCCTGATAGTCGTCGCCGCCTTTTCGAAGAGCAATTTCATATCTACAGTGCTTTGACTAGAGCTAGTGAATGCCTTTATTTTACCTATCCTCTAGCTGATGAAGAAGGAAAAGCCTTATTACCTTCCTCGATCATTGGTCGTCTAAGAGAGCTCTACAAGGAAGCAGAGGAAAAGACATTTTTTCTAGAGCCGCCTCTGTTAGAGCAAGAAGAAGACCTCTTAGTTAAGGAATATTTTTGTCAGGGCAGGCGAGCCCTTTCTTACTTAATGCCACAGCTGAGAGAAGCTTTTAGTGGACGTCCTGTTGCTGAGGTTTGGTGGACTCTTTACTCTTGGTTTGCCAGTCAAGAAAGCTGGAGCAAGGATCTGCAACAAACTGTTCCTGGTCTCTGGCATTATAATCAAGAATCTCCATTGCCAGAAAAATTAAGTCATCGTCTCTACGGTAAAGCTTTGAAAGCTGGTATTTCTAGAATTGAACAGTTTACAGCTTGTCCTTTTTCACAATTTCTATCTCATGGACTGCGCTTGAAAGATCGTGCTCTTTTTCGTTTGCAAGCACCTGACTTGGGTCAGTTTTTTCATGAAGCTTTAAAAAGCTTAGGAGAAGAGGTTAAGGAAAAGAAAATTGATTGGGCTAAGCTGTCTGATGATGATTGCAGTACCTTGAGCGACCATATAGTGGCTACTTTAGCTCCTCAATTGCAAAACGAGATTCTGCTTAGTACAGCACGTCTTCGCTATCTGAAGGGACGTCTGCAAAAGACGGTTGGTCGAGCGGCTTGGCTGATGCGGGAACATTTTCGGCGCGGTGCATTTGAACCTTTGCGCTTTGAAGCTCCCTTTGGTCGAGATAAAGAGCTACCTCCATTGTTAGTACCATTGAGCAAAGGTCGTTCCTTAGAGCTAGTTGGACGGATCGATCGCATAGATGGCTTTTACAGTCCTGAGCGTTCTTTACTTCGTATCATTGATTACAAATCAAGCTATAGTCGGCTTGCTTTAGATGAAATCTACCATGGCATACGTTTACAGTTACTAGCCTACCTAGATATTGCTTTAGCCGCAGGGCCTCGTCTTTTTGGGGCGAAGGATAGTCATCTTGTTCAACCAGCAGGTATGCTTTACTTTACAGTGCAAAATCCAATCCTACCGCAACAAGGTCCTGTAGAGGCAGAAGAAGCGGCACGACAGCTTCTGAAAAAGTTAAAAATGCAAGGTTTATTGTTGGCTGATCCTGAAGTGGTGCAGTTGATGGAGCAGGACTTAAAAGGTCGTTCCGATATTTTACCGGTAGGACTAAAAAAAGATGGCAATTTCTATAGTGGCTCATCCATTATGACTTTAGAACAGTTTCAAATACTTCGTAGTCATTTGTATCAGATCTTTGAAGAAGTAGGCTCGGCTATCCTCGATGGCTTTATTAACTTGGGACCATATAAGAAAAAAGAAAAAGTAGCTTGTACTTTTTGCTCCTATAAAGCTATCTGCCAGTTTGATCAATTGTTAGCAGAGAACCAATATCGCATCTTGCCGACAGAACCAGCTGAGACTATCTGGTCAAAGTTACAAGAGCCCAGTCCTCAAAGGGTTCTAACTCATTTTAACTATGAGGGGAGGCCCTGATAGATGATAGAAAGAGAAGAGCGCTGGACTGACGAACAATGGCAGGCCATTACAGTTCGTCAATCTAATGTTTTAGTTGCCGCCGCCGCTGGCGCAGGCAAGACAGCTGTGCTTGTACGGCGTATGATTGGTTTAATTCAAGAAGGCATCGATGTCGATCGCTTACTTGTTGTAACTTTTACCAATTCGGCGGCCGCTGAAATGAGGGAGCGGATTCGGGAAGCTGTAACGAAAGCTTTACATCAAGATCCTGAGAATAAGCATCTTCGTCGGCAATTACTGTTAATTAACAGAGCTTCTATTACGACTTTACACTCTTTTTGTCTGGACTTAGTGCGCAAAAATTACTACCGTCTCGAATTAGATCCTTCTTTTCGCATAGCTGATGAAACAGAAAGCATTTTGTTACAGCAAGATGCTTTAGATCAGCTTTTTGAAAATTATTATGAGAAACAGGGAGCTTGTGAACTTGCGCCTTCCGTAGCAGAAGCTTTCGATCGTCTACTTGAAGCTTATAGCAGTGATCGTGATGATAGTGCTTTGCAGGAAATTGTATTGAAGCTTTACGAGCGTGCTCATAGTCAGCCCCAGCCGGAGCAGTGGTTAAACGATTCTGTTAACCTTTTTCATCAAGCTTTGCAAGAACCAATAGATAACTTGCCCTGGCTCACAACATTACGGCAAGCTTTGGAAATGGACTTTCAAGCCTTAGAAAGAGAGTTGACAGAAGCTCTAGAGCTTTGCAAAGCTCCAGGGCCTGTACATTATCAAGAAACTGTAGCAGACGATCTAGCCATCGTAGCAGATCTTCGCCAAGCTCTACAGAAATCTTGGACTATGCTTTATGAGCAATTTACAACGTTAAAGCATAAAGATTTGTCTCGCAAACGACTTCAAGTTGATGAAGAGATGAAGCAAGAAGTAAAAGATAAAAGAGATCGTTGTAAAGAGAAGCTTAAAAAAATAAAAGGTAAGTACTTTTCTAGAAGACCGGAAGAACTAATTCAAGATCTACAATTGCTATTACCGGAGATGGAGTTACTTCGTCAATTGACCTTAGACTTTGCTCAGCTATATAAAGAGCGCAAACAAGAAAAGCGATTGGTAGACTTTAACGATTTAGAGCACTATTGTCTAGCCTTGCTTTGCCAAGAAGCAGAAAAAGATCAAGTTAAAGCATCGCCGCTAGCGAAAGAACTAGCTCAATATTATGCAGAAGTCTTAGTAGATGAATATCAAGATATTAACAAAGTACAAGAAACTATTTTGGACTTTTTATCGCAAAATAATCGCTTTATGGTTGGTGATGTGAAGCAGAGTATTTACCGCTTTCGTCTGGCCGAGCCGGCTCTTTTTTTACAAAAATATCACACTTTTGAACCTTATAGAGAAGATAATAATAGTTCCGTAATTGGCGGAGGGCGAAAAATTGATTTGGCTAGAAATTTTCGCAGTCGTGCCAATGTACTCCATGGTGTTAATGATATTTTTCAGCGTATTATGACTGCCTATGCAGGTGAAATGACTTATGATGATCAGGCCCGTCTTATTAGTGGCGCTCTCTATCCATCGACAGCAGAATGTCCTCTTGAACAGCCTATTGAATTACATTTACTGCAAAATAAAGTCGACCTAGGGCCTAGTACTGATGATGATAGTGAAGCTGTAGATGGTGAAGAAAGGCCAGAAGTAACGCTTGATGAGACTGCCGAGCTAGAGCGGACACAATTAGAAGCTCGTATGATTGGTCGCCGTATCGAGCAGTTGCTGGCCAAAGATGTAGTTTACGATAAAGAAGCAGGAACTTATCGCCCTGTTACCTATAGGGATATAGTAATTTTACTGCGGGCAACCAAAGGAAGAGCTAATGTTTTCGTTGATGAGTTTCGCGCATTAGGTATACCTGCCTATGCGGAAGTAGGATCCGGTTATTTTGAAGCGACAGAGATTGCTGTTATGATGGCTTTGTTGAAAGTGATCGATAATCCGAGACAGGATATTCCGCTGGTCGCGCTATTGAGATCGCCTCTTTTTCGCTTTAGCGCCGCTCAGTTAGCAGAAATTCGCTTAGCCGATCCAACAGGGTCTTTTTACGAGGCTCTCCTTGCTTTTGCTACCAAAAATGAGCAAGCCCAAGCCTTTCTAAGAGAGTTAGAAAAGTGGCGTAGCAAAGCTAGAAGTGGGCCGCTGGCCAGTCTGATCTGGCAGATCTATAGTGAGACAGGTTTTTATGATTATGTAGGTGCTATGGTAGGTGGCACGCAGAGACAGGCCAACTTAAGAGCTCTCTATTCTCGAGCATTGCAGTATGAGAAAACGAGTTTTCGCGGTTTATTTCGTTTTTTAAGATTTATTGAACGACTGCAAGATCAGGGGGGAGATTTAGGAACAGCTCGAGCTCTCGGTGAAAAAGAAGATGTAGTACGCATCATGAGTATTCACAAAAGCAAGGGCCTTGAGTTTCCTGTTGTTTTCGTCCCTTCTCTAGGCAATCGATTTAATCAAATGGATCGACAACAAAAGTTACTACTCCATAAAGAATTAGGTTTTGGTCCTCTTGTTCTGCAACAAGAAGGGCGCTATTACTATCCTTCTATAGCTAAGCTAGCAATTGATCGTAAAATTCATAAGGAGTCTCTAGCTGAAGAGATGCGTATCTTATATGTGGCCCTTACCAGAGCAAAAGAAAAGCTTATTCTTGTGGGAACAGTAGCAGATCGTCAAAAAACGGCTCAAGCCTGGTTCCGACAAAAGCCTACAGCTTCCTTGCCATTAGGCGACCAGCAGTTATTAAGTGCTACAAGCTTTTTAGATTGGATTGGCCCTGTTTTAGCAGGTCATCGTGATGGTCAAATTATTGAGCGCTGGGCTGACGGTTCTCAGGAAGGTGCTTTTTTGGAAGGCCAAGCTAGTGAGCAAAAACAAGAGGTTTCACAAGAGTTATCGAAAAGAGACAGAGAATGCTCATATTGGTCTCTTTACCACAGTGCCCTTCAAGATTTCACTAATCCACAAGAAAGTCAAGGCTTATCAACTGATCTTAAGTTGCCCGAAATAATCAATAAAGTTAAAGCTTTAGAACCGATTAAAGAGAGTAAGATACTTGATCCTTACTTGACCTGGTCTTACCGTCATGATTCAAAAGCAGGTGTACCAACGAAAGTATCAGTTAGTCAATTAAAGAATTGGTTTACACGCAAGGAAGAGAGTGCTTCGGAGAGTAGGGCAGTCCTAGCAAATCCAGAAAAAGGACCTCTTGACCTTTATTTTCGAGAGCGGCCTCGATTTTTGCAGAAAGAGAAAGTACTTTCAGGAAGTGAACGGGGCTCTGCTGTTCACATGGTGATGCAACATATTGCTTTTGCTGGTGAACTGTCTCTTACATCTATTTCACAGCAAATTGATAATCTAGTTCAGCGTGAACTACTTACTAGGGAACAAAGGCAAGCTATTTCTGATGAAGAAATTTATTATTTCTTCCATAGCCCACTAGGAAAAAGGATGCTTTCTGCTTCTAAGATTATGAGAGAAATTCCTTTTAGTCTAGCCTTGCCACTTGCAGAATTAGCTCCCTGGATAAGTTCATTAGAGGGAAGTCAAAGCCCTCGGACGCATAAGGAAGAAGGAGAAGAATTAGTTCTTCTGCAAGGTGTTATTGATTGTCTTTTTGAAGAACAGGGTGAGTGGTTTCTTGTTGACTATAAAACTGATCGCATAGGCCATAAAGAGCCAACTATCTGGTTGCAGGATATGTCTAGAAAATATCGCAGTCAGTTGGGCTGGTATGAAAAGGCACTGCAAGAAGCATGGGGTATAAAGCCACAAGCACGATATCTATACTTTTTCTCTCTAGGTCAGTCTTTAGAAGTCTAGAAATGAGATAGTCCTCTTTAGAAAAGTTGGCAGGAATTCGTCATAAGTTGCAGAAAAGAAAAGTAGAGATACTAAAAATTGCTCCGAAGGAAGATCTTGTCGAACTTTAAGGAGGTTGATCATGGTCTTAGAGAGGGAACGTATCTTTGTAAGCACACTTTCTCTACAGGACAGCCGTGACATAAAAAAGATAATTAATGAAGGGCTAGGCATTGAGATTTTTGCGGAACGCCCTTGTTGGCAAGAACCAGAGTCAGATTATGAACTGACGAAGCAGTTGTTACGCCATTATGAAGGGCCTCGTAGTCTCCATGCTCCTTTTTACGATCTGAATCTTGCTTCGGAGAATCATCCAGCCATTCGTGAGTTTTCCATCGATACATACAAAGATTTTCTGCAAATTGCAGTAGAGTTAAAGTGTGATCATGTAACAATCCATCCTAATGCTAGTTCAACGCAAATTTTTGATGTGTCAAGGGCTCGGCAACGAATCAAACAGGCCCTTTCTCTGTTAATAGGTAAAGCCCATCGTTTAGGAATTAAAGTTGCTATTGAAAATGTAGGTCATGGTGAGAGCCAGCTTTTTGGACAAGAAGCTTATCTAACACTCTTAGAAGAACAGGCAACAGCAATGGCGTTGCTAGACGTTGGTCACGCCCACTTAAATGGATGGGATATTCCAGCAATCATTGAAAGGTTAGGTACTCGTCTAGCTGGTTTACATCTCCATGATAATGACGGACACTCTGACCAGCACCTTCCAATTGGCCAAGGAACGATTGACTGGGAACCAATATGGCATAGTCTTGCTAAGATTCCACAAGCACCGGCTTTAATCTTAGAATATAAAAATACCCTTTCTGTAGAAGAAATTTTAAGTAGCGTCAGTGTACTTAAAGAGTTGACCTGCTTCAAGAAATAGGGTTAATGAAAATAATAACTTCCATTAACTTGCTTTTGTATTTTTTCTAGCAGGAGATAAACTACTATATAGCGAACATTAATGCCATTCCTGTTACAGTTGTTTCGGAAGCGGAAGGAGGGAAATAGTGACTTCTACATCACTTTTCGAAATCGGTCAAGAAGCTCCCGACTTTACCTTGCCAGCCTCTGATGGCAGTACGTTTTCACTAAAATCATTACGTGGTCAAAAGGTAATCCTATACTTTTACTCTAAAAACAATACAGCAGGTTGTACAAAAGAAGCTGTAGAGTTTAGAGAGCTCTATGAAGAATTCAAAGCTCTTAACATGGTGATTATTGGAATTAGTAGAGACACTGTTTCCTCTCACCAGAAGTTTATTGCAAAACATGACCTTCCTTTTCTATTACTAAGCGACGAAGACCGCTCTGTTTGCGATCTTTACCAAGTTTTAAAAGAAAAAATGATGTATGGCAAAAAGACGATAGGAGTAGAACGCTCTACTTTTGTCATTGATGCTGATGGTTTGTTTCAACATATTTTCCGTAAAGTAAAAGCTGCTGGTCACGCCCCGGAGGTTTTAAGGAAAGTTCAAGGGCAATAGCAGTCTTGACTGTGAAAGGAATAAGAATTCATGGGATTAATCCGAGCTGACGTCTTCCGTTTGCTGGAAGAAGCTGTTAAACAGGAAAGAAGAGTTACTATCTGTTTCCTTGATGGTTCGGTTAAGACCTTTTATGTACTAAAAGTAGAACCTCCTTATATTCACGTTCGTGCTGATGATTTGAACAACTCACAAAGTTGGATGATTTCATTAGAAAGAATCAGAGCTGTGCAAATACTGTAAAAGTAGCCGCTATCTCCATAAAATTAGCGTTATACAGTATCTCGTACCATTATAAGGAAAATGCTGACTTGCGTGTTCTTGTTTTTATGCTAAAATAGAAAGGTCTAAGATGTTTCAGGAATTATTAGTATTTGCAAGGGGTGAGGGTATTTGGCTAAGAATGACATCATTATCGTAGACACAACCCTACGTGATGGGGAGCAAACGGCTGGTGTAGTCTTTGCGAACAAAGAAAAACTTCGTATTGCAAGAATGCTAGATGATCTAGGTGTTCATCAAATTGAAGCCGGAATTCCTGTCATGGGTGGCGACGAGAAACAAGCGATCAAAGACATTTGTAAGCTAGGATTAAAGGCCAGCATCATGGGTTGGAATCGTGCTGTTATCTCAGATATTCAGCATTCTGTTGACTGTGGTGTTGATGCAGTTGCAATATCAATCTCCACTTCCGATATTCATATTCAATATAAATTACAGACATCAAGAGAATGGGTTTTAGAATCCATGATCAAAGCTACTGAATTTGCGAAGTCTCAGGGCATGTATATTTCAGTAAACGCTGAAGACGCTTCACGCTCTGACCTAGAATTCCTTATTCAGTTTGCCACAGAAGCCAAAAAAGCTGGTGCTGATCGCATTCGCTATTGCGATACTGTAGGTATCCTAGAGCCTTTCGTAATTTATGAGAGAATCAAAAAACTTCGTGAAGCTGTAGATATTGATATTGAAATGCATACGCATGATGACTTTGGTCTAGCTACAGCTAACGCTCTTGCTGGTGTAAAAGCAGGTGCTAATCACGTAGGTGTTACTATCAATGGTCTTGGTGAGCGTGCTGGTAATGCTGCATTAGAAGAAGTAGTTATGGCCTTAAAGCATATTGAGAACATTGACCTTGGCTTTAAGACAGCAAATTTCCGTGAAGTATGTGACTATGTAGCACGCGCTTCTGGACGTTTCTTGCCTTCATGGAAAGCTATCGTTGGTTCAAATATGTTTGCTCATGAATCAGGCATTCATGCTGATGGCGCTTTGAAGAACCCACAGACTTACGAAGTTCTTACGCCAGAAGAAGTAGGCTTAGAGCGTCAAATTGTTATTGGTAAGCACTCCGGTACAGCTTCCATTAAGTCTAAATTCCGTCAGTTCGAAATTGACATTACTGAAGAGCAGGCGGCTGCCATTCTTGAGAGAGTGCGCACATCAGCTGTTGAGCTTAAGCGGACACTCTTCGACAAAGAGGTTATGTACGTTTACGAAGAGCTCTACGGCTATCCTGACCATTAAGAACAAGAATTAGAAAGACCTTAAAGACCTGTAAGTGCACAAAACTTACAGGTCTTTTTTTTGCATCTTTTTTCTAGCACAAAGATTCATACTGTTGCCCCGAGCCTCCCATACTAAGAAGGGTGACGCAAGCACCTGCCTGAAAGGTCTCTGAAAAATACGGAGGTGATGGTGTGTCCAATCTGAAGCATAGTAATTTCAGTGCCGATAATCGTTTAGAAGCAATGGCCAGCAATACCTATTCTGGTGTGAGGGTCGATCCGCTTCCGATTACGGCAGGACAGGAGATCACCGTTTTCTATTCCGGATTGTTGTCAGAAAATGGAGCCGACCAAGTTTACCTGCATACTGGTTATGGAAACTCTAAACAATGGAATAAAGTGCAAGATCACCGTATGGAAAAGGTAGGTTGGGGATGGGCTAAAGTCCTACCAGTCGAAGAAAGTGGTAATCTTCATATCTGTTTCCATGACTCGGCTCAGAACTGGGACAATAACACCGGTACAAACTGGACCTTTCAGGTGCACAACGGATAGGGGCTAAAAAGCCCCTCCCCTTTTATTTATAGGCAGGAGGTTTCAGCAATTTGAGAATATTAATGTTGTCTTGGGAGTATCCTCCCAAAATTGTAGGTGGATTGGCCCCCCATGTTCATGGGTTGGCTGGAGAATTAGTGCAACTAGGTCATGAAGTTCATGTAATTACACAAGGTGGTGACGGTTTACCTGAAGAAGATAATGATCGAGGTGTAATCGTCCATCGTATTCAATCATCTAATTTATGGTCTTTAGATTTTATTGGCTACATTCATCACTTAAACTTTAACTTTGTGGAAAAAGCTCTTGATGTACAACAAAAAGTAGGTTCTTTTGATGTTATTCACTGTCACGACTGGCTAGCAGCTTTTAGCGCTCGCTCCTTGAAGCATAGCTGGGGAAAACCGCTAGTTGCAACAATTCATGCTACCGAATGGGGTCGTCATAATGGGCTTCATAATGACCTACACCGCTATATTAGTCAGATAGAATGGTGGCTTTGCTATGAAGCTAAAAGGATCGTTGTTTGCAGTCAACATATGTACGGCGAACTAGAAAGAATCTTTCAAATTCCTGGTGACAAAATTGAAGTTATTCCAAATGGTGTTCATCTTCAGGATTTTCAAGCTGATAAGGTTGGTCCAGATTTTCAACGTTCCCAATTTGCTGCTGATCATGAACGAATTCTCTTTTATGTAGGACGTTTAGTCTGGGAAAAAGGCATTCAAGTATTAATTCAAGCCTTGCCAGAATTGCTTATCCATCATCGGAATCTTAAGGTTGTTATTGCAGGAACAGGGACTCAGATGAATTATTTGCGTCATCTAGCTTATAGACTTGGTGTAGGCGATAAAGTTCTGCTCACAGGCTATATAGAAGAATCAACTAAAGTAGGACTGATGCGCAATGCTGATGTCGCAGTTTTCCCTAGCTACTATGAACCTTTTGGCATAGTAGCATTAGAAGCTATGGCCGCTGGGACTCCTGTGGTAGCTTCTGATACAGGTGGATTAAGTGAGATTATTAATCATGGTCACAATGGACTTAAAGCTTACGTAAATCAACCCTCTTCTCTAACTCAACAGATTAATCGTCTTTTGTCTGATCCGGGATTAGTCGACTATCTAGTGCATAATGCCATGCAAGATGTACAAGAAGTCTATGCTTGGTCAGCTATTGCGGCAAAAACAGCAACAGTCTATGATTTAGCAGTTGAAGGAGTAGGGGGAGGGAACGGAAAAAAATCTAACATTCATCCCATAGAGGAAGGTCGTAAAAAGTTATATCAATTTCTGAAAAAAGCATAAAGTGCACTGTCACCAAGCAAACAGCCAGGGAGCAGAACGCTTCACCTGGCTGTTTGGTTTTTTTATTTTTATTGAATTAAGCAGGCTGTATTAAGCTGAAATTAAGTTAACTGATAAGCAAACAACTATCTAGTTAAAGCCAAAGATAGAAAGTAATTCATACCTATATAAATAGTGCCAATATATACTATACCAGCTACAAGATAAAGAATAAAACGATGTCGATGATTCACAGGCACACCTCCGCCTGAATTGACCATTTTCTAGCTACAAAAAAGAAAGATTATTTATTTGTATAACCACTGTAAAGACGATAATCGAGGCGTGGAAAAACAGGATTAACCTCTTCTAGCTCTCTAACTATCTCTTCACGAAGAGGACTTTTACCCGTTACCATTTGATAAAGCAAAGAGCAATTATTAAGATGATAAACAGATCGATTGACAGCATATTGAACTGTTGTATTTGTTTTCATTATGAAGGCCCAATCGCTACTTTGAGCAAGCAACAATTCTCGTGCCATTTGGTTTAAAGCTCTTCTTTGTAAACCTTCACTATTTGGTTTTTCTTGAGAAAGGCGTATCATTCTTTCTGCCGCTCTGTGCAAATGACGATAGAGCCAATGGTTACTATCTTCTAACCATACTTCATGATAGCCTTCAGCACCCCAGCTAGATTCACAAGGAATAGAAGGTTGAATAAGAGGGTGTTTTTTCAAGTAATCACTTGGTGTTACCAGCTCTAGAGTAGGACCAACTTGACTAGCTTGACGTCCGATTTGATCTAAGAAGAGAGGTCCTTCATACCACCAGTGACCAAAAAGCTCTGCATCATAGGGACAGATAATTATGGGCTCTCGATCTGTCATAACACCGTTCAAGTATTCAATTTGTTTAGTTCTGTTAAAAAGAAAACTACCGGCATGGAGGGCCGCTTTAGCTTCTGCCCAAGCAGGAACATAAGGTTCTTTGTGGTTAGAATCTCGCTCGGTAATGCGATGATATTTAAAACCGGTGTGTAATCTTAAGCCTTCAGGGTGTATGAAAGGTCGTACATACTCAAAATCTAAATCATAACCAATATCACGATAATATTCTCGATAGTCACCATCGCCAGGATAACCTTCTTCTCGACTCCAAACTTGTCTAGATGACTCAATATCACGGCCAAAAGCGGCTACACCAGAAGGAGTACGAAGTGGTGCATAGAGGCCATAGCGAGGCTGAGGTGTAGCGTAAAGAATGCCGTGGGCATCTGTTAGAAAATAGGAAATTCCAAATTCAGCAAGATGATCTTCTAGTCCAGGGTGATAAGCACATTCAGAAAGCCAGATGCCTGTTGCTTCTCGATGAAAGTAATGTTCATAAGTGTCTACAGCTACAGCAAGTTGAGCTACTTGTGCTTCTTTTTGCAGTCGCATTAATGGCAAGTAACCATGAGTAGCAGGACAGGGAATAATCTCTAGAGTTCCTTTTTCCATGAGTCTTCGGAAAGCGCCGATTAAGTCTCTTTGATAATGTTTATCAAACTTTTCCTGCGCTTCGTAAAACCGATGTCGGTACATATGGGCTAAAGGAGCAAAAGTACGATCATCTTTAGTTCGTTCGACTTCCAGCTCTCCAAGCAAAGTTAGATTGGAAAGATGTTTGCTATACCGTTCTTGCAAAAGTGGATCGGCAAGCATAGACATTAACGTAGGACTCATGGTCATCGTAAAGCGAGCAGAGACACCATCTCTCTGCCAACCTTCGAATACTTTTAAGAGAGGTAAGTAACACTCTGTAATTGCTTCAAATAACCATCGTTCTTCCAAGTAGTCTTCCCGTTCCGGATGACGGACAAAAGGTAAATGAGCGTGAAGAACGAAAGCGACCATTCCTTTACGGATTTTTTTCTACCTCCCTTTTGGAAATACTCCAAGCACCGTTAGGAGATGTAATACCCCAGCCAGTTATGGGGGATTCCCCCATGTCTTTTCTGTTGATTGAATTATATTCATAAGTCAGTTCAAAAAGAGGAGGCCAATCAGGATCGATTATGGTCGAAGGGCTATCAGCTGGCGTTGTTGCTTCGTTGGAAACTAATAAAGGCACAAAACGGTGCGGTAATAACCGTCCAATGGCAAAGCAGTATTTATGAGCGGGTTGCAAATTATTAAAATACCAGTGATCATCGTGGTTAGAAATGTAAAAATCTTCATAAGGAGCTTCCTCTAAATTGGAAGTAGCAGTGATGTTGTAAAAGCGAAGAACGTAGGGACTATCTGACCAAGCTTGTTGATCGCAATCCGATTTGCATATATCTTCCATGTGAGCGGAAACTTCCCAGTAGGCATAAAGTGAATAAGGCGATCGAGCAAGCAAAGCGATAGCATTTTGTTCATAACGATGAGGAAGTGGAGCGAGTTCCTGATCGAACCGTTTGGGCTTTACTAAAGGTGTCAAATCATTGGCAAATTCTTCTGCATAATTAGTTTTCCTTACCGAAACAGGTGGCCGCCTCGCTTCTTTTTGGTACCATGAAAAAGTAAAAAAAGCTGTAGCGGCTATGAGAACAGCGAAAAAGAACAAAAGAGCAAGAGTAAACGTAGAAAGCAAAAGAAGGCACCTCCTCCAAATTTAAATATGATGAATGGGCAGGGATTTTACTCCACTGTCACGAAGATATTGCTGTTATGTTTACTAGCTTTAACAGTATGGCTGAAATCATGTTTTATCAAAGCATCATTGTGGCGGTTTTTTTTATTACTCTTGCCTATGGAGGGACACTTTGGATTCATAAAAAGGCAAGATTACCTCTCCGTTGGAATTTTAACAGGACCAACCTTGTAGAGGGTGCCGCACTAGGGGTAAAGGTTTTTCTATGGGTACTGCTTATCGGCGCTTTGATAAATTTAATTTTTCCTATAGCACCCCATCTTATCGAAAATATTTTTAGAGGTGAATTATTAAGTCTATACCATATTCTGCTGATTGCGATTTCCGTAGTTGTTCTCGCACCTCTGGCCGAGGAAATTCTATTTCGTGGTTTTCTCTTGCCTATCTTAAAAATCCGCTGGGGTACACAGTGGGCTCTTCATGGTACCTCTTTTCTTTTTGCATCTCTTCATCTTGATCCTTTTCGCTTCTTGCCCCTCTATGTGGCCGCTTACTTGATTGGACAAGAGGCTCTTAAAAGAAACAGCTTAATAGTAGCTGTAATAGCTCATGCAGTGTGGAATCTTAGTAGCTTTACGCTTTTATTGCTCTATATGAGAGGGGGAGCTTTTTGAAGCGCCTAATCATTCTTACTAGCGCTTTGTTGTTGATTTTTGCTTTATCTTTTGCCTCTATCTATGGCGGCGTAGCTCTCTTGGAAGAATATGGCATTGATTTAGGCGAGCGTTCATTTAATTATGATTACGTCATAAAAAACGGTACGATCATTGATGGTACCGGTGGAGAGATTTATCAAGGTGATCTAGCTATACGAAGAGGTAAGATCACTTTTATTGGCATCATCGAGCCACCTGCTTCAGTACCTGTTATTGATGCTACTGACTTGTTCATCCTGCCCGGATTTATAGATCTTTACTCACCGCTTGATTTGGATCGAGCCCAAAAAAGTAATCTAACTGGTTTGCTAAGTCAAGGCGTGACTACGATGGTTGTAGGATATGGTGATCTAAGTGAAGATCATGCAGTAAGTTTGATGGAAAGACAAAGCCAAAAAAGATGGCCTTTGAATAGCGCTTTTTTGGCTGGTCATGAAGGATTGTCTGGCTACTTAACTCCTCTTGACTTGCTTTATGATTTTGATTACTTCGATGCTTTATCAGAAACAACGACTTATTCCTTTAATAGTGCTTTCGGACAAGAACAATCGTCTATCAATCTAGCCGAATTAGAAAGAGAAGTGAAAAGGTCGCTTCAGGCAGGTGCTATGGGTCTTTTTATTGACTTTGATCAAGGGCCTGGCAAGCAGTTAACTTATGATGAAGTTAAAGTGTTAGCTACTGCTTTGAAGGAACAAGAGAAGGTCCTAGTCCTTACTATGCCATCAGATCCTATTGATCCTGTCGCTTTGTTGAATAGAATCCTGAAGCTACAGGAAGAAACAAAGGTATCTATTCTATTGACACCTTGGGATTATCTGGCCACAGCAGAAGAAGGTATGGTGCAAATTCTTGCTGAAATGTTAGAGGAAGCACAGAAAAGTCAATATTTACGTATGGCTTTTTATCCTTCTACGACACAAAGAGAAGGATTACGTCAACCTTTACAGCGAGCATATGCACGTTATGCCGCAGAAAGTATTGAGATTGTTGCTGTAGATGGGCAAAACGATTATTCTCTGATAGGTAAGACTTTAGCCGAAGTAGCTACTGAAAGTAATAGCTCTGTCACTGCGACGGCGCAATCTTTAATGTCACGTGGTTCTGTGCAAGTAGCTCTACGACTCTATCAAAGAGAGCGCTATGAACAGTTTATCTCATCACCCCATACTTTTTTGACGGCACATTGGGATCTTGCTGGTAGCGAATCTAAGACTATAATGAATTATCTAGAGAGCCAATTTACTCGAAATCCTGACGAACTTATTTTGATAGATATAGCCAAAAAACTAGCAGGAGATCCAGCGACTTTTCTAGGCTTAGAAGGTCGAGGTACTATTGCGGTTGAAAACTGGGCCGATCTAGTACTTATTAACCCACGAGCTTTCTACGAAGAAGGAGAAGCTGTGCCTTATCTTTTCGTAAATGGTACTCTGGTCTATGAAGATGGTAATCTTTTAGAACCTAACCCAGGATTGATCTTGGGTAGAAAGCGTTAACATACTTCAGGCGGCGCCTCGCACCGGCAGGGTTTACCCTCTGCCGGTTTTTCGCTATAGTAACGTTGGCCATTCCAGAGGTAAGTTGATTCGTAAAGATCGTGATAGGGGAGCATTTTAGCGCCTTCCAAAATGTACAACTGACTTTGTTTTACTTGAAAAACTAGGGAAGACTGTACTGTCATTTCTGGAAAAGGGCGTGAGTGATAACCTTCATCTTCTTTATGGAGAATAAAGTCGTATTGAACGGGATGCTTTTCTCCCTGTGGAAAGATATAAAAGGTCATGAGCAGGGGTTCTTGATTAACTTCTAAGGCAGGCTCTGTAAGACGACCTAGAGGAATCTCCATATTTCTTTGTAGAGGTGTTGGTTTTTTGGTTATTGGATCGGGAGGGAAGTTAAAGCGTAATTCTCCCCAAGCTAGAAAATTTTTTTCTTTACAGTAGAGAAAATAATAAAAATCATCAAATGATAATTCTTGTTTTAAGCGAAACTCGCCATCTGCTGTAATGGAGAGAGCAAAACGTGCTTGCTGTAGTACTGATTTAACGGAAACATTAACATAACGAGATAGATAAGAAACACTGCGCAATCGATAAGGGGGCGGGATAATAGGATTAAATAGCGGATTACCTGTAGGGCTGATTGTTTGCTGAAGTAGTCGGCGGAAAAGATAGACATTTCCTGCGATTAAAGCCATGAGAAAGCACTGAAACACAAAAAAAGGATCAATAGGCCATTGAAAGGATAAAGAAAGTATAGTGAGCCAGAGAAAAGCGATTAGCATAAGAGTAAAATCGAGATATAATAAAATGGTACGGCCTGGACGATTGGGAAATAGGTAGTGCATCTGATACTTACGAACAAGATGTACCATAGGGCCGGCCAAGTTTTTGTTTTCTGAGTAAGGCAGTTCTAAGAACTCTTCTAAGATAGACTGTAAGCGTTCAATGCGACGTTGTACAACGAGGGAAACGAAGATACCAGTAGAACCGAGGAGGGTTAGTAGACCAGCCGCAGCAGACCAGAGAAAGCTAATAAAAAGTTCTGGTGAAAACACGGTAGGCCTTACACCTCCAGGTTAAAGCGCAGATTGCGAGCTAGGCTAGCAATTTTTTCATCATTACCATGGTGGCGACAATGATTTTCCAAGCGGCGCAAAAAATGTTGTAACGGTGCTGTTTGTAAACCTTCTCGAGCGGCATGACGGCCCATGTTGGCTGTTTCAATTAGTAGAACTTCAACAGCGTCCCAACGATCATGACGTGCTAAGGTCATGCCTGTAGACTCTAGGCAAGCACTAAGGTAAGACCAGAGACTTTCTGTATAAGGGAAAGCTGGAGAAAGGCCGTATTCGAAGATGTAGCGAATGACTGATAAGTAACGCTTCGTTTCCTTTTTAGCTTCTTCTGAAGAAGAGCTTTTGAGGAGATGATAAAGGTAAACTTTCAAAAACTCATTGATGCCGTAACGAACTCTGACCCAACGATGTTCAGCCATCGCCACGAGCAAATGCTCAAAAGCAACGGTTACGCTGTCTAGTTGAGGCAGTTCTATTTTTCCTAAAAGATCTGGGTCTTCAATAAAGACAGCTTTGCTCAGATCGATGTATTTTTCTGAGATGGGTAATGAATGATTTTGATGGGATTTATTACCTTCTAAGATTTTGCGAAACTGCCAGATCCATTGATAAAGATCGTCGTAAGCTCTGACCTCTTCTACTTTGTCCCTATTACTCATGTTGTTAGTATCACTTCTATGGAAAAAAGTATAACTAAAGGAAAGAATTTTGCTATCAATTGGCAGAATGCAGTAGATAATAAGAATAGATTTTTCGAAAGGTAAGATATCATGAACAAGATGAATGAGAGCGGTTCTATTAAGGTTGGACAAGTTGGTACATTTGATGTTCTGGGAGAGACCTTACAAGGTGAAGGGGTAGCTCGTCCTGAAGGGATGGCTCTTTTTATACCCCATACTTTTATGGGCGAACAAGTAAAAGCCAAAGTAGTGGAAGTAAAGAAACGCTATGGAAGAGCGGAGCTATTAGAAGTAACCAAAGAGGCGCCAGAAAGAATAAAACCGCCTTGTCCCGTTTTTGGACAATGTGGCGGTTGTCAGTTACAGATGATGACTTATGAGCGACAGTTGCAGTTAAAAGAGCAAGCTCTAGTGGACGCTTTTAAGCGTCTTGGCTCTTTTCACGACGTTCCTATTGAGCCAATTGTAGGAGCTGAAAAGATCTGGCATTATCGCAATAAAATGCAGATGCATGTGCGCTGGGGAGCAGAAAGTGATCTTAAGATAGGTTATTATCGCCGTTCTACTCACGACTTGATTGAGTTTGATGATTGTTTGCTTGTGCCGCCCCTCTTTTCTAAGCTGTTAAAGCACTTTCGTCAGGTACTTCCGCAAGTAGACAAGGAGAAAAAATTACCAATCAAGCATATCTTGATCAAATCAGTTCGCACTGATGAGGTAGGGTCAGATGTAGCTGAGGATGTAGGCGTTGATGTAAAGGCAAATGTAGTTAGGGAGGAGCAAAATTCAGCTTATTCTGAGAAGCAAAGTTATAAGTTAATGATGATCTTAGTGCTAGAGCGCTGGAAAAAGTCTTATGAAGATCTTTGCACTGAACTAGCCGATAAGTTGATGGAGCTAGAGCCGGCTTTGCAATCTTTTTATATCAATCGCAATAAAAATGAGAAAGGTCCTATCTTAGGCTCGGAATATCCTTTCTATCATGGAGAAGAGCATTTAGTTGAAAAAATGGTTGATGCGGCAGGAGATCCCTTAGAGCTAGAAGTAGGGCCTGCTAGTTTTTTGCAAGTTAATCCCGAACAAACGGAGCGTCTTTACAAGTACGTGGCAGAGCTAGCTCAGTTAACAGGCAAAGAAAAAGTTCTAGATGCTTATTGTGGTGTTGGTTCTATTAGTCTTTATCTAGCTCCTTACTGTCGATCTGTTACAGGTATTGAAGAAGTGGCAGATGCTGTAGAAGACGCTAAGAATAATAGTTTGCGCAACCAAAAAGACCATCTTGAATTTCACACAGGCAAGGTAGAAGAGCTTTTGCCTTCACTTGTAGAAGATGGTAATGACTTTGCTGTATGTTTACTGGACCCACCACGCAAAGGCTGTCATGAGAAGGTTTTAGAAGCAATTAATGAGATGCAACCAGATCGTATTGTCTATGTAAGCTGTGATTCTGCTAGCTTAGTGCGAGATTGTGTCTACTTAGCTCAGCAAGGCTGGCAAGTAAAAAAAGTCGTGCCCGTAGATCTTTTTCCACAGACAGGCCACCTCGAGTGTGTGGTATTGATGTCAAGGTTGTAGGTATTGGTTTTACTGGGTTTGCAGGATTACATCCATCTTGTCTACTCGATCTAAAGTATGTTTTTTCGTTTGAGGGAAGATATCGAGGGATAGAAAAAGGATTAAAAAAGAAGTAAGGTTGAGTGGTGTGATAGATAACATCCTTAGAGTTGTGGAGATAGGATAGATGTAAATATTTATTACCAGTACATTACATAAGGGGATGTGAAAAGAACATGAAAAATGCACTACCACAATTCTGGAGTTTTAATAGGATAAGAGATGCTTCTATGATTAAAAGAGAAGATTTAATATGGCAGGGGCCATTCTCTTGGATTGGGTACGAGCAAATTAATGAAGTCAAACCCATCCCAGATATTGCAGGAGTTTATCTTTTTACATTTGAGTATTTAGATGGTTATATTTTGCGTTCAGTTGGTGTAACAAACTCCATGAAGAGGAGATTTACTGAACATACACGTGAATATAAGAAAGGAAATTACACTTTGCTAGATGTTGAATCTGCTAGAAATGGAGTAAGGAAAGAATTGTGGCATGGATGGCAATATGCAAAAGAACACCAAAATATCTTTTTGGAGAATAAAGATGTCATATTAGAATTTGCTGAAAATGAACTGATTGCTTATAGATTATTCATCAGCGAAATTGCTGACAAAAGGAAAAGAGAAAGAATTGAAGCAGCCATATTGATAAATACCTATAGTTCAAAAGAACCGTGGGCTGATTTAATTGATGGTGGAATGTCTTTGAGAGGCCGATCTAATTATGAAATACCAATTGAAGTAAAAAATGTTTGCTCACATAAATTGTATGGACTTCCTGTAGCAATCGAAATATAACAACTGAAAGCTAAAGGTGTCTTCTATAGTATGCTTTATCCTTATAGATGCATAGGTTTATGTTAAGTATAAAGAGAAGTATTACCTGTATTGAAATAGGGGGCATGAATCAATTATGAAAGTTATCTATAAAATTACTTATCCAAACGGGAAGATTTATATTGGTAAAGATTTAACTGACAGTATTAATTATTTTGGTAGTGCAGACAGTAAATTAATTGAGAAAGACTTTACAAGGGAAGAAAGAAGAAATTTTACAATTAAGAAAGAAATATTGTGGGACTCAGAAACTGCTACAGACAAAGAAGTTAATCGTAAAGAAGTAGAATACATAAAGTATTATAATTCAAACAATCCGAGTATAGGCTATAATCAATGGCCTAAATTAAAGGTATAAGGAATTTGCTTTAATCCTATATTGCCAACTTTCAGAGCAGAAAGGAATTGAATGAAGATGAAAAAACAATTTCTTATTGCTGAAAAAATGTCTCTCCTTGTCGCTCTATTGGCTATCGTTGCTTCAATAGGTGGACTTCTCTTGGAAAACCTTTATCGGGACAGCGAAGCGATTCGAGCAGTATGGTTTGTTAATGACCTGATCACTTTGTTTGTTGCTGTCCCAATTTTGATGGGTTCCATTTATTTCGCCTCAAAAGGTTCTATAAGAGCTTCTCTTGTCTGGGTAGGTAGCCTCTGGTACATGCTCTATAACTATGTCTTTTACATGTACGGAGCTGCTTTTAACGCTTTTTTATTGATTTATATTTTGTTGTTTGTTTTATCAGTTTATAGCTTGATCCTCACACTTGTTCAAATTAATGTAGTGAAACTAAAGTCTCAATTACTTGATCGGGCTCCTACCAAGGCCGTGAGTACCTTTCTATTTGCTTTTGCTGGCGCATTGGGTTTTCCATGGGTGATGTTGGCTCTTCGCTTTATTCAGTTAGGTGAAACACCTCCTTTTGAAATGACCATTGTATTCGCCACTGATCTTTCTTTCTTGGTGTCGGTGTTGATTTTCAGTGGCATTTTATTACGAAAGAAAAACCCCTGGGGAGTTGTGTTATCAGCCATGGTCATGTTGAAGGGAGTTCTTTACCCTTTGGTGTTGATTATCGGTGGGGCGTTAGCCTTTGTCCGTGTTGGCACTTGGGATGTCTTTATTCCTCTATATGCTGTTTTATGGTTACTCTGCATCTACTTTTACCAGCTGCTGCTGAGTAGGATAGGAGTGGAAAAAATCTAAGCCAAGGGGAAAGCTCCTTTGCCATTCACTATATAATATATGGGATTTGATCTGGCCATTTATTATAGAACCATTTTATCCAAACTTGGATTTGTGGAATTACGAAATGAAACATCGTTAAAAATTGGAGGACAAAATGAATATAAATATTAGAAATGAAGAATCGAGAGATAATCGAAGAGTTGAAGAAGTTGCAAGAAAAGCATTTTGGAACTTGTATTTTCCTGGTTGCCATGAACATTTTGTGATTCATAAAATGAGAGAGCATGGTGATTTTATAAAAGAACTTGCATTTGTTATCGAAGTTAACGGTCAAGTCGAAGGCGGTATTTTTTATACGCATTCAAAAATAGTATCAGAGGATAATAAAGAGTATAAAACAATTAGTTTTGGGCCTGTTTTCATTTCTCCGGAGTTCCATAGAAAGGGCCTTGGAAAAGAGCTCATTACTCACTCTATTGAAGTTGCTAAAGAAATGGGATATCGAGCAATTCTAACAATGGGATATCCATATCATTATGAGCCATACGGATTTTTAGGTGGCAAGAAATATAATATCTCCATGCCTGATGGAAAGTTCTATAAGGGCCTGTTAGTTTTGCCTCTTTATGAGGGAGCGCTGGATAATATATCCGGTTATGCAGCTTTTTCAGATGTGTTCGATGTGACTGAAGAAGAGGTTGAAGAATTTGATAAATCATTCCCGCCTAAAGAAAAGAAGTATCAGGCAAGTCAGGATGAGTACGAAGCTGCAACTTCAATGCTAGATGAATAATTAAGATTTTGAATAGACAAACTGGGAGGCGTCTATGAATTGGAATGAAATCTTTGATGCAGACCATATTCCTTCTATTGAAGATATCAGAGAGTATCTTGGTGAAGCAAAATCAATCTGGGATGAACTAACTGCTTATCTTATATCGAAGAAGCTTACCAGGCCAAACCTCATATCACTTACAGCAAATGCTCTGCACAACCAGGATGGAATGTGAAGTACAAAAAAAGTGGCAAGTCCCTATGTACCCTGAACTGCACCCTGTCAAGTAGACAGTGGAAAAAAATAAAATGTTCTAAGCGGCTTTGGCCCTATATTCCATGGGGCTGAGGCCGTTTAGTCGTTTTTGAAGTCGCTCATTATTATAAAAATGAATATACTCATCAATCGCTTGTGCTAGCTGGTCATATGTGAGGTCTTCCCGCTTTATTGGACACCACTAAGTGTGGATTTCTCGGTCTTTCGTAGAATTACATAAAGTATCTTTATTCGACGTCGTCACCGCCACCCGAAGGGTCTCATACAGCCAGTCGCCAGTCAAGGGCTAGGGCTTCGCCGTCGCCTTCGGCGACCCTTGACAGTCGCCTTTCTGTATGAAGGATGCATCAATTAGGCGGTCGACGACAGGGTCTGCGTTTTTGCTTTTCCCTTGCTACT
>NZ_WBXO01000006.1 GCF_008933955.1 Heliorestis acidaminivorans
TACTTAATCGACTCCGTTCGACTTGCATGTGTTAGGCATGCCGCCAGCGTTCGTCCTGAGCCAGGATCAAACTCTCCGTAAAATGGATTTTACGGAGTTAACCGCGCCATGGATGGCAATAGCGGTTAACATCCTTTATATCCTTATATCCCGGAGCTTTGACAAGCTCTAATTGACTTAAATTGATTGCTGTCTCTGCCTTTCAGCTTCGACGTTTCGCACGCTTGACTTTTTTTACAACTGTTTGATTTTCAAGGACCAGAACAGAAGCTTTTTGTTGCTTTCTGTTGTTTTTTGTCGTTCGCTCTCTCGCGGCGACAAGGAGTATTATCACACAGCTTAGAATAAAATGCAACCATCATTTTTTTCCAATTTCATTTTTTTTATAAAAACAATAACATAAGCAAAAACCTCTCTACTTCCTTAGAGAAGCAAAGAGGTTTTTACTTGACCTAGCTTTTACTTTCGAAGCTGATTGTTCTAGTTGTGAAGAGATCTCTAAATAAAAAGAATAGACTTGTTGTTGTAATAAATACAAAAATACTAGCGAATATAAATGGGTCTATGCCCCAACGTGTGAAGTAACCTGTAGCAAGTGGTCCGAGGATGACGCCAAATGAGAACATAGCATAGAAGAGACCGAAGGCAGCACTGCGTTCTCCATCATCAGAATTGTCAACGACTGTAGCTGTAGCTGAAGGAAAGAGGATGCCAAAGCCAAAACCATAAATGACCATCATACCTACCATAGTAGGCAGTGTTGAGGCCCAAGATAGGCCAACCATAGCGATCATTACAATAATCATGCCCAGCAAGAGCGGTACTTGTCGTCCTATTTTATCTGATAGGCGACTTAGTGGCGTAACAAAGACTAAAATAGCCACAGCTGCAAAGGCACTAAATAATATACCGATAGATGTAGCTGATAATCCATTAGCTTGTGCTGCCAGAGGTAAAGCATAGGCCATAGTACCTTTAGCAAACAAAAGAATAAAGGCAGATACATAAGCCATTAGCAAATAAGGTCTGCGTAATAAAGAAGCTATGTTAACGGATCGATCTTCCTGTTTCACCGAAGTAGCCGGTAATACTTGACGAACAACAAAAGCTGTAATAACTAACAAGGCAGACATTATGTAGAAAAGATGATATACCGTTAGTTGGTCAAGAACAATACCGCCTACCATAGGACCTAGCAAAGCAGCAATAGCAATGGCAATGCCTGATTTGGCCATTTGCTTTCCTCGCTCACTCGGAGAAGCTAAATCAGCGAGATAAGAAAAAGCAGCAGGTGTTACAACAGCCATACCTAAACCATGAATCAAGCGAACAGCTAATAAAGTATTAGCATCATCTACTAATGAATAACTGAAAACTCCAAGGGCCGCTAGCAATAGTCCAAAAAATATGGCATTTCGTCTTCCAATATTGCCGATAAACCAACCAGCACCAATATTACCGACCATATTAGCCATTGAATAAGCGGAAGTAACAACTGCTGTTAGAAACAAACCCGCACCTAGCATTTGAGCATAAATTGGCATAACAGGCAACTGAACGAAAGTGTCCATAAAAGCGATCACTACGAGACCATAAATAACCCACTTCAAACGCAACCCTCCTAAGCTGTCATTGCTTGTACATAAGTTAGAAATACTTCATCTTCATAAGTTACGCTTATAACTTATAGCCTTTTGCTATTTTTTTTACTACATCTCTAGAATACATAATTAAAAAAATAATTGGAATACCCAAAAAATTAACTTTAAGATGTTTATTTATTTAAGCGCCTTGAAGCCTTCAGAGGCAGTTATCAACCCTTCAGGGACAGCTCTCAATAATAAAAAGCTGTCCCTACAAAATTTTATCTACACAGCTTTATAGATTTTTTATTGATTCTTAAGCGCCAGAATATGATCTATAGTTTCCTTAATTTCTTCTAAGTGTGGTGAACGAAATAAGTATCCATAATCACCAATAGCGCGAGTAAAAGCAGGATTTATATCACAATGATAGGGAATCTTATGTCCATACTCGCGAAGTATTTCTTCGTGAGTAAGTGCATAGCTTTTATTATTTTTTCTACCTATATAAGCACAATGATATTTCCTTGTATAGTGAAGAGGTAAAGTACCTTCTACGATTAAACGAGCCCAGTGTTGATAAAGATCTATATCATGGGCATAGTTAAACATATCCATCGTTAATCCGCCTGGTGGTCGCATATTAACTTCTAAAGCAATAAAACGATCATCAGCAGTACGAAAAAATTCAAAATGAAAAAACCGTTCCCGTACTTGATAAGCCTCTAAAACCTTCTTCCCTGCCGCTACTAATTTATCTGGAATTTCCCGTAAGGAGTAGTAATAGACGTGAAGATCTTCATTTACAACTTCCATTACCCCTTGACCGTAACGGTGAGATGTATAAAAAACTAACTGTCCTTCTCGATCTGTCAACCCATCAAAAGAGTAGATCGTCCCAGTGATGAATTCTTCCATGATATAGTCGCCAAAATTACCTGAGCTCTCTTTATCTTGAAAAAAGCGTTCTAACTCTTGTCGGGTATGAATTTTGTAAGTATTAGCAGCGCCTACTCCAGAATTAGGTTTTAACACTACAGGAAAGTTGACAATTTTGAGAAAGGCTCGAGCTTCTTCAATATTACGAACGACGCGACCACGGGGAACATCAATTCCTGCTTGGAGAAACATTTCTTTCATCCGTGATTTACTTTTTACCTTGTCTATACCTTCATTTTGAATACCCCAAACATTGAAGTCAGTTCTAAGTTTTGCTTCTTTTTCTAACCAGTACTCCGTTAAAGAGTCTAGGCGATCAATCTTTCCATGGCGATGAGTAAAATAACCGCAGGCTCGTACCAATTGATCGTAGTCTTCTAGTGTAGGAACTTGATAGTAATCGTTTAAAGCTTCTCGCAATTCCAAAGGTAAGTCATCGTAGGGCCTATCAGCAATTCCCAAAACATTTGCTCCTGCTTTTTTTAGGGCTACGACAAATTGGTAATAGTTAGGGGGGAAATGAGGTGACAAAAAAAGAACATTCATTAGTTCTCCTCCTTTCTCTATTTCTTTTATCCACCCTTGTAAGCGAATATGTTTGTTTTTCTGATTTTGAGTAAATTTGCTTATTTGCATTATTAATCAATTTTTCTCATTAATTTACATCGAGAGGGTAAACTATAAATATTTCTTAAAAAAACATCTGAAGTTGTACTTTTATAGTAAAGCAAAAGGAGTGTTGTCCTATGGGTTTATTTGGTGAGTTAATTCAATCTTTCCTTCGTTTTCTTCTGTATTCTTTAATTTCTTTGGCTCTTGCTATATCTACATTACAGAGCGAAGAAAATGTTGACGAGAATGATATTTCTATTGACTAGGACTGACAACCTGCGATGACAAAATATCTTCGTATAAACGAATACCCTTGTCTTTAACTTTAAATTGTATAGCACCATTATAACTACTAATCTCAGGTAAGCCTAGTAAAGCTAAGGGCTCTTGTGTAGCTAACTTCCGGAAGGATTCTGCCTGTTGAAAAGCAATAACTTCTAATTTCTGACTGCCCATCTTAAGATGCTTTTCTTCTGCTCCCATAAAAGAAACTTTTTCGGGAACAAATGGAGCCAGCAAAAGCTGAGGTCTGGAGAAGCCAACACCATAAGGTGCTAATGCTTCAATCTCCTCAATTAAACCAACTGAAATATCTTCTGGTCTAACTAAAGCTGTTATTTCCACAACTGGCTCGAAGATATCATGTGCAATTTGTCCTGCAAAGCCTTGCAAGCGCTCTCTTATCAAAGGGATATCTTTTTTGTATAATGAGCATCCGGCCGCCATATCATGACCGCCACCTTTGACTAACAGGTCCGCACAAGCATCGACCAAATATTTTTTTAATGAAAATCCTTTTACCGATCGTGCTGAGCCTTTGACAATCCCCTTTTCAGTGCTATCGGTTAATACCAAAATAGGCCTATAGAAGCGCTCTTTTAATCTTGAAGCGATGAGACCTACAATTCCTTCGTGGAAAGCAGGATCATATAGCACATGAAAAGAATGGTCAGCTGCGGCAAGATTATGGGCCACTGCTGTTTGTGTCTCTGTCCATTGTTGCCGTAATTGATTTATTCTTTTTAAGCTACCAGCCCACTCGTAAGCTCGAGCTGGCTCTGAAGTCAGCAATAATTCTACAGCCTCCACAGGTACACCTTCTAGTCTTCCCTTAGCATTAATGAGCGGACCAAAGATAAATCCCAGATGATAATGGCTGTTCACTTCACCTTTTAAGCCTGCTACTTGCCTGAGGGCTTGAAAACCAAGACGGCTTTTCTCTCCCCAGTTGATCAGTTTTAGACCGTTTTTAACAAAAATCCTATTCTCCCCACGAATTGGCATAACATCAGCAACAGTGCCCAAAGCAACCAGATCAAGGGAGCGAAGCAACGCTTTAGGTCTATCTATTTCTTCAAATAAAATTTGTAGTACCTTAAAAGCAACACCAACACCAGCTAAATCTTTAAAGGGATAGGGACAGTCATGCTGTTTGGGGTTCACAATAGCCTTCGCCGGTGGAGTTGTCTTGTCTGGTTCATGATGGTCTGTAATAATTACATCCATTCCTAGCTCATTAGCTCTTTGTACGCCCTCGAAAGCATTAATGCCATTGTCAACAGTCACAATTAGACGAGGTATGCCACGGGCTGCAATTTCTTCTACACCTTGCGCTTGCATGCCAAAACCACCGACAAAACGACTATTAATATACCAGTCTACGTCAGCACCAAGTTTACGTAAGCTTTCCACGAAAAGTGCTGTCCCCGTAATGCCATCAGCATCATAATCACCGTATATAGTGATCGGTATAGACTGATCAATAGCGGCTCTGATGAAAGAAGCCGCTTTTTTTGCGTCTTTTAACAATATAGGATCTTCTAAATCTTCTATCGAAGCACGAAGAAAACTTTCACTCTCTTCTGCTTTTATTCCATTTTGATGTAAAATAGCCCCCTGCATGGCTGTTACACCGTCATAATCTGGCAGAGAAAGGGATGGCAAAAGCCACTTCATCAAAAAATCACCTCTTAAAGACGATCATTCGACTTTTTTTCTTCAATTCCTACAAAAGCAAAGAAAGGTATTCGCCATTCTTAAAGAGAATATACAAAAAATACTAAAAAAATGATTTAGGAAGGTGAGACCATGTGAATAAAACTCTTTGGAAATGGCTTTTGGATATGATGGCTCACGAAGAACTAGTTAGTCTTGCTAGAGCTATGCAAGTAAAAGTTCCAGGATTTCGTCAAATCGTAATGGACCAACGCTTTACTATGCTCAGACCTCGGTTAATCCAAACTATTCTAAGCAGTCGAAGTTTTATTAAACTACAAGAAGCTATGGACAAACATATGCAATTACAAGCACACTTTTTAGCTTGTCGCGAAAAAGAAACGTCAGAATTGCTAGAAATCATCCAGTTGGGCTCTAATCCCGCCACTGTCTTGAGCGTGCTAGCCTCTAGCTCAGAGCAAAGTCATCAAGAAAAAGCAGAAGCTCTCTTTACACAGTTGCAAGAATCAGGCCAACTCCAATCATATGAAAATCATGTACAAGAAAATCGCAAATCTGAAGCCGAGCAGAGAAAAGTAATAGAATCAACGGACCAATTACAAAAGCAATATCAAGAAATGGAAAAGAAAATCCAAAAAACAGAAGAAAAAATAGCAAAACTAAATCAACAATTTGAAAAACAAAAAAATGATTTTGATAATGAAAAAAGCTTATGGCAACACGAAAGACAAAGCCTTTTACAAAAAATCAAGGAAAAAGATAGACGAATAAAAGACAAAGAAGAAGAAATAGGACGCTTAGCAGAGTTATGTGATACCTTACAAAAAACTTTACAAAACAGCCCTACTTGGAATATTACTTCGCCAGCCGAGGCAGAAGTCGCTTCAACAGAAATTATAGAAAAGAAAACCCTAGCAGAGGAAAAGGTATCAGAAAAAAACAACTTGAAAAAACAGCAAATAGCTTTAGTTGGCAAATTACCGCACAATATAAATCGCTTACACAACTTAAACCGCTATACTATACAAAATATTACAACAGGAGACATTGCCAGAGCTTTTGAAGAAAGTTTATTTGCAAAATCTGATCAAGTATGGGTACTGAATTATGACATTCCTCTAGTTATTAAAAGAAAACTACGTAGAGAAGTTAAAATAGAAAAATATCTTGAATTCAACAGCTTCGCTGAATTGCAACGATATCTAAAACAAGGGGAATCAGCGATATGAGGATCACAAAATGGCCTTTTGATGTAATTGGTGTATTAGCTAGCGACGAATATGTGGCGACTAAAATGAACGGTGGAGCTGTTTTTGTTAACCGCCAAAATTCACTTCAATTTTCGGTAAAGTTAATCTCTCAAACTCCTGAAGGCTTTCCTAGCAATAGTCTATATACAGGCTATGCTTCCGATATAGAGAGATATGGTTTCGAAGAAAAATACTTTGCTGATGATTACCAACGAATAGAAGACCTTAAAGAATTTCTTGCTGAAAAATTATTTATTTTTCGACCGGAACGTCGCGGCGATTACTTTTATATAAAAGATGTACGACTTGTACCTAAGCCATTGTCTTATCGAGAAGAGTCGACTTATCTTTGGATACCCTTTTTCAGTCAAGAACAACATGGCTTAAATTATCAGGACTTTCTTCAGAAGCTTACTGAACAAGAGTCAATTGGCTTTATTCAAGCCTTGCCAGAAGTTATGTCAACACCAACTTTTCTACTATGGCGCAATGAAGATCATTCTTTCACGATTTTTGGTGAGTTTAGACGACATCGTCATAGTATGCAAAGTGGTTTTTCCTTTCAATATGACGTCCTTAAGAAAAGTGAATTCCCCGAAGAGTGGTTTGAAGAAGCTCTTGAAGTCCCTGGTAACGATACATTACTCTTTTTATCATCGGAAAAATATAACGAGATCTATAGTCTCATGAAAGCTTCTACTCACATATGTACTTCTGTTAGTGAAAAAGAAGCTCCTAACCTATCTCCAAGCCTTGAAGCTCCTATTGTTGATAGAATGCTAGATATACAGTTATGGGAAGAGCAACTTTCGGCCTTAGAAACAAACAAGGAAGATATAAGTGAAGATCTTTTTATCCAAAACTTCATGCAGATAACGCGCGAACAAGGCTTACTTTATGACTGGAAAGATCTTATTCACTTTCATACAGCTATGAAAACCTCCACGTTAGTCGTCTTAACTGGCATGAGTGGAACAGGAAAATCAAGATTAGTTCAATCTTACGTAAAAGCACTACAGTTAACAGAAGATCAATTTACGATGATCCCTGTTCGACCCGCTTGGAATGATGATGCTGATCTAATTGGCTCAGTAAACTTTACCCATAAAGTTTTTCAACCTGCTAACTCTGGATTAATCGACATCCTCTTACAAGCATGCAAAGAAGAAAATAAAAAAGAAAAACTATACATTGTCTGTTTTGACGAAATGAACTTAGCTCGCGTAGAACACTATTTTTCTCAGTTTCTCTCGGTACTAGAAATGGATGCTAACAAACGCTTGCTACGCCTATACAACGAGGATCTAGAAAGCCAACTATACAATGCCGCACAATACCCCCCAACCATCCCTATAAGCGACAATGTGCTTTTTGTCGGTACTGTGAACATAGATGAATCAACTTATCATTTTTCCGATAAAGTTCTAGACCGAGCTAATGTGATTCAACTTAACATCATGCCTTTTGAAGATCTTAAGAAGCTAAAGGAAGAAAAAAGTCGAAAAAGTATCTCCAGAAAATGGACACTGCCTGTTTATCAATCTTTTATTAAAGAGCCAGAAGATTGCGAGCTAACAGATAGAGAGCTTTCATTTTTAAGGCAATTTCATCTACAACTCCAAAGAGCTAACAAAAACTTAGGCATTGGTTTTCGGATTTTGAGACAAATAGACAAATATCTAAAAAATCTTCCCCGCAATCCTTTTATAACTAGAAGTGAAGCCTTTGATCGTCAAATCGTACAACGCATATTAACAAAAGTTAGAGGTCCTGAAGAACAATTAAAATCACTTCTTGGTGTATCTCTTATGGAGCGTCAAGAAGTCGTAAGCGAACCTTTACTAGGACTTCTCGATGAATACAAAGATCTTTCATCCTTTCAGGAGACTCGCCAGATACTCTATCAAAAGGCGAAAGAGTTGAATATCTATGGCTATACAGTCTGAGCAGACTAACTTTTCCCTCGCTTTTATGAATGGAGATCGTTTCATCGCTGTAAAAGATTTTTATGAGCAGGAAAAAGAGCTTTATCAGGCAGAAGCATCTATTAAAATTCTAGAAAACCTCAATCTATCACTTATTTTTTATTGTTCTGATTCCAAAGCACGCTTCTATATGGATGGTCTAGAGACACTTCCCGAAAGAATGGTCTTACGAGATGAAGAAGGGCAAGCTTATCTACCACCTGGTGAACAAGAATGTCTACTCTTTCGCTATGAAGATTATCCTCTTATTCCCGGTTATTATAAGATAACAATTGTCACTTCTGACAGAACTTATCATGCCCTACTTCAAGTGCTACCAAAGCAAATGACACAAGCACAGTGGGAAAGCATGAAAGAAGAATTAGAGAAAGAGTTGCAAGAGTTAGCTCTTCACCTTTTTAGCAAAAATTTAGGTCAAGCTATACCAGCACTCAAAGACGTGCCTTCTCGACTCTGGTTTCGATTTATGATGATTCAAAAATCTCACCATGTAATCATTTCCGCTCTTAACGATCTCTACAGCAAAGCCAATTATAAAGTTTCCAAAAACCGCACCTTTGACTATGACCTTCCTGAAAACCGCTGGCTTCGTAGAATTATTAGAACTATTGAAAAAAATCTACAGGAATTTGCCTTAGCTTTACAGGAACAAGAAGATACGGTAAAAACAAAAAGAATCGAAAGAAATGGACTTCCTGGAGCAGACAAAAGACTACCTATTATCAAAAATTATCAAGAACAATGCATAAAGCTCTTACATAGCTTTCGCTTCATACGACAAGCTCCCTGGTTTAATCAAGTAGGCCTTAATGTATATAGTAAAATACCTCTTGTGATGATGACTGATTTTCGTTATCGAACTCTCTATAAACTCTATAAAGATTTGCAAAAAGAGAAAGTTGAAGTTGCACTAGACAGAACTTATCAATACCAGTGGAAACGGACAGATCTATTATATGAAAACTGGGGTTTTCTAAAAATATGTCGTGCTCTAATGCAAGAACCTCTTAACTTTGAAGTGAAAAGTGGATGGCTTTTTGACCTTAACTTTACTAACAACCATCTCTTAATTCCATCATTACCTTCGGGGACGACTATCATTTTAGAAAAAGACAAAATAAAGCTTCATCTTGTCTACGATGCTCTAATTCCTCGTAAAAGTGAACAAACCGATAAGTATATTGCTCCTTTGTACATCAAAGGAACGCACGACCGGCCTGATGGTCGTATTGATATTTACAAAGAAGAGATTTATGCGGGAAGCGTGCTCTTTGATTTTAAGTATAGACCTCTGAAGAACTTCTGGGATCCACAAAAAATTGATGCACCTAACCGTCCCGGTGCTATGCGACAACTGCTTGCATATGGTGCTTATTGCAAATCACCTTACTTGATGGGTGATGTAGATGACTTTTTACGACGCCATATTGGACCAGTTCCTGAAGTTTGGGCTATCTATCCTACCGATTACGATGAAGTTGTAAGCTCTCGTTTTTACGAGGATTACGACTTACGCCTAATTAAAATGTGTCCCGGAACTGATCTCAATCATGTAGGATTAGAAATAAATCAAGTTGTTAAAGCAATTCTCTATCGACTTGATATTTATAGTTCTCTGCAAAGTAAGCATATTGGCTGATATATAGCTAAGAGAAATATAAAAGGCTCGTCAGATATATGACTGACGAGCCTTTTATTATAGAAAAAAAGAGCACCAAGATCCTGATATGTATGACCTGTTCTTTTATCGACCGCCTGCTTTTTGAATCATGTCCTGATGCTGACGAATATAAACGTCAGAAGCACTACCATGGGCTGTACTATTGAGCAAATAAATATCAAAATGTCCCGTAACACCGTTATCCGAGATGGTGTTAAAGCTGTGCGGCATACCTGATAATGAGGCCGCTATGTTCATGCCATCTTTGTATACTACAATAGCTCGAGGTGTCCAGGTCCATTGATGGTTAAAGATCTCGCGCATGACTGCCGTATCTTGCCTCGTCAAGGGTTCTACATCAGCGTGATTATAACCGCCTAACATTTTCACCTTAAAACTCTTATTCGTTTGTACATCGACAACAGTAAAGACATCGTTACGTCTCAGCAAGTACTTTCCTTCTAAGAACCAGTCCACAATATGACCTACTTGAGCCGGTGACTGATACTGTCCTGGTGTAACGGTGTAGAGACGAGGTGCGTAACCATTAATGGCTATTTTTTCTCCTGCATTAAACCACTCATGTGGTTCCATGTAATTGAAGCGCAAAATATCTTGAGCAGAAACACCGAAGCGTCGGGCAATTGATGAAGCAGTATCGCCAGGCAATACAATATAAGTAATTGATGGCCACTGCGTTACATTACTTTGACCTCCACGCGACGGTGTTGGTGTTGGTGTTGGCGTAGGAGTTGGGCTTGGTGTAGTCACCGGTTGAGATGCACCCGTCTGTGGTATAAGAAGCCTTTGACCAACCCAAACCATATCACTAGTGAGCTGATTATGGGAACGAAGAGCCTCAATAGAAACACCAAATTGCATGCTTATTTTCCACAAGCTATCATTAGGCTGTACAATATAGTTTACTATACTAGAGTTACTTGAAGTCCCATTTCCATCTTGACGTACAATTAAAACTTGTCCTGGTCTGATCTCATCACTCTTAAGTTGATTCATGCTTTTTATCCTATCGATAGTCACACCATATTGTCTCGATAAGATCCAGAGCGTTTCACCAGGTTGTACTGTGTGAGTGACGGTAAGATTATTTCTTAACTTTAACTGCTGACCGGCATAGATAAAATCATTCTCTAAATTATTAAATCTTTTTATCTCTTCTACAGTCACGTTAAAAGTGCGTGAAATCTTCCAAAGGCTATCGCCAGCTTCCACAGTATATGTAGCAGGAACAGAGTTAGCTGTTGTCGTAGCAGGCATACCTAAAAGCAAGGCAGAGAGAGTCATACCGAGAAAAAACTTTTTGCTACCTTTTCGCAACTATTACACCACTTTCTGAAACAGGGGCAGATAAAGACTGTCAAACTATTTCAGGTTGATTGGGCTCTTTATAATAATTCTGGTAAAGTATTTTTTTTCGGTAGAGAAAGCCTTGGTCTTACAATGGAACTAATACCATTTTTAAGTAAGAAGAGCTGTGCCTAATCAAGCACAGCTCTTCTTATATCTCTCTTCGTAGAGATAGTTTTCGTATAGCCAAGTAAATAACTAAAAGTAAATTAAATACTGCGGCAATCCCATAGTAAAGAAGTAAATCCCACCACCAACCTAACAAGATTAATATTAAGCTTAGAAATAGTAATCTAGGCATTGCTTTTCCCATCGCTGAGGAAAGATTATCTCTGTCTATATCTTTGTCTTCTGCTAAATCTACTAGGCTTTCCCTCTCCTTATCTTCTTTCATCAACAAATGTTCTATATCATTATTAGACATATTTCTCCATGATAGCCATATTTGAAGCATCATAGGACCTAAAAGTAATAAAGCTGCCGCAATGGCTAAGTAAGCTGTCCCGACGCCTCCTGGAATAACAATTGCTAAAAATAGATAAACAACAATTAAAAATGCCGATAAACGAAAAAATATTTTATGGGTATCCATGTAGCCCCTCCTCTTCTATGCTTTAATAGCATACCCCTACAAGGCGATAATTAACCATTTATTTCTATTTTCTGTGTAATTGTGATAAAAATAAAGACTTCAGTCCTCCTAAGGAAGGACAGAAGCCTCATGTTATCTCTATTAATATTTGATATATTTTTCACAGAACCTGTTTTTTCTGCTCTTTGGCCTAGCCAATCCTAATCCCAACCTAAATGCTGTAATTAGGAGGTGTCACATAAGTATTACCTGCCAGTTGCCCTGGCAGGTATTTTTTTGCTCTCTGCTACGCTTAAGTCCAATACAATTCTACTCTACTTCGGTTGGGAATAGCCGTAGTATAATCACCTACAAAACCGTTGACTTTAATCTGTAGTTTACTCTTCCCTTCGGGGGGCTTTGGATTGAAATTAATGCGAGCTAATAGTTCAGATAAGATAAGATCGGCTGATTTACCAGCTTTAACTACAATATCATCTCCTTCTTTAATCCACTCTTCTCCTGTGGCAACTTGATTATCAAGATATAATTCTGCTTGTTCCCCTGAAAAAACCCATTCTTTATCATTAACTGTAACAAAAAGTTCTCCACCATTCCATCGTTCTAAATCGACAATGTCCTTAATCTGTAAGTTTGAAATAGAAGAGTGACCTACATTAATTTGATCGCCCTTTTGAATAGGCTTATCTAGAGAAGTTACTTGACCATTTAATGTAACTTCTGGGGTAGATACAAGCACTTTCTTCTTTTCCCCATTTATGCTGTACCTTATTGAATGTTGATCTTTAATTGAATCTAACTGTCCAACTGTGTCTAATAGATCAGCTACAGTATCGATTGTACAATACTGTATTTTAGCACCGTCTATAAGTTTAGTTTCTAGGTTTACTTTTTTGCCATTCATGAGGATTATTGGATCAACAGTTATGTTTTGTTCATTAAGAACGACCTGAATAGGCTCTAACTTAGGTACTACATCCTGAATTATGCCTTGTCCATTTTTTCCTGCTTTTGCTTCCACAAATTCTATAAGATCACCTTGCTGAACAGGGCTATCTAGTCGGGCTTCTTCGCCATTAACAGTATAGTAAGCGGGCTCTCCTAAAGTACCTCGTAATATTTTAACTTCGCCGTTTACTTGTACCGTAAGCGCTAGACCTGGTCGTCCATGTAAGTTTTTTACATTAACTCCAGCAGAGAGTAGAACGTCTCCTACAGTTCCCTGACCCATGTTAAAAAGACGTATTCTCTGACCATTTAGTGTTACTTCGTAAAAACTTAAAGTTTGATGGTTGAGAGAAGTTACAGCTATACCGACAGGGGTTACGTATTCAGGTCCTATCATATTGGAAACATTCCCACTTAAGCCTTTCAAACTTTCTCGTCCCCGTACTCCCACTCTTTCTCTAGGTAAATTGAGGACTTCTGCTATTTTCTCTGGTAGTAAAGGTGTAAGAGAACCACCACCAACAAGTATAAGCGCCTGCGGACTCTTACCATTTAAAGCTATAATTTTTTCAGCAATCTGTTGAGCTAGATTAGTTACAGGAGACTTGAGAGCTTCTGTAAGTTCCAAGCTTTTATGAGCTTGCTCAAAACCAAGAATATCTTGAAAAACAATCTTTTCATCCTGATTACCTGATAATAGTAAGGCTTGTAGTTTTCTTTTTATATCTTCGCCTTCATGAAAATCTAAAAGATATTTCTGACAGATTGCTTCTGTCATTTCATCTCCTGCAATAGGAACCATGGCATAAGCTTTAATAGTCCCTTCAGCAGTTATGGCAATATCAGAAGTACCTGCGCCTATGTCGACTAAAGCTAAGTTTAACTGACGCATATTCTGTGGAATGACCACATTAATAGCCGCAATTGGCTCTAAGGTCAAACTTTTCATAGCTAAGCCAGCGCGATCAAGAACAGAGAAAAGAGAGTCTACAACAACACGAGGTAGAAAAGTGCTAATCACTTCTACTTCTGCTAATAAACCGCGCTGTCCCACTAAATTCCCAATAGCCTGTCCTTCTAGAAAGTAGTGCACAATGCTATAGCCAACACAATGGTAATCTTGTACATTGGCTACTTCTTGCTCTTTTAAGGATTGTAAAGAGTTCTGTACAGCCCCTAATTCAAGAGCAAGCTGATCTTCTGCTGTAAATTCTTGTAAAGCTGTTCTTTCTAATTGAGCTTTCCCTTTAGCTGTTTTTAATGCTCTACCGGCGGCCGCTACAGCAACACTTTCTAAAGTTACGTCTAGCTCTTTTTCTAAAGCTTGCTTGACTTTATTAACGATCTTAGCTACCTGAACGACATCATGGATCTGACCATCGAGCATAGCCCGTGTGCGATGCTCTTCCATAGTCGTATGTAGTATTTCTAGGCTCTCTTCCTTTTCTCTCGCTACTAAACCTACTACACTGCGAGTGCCTATATCTAAAGCAAAAATCAAATCTTCTTTGTAGTCCATCATCTATCCCCCTGCATGCAAAATGCCGCCCGTCTTGCTTCGACTTTGCGGCATCATTTTCCTGCCATAGTAGCGAAACTGCTACACCTCCCATCTTCACCCTCCCTGCCTCAGTAAGTGGCTTTAGGCGGATAAAAGACTAAGAAACTTTTCTTTACTGAGGCCTGCTTGTTGTAAGATGCCCATGAGCGTTCCCTTTTTAAGGTTTTTTTGGTTACTTGGAATGGTCACTGAAAAAACTGCTCTGGGGCCTTTTTTTACAAATCTCATATGACTCCCTTTTTGTCGTCGCTGTTCAAAGCCATTACGACAAAGCACCCTAGCAACTTCCATTCCTGACAGGGTAGGTAAACGGTGGGCTATCTTCAAAACAGCGTCACCTCCAGTTTCTTCAGGAGGTGTAGCAGTCTCTATATTTAAGGATTCCCTTTTGAACATTTTTTACGTATAGACTCTATCTGCACTTTATTAATTCAGCAAAGTATCATTCTCCTATTTTTACTAAACAAAAAAAGAATAAAAGCATCTAAAAAGTACATTATAGAAGTAGGCCTGTCATGAATAAAAGGAGATGATTATTCTGTATGCCCATCCTTGGTGGCAAAAGCCATGGTTCTATATCTTTTTTGCCGCCTTAATGAGCATTCAACTCTTCATCGTCGATACAGAAGAAGCTATAGCTGAGTGGAGAGTTCCTACTGCATTACCAGTTTATCATGAACCAGTAAAGACAATGGATCAAATGGTCATGAATGGTTATCGCATTTCTGTACCCATGGTTGTTGAAGCTACTGCTTATGATGCTTGTATTATTTGTTGTGGTAAAACAGATGGCATTACCAAGTCTGGTCATCTAGCTGAAGAATGGTACACTGTAGCTGTTGATCCCGATCTAATACCACTAGGAACAAAAATATATGTGCCTGCCTTTGGTCGTGTTTTCGAAGCTCAAGATATAGGCGGAAAAATTCGAGGACGCCGTATCGATTTCTTTCTGCCTGACCATGAATCAGCTATTATCTTTGGAAGGCAAGAGTTAGAAATCTATTTATTGACAGGCCCAGACAGCAATTATTAAAGGGAAGGTCTATTTGACCTTCCCTTTATAGTCTTGTTGCCATAATTTAACGTAACTCTGAGCATTTCTTTTGAATGGTTCTACTTCTTCCGGTGTAAAAGTCTTTACTACTTTGCCAGGATTACCCAGAATAAGGCTGTAAGCTGGGAATTCTTTGCCCGGTGGAACTAATGTATTAGCGCCTACAACGGAATGTTCCCCTATAACAGAACGATCTAAAAGCACAGCACCCATACCAATTAAGCAATTATCACCAATTTTTGCTCCATGAATAATAGCACCGTGACCAATAGTAACAGAATCACCAATTTCTGTAGGCCAATCGTAGTCTGTATGAATCATTACATGATCTTGTACATTCGTATTTCGACCTATTGTAATGGGCCAACCACAGTCTCCTCTAGCTACAGCATAAAACCAGACACTTGCTCCTTCTTTGATTATGACATCGCCGGCTACAACAGCCGTTGGTGCAATATAGGTATTATTGTCAATTTGCGGTTCTTTGTCGCCGATTTTGTAGACAGGCATAAAGACTCCCTTTCTAGTTTACTACAACTTCTGGTAAAAGAAGGTTGCCGCTGTTGAAAAACCAATCTCTCTAGCCTGAAAAATCTGTTCCGTAGAGCCTGTAAAAAGGATGCCACCTTTGCGCAAAGATTGATAAAAACGCTTATAGAGCAACGATTTAGTTTCTTCAGTAAAGTAAATGACTACATTGCGGCAGAGAATAAGATCTACGTTAGACTCGAAAGAATCTTTGAGTAGATTGTGCTGTTGAAATTTAATATGCTTTTTTAACTCGTCTTTAACTTGATAAAAACCACTACCTTGCTCTATAAAGTATTTTTTCACTAGAGCATCCGGTATATTAGCCAAAGATTTAGATCCGTAAAGACCTATCTGGGCTTTTCTCAATACTTCTCGATCTATGTCACTAGCTATGATTTTATGAGTCATATCACAGCGTGCTTCTAACATGGTTATTGCTAAACTATAAGGTTCTTCTCCAGTGGAGCAACCTGCAGACCATACTTTTAACTTGGGATTTTCTTTAAGTAATTGTGGCAATATTTTGTTACGCAATACATCCCATTGACTAGGGTTACGGAGAAATTCAGAAACATTGATGGTTAGATGATCAATGAACTTTTGATACTGATTACTATCACGATCTATGATGGAAAAGTAGCTCACCAAGTCACTAGCACCTTGTGAGCGCATTAATGTTCGAATTCTTCTCTCCATTTGAGGTCTTTTATAATTTGATAAATCAAGACCACTTTTAGTATGAACCTTCTTTATAAAAATCTCATAGTCGTCACCTATGGCCATTTTACTGCCTCCTCTTAGTTAATCGAAATCCCTTTTCATAAGCCTTACAGCCTAGAGATTTTTAAGCTTGTAAATTTATATAAATACAATTCGTTATGGCAAATTACAAATCCTTCTCAAGAAAAAATATAAAATACCCCTGGCTGTTATGCCAGGGGTTGCAAACGCAGTGGCTCCGCTGCCCCACCTGCGTTTTGAGAGGACTCAATTATATTTTATGCAACGAGGTAGGGGTTTCATGACTTTTTTCTTCCTTTTTGGTGATTCTATTACTCATTGACACCATTGGAATGCGTTCACCAGGAAGTTCAATTTGAAATAGTTGATCGTCATGTTCTTCTATCATCATGGCCATAGTATGCCCTGCTGATAGATAGAGCTATACAGTTGCTTAGAGGGAAATTTATCTATTTTTGATAACAGCTTGAGCGGCGGCTAAGCGGGCAATAGGAACACGGTAAGGCGAGCAGGATACAAAGTCAAGATTAATCAAATGGCAAAACTCAATAGATGAAGGCTCACCACCATGCTCACCACAAATACCAACAAGAAGTTTGGGATTAGCGGCACGGCCTTTTTCTGCCGCCATTTTCATCAGTGCACCTACACCTTGGCGATCAAGTACGATAAAAGGATTGTCTGTAATGATCTTGTTTTCTGTGTAGTAACCAAGGAATTTGCCTTCTGCATCATCCCTTGAAAAACCAAAAGTTGTCTGGGTTAAGTCGTTAGTACCGAAGGAGAAGAAGTCAGCTTTGAGAGCAATATCTTCAGCTGTTAGTGCGGCTCTGGGCACTTCAATCATCGTTCCTACGGTATAGGGAATAGTAACACCTGTTTCTGCTGATACGGCGTCGGCTACATCTTCAACGAGCTTACGTAGATGTGCTAGCTCATTTACATGGACTACCAGAGGAATTTCTACTTCTGGCTCTACTTCAAAGCCTTCTTGAACTAGTTGAGCTACTGCTTGGAAGATAGCGCGCGCTTGCATAGCATAAATTTCTGGGTAGGTAATGCCAAGTCGGCATCCGCGGTGTCCCAGCATAGGGTTAAATTCATGAAGTTGACGAACGTTACGAAGGAGTACTTCTTTATTATCAATCTCTGTACGAATGGCTTCTTTTTCTTCTTCAGCAACTACCTCTAAAGCGCAGTTAAGCTTAGTAATCTCTACAAGTAGCTCTTCTGCGTTTGGCAAGAATTCATGAAGAGGTGGATCGAGTAGACGAATAGTGACGGGGAATGGAGACATCTCTTTGAGAATACCGTAGAAATCTTGCTGTTGCATAGGCAGAAGATTGTTTAATGCTTTTTGTCGTTCTTCTTGTGATTGAGATAGAATCATTTCTTGTACAATAGGTAAGCGATCTTGTGCCATAAACATATGCTCTGTTCTGGTTAATCCGATACCCGCAGCACCAAATTCACGAGCTTGTTTGGCTTCTTCTGGATTGTCAGCATTAGCTCTTACGCCAAGTTTACGGACTTCATCAGCCCAGGTTAATAAGGTCTGGAATTCACCAGTAAGCTCAGGCTCAAGCATAGGAACTTCGCCATCAATAACACGTCCCGTGCCACCATCGATAGAAATCAATTCGCCTTTTTTGAAAGTTTGCTTAGCACCTGATTCGGTGAAGACGCTAAACTCTTCTTTAGCATAGTCAATGCGAATTGACTCGCAACCGCAAACGCAAGCTTTACCCATTTGGCGAGCTACAACTGCGGCATGAGAAGTCATACCACCACGACTAGTTAAAACACCTTGAGCTGCAATAATTCCATGGATGTCATCTGGAGTAGTTTCTGTGCGCACGAGAATGATTTTCTCGCCTGCTTTGTTACGAGCATCAGCTTCATCAGCATTGAAGACGATAGTACCGGAAGCGGCACCGGGTGATGCTGGCAAACCAGTTGTAACGACTGTTAGTTTTGCTTCTGGATCGATGCGACGATGAAGTAGTTGATCTAGATGTTCAGGTTCTACACGCATGATAGCTTCGTCTTTGGTAATGAGCCCTTCATCAACCATGTCTACGGCAATTTTTACAGCCGCCGCCGCTGTTCTTTTTCCGTTACGAGTCTGTAGCATCCAAAGCTTTCCACCTTGAATGGTGAACTCAATATCTTGCATATTGCGATAATGTTTTTCTAGAGTTTGGCAGATCTCTACAAACTGGTCAAAAACTACAGGCATTTCTTTTTGCAGTGTCGAGATATGGTTAGGTGTACGAATACCAGCTACCACGTCTTCACCTTGAGCATTGATCAAGTATTCTCCGTAGAGAATTTTTTCGCCTGTAGAAGGATTTCGGGTAAAGGCAACACCTGTACCGCAATCGCTACCCATGTTACCAAATACCATAGACTGAACATTGACAGCTGTGCCTAGGTTATCGGGAATTTTGTGAATATGACGATAAATTTTGGCGCGGTCATTGTTCCAAGATTCGAAAACGGCATGAATAGCACCTTCTAGTTGTTCCATAGGATCTTGTGGGAACAATCTACCGGTGTTTTGTAGAACTAAGCTTTTGTAACCTTCCACTACTTCTTGCAAGGAGGCAGGTGTTAATTCGTTATCAAACTTAGCACCTTGTTTTTCACGTACTTGTTCCAAAATATGTTCAAAGTCGTCATGCTCTACATCTAATACGACGCCTGAGTACATCTGAATAAAGCGGCGATAGCAGTCTAAGGCAAAACGCTCATTCTCTGTAGCAGTAGCTAGTGCTTGCACTGTCGTATCATTTAAACCTAGGTTCAAAATAGTGTCCATCATACCAGGCATGGAAAAAACAGCGCCTGAGCGTACGGACAGCAATAAAGGATCCTTAGAGTCTCCAAATTTTTTGCCTAGTTTAGTTTCTACATCTTGCAGAGCTTCCTTGACCTGGTTCATCAAGTCAGAGGGGAAATTTTTATCATTATCATAATAAGCATTGCATGCTTCTGTAGTTATTGTAAGGCCTGGAGGTACAGGAAGACCAATATTAGTCATCTCAGCCAGGTTAGCTCCTTTACCCCCTAGGAGCGATTTCATATCAGCTTTACCTTCTTCGAATAAATAAACCCATTTGTTAGACATTACGTTCCCCCCTGTAATATATCTGTAACACTCTTGCCGCTGTTTCTTCTACGGCTTTATTGGTTACATCGATGACTGGACAACCGATTCGTTTCATAATGGCCTCAGCAAAGTCTAATTCATCTAAGATGCGTTTTAGGCTCGCATAATCAGCGTTGCCAACTAATCCTAGAGCTTTTAGTCTTTCTGTTCGAATACCATATAGGAGCTGTGGTGATATGGTAAGTCCTACAATCTTACGTTTGGGCATCTGAAATAATTCTTCTGGAGGACCTACTTCTGGTACAAGAGGAACGTTAGCGGCTTTTACCCTTTTGTGAGCTAAATACATAGAAACAGGCGTTTTAGAAGTTCTTGACACACCAACAAGCACCACATCAGCATGTACGATACCACGAGGATCTTTCCCATCATCGTACTTCACAGCAAATTCAATGGCTTCAACTTTGCGAAAATATTGTTCATCAAGTTGGTGTAACAAGCCTGGTTTCATGGCCGGTTCTAGTTGTGATATCTTTTGAATTCCTTGGATCATAGGTCCTAAAATATCAACAGTTACAATGTTTTTCTCATTAGCTAAGCGCAAGAGGTAATCACGTAAATCAGCTACAACAAGGGTGTATGCAATCATAGCTGATGTGCTAGCGGCTTCTTCAATAATTTTGTGAATATGATTGACGTCAGAGACATAAGGAATTCTTCTAATCTCTACACCTTCACCATCAAATTGACTTGCTGCTGCACGAGCTACAAATTCTGCCGTTTCACCAATTGAGTCGGAAACGACATAGATAATGGGTTTCTCACTGCTGACGCTATTTATGCTCTTCCCCTCCTCGGTTGCCTTTCAACGTCACCATAATTTTACGATATTTTCCATCTAATTATGCCCTTCTCCAAGCTCAACTAATAATTTTGTTATTGTTGTTTTGGTAATACGACCTACAACCTCCTGTCGTTCATGACCATTAGGAAGTGCAAAAGTCCTTACTACCGGAAGGGTATCAATCTCATGGACAATAAGACGTTTGGCCGCCTGGTAGATCGTATCTTCAGGTGTAACGGTAACAATGTTTGGCATCCGAGTCATGACCATACTAATGGGGATCTTCTGTGCATCGTTTCCTCCAATGGCGATCTTCAGAAGATCCTTTCTCGATACGACACCAATAAGACCACCTTCATTATCAACAATAATCAAGGTGCCTACATCTTCTGTAAAAAGGGTAACAATGGCGTCATAAACAGTAGTAGCTTCTCTCACCACTACGGGCAATGACTTAACATCTTTTACCCTTATTTTACCTATCGCTCGAGCCACCAGTGTATTACCAGACTGACCATTGTAGTAATAGCCAACACGAGGACGTGCTTCCAGGATTCCAGACATCGTTAGAATGGCTAAATCAGGTCGCAAAGTAGCGCGTGTCAAATTAAGGATTTCGCCTATCTGTTCCCCCGTAATCGGACCTCGTTCTTTGACGATCTCCACGATCTTAATCTGACGATCCGTCAGTTCAATCGCTGTCACCACCCTACGTAATAATTTCCCTGGAAGACACAATTATGACATACTATATTACTTATCACTCCCAATAATGTATACTATATCGTTTTTTATTTTCCTGCTTATTTTGAAGAAATTAATTCACAATTTTGTTAAGATCGGCAATACCGTCCATCAAAGCATCGACAGCTTTGAGTAAGGCCAGCCTATTTTCTCTTATTTGCTCATTTTCTACCATTACCATTATTTGATCGAAGAAGGCATCAAGAGGTTCTTGTAATTGTGCCATTACCCGCAAAGCAAGTGCGTAGTCACCTTGGGCTGAGTCTATCTCGCCTTGTGCCTTCATAATAGCCTCATAAAGAGTCTTTTCTACAGGTTCTTGGAGGAGTTCTTTTGACAGCTCTTTTTGACCGCCTTTTTTGGCCAAATTAGCGGCTCTTGTATAGGTCGTTAATAATGCACTAAAGGCTTCTTCTTCACGAAATTCTGCTAGCGCTTTTGCTCTCTTGTAGACTTCATTAGGTTTATCGATTCCAGCTTCTAGCACTGCATCGATGACGTCATAGCGAATAGCTTCTTCACTCAGCAAAAAGCGTAGACGCTGATAGAAGAAGTCTAGAAGGTCTGCTAGAACTTCAGGTACATTTCTAGAAAGTTCTACTTTCTCACTGTAAAGTTCATAGGACTTCTTAAATAACTCTGACAAAGATAAGGATAAATCTTTTTTCATAGCGATAAGACATAATGCTTGCGCCTGACGTCGAAGAGCATAAGGGTCTTGTGAACCTGTTGGTATAATACCTATGGCAAATGAACCTACAATAGCATCAACTTTATCAGCTATTGCTACAAGAGTGCCTTCCATTGTCTCTGGTAAGGTGTCACCAGCATAACGAGGTAGGTAATGTTCGCGTATTGCTTGAGCTACCTGTTCTGCTTCACCTGATAGGAGGGCATATTTTTCGCCCATTAGACCTTGTAATTCGGGAAACTCATAGACCATCAATGTTACAAGGTCTGCTTTTGCCAATTCTGCGGCTCTATAAGCGCGTTGAGCAATACTTTGCTCTACCTCTAGGTGCTGAGCGAGCCAAGTGGTCAAAGCCTTTTCCCGCTCTACACGCTCATAAACTGTGCCTAGTTTCTCATGGAAAACGATTTTTTCTAGTCTTTTTACTTGCTTATCTAAGGGGACTTTTTGATCTTCTTCATAGAAAAAAGCTCCGTCAGCTAAGCGTGCACGCAATACTTTTTCATTGCCTGCTTGCACAATTTCCAGATGTTCTGTTGTACCGTTGCGAACAGTAATGAACTTAGGCAGTAATCGTCCTTCTGCAGAAATAACAGGAAAATATCTCTGGTGTTCTTTCATTGGTGTAATTAGCACTGCTTCAGGCAATTGCATATATTTTTCGTCGATTCTACCGCAAAGCGCTGTAGGATATTCAACGAGATAGTTAATCTCTTCTAATAGGTCTTTATCTTCTGCAACTTGACCGCCTTCGGAAACTGCAAGCTCTTGTATCTGTTGCCAGATCTCTTGTCTCCGCTTGTCTGGATCAGCAATTACATAAGCTGATTCTAGTTTTGCTTCATATTCTTCTGGATGCGCAAGGTCAATTGGTTCTTCCGCCAGAAAACGATGTCCATAAGTCCTCCGTCCAGCTTGCACTCCTTCTAACTCTAGGGGTAATACAGATTCTCCATAAAGAGCTACAAGCCAACGAATGGGTCGAGCAAAGCGCATCTCTCCCCAACCCCAACGCATTGGTTTGGGAAAAGAGAGTTTGCCTATCCAATCTTTTAAAAGTCCAGGTAGAACTTCTATCGCTAATTGCCCTTTTTCAGTGCGTAGGGCGAATAGATAAGGTACACCGTTAATCTCTTTGCTGATCATATTCGCAGGTTCTACACTTTGAGATCGAGCAAAACCAAGTAAAGCTTTCGTAGGTTGGCCTTCTTGGTCATAAGCTACTTTAACGGAAGGACCTTTTGCTTCCACTTGTAAGTCTTGCTGTAGCGTTGCAAGGCCTTTTACTTTGATGGCTATTCTACGTGGTGTGCCATAAACATGGAGCTCTTGATAAGACAAGCGTGCTTCTTGCAAACCCTCTACAGCTAATCCTTTAAGTTGCTTTAAGGTAGCGGGCATAAACTTTGCCGGTATTTCCTCTACACCAATTTCTAAAAGTAGATCGCTTTGCTTCACGATGTTACTTCCTCCTTAATAACGTCAAACGATATTGCTAATCTGAAACAGACACAGCAGATTTTGTCAATAAGTGCAATAATCCTATAAGTTTAAGGCACTGCGCAATTTTTCATCTTTTAGTAAGGGATAGCCTAGTTTTTCTCGTTGCTTTACATAGGCTGTAGCGCAAGCTCTTGCTAAGTTGCGTACTCTTGCAATATATCCAGTTCGCTCGGTAACAGAAATAGCTCCTCGAGCATCTAAGAGGTTAAAGGTATGAGAACATTTCAATACATAGTCATAGGCTGGTTGAACTAATCCTTTTTCGATTACTTGCAAGGCTTCTTTTTCATATAGATCGAAGAAGGTAAAGAGTGCATTCGTATCTGCTACTTCAAAGTTGTAATGAGAGTAGTCTACTTCCCCCTGGTGATGCACGTCTCCATAAGTGATGCCATCAACCCATTCAATATCGTAAACTGAATCTTTTTGTTGAATAAACATAGCGATTCTTTCTAAACCATAAGTAATTTCAGCACATACGGGCTTGCAATCAATACCGCCACACTGTTGGAAATAGGTAAACTGTGTAATCTCCATACCGTCTAGCCATACTTCCCAGCCCAATCCCCAGGCACCTAATGTGGGTGATTCCCAGTTATCTTCTACAAAGCGAATATCATGCTTTAGAGGATCAATCCCGAGGCGTCGTAAACTTTCTAGATATAATTCTAATACATCGTCAGGAGAAGGTTTTAAGATCACTTGATACTGATAGTAATGTTGCAAGCGGTTGGGGTTTTCTCCGTAGCGACCATCAGTAGGTCTACGAGAAGGCTCTACGTAAGCTACATTCCATGGTTCTGGTCCTAAAGCCCGTAAAAATGTAGCTGGATTCATCGTTCCAGCGCCTTTTTCTACATCATAGGGCTGTTGGATAATACAGCCTTTTTCACCCCAAAACTGATTAAGTGTTAAAATAATTTGCTGAAAGTTCATACCTTTCACTCCTTAGCTTTATCTTTTCTTACCTAAACCTGATTTCTTCACAACAAACTTCTTTAATGAACCTACTTGATAAACCTGCTTGTTCAGAAAAAAACAAAAACCTCCCGTCTCTGGCTTCTTCGCCAGGGACGAGAGGTTGATCTCCCGCGGTTCCACCCTGATTGACTGAGCATGTACACAGTCCGCTTTCAAAAGTGTAATGGGGCTTTACTAACAGAGTACGCTCTGTGTTCTTCCCCAAGCTCCAGAACGCCTTCACAATGGCCTTACCATGCCGGCCTTTCACCCTACCCCGGCTCGCTGTAATGGTGGTCCCCGTTACTACTTTCCTTCATTGCCTAGCTATACCATTTTCTCTACTCAAGATTATCAGGTTCGACAAAAAGTGTCAATCATCGAATATCTCGATCTTCCCTATCTATATTAATCCAGTCTACTGAACCATCTTTTCGTTCGACTTCTAACTTACAGCCTGTAGCAACAGCTGTAATGGTGCCCAGAGCGGCTAATAAAGCTAGTTGTGTACTTAATAAAGCGCCTGCAACGCCTAAAACACCAATGGTAATAGGAATCTTAACTAGAATTTTGTCATCTTTGACAAGGCGTACACTTCTTACGTTTCCTTCTTGGATTAGCTCTTTTAACTGCTTCCACCATTTTTGACTTTGAAAGCGCCAATTACCTTCCTGCTCTGAGCGGTTTTCTAGGTAGACAAGTGCTTCTACTACATCACCATTACAATAATCTAAGGCTTCTAGTGCCTCTTTATAGGAAACACCCATGCGACTACGGATTAGATCGATTTTTTCTAAAGTTGTGTATTGATCCATGAGACGTCTTGCCCTCCTTGTTGTGACCTTCTTCTGCTACTTCAATGGCTTCTAAAACAGACCAAGAGCGCATTCTGCCTTCATAGCGACATTTTATTGTCTCTTGCAAGAGCTCTCTAGCTTGCTTTGCAGTCTTTATTCCTGCTTTTAGTTTGCCAATTTGACGAGGATCCATGTTGCGTAAATATCGTAATAAGGCTACTGTGTTTGGTGCTATGATGATTTCACTATCACGATCAACTTTGCCTCTTTCATAGTTACTGCAACAGTTTCCAATAAAACCACCTCTTAAGGGTGCGTAGAGATAAGGTTGAGTAAGTCTTGCTAGATCCTCCATCAAGGGATTACCGCAAATTACACAAGCAGAAAAAGCAGGTCCATACCCGAGTTGATCTAGAAAACGTAGTTCAAACAATCGAGTTACCATTGCTATATCATAGACTGTCAATAAGTGCCAGAAGGTTAGTAAGAGTGGATAAAGATCAGAGCCACCTTGTTCTAAGGTAAACTTATCTACCAGCTCGGCCATATAAGAGGCATGGGCAAAGCGATCGGGATCGATCTGTAAAGCATAGAAGGCTTCTATCGCTTCTGCTTGTGTTACTGTGTGTAGGTTTTTTCCTTCATGAACCATTAAATGACTATGACTAAAGAGCTGAATACCAGCTTTTAAGCGACTTGTTGGTTTTCGAACACCTTTGGCAATGGCACTAATTTTCCCTTTTTCTAAGGTGAGTAAAGTGAGAAGACGATCGGCCTCTCCATAACTACGGCTTCGAATGACTAATCCTTGAACTCGTAGTAAGGCCATAAAGCATCTCCCCCCAGCCTTAGCATAATAATGTGTTCTTAATCCTATACCTTAGGTCGCTTTTATTTGCTCTATGATCTTTAGAGATGCACTCGTACCTAACCGATCAGCGCCTGCTTGGATCATTGCTAGAGCTTCTTGGGCTGAACGAATACCGCCTGATGCTTTTACTTTTGCTTTTCCTGCTACAGTCTTTTTCATCAAAGCAACATCTTCTAAGGTTGCGCCGGCAGGACCAAAACCCGTAGATGTCTTGACATAGTCAGCACCTGCTTGGACAGCTCTACGACAAGCTTCTTCTATCTCTTCGGGCTTTAATAAGGCTGTTTCTAGTATTACTTTTACAATAATGTCCGAATAAGACCTTGCTTCTTCTACAACAGCACTTATATCATCCTGAACAGCATCCCAATTACCAGCCTTTGCTAATCCTAAGTTCATAACCATATCCAACTCTTGTGCGCCTTTCTGAAGCATTTCTCTTGCTTCAGAAGCTTTCAAAGCTGGTAGAGTAGCACCTAAAGGAAAAGCAATTACTGTTGCAACTTTAACGGGACTCCCAGCTAAAAGCTGTGCAGACTTTTCAACCCATAAGGGATTTACACAAACAGAGGCAAAGGAATATTGAACAGCCTCTAGACAGAGCTTGCTGATCTCTTTTTCCTGAGCCTCCGCTTTTAACAAGGTATGATCGATTCTAACGGCCAGATCTTGAATCACTGAAGCATTCTCCACAATTAGAGTCCTTTCTTCACTTACTCGAATTTCTCATCATAGCCAAAAGAGCGAAGCACGTCGGGCCTACTACGCCAATCTTCTTTTACTTTGACCCAGAGCTCAAGATATATTGAAGTACCTAGCAGTTTCTCAATCTCTATACGTGCTTCCATACCTATTTGTTTTAGCATGGAACCACCTTTACCTATGAGCATTCCTTTTTGTGATTTACGTTCTGTAAAAATAGTACCATGCACGACGAGAGGACCTTTCTGCCGTTCCTGCAAGTGTTCTATGACCACCGCTACGGAATGAGGTATTTCTTCGCGCATAGCTATTAAAACTTTTTCACGAATTAATTCAGCCATCAGTAGTTTTTCTGGCTGATCAGTGATGGCATCAGCAGGATAGTACAAAGGTCCTCTTGGCAGAATTTGAAATATTAATTCTTTTAAGCGATCAAGGTTGTTATTCTTAATCGCCGAGATAGGGATTACTTCCTTCCAATCAACTAAAGTGCTGTATTGGGCAATCCTTTGTAACCCTTCTTCACGTCCAATGGCGTCCATCTTATTAACAACTAGAAAAATAGGTGTTTTTAAACCTTTTAACAAGTTGCTAATATATTCTTCGCCGCCACCAGGTTCCATGGTTACATCAACTACATAAAAAATAAGATCTACTTCACTAAGAGTCTTGCGGGCTGTTGTAACCATGATTTCACCAAGTTTATGCTTGGGCTTATGAATACCTGGCGTATCTAAGAAAACAGCTTGTCCCTCTTGGCTATGCAGAACGCCTACTATACGATTCCTAGTCGTCTGTGGCTTATCTGACATAATGGCAACTTTTTGACCAATTAGTTGGTTCATTAAAGTTGATTTGCCTACATTAGGTCGCCCAATAATAGCAATAAAACCGGATCTGAAGTCTTCATTTTTTTCTACAACAGTTTGCTCTACCAAAGTCTTCGTTGCTTCGCTTGCATGAGGCTTTTTTTTCTTTTCTTCTTTAGGTCGAACAAAACGTTTTACAAATTTATACTTTTCCGTCAAGTCAGTCACTTTTCTCCTTTTTTTCATTTGAATCTAGCAGAGCAAAAGCTTGTGGAAATAATACGGTAAGATCCATCCATACTCTCTCGCCATCATCGTTAACATAAAGAACAGGTAGTTCTTTGGCAAATTCCGTTAACACTTGACGACAAGCACCACAAGGTGTTACTGCTTCTTTTCTTACCGTTGTTAGCACAAGCAATTGAAAACTTTTACAGCCTTCAGCTACAGCTCTAAATAAAGCTGTTCGCTCTGCACAATTAGTTAAACCAAAAGAGCTATTCTCAACGTTACAGCCACCATAAAGCTGGCCATTGTCTCCTGCCAAAACAGCTCCAACAGGGAAGTGAGAATAAGGCACATAAGCTCTATCTCGCATCAGTCGAGCCAAGGTAATGGAATCTTCTATCAGCTTTTCATCAATCTGCAGTTGCCGAGCAATTTTATCAATTCGTTCCTCATGATAGCTCATAATCCATTCCCCTTATCGCCAAAGCACTAAAATCTTAGGAGCAAAAACAACAATTCCTGCAATTAAAGCCTGAAGAGCTAGCAAGAGGACAGCTCCAGCCGCCGCATCTTTAGCCAGAGCTGCCAGAGGGTGATAGTCCTCTCCACAACGATCTACAACGGCCTCTACAGCACTGTTGAACATTTCTGCTGAAAGTACAAGAAAAGTAGAAAGAATAATCCAAGCCAGTTCCCAACCCTCTAAAGAATAATAAAGAGTCATCATTAAAACGGCAACGGTAACAACGAGATGGATCTTCATATTCCGCTCTTGCTGTGCAACTACCCAGAGACCACGTCCAGCATAATAAAAAGCCTGTAAAATCTTCTTAGCCTTCATCCCTGCTCAAACCATGGGCGTTCAATACTTTTTCCTCTAAGACTCTCATTTCTTCTTTCTCTTCTTCTGTTTCATGATCATAGCCTAGCAGATGAAACATACCGTGTACGAATAAAAAGCCTAACTCTCTTTCCAGAGTATGTCCATACTCCTCTGCTTGCTCTTTCGCTCGATCTAAGGAAATCACAATATCTCCTAAAATCTGACCTTCTGTAGGATCATCAAAGTCTAGCTCTTCATCACTTTGCTCTTCCATAGCAAAAGAGAGCACATCAGTAGCTTTATCGATATTGCGATAAGACTTATTTAGTTCTTTTATCTTATGATCATTTGTTAATAACAAACTGATCTCTACATCATCCACAGGATATTCTACTTCTTCCAAGCAAGCAAAAGCAAGTTGCTCTAAGAGAAGTTGCCAGCTTTCTTCCTTTTCCTCTTCTAGTTCTTCAGCTAATTCGTTAACTATAAATAGTTCCATCTAGATCTTCCTTCCTATTCCTTAGACACAGAATCGGGATATTCAATACGAGTGTGATATATACCATTTAATACACGACAGAAAGACTGGGCTACTAGATCTAAATCTTTAAAAGTTAAGTCTGATTCTTCCAATTGACCATCATTCAATTTATCCTTGATCAGTTTGCGTACCAATCCCTCAATTTTACCAGAAGTAGGTTGTGGCAATGCTCGCACTGCCGCTTCCACAGTGTCTGCTAATAAAACAAGAGCAGCTTCCTTCGTTTGTGGCTTAGGACCTTCATAGCGAAAATCTTGCTCCTGTATTGATTCTGTCCGATCAGATTCTACAGCACGATGATAGAAAAAAGATACAAGTGTATCACCATGATGTTGTTCCACAATATCAACGACTGTAGATGGTAATCCTGCTTCACGACAGAGATCTACGCCATCTTTGACATGGGAAGTTATAATTAATGTGCTTAAAGACGGTGCTATCTTATCATGCGGATTTTGCCCTTGATTCTGATTCTCTATAAAGAAAGGTGGGCGCTTGATTTTGCCGATATCATGATAATAAGCACCAGCACGAACTAATAGAGGATCAGCACCAATAGCTTCTGCCGCCGCTTCACCTAAATTACCTACAAGTAAACTGTGATGATAAGTCCCCGGTGCTTCCATTAAAAGTTTACGTAGTAATTTGTGATTAGGGTTAGCCAACTCTAAAAGTTTTACTGATGTAGTGATCTTAAAAGCCGATTCCAAATAAGGTAAGGAACCAATCATAAATACTGAAGATAATATGCCGCTAACTAAGCCCGCAGGGATACCATAAGCCGCTACAACTGCAAAATTACTATTCGTACTTAATCCTAAAGCGAGAATAGCTATTGAATTTACTATAGCAACGTTAATCCCAGCTCTTGCAAAATCCATTCTTTCACTGAAGCGAGAAACACTATAAATCCCCACCAGCGAGCCTAGAAAAGCAACTATAGCATGAGTTATTGAGTAGTCGGTCATAAGACCAATGAACAAACTCGTTACAATGGACGCAAAAATTGCAATACGTCCATCTAACAAGAGGGCTAATAACATAGGCCCTGTTGCAGCTGGTATTACGTAAAGCAATTGAGACATCACATCAGGCTGTTCATGAAGTTGAACGGAGGCTATGGCTTTAGCTGTAATTAAAGACAAGGTAATCATTAATCCCAGCAACCAGAGCATGCGCTCATCTTTGAGTAGATCGCGTCGATAAGATCGTAGAAAATAAACTAGTAAAGCCATATTCAACGAGACTAATAAAGCCATACCAGCTGATTGAAGCCAAATATCGCCTGTTCTTAATAAGCCAAACTGCGATAATATTTCAATATGTTCTTCTGTCACTACATCTCCTGCACGCAAAATCATTTGATCTTGACGAACAGGGAAAGTTACGGGAGCTACAGTCTGTCGCACTTCATTATGCAATCTCTTTGTTGCTTCTACATCTAAAAAAGCATTCGGTCTTAGAAAAAGAGGTACCGTACCACTTAATATATCTTTTATCTCCGTAGATAAGTTAGCATTTTCAATGCGCTCTTGAACAAGATTATTAGCCTCTTCCATGTTATAAGGCAAAACTCTACCAGCCGCACGGTTTGGAGGCATTCCTTCTGACAGACGGTTTAGTTCTTCCGTCAGTCCTGGCATGCTGAGCATTTCTGCAATTAAGTTTTCTGTTTCGATTTGAGTGAAAGCTAGTAACTCTGGTGAAATTGCTAGTAATTTCAGCAATATATTCTCTGGCACCGCTATTTGCAATTGTGCTTTGAGTCTATCCATTCGCTCGCCAGGAGTCTCGTCATTTAGAACAGCGCCTTCTCCTAAGCCATCTTGCTCTGTTTGACGCCAATTAATCAGAGTGGTAAAAAATTGATCGATATCGCTTTTTACCCGTACCACTATATTAGGATCATGAGTGTAGACAGGTGGCGTGGCTCGTACTTTTTGTTCCCGAGCAATTGAAGTCTTTTCTTCATCGATAATATCTCTTGATGCTGGTGCCTTAATATCTTTTGCGCTTACTTGTCCCACTTCGAGAGTCTCTAAATCCGAAAGGTAGTCAAAAGACATTATGGCCGTAATGGCCATAATAAAGAGAAGCCCCATGGTGATGCGACGGGTTAGGGGATACTGCCACGCTTTAGCGATCGCAATTTTTAACAGGGTACCTATCCGGCGTAAGCCCACCGTTGTCACCTCATTTACTTGCCCTGTACCCCACTCTGCTTCTCAAACTCTTCATAAGCCCGGATTATGCGACCGACCAGTGGATTCCGCACCACATCACCAGCGGTAAAGGAATGAAAGCCCACTCCTTCAATTCCTTGTAAAATCTTCTGAACTACAATAAGGCCGGAGTTAGATCCTCGTGGTAAATCAACTTGAGTAATATCACCTGTTATAAGAGCTTTTGAGCCGAAGCCTATACGAGTGAGGAACATCTTCATCTGTTCTGGTGTCGTATTCTGAGCCTCATCAAGAATAATAAAAGAATCATCTAAGGTTCTACCGCGCATATAGGCTAATGGAGCAATTTCGATAACTCCACGTTCCATAAACTTTTCTGCTGTTTCCATACCAATTGTATCAAATAACCCATCATAAAGGGGACGAAGGTAAGGATCGATTTTCTCTTGCAAATCGCCTGGTAAGAAGCCTAATTTTTCTCCAGCTTCTACAGCAGGCCGCGTTAGAATTATACGATTCACTTCTTTGTTCTTCAAAGCCAGAACGGCCATAACTACGGCCAGGTAAGTCTTGCCTGTCCCTGCTGGGCCGATTCCAAAGACGATTTGGTTTTTTTGGATTGTCTCTAAGTATTTTTTTTGGCTAATCGTCTTCGCTTTAATCTGCTTGCCGCGAACTGTGGTAAACATCACATCGCCAAGGGTAGCCGCGATCAAAGGTTGTTTCCCCTTTTGTAATAATGACCATGCATATTCAACTTCAGATTGACCAACTCTTTGCCCATCTCGTACCATCGCTTGAAGTTGTTCAAAAAGATGAGCTATCCACTCAACATCTTCTTGGTTTCCTGTGAGAATCAACTCGTTGCCTCTAGCAACTATCCTAGTTTCACTCAGTCTCTCAATCAAACGTAGGTTTTCATCACGATGGCCAAATAACTGAGCCGCTTCCCAGTTGTTTTCTAAGCTAATTCTAATTTCATGGCACGATGCCAACAGTATGACCCAACCTCCTAAATGATTACGCCTTACGTAAAAGAAAAAATCTTAGGGATTCGCTCCTTCGAAAGTTTGTGACGTAGCAATGTTTTCGAGCGTTTCTATGGTGATTTTTACTTTGACCAAGTTCGGTTCTGCAGGCTGTGGGCTAACCACTTCTCGCAAAATTCGAGCACTTGGGGTAAGATTTTCTTTTACTTCTCGTTGAAAGCGGTCTTGTGCAGATACAATAGCTTCTTCGACAGAGCGCTCCTGACGATAAGGCCGTAATTCATAGAATTCCTTCTCTACTAGTTCGACGGGAATTTGAAGATTCCTCCAAAGCAGGGGGGTTCTTATATAAACCTCTTCTTTTGACACTTCATAAGGACTTTCTGAAGGTCCTTTTATGATGGTTTCCTGATTTCTCCATTTTATGCGCCATTGACTGGTTACTTCACCCGTAGGTATAGCGCCTTCTAGATGAATTGGTTCTTCTATTATTTTTTCATACCATACTTGAGCCCATACTTCTCCTTTGGCTTGTACTTTTTCTAAGATAGCGAGGTCTTGAGGCTTGTCCTCTTCTTTCTGGGAAGGATCGTCAAGTTTTTCAGGTGCATAGATCAAGCCGGAAATAAGTAGATCTCCTTTTTGTACTTTATCTCCTTCTTTTACTTTACCTTCTCCAACTAGGACTAGTATACGCTGAATTATACCTTCTTTGGCAGCTACAATATGTTGAACACCTGCAACTGGTGGGGTTTGAGGCATTACCTTCTCTTCAACTTCAATTACGATTCGAGTTCCTTTAGCATAAACACCGACCCATTCAAGACCAGGGACATTGTTCATAATGGCTCTTTCTGATTCTCGTAAGTCAATAGTAGGTTTCCAGCGACCTACATGAAGTCCCTGACTTTGGGCCACTTCTAGAATGATTTGCTTGTCCACTTTTTCGTTGCCTACAACGTCTACATCCCAAATGAAAGTTGATAATATGTATAAAGTAAAAATAAAGAGTAGTGCACCAATATATATGGATCTCCTATTTTTAACAACTGTCATAGCGAAGGGAAAGCCAGAGCGTTCTTCAATGCGAACTTTACTCCTTGTCTTGCGAGCCACGTGCCGCAAAGAGCGAAAGCCATCTAGGCGTACTTTAGCACTCATGCGGTCGGGCCCTTCTCGACGCAAGTCAAAGAGGGGTACGCCTCTGTTTGCCGATAGGTTAATAAATTTCTCTAAATGTTTACCTTCAATACGAATGCGTAAAAAGCCAAGCCAAAAAGACCACCATTTTCTCATCTTTCACCACCCCCTTTTACAGATCAAAGATGACTTCTTTGATTCGACCTTCCACAACCAACTCTTCAGGCAAAATAGTTTTCAAGATTAGTTGTTGCCCCCGAATCTCAACTTGTCCGCCTGTAACTAGAATCCTCATTTTTTCTTCCGAGTACTCTACAATGCCACGATGATTTTCTAGTACGAGCTGAACGTTGCCAATCATAGTTAACTTGGGGTAATCCATTAGCACGTCCTTAGGCATCTCTAGAAAGCCCGATAGTGCTTTTTGTAAGCGTTCTTTTCCTTTTTCCCAAGCCAAGGCTGTGGCCTCCTTTTTTCCTTTCCCCTTGTCCCATTGGTATGCTAGATAGAAAGAAAAGATGACCTTGCCTGAAAATGTTAAAAACCCCGAAGGTTAAACCTTCGGGGTTTTATCAAGCAGTAAGACAGCTTTATCAGTTGAGAATTTCCTTAACAATCTGGTTCACGATTTTACCATCGGCTCGTCCTTTGACTTTGGGCATTAAGGTGCTCATTAATTTACCCATGTCTCTGGGACCTTGTGCACCCGTCACCGTTACAGCCTCATGAACCAGAGAGCGGATTTCAGCTTCTGAAAGCTGTTGGGGAAGATAAGCGGTTAGGAGGGCGATCTCCTCATTCAACTTGGCTACCACTTCAGAGCGACCTGCTTTTTCATATTCATGGATAGAATCTCTACGCTGTTTGACTTCCTTGGACAGTACATCCATGACTTCCTCGTCTGTCAATTCACGTCTTTTGTCGATTTCTAACTTTTGTATGGCAGATCGAGCCATGCGGATAACAGAAAGTCTGAACTTGCCAGCTTCCTTTTCCTTCATAGCCGCTTTCATGTCCTCGGATAACTGTTGCTTAAGGGACATCGGAAACACTACCTCACTTATTCTTAAAGTCTATTAGATAAAACTAGGTAGACTTCCGTTTCCGGGCTGCCTCTGATTTTTTCTTACGCTTAATACTTGGTTTCAGATAGTGCTCGCGTTTACGATATTCGGAGAGAACGCCTGCCTTCTGGCAAGAACGCTTAAATCTACGTAAGGCGCTATCTAAGGTCTCATTCTTTCCAACTCTAATTTCGCTCATTCCGCTTTCCCTCCCCCCACTGGTATCTATGATGGTAGGTCCAGGCTACTCATGGTGCGGTGAACGGAGTGTGAGCTTCTTCTAAAGTACACACATTCTAAATTATACTTCCAGTGAGCAGGAGCGTCAACTGAAACCTATTAATAATTTGCAATTCTTTTTTAACCGGGAGGCCATTCCATTGATCTACCTGCTAATAGATGCATATGAAGATGAAAAACAGTTTGTCCACCATCTGTGCCTGTATTGACTACAAGCCTAAAGCCTTTTTCCGTTAAGCCCTGTTCTTGTGCTATTTTTCTAGCTACTACAAATAGTCTACCTAAGGTTTTCTCATCTTCTTCTGCACTATGAGCAACAGATTGAATGTGTTGGCGCGGAATAATTAAGATGTGAACAGGTGCAACAGGGTTGATGTCATTAAAGGCAACAACCTCTTCGTCTTCATAAATTAATGGCGTAGGAATGGTTCTGTTCACAATTTTACAGAAGATACAATCTTCCATTACTCTCACCTCCCTTGCCGACTTAAGAAACTATAACTTTACCTTCTATAGCACCATCGCTTCGCAGAGCTTGCAGTTTAACTTTCTGCAATGATCCTCGTAACTTCTCTTCTTCCATGAAGTTGTCAGGAATAGAAAGATAAACTTTCAAGTAGTTATCGGTGTGGCCAATCCAAAAAGAAGCGGCTTTCTCTTCTAATAGTACTTCTCTAGTCGATCCAATAAATTTCTCGCTATATTGCATTGTAAGGTTGCGAGAAATCTCACCGATGCGTTGAACTCGCTCTTCTTTAACTTTTTTGGCAATTTGGTCAGGAAAATTTATTGCTTTGGTGCCTTTTCGAGGTGAGAAGGGAAAAACGTGAATCCCTGCTAAAGGCAAGGTACGACATAATTGTTCTGTCTCTTGAAAGTCTACTTCTGACTCTCCTGGAAAACCTACAATAAGGTCCGTCGTTATCGATACATTTGGTAGGATTACCATTATCTTCGTGAATATATCAACAAAATCCTGCCTATTGTATCGTCTTCCCATACTTTTTAGGATTTTATCAGATCCAGATTGCAAAGGAATATGAAAATGGGGGCAAAGCACCTTCTCTGTCATAGCTTCTAACAAAGAAGGTGTAAATTCTTGAGGTTCAATTGAACCGATACGTAGTCTTTGTAAACCATCTAGGCGACATAGTGCTTTGACTAACTCACCTAGATCAGCATCAATATCTGTGCCGTAAGCACCTAAATGAATACCTGTTATTACAATCTCTTGAAAGCCTTCTTGAATAAGACGTTTGGCTTCTTCTAGTACTTTTACAGGTGACAAGCTTCTTACTGGTCCACGAGCATAAGGAATGATGCAGTAGGTACAGAAAAGATTACATCCATCCTGAATTTTCATGGTTGCACGAGCTCGTGATATTTCTGCATGGGCAGAAAATTCTTCAAAAACCGTCACAGTTTTAATATCTTCAATAGCACTGACTTGAGACCCTGCTTCTCGATGGGCTTCGACAAGATCAACTATTTTTTTACGTTGATCTGTGCCAACAATAACGTCTACCCCTTCGATAGATTGTACTTCTTCAGGTGACACTTGGGCATAGCATCCTGTTACAACTACCACAGCCTGGGGATTCATTCTGTGAGCTCTGCGAATAATTTGTCTTGACTTGCGATCACTGAGATGGGTTACTGTACATGTATTGATGACATAAACATCGGCAGGTTCATCAAAAGAAACAATTTGATAATTACGTCTTTTGAATAGCCCTGATAAGGCATCTGTTTCACCTTGATTTACTTTACAGCCTAGTGTGTAAAAGGCGACTGTGGACTGCTCTATCATCCCCAATCCCCCAGTTCATAGTTCAATAGCGCTAGGGCAGCTACTGCTGCTGTTTCTGTGCGCAGAATTCTTGGTCCTAAACGTACAGAATGAGCAGCACCTTTTTGCAGAGCTACTGTCACTTCTGTTTCTGTTATACCGCCTTCAGGACCGATCAGAAGAGCAATTTGAGAAGGTCTGTTAGTAGCTAATTGTTCTACTACTTCCTTCAATCCTTTGCTTTTTTCTTCTTCCCAGGGAATGATTAAGAGCTGTTTATTCCATGACTTATCATACCAATGTAGTAGCTTCTGAGGGATCTCTATATGGGGAACAATAGTACGCCAACTTTGTTTAGCAGCTTCACGAGCAATTTTTTGCCATCGACCTTGTCGTTCTCTAGCCTTTTTCTCATCTAGATGAACAACCGTCCTCTCTGTAAAAACAGGTGTGATACGGTGCACACCTAGTTCAGTGGCTTTTTGGATAATCCAATCCATTTTTTCGCCTTTGGCAATACCCTGAACTAACTCTATTTCAATAGGAGCTTCTCTCATAAATCCTGTAGGAACTAACTGAGACAATATAACTTTTGAGGAGCTCTTCTCTACTATGGTTGCCTTGAATTCCTGTCCTTGCCCATCAAAAGCTATTACTTCATCACTTACATTAAGACGAAGCACTTTGATAAGGTGGCGACTTTCTTCTTCATCGAGATAGATTAGATCATTTTTGCGTTCGTCGGGGTGAAATAGAAAACGATGCATTTTTATTCTCTCCGTGCTACAATGGCCGCCCATTCACCATGACTGATCAGTTCTTCTACAATAAAATTATGGTCTGTCAGCTTTTCCACAACTTCGTCAAGACGATGTTGAATAATTCCTGAAGTGATAAGAAGTTTACCACTCCGAAGAATTTGTTGAGCCTGGGGGAGGAAGCGGATAATTATATCAGCTACTATATTGGCAACGATAATGTCAGGACTTTCTTCTTCAACACCTTGGAGAAGATCTTTTTCTTCTACCTTAACAATCGAATCAAGCTCATTCATAGCAACATTTTCTCTAGCAACATTTACAGCAATAGGATCATTATCGAAGGCCTTTACGGATGAAGCCCCTAATAAAGCTGCTGTAATAGCTAGCACACCAGACCCTGTGCCTACGTCCATAACTAGCTCATCTGTATTCAGGTAGTCTTCTAAAGCGCGAATGCACATGACCGTTGTAGGATGGTTTCCAGTTCCAAAGGCCATTCCAGGGTCGATGGAAATAACCAGTTCGTCATCTTTAGCTTCATAATCTTCCCAAGATGGGCGGATGACTATCCTCTGGCCGACTTTTTCGGGCTTAAAAAAAGCTTTCCAAGCATTTGCCCAGTCTTCTTCTAAAAGGTCGTTAAAGGTAACAGTGTGTCCAGACCATCCTTCTGTATTTTCTCTAGCTAGTAACTCATGCTGTAGAAGGTTTAGACGCTCGTCAAGGCGAGAGTCTACAGGTAAGTACGCTTTTAACCGAACCATGCCTGGAGGAACGTCTGGTATTTCCACATCGTAATGGTCCCAACTGTTGCTGGCAATGTAATCAGCAATCAGTTGAGGATCTTCAACGACCATGCCTATAGCGCCTACTGATTCGAAGATGTCCGATAAGGCGTCCATGTTGGCCTGCCAGGTCGTAATGGATAGTTCTCGCCATTTCAAAGTTGCCACACCCTTCCCATAGTTGACAGGATCGGTTACATAAAGGCGTCTTTCACTTTTTCAAAGAAAGACTTTTCTTTATCTGAACTCATATTATCTTTGTTCAATGTACTCCCAAAGTTCCGCAACAGTTCTTTTTGTTTTTCTGTCAGATTGGTAGGTATAGACACTTTTATTTGAATTTTTTGATCTCCTCGACCTGTACCACGCAAGCGCTTTAAGCCTTTTCCACGAACACGAATAATAGCTCCATTTTGTGTTCCTTCTGGAACTTTGATGATTACTTTGCCATCTAGCGTTGGAACTTCTACTTCATCACCTAGTGACGCTTGCACAACATTAATGGGAACTTGGCAAATGACATCATCTTGCTCGCGATCAAAGAAAGGATGAGGCTCTACTTCAATGAACACGTAAAGGTCACCAGGTGGGCCACCATTCGTGCCTGCTTCGCCTTCTTGTTGAACACGAATTCGGTTACCTGTATCAACGCCACCAGGTACGTTTACTTTAATTCTTCTATATTTACGAACTTTACCTTGTCCCGAACAATGTTTGCAAGGGCTATTTATAATTTTGCCTTCCCCATGGCATGTAGAACAAGCGCTTACTGTTTGTACTTGACCAAGAATGGTCTTTTTTATTGTAGCCATACGCCCTGTTCCCTTACAAGTGGGGCAAGTTGTTGCTTTTGTGCCTGGTTCAGCGCCGCTTCCATCACATACATCACATGATTCCATGCGCGCAATTTCAACTTCTTTTTCTAGACCAAAAGCAGCTTCTTCAAAAGAAATGCGTAAGTTGAAGCGAAGGTCAGCACCTCTTTGTGGGCCTCGACGTTGGTTTCCTCCGAAACCTCCACCGAAGAACATATCAAAGATGTCGCCAAAGCCGCCCATATCAGGTCCCATGTTGCCATAGTCATAGCCGCCGCCTGGTCCCATATGACCAAACTGATCGTATTTAGCACGCTTCTCCGGATTAGAGAGAACCTCGTAGGCTTCATTAATCTCTTTGATTTTTACTTCTGCTTCTTCTTTATTAGGATGTACATCAGGATGATACTGCTTTAATAGCTTACGATATGCTTTTTTGATTTCTTGTTCTGAGGCATCCTTTCCAATACCAAGGACCTCATAGTAATCGCGCTTGCTCATCTTGCCCCTCCCTCCAATAAAAGCGTTGACAGGGAGGCCCTTGTAGTGCCTCCCCGATCATGCTAAACCTTACGATTCCTTCTTTTTGTCCTCATCAACAACAGTATACTCTGCGTCAACCACGTTAGGATCTTGTGGTTCTGGTTCTGCTTCTGTTTGTTGTTGACCTGCAGGTCCAGTTTGCTGATACATTTTGGTAGTGAGCTCGTAGAGTACTACTGTCAAAGCTTCTGTCTTGTTCTTAATGTCTTCAGAGTCTTCACCAGTTAAGGCTTCTTTCAGTTCTTCTTTAGCTTTATTTACTTTTTCTACTTCTGTTGCCTCTGCCTTTTCTCCAAGTTCACTAATTGTTTTTTCGGTCTGATAGACTAAAGAGTCAGCGCGGTTACGAATCTCTACTTGTTCTTGTAGCTTACGATCTTCTTCTGCATGAAGTTCCGCATCCTTGACCATCTGATCAATTTCATCTTTGCCTAAGCCTGTAGATGCAGTAATCGTAATCTTCTGTTCGTTGCCTGAGGCCATGTCTTTCGCACTGACGTTAACAATACCATTTACGTCAATATCAAACTTAACTTCTACTTGAGGAATACCGCGAGGCGCTGGTGGAATTCCGGTCAAGTGAAAACGACCTAGCGTTTTGTTTTGAGCTGCAAATTTTCTTTCCCCTTGTAGGACGTGAACTTCTACAGAAGTTTGATTGTCTGCCGCTGTGGTGAATATTTCGCTTTTGGAGGAAGGAATGCGTGTATTTCTTTCAATAAGTACGGTACAAACACCACCAAGTGTTTCGATACCTAAGGATAGAGGCGCTACATCAGCTAAAATAATACCTTTTACTTCACCGCCAATGACACCGCCTTGAATGGCCGCGCCCATGGCTACAACTTCATCGGGGTTGATGCCTTGGAAAGCATCTTTGCCAAATTGCTTGCGAATAGCTTCTTTGACAGCAGGTATTCTAGTTGAACCACCTACAAGAATAATTTTGTCAATTTTGTTAGGCTCTAGGTTAGCATCAGAGAGAGCTTGACGGGTTGGAATCATCGTTTTTTCTACTAGATCAGCCGTTAATTCGTCAAACTTAGCTCTTGTTAAAGTCATTTCCAAGTGTTCTGCACCACTAGCTGTGGCTGTAATAAAGGGAAGATTAATATTTGCAGAAAGAACTGTTGAAAGTTCTTTTTTGGCATTTTCGGCCGCTTCTTTGAGGCGCTGTACTGCCATTTTATCTTTAGTTAAGTCAATGCCTTTTTCCTTCTGGAATTCTTTAACCATCCAATCAATGATGCGATCGTCAAAGTCATCTCCACCTAGCTTGTTGTTGCCAGAGGTGGATTTTACTTCGAATACGCCTTCTCCAAGCTCTAAGATGGATACGTCGAAAGTACCGCCACCTAAGTCATAGACAAGAATAGTTTGATCTTCTTCTTTGTCGATACCATAGGCGAGAGCGGCCGCTGTAGGTTCGTTAATAATGCGCATTACTTCTAAGCCAGCAATTTTACCTGCATCTTTTGTTGCTTGACGTTGTGAGTCTGTAAAATAAGCAGGAACAGTAATGACGGCTTTAGTAACTGTTTCACCTAGATAAGCTTCAGCATCTGCTTTTAACTTTTGCAAAATCATCGCAGAAATTTGTTGAGGTGTGTAATTCTTATCACCAATCGTTACTTTGTAGTCTGTACCCATATGTCTTTTGATAGAGGCAATAGTTCCATCAGGATTTGTGATGGCCTGACGTTTTGCGACTTGACCTACAAGACGTTCGCCATTTTTGGCAAATCCAACTACAGATGGAGTTGTACGTGCACCTTCTTTGTTGGCGATAACAACAGATTCGCCGCCTTCCATAACAGCCACGCAAGAGTTAGTTGTACCTAAATCAATTCCAATAATCTTACTCATTATCCATGAAACCTCCGTATTTTTTAGGTAAATTAAGTATTTATCCTTGAGCTACCTTTACCATAGCAGGACGTATGACTTTATTTTTCAGAAGATATCCTTTTTGGAGCTCATCCATAACCACACCGTCAGAGAATTCTTCTGTTGAAGGACCGTACATGACTGCTTCGTGGTAATTAGGATCAAAAGGTTGGCCAACAGCATTCATTAGCTCTAAGCCTTCTTTGGTTAATTGGTCCATGAGTTGCCGATAAATCATCTCAATACCGGACAATAAATTGCTGTTTATTTCCCCATCCATAGCTTGTAAGGCTCGTTGAAAATTATCTAATACAGGTAGTAAGTTAGTCACTAAGCCTTCGGTAGCATAAGAAGATAATTCTTCTTTTTCTTTAGCTGTTCTACGCTTGAAATTATCAAAATCAGCTCGCAAGCGATTGTAGCGTTGTTCCCATTCTTGAATTTCTTTTTGGCTTTCCTCTAATTCAGCTTTTGTCTTGGCTACTTCTTCTAAAAAAGCAGTCAAACGCTTGGCCGCTTCTTCAGATCCTCCATCTTGTTCTTCATGCTGTGCCTCTTGACCTCTATCTTCTTCCATCGTTGCTTCAAAGCTTTCGGTTTCAGAAATAGCGTCTAGTACTTCTTGCTTATCTGATTGTTCTACATTTTTTTCTTGGCTCACCAATTGCCCTCCCCTGCTTCTCCTTTTCGATCTTCACGCTTTTTGATAATTGTATCAATGCGTAAAATCGCTTCTGCCACTTCTCCAGCAGCTTTCAAGGCATGAACCTTTACTAGGACTGGATCGATAACACCTATTTCCCACATATCCGTTACTTCGCCATTGTCGCAATTGATGGAAAGACTATCACTGTTGTTCTCCATTTGTGCGGCAATGACGTCACCTAGTTTTTCTAAAGGATTAAAACCTGCATTAGACACAATCTGCGAAAAAGGTCTCTTCAGTGCAGATACTACACAATCTAGACCATAAGCAGACATTCCTCGCATTTCTCGTCTTAGTTCTTCTACTTGTCTCGCTACACTGAGCTCTATAGCGCCACCACCAGGAACAAGACCAGCTTTAACGGCCGCTTGCACTGCCGAAGCAGAGTCTTTAGCAATTCTTTCTCTTTCACCAACTACTTCTTCCGTAGCGGCTCCAACTAGAACGGTAGCAACAGGCTTCCCTTTGCCCATTAAAAGTCGAATCTGTTCTAACTTCTCATCGACAATTACTTTTCCGCAGACGCCTAAATAGCGCTTTAGATCGGCTGGGTCTTTTTTCAGTCCTGTTCTTTTAATCGCTCGAGCACCGGTGTGTTCGGCTACTTTCTTTAACTCTTTGTTAGATACTCTTTGTACGACTAAAATGCCGGCGTCACCAAGCATTTCTTCGGCAATAGCTTCTACACCTCGATCGACTAACACAACCTGAACTTTAAGCTCTATAATCTTACGGATATTCTCAATGAATTCTTGTTGTGTTTGGCGATACCAGGCAAATCCTGCTTCTGTGCTTAAAGCTTCTTCACCTAACTCTTCAGGTTCTAAAGCATCATCGACAATCAATATAGCAGTTTCGTCAAGCTTCCGAGGCATATCTTCGTTCATCGGTAATTTATTGACAATAACACCAGAGAAAACTTGATTTTCCGCGTTTTCTTGCGCTTTTACGGCGTCAGAAAGCTTGAAATTATGTTCTTTTAGTTTCTCTTCTCCAATTAATCTTGCCGCTTCGATGATAAGCTCAGCAATATCAAGATGCTCTCGACCAGCTACTAGGGCTACTTTTTCTAACATAGGATCATGTAGACTCTCTATGGGACGAGCACTTTGATAAAACAAATCAATAGCGTTTTTTACGCCACCTTTGAGTCCTTCAATTACCCTAGATACAGGTACGCCTTTGCTAACTTGGTTGACACCTTCTGCTACTAGACTACCGGCTAAGACTGTTGCTGTAGTAGTACCATCACCAATCTCATCTTGCTGTGCTCTTGCCGTCTTAATTAACATGCGAGCGGCCGGATGATTTACTTCCATCATTTGCAGAATAGTTACACCGTCGTTAGTAATAACTACATCGCCAAACTTATCTACTAACATAGTGTCTAGACCTTTAGGGCCTAAAGTACCTTCTACAGCCGATGTAATAGCACGAATAGCATTTGAATTAGTGATTAAGGCTGTCAAACGTTCATCTACATCTGCATTGTTACTTACTTGCTTAACACTCAAAGAAACTTCCTCCAAGATCGACAACGCTTGATTGGCAGGCAAATAGGGACTTTTTGCAAAGCCCCTATTTTTTAAAGCAATCAGCGCCGAAAATATTTTCTCAATACAAGCGACAATTGATCTGTTAGGGTTTCAACAGCCGCCATAGCTTTTGAGTACTCCATTCTTGTAGGACCAATCAATCCAATGACACCTAGGGTTTCGCCATCTACCTGATAAGTTGCTGTAATCATGCTACAATTGCGAAAGCCTTGGTGATCGTTTTCTAGACCTATCTTTACATTGATTCCATGCTTTGAAGTCTCATTCAGAATATGGCGTACCGTATTCTGTTCTTGTAGTATACCCAAAAGTGTTTGGATTTTTTCTACATCCTTGAACTCTGGTTGCTTAAAAATGTTGAGTGTACCACTTAGATAGACCCTTTCTTGCCCTTCAGCTTTCAATGCTTCATCAATGACCTCGAGAGCCTGGCTCAGTACTTGCTCTTCTTTTTTTAATTTTTCGGCAAGCTCTCTAAAGAGAGCCATGCGTACTTTATCAAGGGATAAACCCATTAGACTGCGATTAATAAAGCGAGCTACTTTCTTCAAATCAGTTGCTGATAAGAATTCTGGTATGTCAAGAATCTTACTTTCAACAATTCCCGCTGATGTAATGACTACCGCAACAGCTTTGTTAGGTTGTATGGGAATCAACTGCATTTGTCGAAAAGTTGTTTTGCCCACCTCTGGGCTAAGTACAACAGCTGTGTAATTGGTCATCTGCGACAACAAGTCTGTTGCCTGTTGCATGAGCATATTCACTTCTAAGTGATCATGTAGCGACTCTCTAACTACAATTAGTTCTGAATCGTTAAGCTGTTCGCGCTCCATCAAACAATCGACGAAGTAACGATAGCCACCATCCGATGGTATCCTACCTGCTGAAGTATAAGGCTGTTCAATAAAGCCCAGTTCTTCTAAGTCGGACATCTCATTACGAATCGTCGCAGGGCTTACACCGAGATTATACTTACGAGCTATTGTTCGGGAGCCAACTGGTTCAGCTGTGGAAACATAGTCACGGATGATGGCAGATAATACTTTTTGTTTTCTTTCATCCATCTGCATTCCCAACAACCTCCCGTTGTTAGCACTCTTAGATAATGAGTGCTAACGTTCTTTAGATAAAAAATACCATTGTAAAAAAGTCTTGTCAATACCACTTAAAGCAGATAGCGCTTCATAACCTCATTTGATAACAGGTAGCTAGCAGGGCGTAAAGTAATGCGATGATCTTTATAATCAAGCCAGCCTTGTAAGGAGAATTCTCTAGAAATCTTCTTCCAAAAAGCCATAATGTCTGCAGGTACTTCGTATTCTCGTTCTAACTGCTGTAAATCAACACCTTCTTGATGACGAAGTCCGAGAAAGAGAACTTCTTCAGCGCCTTCTATTGGGCTAAGCTGTTCTTCTTCTGCTTTGGGAACTTGGAAGCCTTTCTGTAGAGCTTCCATATATGCTCTACTGTCTTTAATCCAAGTCCAGCGATGCAAGCCTTTCATAGACACAGCGCCACTTCCAAAGCCAAGGTAATCGCCTCGTCTCCAATAGTTTATATTATGGCGACATTCGAAGCCAGGTAAAGCAAAGTTAGAAAGTTCGTACTGTTGAAAGCCCTTTTCTTGCAGTAATGCTACAGCTTTTTCGTACATAGCAACTTCTTCATCCTCAGAGAGAAGGTTAAAGGAACCTTGAGATAACTTCTGAGCCAAAACTGTATGATCTTCTATTTTCAAGTTATACAGAGAAAGATGCTTTGGTTTCAATTGCAAAGCCTTTTCTAAGGTAAAAAGCCAATCCTCCAAAGTCTGACCAGGTATTCCATAGATGAAATCAAAAGAAATATTAGTAAGTCCACTGTGTCTTGCTGACTGAACAACTTTATCTACATCTTCAGGAGTATGGTTGCGTCCTAGAAAGTCTAGGTTCGATTGTTGAAAAGCTTGTACACCCATAGAGAGACGATTACAACCCTGCTCCACCCACTGATACATTTCTGCATCCGTTAAAGTACCGGGGTTAGCTTCTATCGTTACTTCAAAATTTTGAGGTATTTCAAAGTAGGTGCGTAAAAGCGCCATTATCTGTCTTAAAAACAGTGGTGACATCAGAGATGGCGTCCCTCCACCTAGAAATAACGTAGCAGGTGGACCAGTCTTATCAAAACTTGATTGACTAAAAAACTCCCTCATGTGCATTAAAATTGCTTGTCCATACTGTTCTCTCACCGTTGCTGTGGAAAGATGTGAGTAAAAGTCACAGTAATAACACTTACTCTGACAAAAAGGAATATGCACATAGAGACCCCAATCTGTTTTCATCATGAACAGACCTGTTTAGTCGTCAACGCGCAGTACAGCCATAAAGGCTTCTTGTGGAATCTCTACACTGCCTACTTGCTTCATCCGCTTTTTACCTTCTTTTTGTTTATCTAGAAGCTTTCTTTTCCGGCTAATGTCACCGCCATAACATTTGGCCAAAACGTTTTTGCGTATTGCTTTGATCGTTTCTCGGGCAATGACCTTGTTGCCAATAACAGCTTGAATAGGCACTTCGAACATTTGTCTAGGAATAAGTTCTCTCAGTTTTTCAGCAAGACCACGACCACGATTGTAAGCTCGATCACGATGTACAATGACCGAAAAAGCATCAACTAACTCATTATTGAGCAGTATGTCTAATTTTACGAGATTGGAGACCTTATTGCCGATCATCTCATAGTCCAGCGAAGCATAGCCTTTCGTTCGTGACTTCAATTGATCAAAGAAATCATAAATGATTTCAGCTAAAGGCAGTTCATAAGTCAACATAACTCTTTGACTTGATACATAATCCATGTTGATAAAGGTACCCCGTTTTTCCTGACAAAGCTCCATAATAGCACCAACAAAATCAGAAGGGACCATAATAGAAGCTTTTACGTAAGGCTCTTCAATAGTTTCGATCTTCTGTACTGGTGGTAATTTCGTTGGGTTATCTACAAGCGTTACTTCACCGTCTGTTTGAGTAACTCGGTAAATAACGTTTGGCGCTGTTGTTATCAGTTCTAGATCAAATTCTCTTTCTAGACGTTCTTGTATGATTTCCATATGAAGTAGGCCTAAGAAGCCACAGCGAAAACCAAAGCCTAAAGCAACTGAAGTCTCAGGCTCATATATCAAAGCTGCATCATTCAAGCGCAACTTGTCTAAAGCATCGCGCAAGTCTTCATACTGAGCTCCTTCTACAGGGTAGAGACCACAGTAAACCATAGGAGTCACTTTGCGATAACCTGGCAAAGGCTCTGGGGCAGGATTTTTAGCATCGGTGATAGTATCGCCCACTTGTGTATCTTTAACATTCTTAATAGACGCTACAATAAAACCAACAGTACCGGCTGTTAGCTCATCTACTTGACGAGGAGATGGTGTAAATACCCCAACTTCAGTAACCTCGAACTTTTTACCCGTTGACATCATTTGAACAGTTGTTCCTTTTTTGACCTTGCCGTGCACTACTCTCACATATGAGATAGCTCCTTTGTAAGCATCATAGAAAGAGTCAAAGATCATGCACTGTAAGGGGTTGTCCAAACCACCTTCTGGGGGAGGGATTTTTGCAACGACTGCTTGCAAAACTTCTTCAATCCCAATGCCTGATTTGGCTGAAGCCAATACAGCGTCAGAAGCATCAAGGCCGATCACTTCTTCAATTTCTGCTTTTACACGATCTGGCTCGGCACTAGGTAAGTCTATTTTATTGATAACAGGAATAAGCTCTAAATCGTTTTCTAAAGCCAAATAGACATTGGCCAAAGTTTGCGCTTCAATGCCTTGAGCGGCATCAACAACAAGCAAAGCCCCTTCACATGCAGCCAGAGATCGTGAAACTTCATAAGTAAAGTCAACGTGACCTGGCGTGTCAATAAGATTGAGCATATATGTTTCTCCATCTTTTGCTTTATATTGCAAACGAACTGCTTGTAACTTAATGGTAATACCGCGTTCCCGCTCTAAATCCATGGAGTCGAGAACCTGAGCCTCCATCTCCCTTGCCGATAGAGCCCCTGTATATTCCAATATACGGTCGGCAAGGGTTGACTTCCCATGATCAATATGTGCAATAATACAGAAATTCCGAATTTTATCTAACCTTTGTGTCATTATTTTCGCTTCCTCCCTTGCCTATCTTAGAAAGATATCCAAACTATTATAACCGACCATTCCACTGATAAACAATAAAGGAACGATCAAGAACGAGAAAAGAGTCGACCAAAGCGGCTCATAAATGTCGTCCGAACAAGTCGAGCTTCTTCCATCTTAAGCGACATAGCTATTATTGCATAGACGAAAGCCCCTATAGTAACAGCAACTACTAGGAAAGCTATTAGACCGATTTTTGTAGAAATATCAAAAATATAAGGCAAAAATAATAATGAAACCTTTAACACAAGAGCCATAACAGCAGAAGCAACAGCACTTTTTCCTATAGAAAAGAGCAACTTCTTGCCATCAATGCCTCCTAAAGCTTTGCGCGCTATTACAAGAGAAAGGCCAAAAGCTACAAAGGCACTAATCGAAAAAGCTAGAGCTAAGCCCGAAGCACCAAGATAAGGAATAAAGAGTAAACTTAGAACTGTATTTACGATAAGCACTACAATACTAATGCGAACAGGTATTTGAGGGCGTTGAATAGCATAAAAAATTCGCGGTAAAAGCTGATTCGCACCTTGCGCAAAAAGTCCTATTAAGAAAAAGAGTAATACAGAAGCTGTTGTCAAAGTAGCGAAATGATCAAATTTACCATGTTCAAAAAGAACTTGTACAATAGGAACGCGTAATATAGCCATTCCTACAGCGGCAGGTAAAGTGATGAAAATAACACTGCGCAGACCTAAAGATAGATTTTGACGAAACTCTGTCCACTCTTGCCGCGCGGCACTATGAGTTAGCGTTGGAAAAATAGCTACAGAGATAGCTATAGCAAAGACACCTAAGGGTAATTGCATTAAACGATTGGCAAAACGAAGTGCTGTAATCGATCCTGCTTCAAGAGCTGACGCTAGGTTTTGGGTAATAATCTCCTGAAATTGGAGGACAGAAAGCCCTATAATGGCTGGTATCATCAATTTGCCGATTCTTCTTACTCCTTCATGAGATAAATCAAGAGTAAAGGAATAACGGAAGCCTACTTTTCTAAGCATTGGAACTTGAATTAAAAAGTTGGCCATAGCACCTAAGACAACACCAATGGAAAAGGCGGCAATTCCAAACTGGTCGGCCAGAAGAAGGCCGCACAAAATAATAACTACATTATAAACGACAGAGCCAACAGCAGGCATGAGAAAGTGACGATGAGAATTTAAGACACCCATAGCCAAGCCAGCTAAGCTTGTAAAAAGAACAGAGGGAAACATTATCCTAGTCAGAAAAATAGCATTTTCTAGTGTCTCACCTTTGAAATCATAGGCAACTAAAGGAATTAGATAAGGTGTAAAAATAATACCCAGTATAACGCCTACCGTAATAGCTAAAATCATGGCATTAATAAAAGAAGAGCCTACATAACAAGCTTCTTTTTCATTTTGGGTAGCTATGTAAGAAGAAAAGACAGGAATAAAAGCGGCAGATAAAGCTCCGCCTACAAGTAAAAAATATAAAAAATCAGGCAAGGTAAAAGCGGCAATATAAGCGTCTGTAATTTCATTTTGACCAAACTTTGCTCCGATAACAGCTTCACGGACAAAACCAAGAATCCGCGAAATCAACATGGCAATCATTATAGAAGCGGCGGCTGTTGCAACTTGCTCTCCACCAATTGTAGGTGTTTTTTTTTCTTTATCTTTGTAAGGATACTGATCTTCTGGTCTATCGTCCACGAACAAGCCCCTTTCGTCAATAGACTCACTACATTATTGTATTGCCTTTCGACATAAAGACAAGAATATTTTTCGAAAAAGACAGTGTAAATAGAAAGAATAAAGCTCTCATCTACTTTTGATGAGAACTCTATTCTTTCATAATTTCAAAAAGATTTCTTTCTTGTAAGACTTCTACCAAGGCATGGCTTAATAATTCTGCGGCCGCTAAAGCCTCTGGAGTTGAGTTTAAGTGACCTCCAACTTCTACAAGTAAAGCTCGTGGATGCATTTGCTGGTGATAGCGTCCTTGCTTAGTCATGACACCTTTACTTAACCCTGGGTAAAGCTGATCAAGTTTTTTGGATAGCTCTTCGGCAAAACGCAAGTTTTCTTGCCACCGGGGATGAGGAGCACGAGCATTAGTGCCTACAACAAAAAGTATTGGAGCAACTGCTCTCCCTTCAATCATTACTGTTTCTCGTCGAGGTACAGCATCACGATGAATATCCAAAATAGCAAGAGGATTAGGATGTTGATTGAGCAGATCAATAACTGTTTTTTGAGATTGCGTATACGCTAGGGCATAGGAAGGATAGTCGTGAATAGCATCATTATGAAGCACTTCTATGTTATATTCTTTTTCCAAGGTCTCGGCAAATCTTTTTCCTGCCAAGTAGACACCACCATTTTGGCCATCTAGATGAAATTTTCCGTCTGTAGCCCCATATGTTTCGCCGTTATGTGTATGGTAGAGTAAGACGATAGGTCGCTGAGGCATTTTTTCTTGAGCCGCTCGCTCAATTATCGGCGGCACATCACCTCGCGGATCTTCTCGTAAGATGTGAAGCTCGGGGAAGTCATCACCTTCTTCACGAAGGAGAGGGCTTTGTTCCGAACTATGATTCATGGCTGTTACCGCCACTGCTTCATCTTGTAAATTTACATAGTATTGTGATTCAATTTGTAATGCCTTACTGTCAACTTGATCTGACTTTTGTCCCAGAAAAGGAAGTTGACTTTCCATCCAGAGATGGAAGGGCTCTTTCTTGAGGCTTTCCATCCATCCAGTTCTGGAGACATTAATAGAATCATCATCAAAAGCTTTATCCGATTCTAAAGCAAGTACAGGCATAGCCAGCTTCATTAGATCGTTTGCCGGTAGGAGAGACCAAAAAGGGATTATGGCTCTTCCCATGCTCATCCAGACCACGAGAAGTAGAAAAAGAATTAAAAAAACTGGTCCTAGAAGACGGAGCCTTCTCCTTCCCCAATGGTTTGTCCTTCTAAAAAGCAAACAATACCCCCCCTTTCCTCCATTACTATGGATATGATTAGGGGGGCATTACTATGTCTTACTTTTCTCCTTCTTTTATAGCTCTTGAGTCGAGTGGTGTAGGTAGAAAAGCATCAGCTACACCAATAACTAGAGCGGCAATTAAAGCACCTAGAATACTAACTTGTATAGCACCTGGAACTAGAAGTTGGCTTACCCAAATCACTGCGGCGGCAATAATAAAACCTACAAGACCACGCTGACCTCCACTGATTTTTTCTCCAAAAATTGCTTCTACAGCGTAACCTAGCAGAGCAATGACCAAGGCCGCTATGATAGCACCGACAAAACCAGCGACAAAGAACCCAGGGATGATCCAACTTGCTACTAATAGAACGACGGCAGAAATTAAAAATCGAACAAGTAAGCCCATCAAGTTACAATTCCTCCTTGTGGTTCATTCAATATTGTCAAATAGTATGACCCCCCAAAAAAAAAACCATACTATTAGAGACTTAATCAATAATTCGGTAAACTCTTCCTTGCATGACCCAGCAATTCATGATAAAATGGCATTTGTGTAAAGTGGCAAGGAGGTGAGGATTGTGCCAAATATTAAGTCTGCTATTAAGCGAGTAAAAATCAGCAGTGAGCGGAACATAAAAAATGCATCTGCTCGTTCTGCTTTGCGCACCACTATTAAGCGCTTTGAAGAAACCCTGGCCTCCGCCAATGTTGATAATGCTCGTGTAGCTCTTGCGAAGGCTGTTCGAGCTCTTGATAAAGCTGTGTCCAAAGGTTTGGTTCATAAGAACATGGCGGCCCGCAAAAAGTCCCGTCTTACTCAAAAACTTAACAAAGCTTCCGCTCAGTAAGCTTTGTCATGATGAACGAAAAAAGCTCTTCTCATACTTTTATGAGAAGAGCTTTTTGTTTTTAGCAAAGTCAAGGATAGCTAGTTCTAGCTCTGTTTTTGCTTCCCCCGCACCTGTCTTAATAGCCCAGTCAGCTTTACTTAAGACATGATAGAAATGGCGTAATTCCTGTACACTAAATTGATTAGCCTGCCGTTCCAACTTACCAATTATTGAAAGCGGTACTTTTAACTCTTTAGCACAATCACTAGCCTTAAATTTCTTGGCTTTCATGTCTTTGAGCCACAATAATTGACGAATATGACGAACAAGTAAAAATAATAAGCGAACGGGAGGCTGTCCTTGCCGGATCAGGTCGCGAAGAATGAGCAGTGTTTTATCAAATTGTTTAGCACCTATTGTATCAGCCATAGCAAAAACATTATCTTCTGCTTCTGCTGGAACAAGACGACGTACCCTTTCAAAAGTAACACGGCGCTTCTGTGAAGGTTGTCCCAAAAAAGTATAAAGCTTATCTAGTTCAAGAGCAATGCGCCCAATATCGCCATCTGTTCTTTCCAAAAGTAAATTTAAGGCATCTGGATCAAAAGGCAAAGCCATTTTTCTCGCTCTCTCAATAGTCCATGCCTGAACTCCAGCCGTCGTTGGTTTTTTTACCTCTACTACTAAGCCGCACTTATCAAGAGCCTTGTAAAATTTCTTGCGTTTATCAACACCAGAGGGAGAGTAAAAAATTAAGGTAGTCGTTGGCGATGGATTCTCAAGATAAGCTATTAAAGCTTCTTCAGCACCTCCTTGGTGACTTTTACCTTTCTTTGAAGGCTGATTCTCTTTTTTTGCTTCCCCCTCTTCCTGAGACTTTTTGGGAGGTCGGAGAAATTGAGAATCTCTAACGAGAATAAGCTTTTTCTCTGCAAAAAAAGGCATCATCTGGGCACTTTCTATTATTGTCTCAGCAGAACTTTCTCCATCATATCGTTCAGTATTAAAGTCGCCGCCCGATAGTTCTGTAAAAGTGGCAGTTAACTCTTCTATTAATTCTTGCATAATATAGGTTTCATCACCTGTAATCAAGTAGATCGGTGCAAAAAGACGGCCTCTTATTGTTGCCTGCATGGCTAAATAGTCCATAATACCCGCCTTTCCCTAGAAACGACTTCGATATCTTGCTCATATAATTGTAATAGAAAGACAAGAGCCTCTCAAGTCCAAAACAGCAGGTGATCAAAGTTGGATTTATTAGCAGAAGAATTGGTCACTTTGCTCAAGGAACAATATCAGATCAATATTAGGGCCATTCAACAGCTTTCTATAGTCTGGCGATTGGAAAGTGAGCTCGGTCCGCTTTGCCTCAAAAAAGTGACCTACGAAGAAGAAAAACTACACTTTATCTGCCAGGCCATGGATCACTTAACACAACAAAACTTTACACTCACTCCCCAAGTTATCCCCACCTGGCAGGGTAAACTCTATACACCCTTCCAAGGTGGCTTTGCTTTTTTGACCGATTGGGTTGCTGATCGACCTTGTGACTTCCAGCGGGAAAGTCATCTTACAGCGGCTACAGCAACGCTTGCACAGTTTCATCAACATGCCAAGGGACTAAAAACACCTCAGCAAAATCACCGTCGTGCCTACTGGAAGCGTTGGCCCAGAGTCCTTAGCCGTCGCACAAAAGACCTGCAAAAATATCGAGCTTTAGTAGCAGAGAAAAAAATATTCTTAACTATGACAGAACAGAAAAAAATGCTCGCTTTACTTGATCAATCGATTGAACAAGCAAAAAGTTCTCTGAAGATTTTAGAAAACTCTCAATACCAAGAAATTAGCGATAATGCCAAAAAAGAAGCAACTTTTGTTCATCGTGATATAGCCTCTCGTAATTTCGTACTTGACCATTATAATCAAGCACGATTGATCGACTTCGATTATTGTCGCTGGGACATCTATATCTGCGACTTGGTTCGTTTACTCGATCGTTCCTTGCGTTACTATCGATGGTCTTTCCAACGAGGACAAGAAATAATAAAAACTTACGATGAAATCCGCCCTCTTGAGCCTGCAGAGTACCCTTTAATACTAGCTTTATTAACATTTCCTCAAAAATTTTGGCGTCTCTGTCACCGCTTTTTTCGGGAAAATAGTGTCCATAGCATAAAAGATTTTTTGGAAAGAATGAAAGTTATCAGCTCTGACTTTGCTTCAAAAACCCGCTTCCTGCATCGTTTTGCTGAAGAATATTGTCTTGGTTTTTTTAGCCGTCACAAAGTTACCATTCCTTCTCTCAATGAGCAAACAGAAGGAGAAGAAATCTCTCAATGGCTAGAAGAATCCCGTATAGGTCTTGCTTATCAACTAGGTTTGTACAAAAAAATAGCTAAATCGACTTACTAACAACTGTTACCACAAGAGGATATTTGGTTTTTCTGTAGAATAATGCCACTCGAGGTGATTTTATGCAACGACCTCTAGTGGTTTTTGTTTTATTCAAAGCTTTAGGTATTACCGGAGGGGTAGTTCATGGAGAAATATACCGATACCCTATTTCTGCAGAGACCATACACTTATGGCTTGCTTTTACCATCATAACAGCCCTTCTATTCTACGGAGGAGATAAGCACCTCTTTCCGCAAGATTCTTTTTCACTTAAGCCTGCTAAAACACTAGGACGCTTTCTACTTTATTTCATACTTTTTGGCCTAAGCTGGTATTATAGCTTTCAACATACTCTTATTCCACAGAACTATCTGCTTGAAGAAAATGCTCCCTTCTCTGGAACGATTGTAGCGATCAACGAAAAACCGCACCAGTTGATACTAGACTTACGTCGCCCTGATGGTGAAAAGGTTCGTGTCAAGTATACAGGTCCAGCACTAGATAGAAAGCCCGTCATTGGTGAGAAGTTATCACTGTCAGGGCAACTTTATATACCTAATCAACGAAGAAATCCAGGCTCTTTTGATTATCAAGCTTATCTATGGCGTCAAGGTATTTCTCGAGAAATGACCCTGCGCTCTGCTGACGATATAGTATTCTTAGAATCTTCAGAAGGCAAAAAAATCTTAGAGATCATCGGCAATCGCGCTCATAGTCTGCGCGAAAAAATGGTTGCTTTTGTAAAATCTTACGCAACACCGACTGCAAGCGCCGTCATTGCTGGCATTATCTTTGGTGGTCAAGATCAGTTGACCGAAGAAGATCGTGAAGTATTCCGAATTACCGGTGTAGCCCATGCTTTTGCCGTATCTGGTACTGCCGTAGGAGTTCTAGCTGGAACTGTTATGGTGCTTTTGAGAGGATGGCGTCAATGGCAATTACCGATCTGGACAAGCATCATAATTACAACAACTGTTCTTATGTTTTATGGCTTTATGACGGCTTTTCCACCATCTGTACAACGGGCAATATTAATGGCCCTTGGAGGTCTCATTGCTTATGGCATACAAAGAAAAGTTGATCCACCCACCATACTTGCTGCCGCGGCTTTAACTATTCTGCTTTATAACCCCCTCATGATTAGTGACATAGGCTTTCAAATGTCCTTTGGCGCCACCTGGGGCATCTTATACTTTCTACCCCTTTTTCATCAGTGGATGAATCGCAGTAGTCTCTCCTTATATCTTAAAGCACCTCTTGCCGTACTAGCTCTATCATTGTCTGCTCAACTTGCCGTAGCACCCTTAACAATCTATTACTTTAACATGCTATCTCTTTCTGGTTTTGTTGCTAATCTGCTGGCAGGCCTATTTATCGCTTTAATAGTCATCTTCGGTTTTGTCATCTTTGTTCTAATCTTTATCTGGGAAACAGGTGCTTCCTGGCTCTTAGCTTCCCTCTCTCTCGTCGTTGAAGCGGTTACACGCATCTTGCGTCAACTAGCTACTGTGCCTGGTTCGGCTTTAACGGTAGCTACACCATCTCCTTTGCTTATCTTAGCCTATTACATGGCTTTAATCTTAGGACGAGAAGTTTTTCTCAACAACTTAAGTCCCAAAATACTTTGTCGCCTGCAAAAATCTTTTTTGCCTGCTTCAGCCCTATTCTTATCATTTATAGTTTTAACTTCCTTTTTTACAGCAGCTACTGTAAAAGTCACTTTTATCGATGTGGGACAAGGAGATAGTATTCTGATAGAGACACCACAAGGAAAAAGAATCCTCATCGATGCCCCGGGACCCGTCAATTTCCCGCAAAGACAAAGGGAAGAGCAGAGCCGTGAAAGTTTTTGGACAACTCATTCAACGGCTCGACCTTACGATCCCGGAGAAAAAATCCTTGCCACCTATTTTCGTCATAAAGGAGTCGGCCATCTTGATTTGGTTATCAATACCCATGCCGATCAAGATCATATTGGTGGTCTGCTTTATTTGGCTCAAAATTTTTCCATAGGGCAGTTGGTGCTTTCACCACCGCCAAAAGAAGTAGTTGCCTATGAAGAGCTCAAAAATATAGCAGAACTTAGAAATATACCGATCTGGGAAAGCCCTGTTACAGGCAAAGATATTAGCCCTGATCGTAAAATAGCCTTAACTGTTCTATATCCCTTAGCAAATACACAAGCAGATAAGATCAACGATAGTTCTATTGTCTTAATGCTACAATACGACCAAGTAAAAATGCTTTTTACAGGCGATCTTGAAGTGGAAGGACAAGAAGCACTGACTTCTCTAGCGGAGCGCAAGCTTATCGATCTAGCAGCTCATGTGGTAAAAATACCACATCATGGTAGTAAGTATTTTAACTCTACCTTTGTTGAGGAAACGAAAGCAGAAATTGCTGTCATTACGGTAGGTAGAAATAACTTTGGACACCCTTCGCCACAAGCTATAGAAGCTTGGACATCCTTAGGAGCAGACTTGTTCAGAACAGACCAACATGGTGCGGTTCTTATAGAGAGCGATGGCCAAAGACTATGGTATCAGACGGTACGATTTATTGAGAATATTTAACACTTTATGGTTCGTATTTTTTCAAGTAACAGTGGCACATTAATACTTGGAAAAATGCTTATGGAGGTTGATGGCTATGCAAAATCAAACATTTAGAACAGAGCAAAACCAAACAGGACAGGGAACTAATCTGGGAACAGCCTTTGGAGCTGCTATGGGTACTAATATTAGTCCTGGCAACATTGGTCCTGCTATGAGTACTAACATTAGTACAGGCATTAATTATGGCACCCAATCTCCTTATGGTGGCATCATGCAACAAGATATGAGAGGCACAGAGCAAAAAATTGGTGCCCATGAGTTAATAATGACCCATGAAGTTCTAACCTCAACGATTGACACCATCAACACTTTTGAACTTTATCGCCCTCATATTAAAGACCAACGTCTCTCACAAATCGTTGATAATCAGCTTCGTCACATGCAATCTAACTACCAAAGCTTAGTAAGTTTCTTACAGACTCGCCAAAACCAATCATCTCACTCCTACCGTACACCAATCCAAAGCAGTCCTGCTTACGGACTTCGTAACCCCGCTCCACAACAACCTAATAGTAACGTTAACCAAATTGACGATCGTGATATTGCTTCTGGTATCCTCAGTTGCAGTAAATCTTTAGCAATGAAAACAACTGTTGCCGCTTTGGAATGTGCTGATCCTACACTACGTCAAATTATGAACAGCACCATCCAATCTTGCATCAACCAAGCTTATGAAACTTTCCAATTTATGAACCAAAAAGGTATGTACCAAGTTCCCACTCTAGCTTCCAATACAACACAAACGATGATTAACACTTACCAGCCTACCGGCACTTTCACCACTCAGGGAACGATGCCATTACAGTAACTTCACTGCTAAGAGAGCCGTCGCGACGGCTCTCTTTCTCTTCTAGGGCATCAAACCCAATAGAGTCCTAATCAGTATAGCTCTAGAGGCTCATGATGACTCTGCCTAAAGAGCCGCGAAGAGCTTTCTCAAGCTTGCATTATATTAATAGCTTGCTTTATAGTGATAGAATGATTACAGAAAGATCATAAGAAAGGGACGGCATACATATGGATCTCTTTTCTTATCAACGGGAAGAGCACAAAAATATCGAAGGACCTCTGGCTTATCGAATGAGGCCTCGTGACTTAGATGAAGTTGTAGGACAAGCTCATCTAGTGGGGCCCAAATCATCCTTAAGAAAAATGATTGAAGAAGACAAGCTTCATTCTTTTATCCTCTATGGTCCACCTGGTACTGGAAAAACAACCTTAGCTCGACTAATTGCTCATAGTACCAAAAGTTACTTCGTTACCCTTTCTGCCGTCAGTAGTAACTCAGCAGAAATTAAAAAGACCATTCAAGAAGCATCAGAACGCTTAGGATATTATCAGGAGCGCACCATTTTATTTGTCGATGAGATTCATCGTTTTAACAAAGCCCAGCAAGATCTTTTGCTACCAGCTATTGAAGACGGAACCCTTATCTTAATCGGAGCAACGACAGAAAATCCTCTCTACGAAGTTAATGCCGCTCTCATTTCCCGCCTACGAGTCTACATGCTCTACCCTTTAAGCGAAGCTGATATGAGGAGATTACTTCTTAAAGCGCTCACCGACACCGAAAGAGGCCTAGGTCTATCAGAAGAAAAATTAACAGAAGAAGCTTTAGAGCTTATCGTCAGAGCCGCCAAAGGAGATGGTCGTGCAGCTTTGACACTTTTAGATATGGTAATGACTGTTCACGATAAGACCGAAAAAATTACAGCTCAGCACATAATGGAGATTACTGGGAAAATGGCTACTTACTACGATAAAAAAGGAAGCGGCCATTACGATACCATCTCTGCCTACATCAAAAGCATTCGCGGTTCTGACCCCGACGCGGCTCTCTTCTGGCTTGCTCTTATGTTAGAAGCTGGTGAAGATCCGCTCTATATAGCTCGCAGACTAATTATCCATGCCGCTGAAGATATAGGTCTAGCCGACCCTATGGCTCTCGTCCTCGCCCAATCTACAGCAGAAGCAGTAAAAATGGTAGGACTGCCAGAGGGACAAATCCCCTTATCACAAGCAACTATCTACTTAGCCTGTGCCCCCAAAAGTAACAGCGCCAAAGTAGCAATTTACGAAGCCAGAGCGGCTGTGCGGGAAAGCAAAGGATTCCAAATTCCACGACATCTAGCAGACACCTCCCATGCTCTTGCTTCCCAAGTACTTCAAAGCGGGCAAGGCTATCACTACCCCCACGACTACGGAGGTTATATAAAACAGAGCTACCTCCCTGCAGAACTAGAAGGTCGACGCTTCTACAAGCCGACCGAACAAGGTCGCGAGAAATCGATCAAGCAGTGGTTGCAAGAGTTAGAAAAACACCTCCAGAAAGACTCTTCTAACTCTGATTAAAAGGAAAAACAATCTAATAAAAACAACCAAAAACAACCTTTTAATAAGAAAACCTTTTCAGCTTTTGAAAAGGTTTTCTTTTTTCTTTTATTTACCATCATGACAAACAGAAAGATAAGCCATATAATAGAACTGTGCTTCTTAGAAAATATGTTCTGCGAAAGGAGGTTCTTTATGCGTCAGCGCAGTCGTGCTTTTTTTGGCGAGAACCGACTATGGCAAGGCTCTCGAATGATCCTCCCAGAACACCGAGCAGGCTCTATCGAAACTATGGGCGAAGAAAGTCTTAGCGATACCTGCATACCTTGCCCTACACAAGAATACTTAGAAGAAATCCAAAAGATTATTGAAACTGCCGTAGCCCAAAAAGCTCTCATTACCTTGATCATAAAAGAAAAAGAAAAAATAAAAACTCTGAAAGCTCATCCCTTAAGCTTAGGTCAGCGGCCTGGCTTTCTCCGTCTTGAAAGTGAGGGCACTTCCTTCTCAATTCCAATTGCCGCGATTGTAGGTGTTCAAGAAATATGAAAGAAAGAACTAATCATGACACTATCTTGTTAGCCGATATGAACTCCTTCTATGCTAGCGTAGAAGCATCCCAAAACCCTGCACTGCAGGGCAAGGCAGTACTCGTCTGTGGTGACCCTGAGCGTCGTCATGGCATTATCTTAGCCGCTTCTAAGGAAGCTAAGGCTTATGGCATTAAGACAGCTATGACCGTCGGTGAAGCCTTAGCGCTTTGTCCTGAGGCCCAATGCGTACAGCCTCGCATGGCTTTATATTTAGAAATCTCTTGGAAGATTCAGCAGATTGCTCGCACTTTTTCTCCTTTAGTAGAGCCCTACAGCGTCGATGAGCTTTTTATTGATACTGCTGGTACAGAAGAAATCTGGCCTTCAGCGGAAGAAGTAGCTCGTCTTTTTCGCCATCGTCTCCGCGAAGAGCTGAAAATACCTTGTTCTATTGGCATTAGTCATAACAAATTTCTGGCTAAAATGGCTTGCGACATTGAAGCTAAGAAAAACCCTCAAGGTATAGCCTTCTGGAAAGCAGAAGACATAGCCAAGAAGCTCCATCCCCTTCCCCTGAGGAAAATGTTTATGGTAGGCTCGCGGATGGAAAGTCATTTTCGTAATATGGGACTAATGACGATTGGAGATCTAGCCCACTATCCTCTGCACTATCTAACTAAACGTTTTGGTCTACGGGGAGAAATTTATCACCATCTGGCCTGGGGACGAGATCATTCCCCCGTATCAGCCCATTCTCTTGAAAAACCTAAAGGAATCGGTCATTCTATCACCTTACCTAAAGACTATTATCGACGAGAAGAGATTGAAACAGTTTTACTCGAACTGACCGATCAAGTCTGCAGCCGTGCTCGCCGTCTCCAAAAAGCAGGACGAACTATTACGGTCTCTTTGCGCTCTTACGACCTCAGGCGAGGCTTTCATCGTCAATCGAGCCTCCCTGCTCCCTCCAACCTCTCTGAGCAAGTCTTTAGCCGTGTGCAACTGCTTTTTCACCGTCACTGGAATGGCCTACCCGTCCGCTCGCTCTCTGTAGGCATTGACAACCTCGTTGATGATCATACCCTTCAGCAAGAACTGTTTGTAGATTGGGATCAGCAAGATCGCTTACATCGAGCCATCGATGATCTGCGAGCGCGCTTTGGTTCTACAGCTATACTACGTGGCTCTTCCTTGACAACAGCAGGTGTAGCTAGAGATAGAGCCAAAAAAATCGGTGGTCATGAAGCATGATAACTGCACTAAGACCTTTCAAGAAGGCGATGCAAAGTAATAATAGAGCATACCAAAAACCCCCGAAGCTCCAATTTAATTGGAGAACTTCAGGGGTTTTTGCTTGTCCCACTGTTTCCGTAGCACGACACTTGCTTCGTTAGTCTCTAACTTTGTTCATTAACCTCTATCGGTAAAGTCAGTGCCAAAATTATTGACGCTTCATACCAGCATGATCAAAGAACATTTCTACAGCTTTGATCTGATACTGAACTCTTGTATTAATAGGATCTTTGGTGCAAGTCTCAAAAATAGCAGCTTCTGAACCGTGCAGACCAGCGGCGCGAGCAAGACTACCGCCAACAGGATTGCGCAGAACGTTAAAACGCTTAGAAGCTGGTAAACCTTTGTTCAGTTCGCTAGTCAGTTTGTTAGCAAAGCTTTGCATCTGACCAGATGGATGATAGATAATCGTTTGTCCTACAGAATTCTTATTCTGCACGTTGTAATCATAACCTTCGTGCAGATCAAGAACGTATTGGGGCTTGTAATTCTGGTACTCAGCCCAGATAGCTCTAGATAAAGCATCGCTTCCATTGGCTCCATTGCTCTGTGGGAAAGCTCTATTCAAGTCACCAAAAGAAGAATTTCTACGATTATTGTTAATACCTACTTTGTTAGCATCAGGAATTACAATTAGCGTACCATTTTCAATCTTCCAGTCTTTTACTTGACGAGCCGCTCGGAAACCAGCGGGCTCGTTACCATGAACACCACCAACAATCATCACCGTAGGACCTTCTTTGACTCCTTTGATGACATACATCTCTGTTTCCCAAGAAGTTCCCTTGCCTAAGGTTTTGGTGGTAACAGAAGCTTGTCCAGTTGGTGTAGCTTCAGTACCTGTAGAAGTCGGTGCTGTACCATTATTAGCAGGCGCTGGTGCTGTAGCAGGCGCTGTAGTCGTCACTGTAGACTGAGCATCTCCTGCCAACAATTCATTCAGTTTTCTTGTCGTCTGAGGTCCTACAACACCATCTACAACCAGACGATGTTCTCTTTGAAAGCTCTCTACGGCTCGATGGGTCATCGGTCCGAAGTCACCATCGACGCGACCACTGTAAAAACCAAGTTTAGACAGTCGCATTTGCACTTCTACAACATCATCACCACGATCGCCTCTCTTGAGAGAACGCTCAAGCTGAAGCGTTGCATTAACATTACTAGGAATAGATTTTACATAGGTAGGATTGGTGGTAATGTAACCAATTCGACCATTCTGTGTTTGCACTTTCTGCCAGTACTGATTAGCTTGCTCTAAAACAACAAGAGTTTCGCCTTTCGGTACAAGCTGAATTCGCGTTGCGTTCAGCTTTGGCTCTGTCCGTAGATAAGCACCTCTTTCAACCATGGCCAAGCCAGTTGAAACTTCGCTTGTAGCAAAGACCATAGAAATACTCATAGCTAAAAGCAAGAATACTGCCATAGCTGCAATTGTCAGTTTACGTGTCAAAATCTTCTCCACCTTTCCTTGAATAATAAAAAGAAGAATAAAAAAACCGCTTCATCACTTGCACAATGACTTTACATCATTGACAACTTAGAAATGGTACATACCTGATCCTACTGCATATAGTGAGTTAGATCCATGCAAAATTAATTGAAAGACAGGGTAATAGTTGCTAATCATTAAGAAATTGGTATATGTAAGTTTAAAAAAGAAAAAGAAGACCAAGCTTTTTCTTGATCTTCTTTGGGGAAGTACGTAGGAAAATATGTCTAATCAACTACAGCTATCTTGTCCTTAACATCAGCAAACTTCTTAGCGCCAATACCAGGCACTTTCTGTAGATCTTCGACTTTACGAAAAGGTCCTTGCGAGGCTCGATAGTCAATTATTTTTTGTGCTGTAGCAGGGCCGATGCCCGGTAATTGTTCTAGCTCTCTGCTTTCGGCGCGATTGATATTAACAAGGCCATTTCCGGAAATAGCACTACCTTGATTGACAAGACTAGTGGCTAGAAGCAGGTGGCTCTCTGTTGCTCCAGCGGCATTTTGAAAGGGTACAACAACTTTTTGCCCATCAATGAGTAATGAAGCTCGGTTTAAGACTTCTATATCAGCATCTTCTAGAGGCTTGGCTTGCTGTAAAGCATCTTCCATTCTACTTCCTTCTGCAAGACGATAAACACCGGGATTGTGAACAGCACCTGTTACATGAATAAAAATGGTAGATACTTCAATAAGTGCTTGCTCAGTAACAGAGTTAGATCCATCATGTGGACTTTGAGTACTTTGCGCATGGGCATCTTGAGGAACTTTTATTACACGTTCAGTCGAGTAAAAACGACTTCCTTGTAACAACATACCTATAATAAGAGCTACTACAAGAGCACCTGCTAGATAATAGATGCGTTTTCTATTCTCCAAAACCTTCCCTCCTATCCCAATATTTTCTTTATTGCAAACTATTTCGACGGTTTTTTTACTTTCCCTTCCTTCTCCACCCATTTTTTCACAAATTAAAATTAAATTAAAACTTATGTATTTATTTGTTTTATTTTTCTTCTATCAACTAACTAATTCCACTGATATCAACTACTATAGGAGGTGCGCAAATGCGCAGTCTTTGGAAAGGTGCTGTTAGCTTTGGACTTGTTCATATTCCCATTAAGCTATTTGCAGCTACGGAAGATAAGGATATACGTTTTCGTCTTCTGCACAAAGAATGTAACCGCCCCATTCAATATCAGAAGCGTTGCTCCCATTGCGATCGAGAAGTAGAATCCGAAGAGATTGTTAAAGGCTTTGAATATACCAAAGGACGGTTTGTCATTGTTACAGAGGAAGATCTCTCAGCTTTAGAGCCAGAAGGTAGCCGCAGTATCGATATTCAATCATTTGTTCATCTTGCAGAAATTGATCCCATCTATTTTGTCAAAACCTATTATTTAGCACCAGATCAACAAGGAGAAAAAGCTTATGCTCTCCTGCATCGAGCTCTTCAAGAAACTAATCGTCTAGCTTTAGCCAAGGTTATCTTACGCTCTAAGGAAACGATAGCCGCTCTTCGAATATACGGCGATGCTTTGGCCATGCACATTATGCTTTTCCCAGAAGAGATTCGTTCTATAGAAGGCCTAGGTCTATTAGGGCAGGGACTGGAAATATCAGATAAAGAGCAAAAAATGGCTGTTCAGCTTATTGAAAGCTTAACAGAGCCCTTTGACCCACAACAATGGCAAAACGAATATAACGAAAAGCTTCAACAATGGTTACAAGAGAAAGTACAAGGTGAAGCAGTGGCCGAAATACCAACTACTACTGCCGCACCCAAAGGCAAAGTTGTCGATCTCATGGAAGCTTTGAAAGTAAGCCTAAATCAAGCAAAAGAAGAACAGAAAAAAACAGCTAAAAAAGAGAAAGCTGGAAAAAGCACCGTCTCCCGTAAAAAAACATCATGACCATTCTTCTACCTATGGAACCACAGCAATTCTGCAAACCTTTTGACCATCCTGATTTTCTTTTTCAAATTAAATGGGACGGTATTCGCTGTCTCGCTTATATAGAAAAGGACCATATAATTCTACGAAGTCGTAAGGGAACGTCTCTTACAGCTCAGTTTCCTGAGATCGCAAAGGCAAAATTTTTTTCACCAGGCATTCAAGCAATAGTTGATGGCGAGCTTATTGTTCTCGACGAAAAAGGTCTACCAAGCTTTCCTCTAGTAATGAAAAGATTTCGAGCTCAGAGTAATTTTACTATCGAAGAAGCTTTAAGAACCTTGCCTGCCTTGTACATGGTCTTTGATCTACTACAGTGGCAAGATGAGTCTTTTATGACTTATCCTTTAGAAAAGCGCTTAGCAAAGCTTAATGAAGAACTAATTCCTTCTGACCATATTCTTTTAACTTCTTCCGTGCCGGAGAAAGGTCATGCCTTTTATCAACAGGTTGAAACGCTCAATCTAGAAGGCATGGTAGGAAAAGATCGTAATAGTCCTTATATACCAGGTAAAAAAGCAAGAAGTTGGCGTAAGGTAAAAAATTTTCGTCAAATCTCTTGTTGGATTATTGGCTTTACCAGTTCTGTGCAAGGACAAGTTGCCGCCCTTGCTCTAGGGGTAGAACAAGGAAATGATACACGGCAATACATTGGAAAAGTCGGATCAGGTATCTCCCAAAAGGAGGCAAAACAGTGGTACGACCGACTGCATCCCCATCAAATTCAAGAAAAAACATCCCAAATAAAAAAACAAGGCTACTACAAAGTAAAACCTTCTTATCAAGTGCTAATACAGTATCTAGAATGGACCAAAGATCTTCGCCTACGCCATCCATCACTGCTCAAGATTATAGAACCCTAGAAGTGCGTAATGGTGACCAAAGTCTGCGTCTTACCAATTTGGATAAAATCTTTTGGCCTGATGAAGGCTTTACCAAAGGCGATCTATTAGACTATTACTTACAAATAGCCCCTTACCTACTTCCTCATCTTAAAGATCGACCTATTGTTATGGTTCGCTACCCCGATGGTATTCAGGGAAAATCTTTTTATCAAAAAGAAAGTCCTTCTTTTCGCCCAGAGTGGCTAACTGCTGTGGCCATTCCATCTCAACATAGAGGCTCTCCCATTTCCTATTGCCTAATAAGAGATTGGATGGACTTACTCTGGGTAATTAATCTCGGCACTATCGAACTTCATCCTTGGCTATCTCAGATAGGTAGGCTTAATCATCCTACTTATATGGTCTTCGATCTTGATCCTCATGAAAGTCAATCATTTAGTACCGTTGTAGAAGTGGCCTTGCTTGTCAAAGAAGCTCTCGACAGCTTTGGACTCACTTCTTATCCCAAAACATCAGGTCGTTCGGGCTTACACATTTATGTACCCCTAAGGCCTATCTATGATTATAAAACCGTTCGGGACTGTGCTATTGTCTTAGCTCAATTTATCGAAAAGGTTGATCGTCGGGTCACCTTAAAGCGGTCCATCAAAGAACGAGGAAATTCTCTCTATCTAGACTGCTGGCAAATCGGTCAAGGAAAAACTCTAGCTTCCGTCTACAGCCCCCGTCCTCTAAGGGGCGCTCCCGTTTCAACACCCCTACATTGGAGCGAAGTAACAAGCAAAGTAAAACCAAGTAGCTTTTCCATCAAGACAGTAAGCGAACGAGTCAGTCAAAAAGGCGACTTTTTCGCCCCTACTATCAAAGAGAAGAATAGCCTTACCCACCTCTTAGAGTTTATATAGTAATTAGTTGACAATAAAAAAAGTCTATCGCTAACCGACAAGTCGGTTCACGATAGACTCCCTTATATACTTACTATTCTTGTTCTTGTTGCACTTCTAATTCCAATAAGTCGCTTGGAACTTCTTCAGGAAGCACTGGCTGAACTGCTTGAGCTTGTCCTGGCGGAGTATGACACTCCATACAGTCCATGTTGACAAATCGATTCGTTTTTGCTATTTGTTCAAAAAAATCTTCTGCAGCAGCAGTGAGTGCTTTGGCCGCTCCGTCATTTTTTTGCTTCATTTCTTCCGTAGCCAATTGAAGCAAAGCACTTCCTGAACGCACTTGAAGTACACCTTCTAGGAAATCGTAATTCACTTTGCTATGTCTTGGTGGTATGCGATAAGTAGACGCTTGAGCTAGGATTTCTTCATCAATTTTTTGTAGAATTTCTTCTAAAGCTTCTTGCTTTTCAGTTATGGTAAGATCTTCTAACTCTTCTAACTGCTCAAGGATTTCCACAAAGGTAGCACTGGAAAGACGTTGCCATTGAGAAAAATCTTGTCGCCATTCTCTGCGAAGTTCTGCTTGAAATTTTTCTTTGGCTTTTTCTTCAGCACCTTCTGTACTTATGTAAGCTGTTGATGTTGTCTCATCCCACTCTACATCAGCTTGTAAAGCTTCTGAAATAGCTCGTACAGGTACTAATGTACGACCATCTACAATTTGAGCTGGAACATCAGAATTAATCTCTTGACCGTTGACCAAAACTTTGACAGGACTTACTGCACTGGCAGACACTACACCTACTGTAAAGATAGTTGCTGTCACCAATGTTGTTATCATCCATTTCTTCACTTTCTCAGATCCCTCCACTTTATTTCTCTTTGACTGGATTTCTGTTAAAAAGCTTTACTAAACCATTTGGAAGTAAAATTACGGGAGATGAATCCCAGTCCATGTTATGATACTAGGTTAGTAAGAAAATTTCAAGGTATTTTTTGGTAATGATGTCAAATAAAAAGGTGTCTGCACAAACTAATTGTCTGTGCAGACACCTTTCTTTATTATATAAAATCTTAACTTACTTAAAGTAGTTAACACCTGATTGGAAGATCTTTTGATCTTTCTCACCAGGAATATTGATAGCCACATCATTACCGATACGTTCTGAGTGACCCATTTTCCCTAAGATACGTCCATCAGGGCTTGTGATACCTTCAATGGCACATACAGAGCCGTTAGGATTATAAGGCATATCCATACTAGGTTTGCCAACTTGATCTACATATTGTGTAGCAATCTGACCTTTTGCTATCAAGTCATTTAAGACTTGATCTTTAGCCACAAAACGACCTTCACCATGAGACATAGCAATGGAGTGAATATCTCCTAGATCAACTTCATTAAACCAAGGAGAGAGATTAGAAACTACTTTCGTGCGCACCATCGAAGAGATGTGTCGTCCAATGTTATTAAAAGTTAAGGTAGGGCTATCTTCTGTAATCTCACGGATCTCACCGTAAGGAACAAGACCTAACTTAATAAGAGCTTGGAATCCATTACAAATCCCCAACATTAAGCCATCACGCTCTTCTAAAAGCTTAGTAACAGCTTCTTTGACACGAGGATTGCGGAAGAAAGTGGCGATGAATTTTCCAGATCCTTCAGGCTCATCACCAGCACTAAAGCCACCAGGAATAACTATCATCTGTGCTTTTTCTATTGCTTTAACCATGGCGTCAATAGACTCTTCTACATCAAGAGCTGTCAAATTTCTTACGACAAGTAAGTCAGACTGAGCCCCTGCCTTTTCAAAAGCTTTAGCTGTATCATATTCACAATTAGTGCCTGGAAAGACAGGAATAAAGACTCTTGGTTTTACTAAGCTAAGAGAACTCTTGACTTTTCTAGTTGCTCCTATGGAAGATGCGTCAAAGCAAATTTCCTGAGCCGAGCCAACTGCATCTGCTTTGCTGGGGAAGATTTTTTCGAGCGGTTTTTCCCATCTTTCCTGCCCTTCGCTAAGGGAAATAGCATAGCCATTGACAGCAATAATAGGTTCTACAGTTGTCTTACCTAACAGTTCATAAGAAACAGTGTCAAAAGCTTCCGCTAAATCTACTTCAGCAGGTATTTCTAAAATTATAGAGCCGTATTCTGGAGAGAAAAGAGGACTTGCATCGACTTTGTTTTGAAAAGCCATACCAATACTGTTACCAAAAGCCATTTTGCTAATAGTCCCAGCCAAACCACCAAAGCGAACAGTTTGAGCGGCAAGTACTTGACCTTTTTGAACTAATTCATAAACTTTCCCATAGTTCTTATCTAGTTGCTCAAAAGAAGGAACTTCTTGTGCATCTCTAGTCAGGGGAAGAAGTACAACTTGACTGCCACTCTGCTTAAATTCTTGCGAAACTACTTTATCTGACTGGAGAACATTGACGGCAAAAGCGACTAGGGTTGGTGGTACATGCAAGTCTTTGAATGTACCGGACATGCTGTCTTTGCCTCCAATAGCAGGAATTTTTAGGGCTTTTTGAACGTAATGAGCGCCTAAGAGAGCACTAAAAGGCTTACCCCATTTTACAGAATCTTGACCAAGCTTTTCAAAGTATTCTTGTAAAGTTAAACGAACTTTCCGGTAGTCGCCGCCTAGAGCAACAATCTTAGCTACAGCTTCTACAACGGCATAGAGAGCACCATGAAAAGGACTCCAAGATGCCAGCTTAGGATCATAGCCATAAGTCATAGCTGTTGCTGTCTTCGTTTCTCCGTTGAGAACAGGTACTTTTGCTACCATGCCTTCGGCAGGTGTGCTTTGATTGACTCCACCAAAAGGAAGCAAAACAGATGCCGCTCCAATAGTGCTGTCAAATCGTTCTACCAGACCTTTTTGACTACAGACGTTTAAGTCTTCTAGATTAGCAAGCCAGGCTTCTTTTACATCAGGCAATGCTTTTTCAACTTGACTAGGAAGGGTTTGGAAATAGTTTGCACTCTCTTCTGGCGCTGATACTGTTACGGTAGTCTTTTGTTGAACGCCGTTCGTATCTAGAAAATCACGACTTACGTCGACAATGGCTTGTCCACGCCAGAACATCTTTAATCTTCTTTCATCTGTAACAGTAGCTACAACAGTAGCTTCCACATTTTCTTCTCTCGCAAAAAGCTGAAAAGCCTCAACATTTTCTGGCGCTATGACAACAGCCATGCGCTCCTGCGACTCCGAAATTGCCAGCTCTGTTCCATCGAGACCTTCATACTTACGAGGTACAGCATCTAAGTTGATATGGAGACCTTCTGTAAGCTCTCCAATAGCAACGGAGACACCGCCTGCACCAAAATCATTACATTTTTTGATCATTTGACTAACTTGCTGATTGCGGAAAAGGCGCTGAATCTTACGTTCTGTAGGAGGATTACCTTTCTGCACTTCAGCACCACAAGTAAAGAGAGAATCTTCCGTATGCTCTTTAGAAGAACCTGTAGCACCACCACAACCATCACGACCAGTACGACCACCGACAAGTACAATCACATCACCAGCAACAGGCTTTTTACGTACTACATTAGCTTTAGGGGCCGCCGCAATAACAGCACCAATTTCCATTCTTTTAGCAACAAAGCCTTCATCGTAGACTTCAGCTACTTGTCCTGTAGCTAAGCCAATCTGGTTACCATAGGAGCTGTAGCCTGCCGCCGCGCCGATAGTAATTTTGCGCTGTGGTAGCTTTCCAGGTAGCGTATCTTCAATTTTTTGACGAGGATCGCCACTACCTGTTACACGCATGGCCTGATAAACGTAAGAACGTCCTGATAGAGGGTCGCGAATGGCTCCACCCAGACAAGTAGCGGCACCACCAAAAGGTTCAATTTCTGTAGGGTGATTGTGAGTTTCGTTTTTGAACATGATTAGCCATTCTTCAGTCTCGCCGTCTCTATCTACAGGAACTACAATACTACAAGCATTAATCTCATCAGACACATCTAGATCTTCAAGAAGACCTTTTTTGCGCAATTCTTTCATAGCCAGCACGGCAATATCCATTAAGCACTGATCTCGTTCTGCTACTTTATCTCCATAGACAAAGGTCCGTGATTGAATATATTCTTCATAAGCTTTGCGTATAGGCCTTGTGAAAGAGCCAGCCTCAATCTCAACACCTTCAATTCTAGTTAAAAAAGTAGTATGACGACAATGATCTGACCAATAAGTGTCAATCACCTTGATCTCAGTAATGCTTGGATTACGTTTCTCTACATCACGGAAATAAGTCTGACAAAAGATCAGATCTTCTAAATTCATAGCCAAGCCAGTTTGATTCATCCAAGCTTGTAGTTCATCTTCTGACTTATCGATAAAGCCATGCAAAATCTCTACATCAGCAGGAACTTCTGTTTTTACAGATAAGGCCTGAGGTTTTTCTAGTATTGCTTCTCTTGCTTCTACAGGGTTAATAATATATGACTTAATCTTATCAATTTCTTCTGTTGTAATAGAGCCTTCGAGTACGATTAGACGGGCCGTTTGAATATCTGGTCTATCTTTCTGTGTCAATAGCTGTACCGATTGAGCCGCTGAATCTGCTCTTTGATCATACTGACCAGGCAAATACTCCCAAGCAAAAACTTTTTGTTCATCTGCTAAAGGATAGGTTTCATCGTAAACTTGATCTACTGTGGGCTCTGAAAAAATAGTATTCCGAGCCTCCATGTATTCATCATCAGTCATTCCAGCAATATCATAGCGCTGAACAATACGTACATTTGTTAGACCTTGCATGGCAAGGTTCTCTTTCAAATCGGCATAGAGGCTTCGAGCTTCTACATCAAATCCTTTTTTCTTTTCTACATAAATGCGTCTCACTTCTTGTGCCATGAAGATCCTCCTGTATAGAATATAAAAATCTTTACGTGTAAACTTTTTATATACCTTGATTTACGCTCACTCAATAGAATAAATCATGACAGCAGTAAGAGCAAGGAAAAACAAAAAGAGAAGGCTAAAATAAAAGCCTTCTCTCTGAAGCAACCATCCCTACAGTTCCTAGTTCCTACATAGACCTTACAATCTACCTAAGCGAAGGATTCAACAAACAACCCTTAACTACCAGAAAAAACAACGAGATGGACTGACGTACCATGATAAATAGACAACAGAATCACCAATTTGAGATTCGAAACACCGATTGGGGAGGTAAACATCTTTTAACCACTGACAATTTGATAAGAACCTAGACTACTTGATAACAACTTGACAGTGCCTGACAGGTATTGAACCGGAATAAGAATCTTGTAAACAACCTTGAACCAACCTTTACCTGTCGATGCTTTTCTACGCTCCTTTTTGTTTCTCTCTAAACTGTAAGGATATTGCCTAGTTAGAGTGTATCATGAGGTCTATTCTTTTGCAAGTACTTTTTTGAACTTTATCAAGAAAATTTTTGGATTCTTTTGAAGCTCTATAGCTTCTTCTTTTCTCGAAAGCCATCACAAGGATGACCACAACTCTGAAAGACAACGAGACTGGGCATAGAACGAGTTTTGAAGTTGAGCAATTTACAGCCGCGAGGAAACTTAGGCTCCCAAGTAATATAAAAGTGCTCACAGCGTAGACAGTTGATTCTTTGCTTTTCTGAAATTGTTACATTCTTATCTTTGTTGCTCATAACCTATCCTTAAATTTTTGGTTATATTCTTACGTTCTCTTTTTCTGCCAACCCCTATAAGAAGAAAATCCAATAAAAAGCGGCTAGTATAAAGCGATAGTAGGCAAAGGGGGCTAATCCTACGTTCTCAAGGAAACGTAGAAACCACATAATCGATAACCACGCTACAAAGAAAGCAACAACAAAACCTAAGGCAAAGATGGGGATATCGGCCATCGTTAAGAAGTGATAAGACTTTAGTAAGTCATAACCTGTGGCGGCAAACATAATGGGGACAGCAACAATAAAAGAGAGCTCTGCGGCAACCTTCGGTGAAAGCCCTACAAGAATTCCACCCGAAATAGTAGCACCCGATCGTGAAAAGCCAGGCCACAAAGAAAGACATTGAAATAAGCCTACGGAAAATGCTTGCTTTAATGATATATCGTCAAAACTTTGTACCTTTGCTTTAGAAGCATATCGATCGGCTACAAGTAACAATAGGGCACCTACAACGAGACCGATGATAACCGTTTTTTCCGAGAAAAGATGATCTTTAATAAAACCATGAAGCAAGTAGCCCAACAGAAGAGCAGGTATTAAGGCCGCTAACAAATGAAGTACAGAAAATCCATGCTTTGGTGGTTTCAATCCTTGTTTGAAAAACAATTGTCCCATATCAATAAATTTTTCTTTGTAAAGAAAAAGAACAGACAAAATAGCACCTAATTGAATAAAAATCTCAAAGGTAGCCGCTCTTTCATCATCAAAACCTAACAAGTGTCCTAGTAAGATTAAGTGTCCTGTTGAAGAAACAGGCAGAAACTCAGTAAAACCCTCAACAATCGCTAGTATAAGGGCTACTAGATAAAGATTCTCCACTCCCACATCTCCTCAATTGAAACAAAAAAAGTTCTCTAACGAATCAAACGAATCGTTAAGGGATAACGATAATAAACACCTTCATTAGATCGAATAGCCGCAATGATAGTTAAAATAAAGTGCGCAATCGGAATAATCAACAAGAAAACAAATCCAATCGCAACTATCACCAGAAGCCCAGCAATCATGGTATATAGCAAAAGACTTATCTGAAAGTTAAGTGCTTCTTTACCCTGATCATCAACGAAAGGCATAGAGTCTCTTTTTATTAACCAGATCAATAATGGAGGAATGACCTGACCAATAAGAGGTAATAGGTAACCTAGAAAAGTTGAGACATGACATAACATTGCCCACATACGTTCATCTTTTGATGGACTGCTATAATTATCTACATTGTATACTTCCATGAAAATGCCTCCTTTCCTTAGAGCATCTCCTCCGTACATGTGTAAGAAATAAAGAAACCTTTTATGCCTCCTGAAAAAGGTCATAAAAGGTCTTCTTTTTTTGTAAGGGAATCTCCTGCCTCGAACTAAATATTTTCTAACTGAACGACTTAGTAATTAGCTAATTAAGGTCTTATCTACTCAAGTTCCCAATCGTAAGCATCAAAGCCCCAGTAGACAGCATCTTCATATTCTGGTACTCCTGCAAAAATAAAAACAAAGCTACTTTTTGCACCTGCTTCTAGTTCAACAGGAATATTTTCGAATCTATGATCAGCAACTACAGCTTGCTCCTCTTCTTCATTAGCCATATGAATCAAGACATCTATGTACTGAACATTATTAATATAAAGTGATCCTACGTTGTGAAAAGTACCGTCAGCCTTCAGTATGCCTTCGTCGTAGTAAACTTTATCGATTTCAAATTCCATTAATTGTTCAGCAATTACTTCTTCTAGTATCTTAGAGTTAATATCAGCCCTTCTCTCTGCCCCATCCCAAAAAACATCTTTATCTAAACTTTGGGCAATAAACCGTAAAGGTACATATGTACTATCCTGGATAATCCGAGCTGGAACATCAAGTTCTACCCTTTCATCCCCTACAACAGCTACTGCATTATCAATCTGCAGCCAGATAGACCCTGATGTAACAGAACGTTCTTCGTTATTCCATTCAACATTCTGTTCCAAAGCTTCAAAAATGGCTCGCATAGGCACCAAGGTTCTATTATCTTCAATAACAATAGGTAAGTCGGAAACTAACTCTTCACCATCGATAAAGACTTTAGGAGGCTCTACAGCACCTACAAAATTAGAACCTAGCAAAGTAAAAAACAAAAGCATTGTCAAAGCAATAAATTTCTTACCCTTCATTAAAAACTCTTCCTTCCAAATAATTTCTCATTGCAGAGTTCCTATCTATTGGACAACAAAAAAAATTTTACGTCAAGCCTTTCGAGTTTATTTCCAAGAAAGCACATAATTCCATAAAAAGCAAAAAACCGTCTAAGCGTACGCTTCAAACGGTTTCCATTGCTAATCGGGGTAGTTAGATCCCATGACTTCATCGGCCGAAACATTCTTCTTAGCTGTCGCGCAACTAGTGTCTAGTTCTTCCATCCACCTGGTGATCCCGCAAACCCTAATATAGATGGAGCCAGCGACAGGACTTGAACCCGCAACCTACTGATTACAAGTCAGTTGCTCTACCAGTTGAGCTACGCTGGCGAGGAAATGGTGACCCGTAGGGGATTCGAACCCCTGTTACCGCCGTGAAAGGGCGGTGTCTTAGACCACTTGACCAACGGGCCTTATAAATGGCTGGGGTGGCTGGATTCGAACCAACGAATGGCGGAGTCAAAGTCCGCTGCCTTACCACTTGGCTACACCCCAAAATGGTGGTGGAGGGAGAAGGATTCGAACCTTCGAAGCTTACGCGGCAGATTTACAGTCTGCTCCCTTTGGCCACTCGGGAATCCCTCCGCATTAAGTTGGTAGCGGTGGTAGGATTTGAACCTACGACTCTACGGGTATGAACCGTATGCTCTGACCAACTGAGCTACACCGCCATAGTCCATCGCGACCAAAACCCCGGTCACAGGACAGTATGTTATCACTTTATCTTCTCTATGTCAACAAGTTTTTCTGTTTTTTTGGAGAAATATCGGAGAAAGCCAACTGATACAAAAAAAGTCCTAGGCCCGAGGGAAGACATTTCCGGAAAAAGGGCTTGGCGACCTCAGCTTATCAAACAGCTTGCTGGCTAAAACGCGTGGGAGACGCCCGTTCATAGGAAGTGACTTCACTCGGACCCGACATATTATTACTTTAAAAATGTGCCTAGAAAGGCTACTTACTTGACCACAATATTCACTAGCTTATTAGGCACCGCAATTACCTTAACAACATTCTTACCATCAATAAAGCTTTGTACACGCTCATTCTCTAGAACTTGCGCCTTCAAGGTATCAGCATCAAGTCCATTAGCTACAGATAAGCGATCACGTACCTTACCGTTGACTTGAACAACAATTTCAACTTCATCTCGTACTAGAGCTTTTTCATTATAGCTAGGCCAAGATTGCTGATAAACATAGCCCTTGCCGCCGACTATCTGCCACAACTCTTCACAGATATGGGGAGCAAAAGGAGCTAAGATTAAAATTAATTTACCAATTCCATCTTTGATTAGAGCAAGATTCTGTTGCTCAGCAGGAACTTTTTCTTTGTAAATGTACATAGCATTAACAAGTTCCATAATAGCCGAAACAGCAGTATTGAAGTTAAAGCGTTGACCTACATCTTCTGTTACTTTTTTGACTGTATAATTGATTTGACGAAGCAGTTCTTTGTCGTCCTTATTAAGCTCTGAAAGGTTTATATCAGCAGGCTGAAGCATCAAGGTAGTTACCTGTCTCAAAGAAGGCTGATAAGCTTGTACAAGGCGCCATACACGATGTAAGAAGCGATGCGCACCCTCTACACCTCGATCACTCCACTCCAAATCACGCTCAGGTGGTGCAGCGAACAAGATAAAGAGACGAGCCGTATCAGCACCATAACGAGAAATAATCTCTTCTGGGCTAACTACATTGCCTTTAGACTTAGACATCTTAGCGCCATCCATCAGCACCATACCCTGTGTTAAGAGGTTCTTGAAAGGTTCATCAACAGCTACCAGCTTGAGATCATAGAACACTTTCGTGAAGAAACGAGCATAAAGCAAGTGAAGAATAGCATGCTCTACGCCACCGATGTACTGATCTACATTCATCCAGTAATCGACATCTTCAGCAGCAAAAGCTTCGTGCTCATTCTTAGGAGAACAGTAGCGCAAGAAGTACCAGCTAGAGCAGACAAAAGTATCCATTGTGTCAGTCTCTCGCTGTGCTTCTCCACCACATTGCGGGCACTGGCAATTCAGAAAGTCAAGCCTAGAACGTAGTGGAGACTCACCAGATGGTTTGAACTCTACATCATCAGGCAGAATTACAGGTAATTGCTCATCGGGAACAGGTACTTCGCCGCAAGTGGAACAATGAATAATTGGAATCGGTGTGCCCCAATAACGCTGACGAGAGATGAGCCAGTCACGTAAGCGGAAATTAATCTTTCTACTTCCCTTACCTAGCTTTTCTAATTCCGTAGCGATAGCACCTAAAGCATCTTCATTTGGCATGCCATTGAAGGCATCAGAGTTAACTAGAGTTCCTTTATCAACATAAGCATGATCCATATCTTCCGCCTTCAGATCAGCTATACCTTCTGGTTGAATGACGACGCGAATAGGTAGGTTGTATTTGTTAGCAAACTCAAAGTCCCTTTGATCGTGAGCTGGTACGCCCATAACAGCACCAGTTCCATAATCAACAAGAACATAGTTACCAATCCAGATAGCTACTTGCTCACCAGTCATTGGATTCAAGCAGTAATGACCTGTGAAAATACCTTCTTTTTCTGTTTCTGTAGAAGTCCGATCAATCTCACTGAGATTAAGCACTTTGCTTATAAAAGCCCTAATCTCATCTTCACGCTCATTGTTTTTAAGCAACTCTTCGACTAAAGGATGCTCAGGAGCTAAGACGAGATAAGTAACACCAAAAATCGTGTCTTGCCGAGTAGTATAGACTCTAATTTTATCAAAGCCGCCCATCGTTTCTGGTAAGGCAAAGTCCATCTCAGCACCCTCAGAACGACCAATCCAGTTTTCCTGCATGGTTTTTACTTTGTCAGGCCAACCGGGCAAATTATCTAAATCGTCTAAAAGCCGCTGAGCATAATTGGTGATACGGAAAAACCACTGCTCTAAAGCTTTCTTCTCTACAACACTATCACAACGCTCACAAGCACCATCTACAACTTGCTCATTAGCTAATACAGTAGCACAAGAAGGACACCAGTTTACATTCGCCTTTTTCTTGTAAGCAAGATTAGCTTTGTAAAGCTGTAAAAAGAGCCACTGCGTCCATTTGTAATAATCGGGATAGCAAGAGGCAATCTCGCGTTCCCAGTCATAAGAGAGACCCATGGCTTTTAACTGACTGCGCATATTAGCAATATTCTCTGTAGTCCATTGTGCTGGCGGTACACCATGCTTAATGGCCGCATTTTCAGCAGGTAGACCAAAAGCATCCCAACCCATGGGATGAAGGACATTAAAGCCTTCCATGGTCTTAAAGCGAGCTACAACATCACCAATAGAATAGTTACGAACATGGCCCATGTGCAACTGACCAGAAGGATAGGGGAACATTTCGAGGCAGTAATATTTTGGCTTTGCAGGATCAGTTTTTACTCCATATATAGCAGATTGCTCCCATACTTTTTGCCATTTCTGCTCAATTTCTTGAAAATCGTACCTTTCTTCCATTGCTAGAATCGATCCTCCTAAAAAAAATAAAACCTTATCGCCCCTGTTGGGACGAAAAGGTTCTTCCGCGGTACCACCCAATTTGCCCTTTGCTGATAAATAGCAAATGACCTCTTACACAGGGATAACGGTCCTACCGGCACAGAACTACAACCAAATAAAGTAGCTCTGGCAACTCCTAGGTGAGTTCAATCTATCTTTCCCCTGCCTCGCAGCAAACGGCAGGTCTCTGGTAGAAAAGGTTAGATTTACTATTCCCATTCATCGTCTATAAGATATAAATTATACCCAATTATTATATATTTTCTGATAGAAAAAAGCAAAGAAAAGGCTTATTTTTTCTGGGCCACCACGAAGTATCTTTCACTATTCTCTTCTAAAGAACCGCCTTTTAGATCTCCATAGATTCCAATAATATCTAATCCTGCCTCAGTTAATGCTTTTTCAATCTCTTCTTGTGAAAAACATTGTTGGCGATGAAATTCTTCAAAACGTTCATATAGCCCGTTTTCACGAGCCACAAAAAAAGTAAGTTCCATCTCTACAGCTCTCTGCTCCGCATCGTAGTGATTAAGCCACAAATAGGCCATGTCATCGCTTACTTCATAAAAAACATCATTGCCGACCATCGTTGAGAGTTTATGTTCCGTGTGTAAATCAGCTACAAAGATGCCACCCTCAGCTAAAACTCTTGAAATTCGCTCAAATACTTGAGCCAATTCTTTATAAGATTCTAAATAGTTAAGACTATCTAGAAAAGATACAACAGCATCTACTGTAAAAGGCAACTCTAGACGCCTCATATCCTGTGCTAAGAGCAGAAGCCTAGAAGCTTCAAGGTAGGATTGATTGCAGTCAGCAGAAAGGGCTAACATCTCTGGAGAAAGATCTACACCAACTACATCGTAACCTCTATCTAATAACCTTTTAGTAATTGCACCAGTTCCACAAGCTAAATCTAGAATTTGTTGTGGTCTCTTAGGCGCTAAAGCGAAGGCTTGTTCCGCAAAATTAATCCAACTATCATAATCCACATCGGCCATTAATCGATCGTAATAAGCCGCAAAGGATCTATACATTCTAATCACTCCGAGCCAAGCTTTCGCCAGTATAAAATTATATTAAACAGTAGCAAACTCCGCAAAATTAGGCTCCATAGCCCGAGGCGCATCGCCCCATAGGCGTTCTAAAGAATAATAATCTCTTGTATCTGGTCTGAAGATATGCACAACTACGTCACCAAGATCGACCAATACCCAGCGACCTTCTCGATATCCCTCAATCCGCAAAGCCTGCTGCCCCAGATCTTTCATTTTGGCTTCAATGTTTTGGCAGATAGCCTGTACCTGCGGTGTTGAGTTGCCTGTACAAATGACAAAGTAGTCTGTAACTCTCGACTTATCTCGTAAATCAAGCAAAAGAATATCGCTAGCTTTTTTCTCAGATGCCGCTTCGGCAAGTTGGATGGCTAAATCTTTACTATCCATCAAAAGTTCATTACCTCCCTGTGTTTCTTTCATCGTAATTTTGAAGTTCCTTGAGAAGATGATTTCTTAACTCTACCGTGTAAGGATGTAAGAAGAGTCCTTGCTTTATGATATAGCATATGGATTGATCTACTGAGACTTGCATAGCTTTATCAATTGATCTTAAAGCCAATTGGCGAACTTCCTCTACACCTTGATAAGCACGACTAACTTCAATCTTGTCAGCAAGATAAACTATTTTTGCTACTTTTCCCATGGTAGGATGCCCTGTAGTGTGAAAAGAAATAGCTTCTAGCACTTCATTCTGCTCAATCCCATAGTATTCACGTGCCCAGAGAGCTCCGGCTGGTCCGTGTAATAAAGCTAAGTGATCTGCTTCCCAATCAGGTCGATCTTCTCGCTTTGCTCTTTCATAATAAGAAATCAACTTTTTCACAGGCCACTCACGAGCTATATCGTGTAGCAAGGCAGCTACTTCAGCATGTAAAGGATTGAGATCGAATCGTCGAGCCATTTCTAGGGCACTATCTCGAACAGCAAGAGTATGTTGAAATCTTTTTGAGCCCATGGTCATTTCTACATCTTGATTAATTCTTTGAACTAAGGCATTCCAATTCATGAAACGTTATTAACCATCCTTTCATGAATAGAAAAATAATAACCTCCTAGACCACAGAGGGTTTAGGAGGTGAGCAGATTTTGCTACTGTTCCATTTGTCTTGGTTTCGCTTCATTTACTGTCAATTGTCTGCCCTCATATTCGAAGCCGTTCATAGCTTCAATCATACGCTCGGCATCTTCATCACTGACTTCTACAAAACCAAAACCTCTAGAACGGCCTGTTTCCCTGTCGGTAATGATTCGACTGCTTACGACTTCACCGTAGGGAGCAAAAAGATCTTGAAGATTTTCTGGTTTTGTTGCCCAAGGAAGGTTGCCCACATAGAGAGTCCGTACCAAATGATTTCACCTCACCTAAACCTGTTTCACATCACGGTACTTAATTTGTTTTGGTCCATCTATACCGTGTCGCGATTTAGTATAAGCCATAAGAATGTCCCTTATGCGCTTAACGGTATAACAGATGTTCCTTAATGTAATGTTCCACTGGTTCAGGTACCAAATATTTGATCGACCGACCTTTTTTGAGACGATTACGAATATCAGTCGAAGAAATAGCTAATGCGGGAACTTCAATCAAATGGATTCTCCGAGAAAACTCTTCCGACCACTGTGAAATCGTGTTGTGAAGTTGTTCTCGAGCATAACCGGGCCGATAAACTGCTATAAATTGACAGTATTGTATTAATCGCTCTACCTTATGCCAAGACATAATCTCTACAATGGCGTCTGCCCCAGTAATAAAATATAAATCAACAGTGGGTCCATAATGATGGTGAAACCATTGTACAGTGTCTATAGCATAGGAGTAGCCTGTCCTTTCTACTTCTAACGAAGAGGTAGAAAAACGAGGATTAGACAGGGTTGCGAGTTCTGTTAAGCGAAGCCTTTCAATGGGATCGGTAACTAAATGCTCACGTTTATGAGGTGGACGTCCTGAAGGGACAAAAATAACTGGTGACAACTCAAATTGTTCTGCCGCTGATTCAGCTGTAACAAGGTGTCCATAATGTATGGGATCAAAAGTGCCACCCATGATTCCTATCTTCAGCCTACCACCATGAGGCTTTATTTTTTTTTTGGGTACTTTTATTCCAAAGGAACTATCTTGCCAATAATAGTTGAAATCTTTTTCATCAATCTTTGGAATGACCGCCCCATAAGGACCGGTATTAGAAGTAAACACTAGCTTTTATTGTCTGATCTGGCCATCGCCATAGCAGACATATTTGATTGTTGTTAGTTCATTCAGTCCCATTGGTCCACGAGCATGCAGTTTTTGGGTAGAGATGCCAATCTCTGCACCAAGACCATATTGATAGCCATCGGTAAAGCGCGTTGAAGCATTAACATAAACTGCTGCCGAATCAACTCTCCGAGTAAATTGACGAGCACAACTGTAATTATTAGTTACAATTGCTTCAGAATGACCAGAACCGTGACGACGAATATGATCTAGTGCTTCCTCAAAACTATTTACTACACGAATAGCAAGAATCAAATCAAGAAACTCCGTGTTATAATCTTCCTCTGTTGCCTCGTTAATACCAGGAACTATAGAAACACTGCGAGGACAGCCGCGTAATTCCACATTCAAGTTCATCAAGCGATTACTAACAGGCGGCAAAAACTTTTTCGCTACGTCTTTGTGCACTAATAGGGTTTCCATAGCATTACAAACACCAGGACGATGAGTCTTAGCATTGATAACAATGTTTTCTGCCATTTCCAGATCAGCATCACTATCAACGTAGACGTGACAATTTCCAACTCCTGTCTCTATGACTGGAACTGTTGCGTTTTTCACCACTGTTTGTATTAAGCCGGCACCTCCGCGTGGAATTAAGACATCTAAATACTCGTTCATCTTCATCATTTCTTGTGCCGCTTCTCGATCAGTTGTCTCAATCAGTTGAATAGCGCCAGCTGGAATACCTGCTTCTTCAGCCGCTTCTGCAATAATCCTAGTTATGGTCATGTTAGAACGTATGGCTTCTGAACCACCTCGTAATAACACAGCATTACCTGTCTTAAGACAAAGCCCAGCCGCATCAACAGTAACATTTGGTCTAGCTTCATAAATAATGCCAACGACACCTAATGGAACTCTCACCTGACCTATTTCTAAACCATTAGGTCGTTTCCATTGATGTACTACTTCGCCGATTGGATCGGACAAACCAACAAGAGCATAAAGACCTTCGGCCATTTCCTCAATTCGCTTCGGTGTTAACAAAAGCCTATCCAGGAGTGCCTTAGATAAGCCTTTCTTTCTGCCACTTTCTACGTCTAAGGCATTGGCCGCTAAAATCTCTTCCTCTTTGGCAATAAGCGCTTCAGCCATAGCTTCTAGTGCTTTATCTTTCACTTGAGAAGACAAATGACCAAGCTGATAAGCAGCATCTTTGGCTTTTTTCCCTTTGAGTACTAGCTCTGGATAAGGCATTTTTGCTCCTTCCCCCGTTTCCTAATATCAATGATTAATCTGCATTTCGAAGAATTATTGCTGATAGTTAAGTAAAAAAAATTTCTTAACTTATGTTTAGTCTTACTAAGAGGCAGAAATTAGATTAAGAAGAAAAGCTTGTCTGCCGTGGAAGCATAAGCGTTAAGTTATCGCGGTGAACTACTTCATCATAATCTTTACTGCCTAGAAGCGACTCAATCTCTAAACATTGTCGTCCCATTATTCGCCGTACTTGTTCAAGAGAATAATTACTAACGCCTCGAGCAACTTCATAACCTTCAGGAGCTATGATACTCACTAGATCACCGTTCTGATAAAGACCGTCAGTAGCCACTATGCCACAAGGTAACAAGCTTTTTCCTCCTGAGACAAGGGCTTGTACAGCGCCTTCATCAATATAAATGCGCCCATTACAAGTTGAACCAAAAGCAAGCCATCTTTTGTAACCTGGTAGAGGCTTGTCCTGTGGTAGAAAAAGTGTACCTATTTCTTGCCCGGCCATAATCTCTCGAAGTACATTCGGTCTTGCTCCGTTGGCAATAACCATGGCAATACCTGACTCTGAACAGATTCTAGCAGCTTGAATCTTAGTAGCCATTCCACCTGTCCCTAGGTTGCTTCCTGCACCTGCGGCCATAGCTTCAATCTCAGGTGTAACTGATTCTACTTTAGAGATTAGCTGAGCTTGTCGATCAGTGCGCGGGTTAGCTGAATATAGTCCTTCAATATCTGTCAAAAGCACCAGTAAGTCACTGTCTACAAGAGCCGCTACGAGTGCTGATAGGGTGTCGTTGTCACCAAAACGAATCTCATCAACAGCAACAGTATCGTTTTCGTTAATGATAGGTATTGCGCCTAAGCGAAGTAAAGTCTCCAAAGTATTGCCGCCATTGATATAACGTTTTCTAGAAGCCAGATCATCTCGTGTCAACAATACTTGGGCTACTACTTGTCCATACTCTGCAAAAAGCTTTTCATACATATGGAGAAGAATACCTTGTCCTACAGCGGCACAAGCCTGTTTCTCAGGGATAGTTTTCGGTCTTTCCCTATAGCCAAGACGGCCCATACCAGCACCAACAGCTCCTGAGCTTACCAGAATCATCTGGTATCCCTGATTAGCCAGATCAGCTACTTGGCGAACTAATTTCTCCATTTGTTCTAAGTTCAATTTGCCAGTATCATGGGTAAGCGTACTCGTTCCCACTTTGACCACGATCCGTCGGATCCCGGGCAAATCCTGGCGATCAAACATGTTCGTTACGCCCCCCTTATAGATCCCTGCATCATAGAATTCTCTTTTCTTTTACACATTCCTGCTTTCTAGACTAAACAGGAAGTTCTATTTGCCGATTTTCTTCAGAAGGGCGATAGAGCAAGAAGTTTCTGCCAATTACTTGAACAACTTCTGCATCAACAGCTTCAGCAATTTCATTAGCTACTTCCTTGGGATCTTGCAGGCAATTTTGTAATACTCTACCTTTAATAAGTTCTCTTGCTTCTAAAGCATCTTCTACTTGTTTGATCAGCATGCCACCAATACCATTTTTACCAACATGAATAATTGGTTCCATAGTTTGTCCTAAAGAACGAAGATATCTTTTCTGTTTACCAGTTAACATTTTTAATCTCCTTTATCCTCATCTGCATCAATACCGCCACCGTATTCAATAAAGTCAAACTCTAAATCTCTAATTTTTACAGGATCGCCATGCTTAGCACCAGCATCACGAAGTGCTTGGTCTAAGCCCATTTTCCCAAAGATACGCGACAAGCGAACTACAGCTTCTTCATGATCAAAGTTGGTCATGGCAACATGTCTTTCCACTTCTTTACCCGTCACAATGAAAACTGCATTATCATCACGAGTGATTTTAAATCGCTCTTCTTTTTCTGGCTTCATCTGTACGTCCATATGGGTAACTTCTTCAACAGCTTGCTGTACAGGGCCTAGTTCTTCTAAAATCTGATGAACTTGCCAGATCAAAGGTTGTAATCCTTCTGAAGTTGCCGCTGATATGGGAAAGAGCTTGTAATCATCGCCTAGCTTAGCTTGTAAACGCTCTAGATTTTCTTCAGCATCTGTTAGATCCATTTTGTTAGCCGCTACAACCATAGGCTTATCGGCTAACTGTGGCTTATATAGGGCCAGTTCTCTTTGAATTACGTCAAAATCTTCTAAAGGATCGCGACCTTCACTACCTGCTATATCAAGTACATGAATGAGGACTCGACTGCGGTCCGTATGACGCAAGAAGTCGTGCCCGAGTCCTACACCTTCATGAGCACCTTCTATAAGACCAGGAATATCAGCCATAACAAAGCTCTGGCCTTCTCCAACTCTGACAACACCTAAGTTAGGCTCTAAAGTTGTAAAAGGATAGTTAGCTATCTTAGGCCGTGCCGCAGATACTGCCGCAATTAATGTTGATTTGCCTACATTAGGAAAACCCACAAGACCTACATCAGCCAATACTTTTAATTCTAATTCTAACCATCGTTCTTCCCCTGGTTCTCCCTGCTCGGCCAGTTGCGGCGCACGATTTAAAGAACTAACAAAACGAGCATTACCACGGCCGCCACGACCACCTTTGGCAACTACAACTTCTTGCCCTTCTTCAATAATGTCTGCCAAAGTCTCTCCAGTGTCAGCATCTTTGATTACTGTACCAATGGGAACTTTAAGCAGTCGATCTTCACCACTGCGACCATGCATAGTTTTACCCATACCATGCTCACCACGCGTACCTTTGTAGTGACGCTGATAACGCAAATCAACAAGCGTCCGCAAACCTTCATTGCCAACGATGATTACGCTACCACCACGACCGCCATCACCACCAGCTGGTCCACCTTCGGGTACATATTTTTCACGACGAAAAGCAACAATTCCATTGCCTCCGTCTCCACCTTTTACAAAAATCTTCGCCTGATCATAAAACATAGAAAAACCCCTCCTTATTGCCCTTCCTTAAGGCATCTGCAAAGGATAGTGCTTGTTCTGTCCAGAACAATCTTCCCAATAGGACTCTAAATAAGGGCATTGACCACCATGGAAAAGGAGATAAAGCTGATTGCTTTCATTAAAGGAATTGCCTTCTTCTAGCATCACATCGATAAATGCTCTTACTGCTTCAAGTAGCTCCTGTACATTCTCTTCTTTTTGCCATGTCTGAGGATCCCAATTATTTGCTACTTTTACATGAAGCAAGATTTCTTCTTTTCGCAAAGTAAACTTTTTATGGATCAGCATGACAATTAAAGGTAGTACACCTAGGAGCATAACATCGCCATCTTCACGAATTTTGGAAGCTAGGTTCTTTACAAAATCATTAGCCTTATCTATTTTTCCCAGCTGAACATAGCCCATAAGAATTTGCAAATGATTGATACAGTCATGACGCATTTCCCGCCAGACCTCTATCCACAATTCCGATTCATTATCGAAATCGTCTCTATAGTAATTTATGTTGCCCATCGGATCACCCTTTTAAATTAGCTACCTATTATAAAAGCCTCCGGACTTTAATCCGGAGGCTTCGTTGTTACACGGCATAAACGCTGACTTGTTTTTTGTCCCGGCCTTTACGCTCGAATTTTACTACACCGTTCACCGTAGCGAAGAGGGTGTCGTCTTTACCGATACCTACGTTTTTACCAGGGTGGATCTTCGTTCCTCTCTGGCGAACAAGAATGCTACCAGCTAGAACGGCTTGACCGTCGGAGCGCTTAACACCAAGACGCTTCGCTTCAGAATCACGACCGTTTCGAGAACTACCAACACCTTTTTTCTGAGCAAAGTATTGCAGGTTCATCATCAACATGGGACACACCTCCTTTTCTGGACCTTTACATATGCAGGATAAGCTTCTTGGATCTGTTCCAGTCCAAGAAGCATGGTTTCTAAAATGATCTGGGCCACCTTACTATCATTTTGATTCAAAGGTATCTTTAAGATACAACGCAACTCACCAGGCTCAGGAGCCTCCACTTCCGTTGCTGTCGCACCTAAGAAGTGTTCTAAGCCATTAACGGCTGTAAAAGTAAGAGCTGACACTCCGGCACATACTACATCCTGTCCTGCTGGAGCAGAGCCTGCATGTCCCTTCGTCTCAAAACCTAAGATAGTACCAGCATCATCAATAAAAATAACCGTTTTTACCATGAAGATTCTCTTTGCTTAAGCCTGAATAGCTTCTACACGTACTTGTGTGTAAGCTTGGCGATGACCTTGCTTACGACGATAGTTCTTCTTAGGCTTATACTTGAAAATAACAATCTTCTTACCTTTACCGTGATCTTCAACTTTTAGTTGAACAGATGCACCTTCTACAGTTGGCGTTCCAATCTTAAGATCACCTTCTGTACCGACTGCATAAACACGGTCAATGGTAACAATATCACCAGGGTTGCCTTCTAGTTTCTCAATTTTCAAAGTATCACCTTGGCGAACTTTGTATTGTTTTCCACCCGTTTCGATAATAGCGTACATTACAACACCTCCTAACCTAGACTCACCAGATACTAGGCGGGACTGATACAGCCCTCTTCCCAAAGCCCGACCTGAGTGGTTGAGACAGGGGATAGATACCTACAAATCAATATGATACTCTTTCCTAATATCTTTGTCAACAAAAATAGAAGCCAAACTTTCTCTTGTTTTTTTCCGCGTCATTTCTAAAAGCCCTAAAGCAGTAAAGCCAAAAACTTCTGTCTTAACTTTATCTCGAGCTAACTTTTCTTTGAGCTTTGTTAAAACTTCCTGACGATGGTCCTCATCAATCATATCAATAAAATCAATGATTACCATCCCGCCAATATTGCGAAGACGGAGTTGATAAGCTATTTCTTCAGCCGCCTCTATGTTAGTCCTCCTAACAGTTTCTGATAAATTCTGAGCACCCTTGTAACGACCTGTGTTCACATCTACGACCGTTAAAGCTTCCGTCTTCTCTATAATTAGATATCCACCGTTAGGTAGCCAGACTTTAGGCGCTAAAGCTTTTTCAATTTGCTGACAAAGATTGTAAAGAGGAAAGAAATCACAACCTTCGAAGAGCTTTATTCTACCTTGTAAACACAAATGATTATCTTTAGCCCAGCAAAGCATTTCTTCATAAAGGTTAGATTGATTAAGATCAATTTCTGTTACGCTATCATCAACTAGATCACGCAGTATCATCTCGGTTAGTAAGCATTCTTGATAAAGAAGAGCTGGCGCAGTAAGGTTTTCTGCTTTTTCTTTTAATCTTTGCCATTGTATGAGCAAAGATTGAAAATCAGCTACCAGCGCTTCTTCATCCATGCCTTCAGCAGCAGTTCGGATAATCAGTCCTATAGTCGGAGCTAGTAGTGAAAGCTTTTGCGCAATTGCTAAAAGTCTATTCCGCTCTGCCTCATCATCTATTTTTTTGGACAAACCTACTTGTTCTAAAAATGGTGTTATAACAAGATAACGTCCTGGTACTGTAATTTGAGAAGTAAGTCGTGGCCCTTTCTGTCCGTTGCCTTCGTTCACCACTTGAACAACCACTTCTTGGCCTTCAGAAATCTCAGGACCGCTCCAATCTTTTAAAGAAAGGTAGGCATTCTTACGCGTACCAATATCAACAAAAGCGGCATTCATTCCTGGTAACAAGTCCACAACGGGGCCTTTGTAAATATTACCCTCAAGGCGTTGACGTTTGGGATCATGCCAGTAAAGCTCAACAAGCCGTCCTTCTTCAAGAACCCCTGCTATAATAAGCTCACCCTTGGCTTGAATGATAATTTTTTTGGCAATCACAGTGCCTTTAAAACCTCTATAGGCGTAAGCAGTTGATCTCCTTTTGTTACAAAAAGACCTAACCGCAAGATCCGCAATCTGTCCACATTGACTGGCAAGCTCTCTTGTTGCACCACTATAGAGAGAACTTCTTCCGGTCTTACATTACCTTCACTACCTGTCTGAACAAGCATTTCCAGCAACAAATGGTTCTCTATAATAGAACTTTTTAGTTCATAAACACCAGAACGGATATCTTTAATTACAGTACCTTTTTTGCCTTCTCGTTCTACTTGCCAGTTAGTTAGCGAAAGAGCATTAACTACAGCATCTTGCACTGTTTTTTCATCTAATACTTTGAGCAAGGGAGCCTTGATTCGATATTGTGCACGATTAACTAAAGCCATTAGAGCCTTTTGACCTGATGGTACAAGGGTCGCTTCTATAATACGAAAGCCTTCTGGCATAGCAGTTTGCAGGCTTTTTACTACTTCTGCCCCTTCAATTTCTTGGCTAACTTCTACATCGACATACTCACCAAGAGAAACAACACCAACAGCTAAGGCTGAAGCAAAGGATATTTTTGGATGAGGATTGAATCCTTCTGAGTAACTAAGAGGAATCTGGGCTCTTCGTAAAGCTCTCTCGAAAGCTTTTTGTGTATCTAGATGCGAAAGCCACCGAACAGGATCTTCTTTACTAAAGGCGATCCGAATTCTGGCCATGATCACCACCCCGCAAATCAACAGAAATCCCTAAAGAAGAACATACACCACAGGCACTACATTTATTATGACGACAATCGTCGGTCAACTCTGACTCTATCGCTTTTTTGTGTTCCTTGACAAGGTAACTGCGACTAACACCATAATTAAGGTGTTCCCATGGCAAAGGTTCATCGTATTCTATCTTGCGATAAGCATAGTATTCAGGGTCGATATCTTCTGCTTGGAAAGCTTCTTGCCACCGTTCAAAACGAAAATGTTCAGTCCATCCGTCGAACTTAGCACCATTTTCCCAGGCTTTGTAGAGCACCTTACCTAAGTTTCGGTCACCTTTGGCCATGACAGCCTCAATAAAGCTTACTTTAGAATCATGCCAGTTGTAAGTAATTCGCCGATCTCGAATTCGCTTTTTGAGAAACTGTTGCTTCTCTTCTAATAAAGCCATCCGATCTTGAGGCTCCCATTGGAAAGGTGTCTGCGGCTTCGGTACAAAGGAAGAAACACTTACAGTTACTTTAACAGCCTTTCTAATTCCTTTGGAGCGAAAAATATCAGAGCCTACATAAGCTACTTGTTCTGCAAGACGAGCGATACCTTCTAGATCTTCTTCCTCTTCTGTGGGAAGACCCATCATAAAGTAAAGCTTAATAGTATGCCATCCACCCTGGAAAGCTTTTTCTATTGTCTCCATAAGATCTTCTTCCGTGACACCTTTGTTAATCACATCGCGTAGACGTTGTGTTCCTGCCTCCGGTGCAAAAGTTAAGCCTGTCTTACGAACCTTCTGTACTTCTTTGGCCAAATCTACAGAAAAAGCATCAACTCGCAAAGAAGGCAAAGACACGCCCACTCTCTTTTCTTCATGAGACTGGAGCAAATCTTTTAGGAGTGGTTCTACACAGCTATAATCAGCTGTACTAAGAGAAGTTAAGGCAATTTCATCATAACCGGTTTGTTGAATTAGCTCTTCTGCCTGCTTTTTTAGTGTTTCCATAGATCGCTCTCGAACAGGTCGATAAATAGAACCAGCTTGGCAAAAACGACAAGCACGAGAGCAACCGCGTAGTACTTCTAACATGATCCGATCATGAACTACACCCATAAAAGGAACCATGGACTTAGTCGGAAAATAAGCTTTATCCAAATCAGCTACTACCTGTTTGGAAACTTGTGCCGGCACTGTTGAATCTATTCTCTCTATGCTCACAAAATGACCTGAGTCATTATAATGTGGTTGATATAAAGAAGGAACATATATACCTGGTAATTGAGCTAATTCTCGTAACAATGCTTTACGACTATCTCTCTGACTGTCACGACGCCAACCCTGTGCTTGCTTAAAGTTCCCAATTGCTTCTAGTAGTTTCGGTAAGCTTTCTTCACCTTCTCCTAAAATCACTAGATCAAGAAAATCAGCCAGCGGTTCAGGATTGACAGCACAGGGACCTCCGGCAATGATCAGCGGATGTTCATCGGTTCTATCATAAGACCACAGTGGGATATCAGCAAGGTCTAGCATATTTAGTATATTGCTGTAAGACATTTCGTATTGCAATGTAAAGCCGATAACATCAAAATCTTTTAATGGTCGCCGACTTTCAAGAGAGAATAGAGGTATTTCTCTCTTGCGCAGTTCCTCTTCCATATCTATCCATGGTGCAAAAACGCGCTCCATTAACATATTCTCTTGATCATTAATCAAATGATACAAGATTCGTAGTCCTAGATGAGACATGCCTACTTCATAGACATCAGGAAAAGCAAAGGCCATAGTCGTATTTACAGTTGACCAATCTTTTTTGACTTGATTGTATTCCCCGCCGGTGTATCGTGTTGGTTTCGTTACTTTATTCAATAGTTCATCTTCTAATATTTGGCTAATCTGTTCTTGATTCAAAGATTTTCCACCTTCATTCTGTCGTTCCCTTCATCGTCTGCTTCTACATAACTCCAACAATAGTTACTTATCATAGATTATCTCCATCAGCCAGGAATGACAACCCCCACTAAGACTCTTTCACTAATTCTCCTACAGAACAATCCTGCTGTCCCGAAATCATATAGTTTAATAGCCTACTTTCTGTAACCTGCCCCATAATTTTACCATCTTCATCAACAACCGTAACGAGTAAACATTGATTAGGCGATATTTGTGGAATTAAAGATGAAACAGGCACGCTATGACGTGCCACAAGAACGGCACCGTTCCAAGTATGCTTTTTAGCTAATTCTTTTCCTTTAGACTGCAAAAGATTCCAGAAGACCATGGCAGCATTTCTCCTCTCTTTATGAGCACCGAGAAACAAAAAGCCTGCAATTAGAGGTAAGTCTAAACCTGTTTTTTCCCAGAAGAGCCCGATAACAGCTAGAAAAGCAAAAATAATTGCCAGTGATTCGCCCCAGGTTGCTGTTACATTAGAAGCTTTCATAGTACCCATCTTTAAGGTCAATATAGCGCGAAGCACTCGCCCTCCATCAAGAGGCAAAATGGGCAGTAGATTAAATGCTCCTATCGTAAAATTGACAATTCGTAAATAATCAAAATAACCTCCCCAAGAAAAACCTAAATAAAAAGTACCTTCTAAAATCAATAACAATAAAAAAGAAAATACAGGCCCTGTCAAAGCTACCGATATTTCATCACGAGGACGATGATTTATATGGGCAGAAAGACGAGCAACCCCTCCAAATGGAAAAAATTCTACTTCCTTTACTTCAAAACCAAGCTTTTTAGCCGCTAGAACATGTCCCATTTCATGCCAGGCTACTGATAGAAAAGCTAAAGCAACGTAAACACCGACACCTGCCCAAGCATAGAGAGCGGCTAGTAAGATTAGCCACTCATTGACTCGAATCTCCACCCCCGCCAACCGGGCTATTCTCATTAACAGCTCCTCCCTTCTCAACGGGTGGAGCTAAAGGATCTACACTTCGACCTCCCTGTCGCATCTCGATATAAAGCTGAGCTTGTCCTGCAGATGCACTTCTTCCAAGAGGACCAATGACCGTGCTAGCTTGAACGAGCTCCCCAGTTTGCACGTAAAGCTCTTGTAGAGGTCCCATAATACGAATAGATCCATCATTCATAGCGATTTGAACATAAGTACCACCATCTTCAGGCCAATGTGTAATTAATGTACCTTCTACACCAGCCACCACAGGCGCTCCGACTGTACCAACAATTCTTACCCCAGGATAAAAATCCGTGCCTCGTTGTCCAAAAGCTTCTACAACAATACCTTTAACCGGTTCTTCTACAGGAAGACCGTAGCGAGCTACGCCACCTGCTGGTGCAAATACAGGGGCTGTTACTGTAGCATCAGTCCAAAGTCCGAGACGAAGCACAGCCTGACGCATAGGCTCGAACTCCATATCTTCTGTAACAAGACGCTCTACTTGCTGTTGTGCAACTTTGGCCCAGGGGTGTTCAATCTGAAAAACCCCCCAAAAAAAGGCTAAAAGAATTAAAGCCATAACCGATTGACCGAACCAGCGCCAGGACATTTTGGGATTTTCTTTTTCTGCAGGAGGATCGTATAGAGCCCATCTCGGTTTATCTGTTGCGTTCAGTGGGCTTGTCCTTGTTTTTTTAGGAAACCAAGTTTCTTGTACTTCAGACTTACTTAATTCTTTTTGATTATCTTTTGAGCCTTCTTTATTACTTTCTTTACTGCTCTCATTTGTACTATTTGTGCTGGCTAAAGTGCTTTGTGGGAAGCTATTTTTTTTCTCTTCAAGCTTCTCCTCCTGTTGTACCTTGCTTTTTGGGGTTTGGCGACGATGATTATAAATCCATTTTTCACTTTCTGGTTTTTTCTTCACGTTCCCTCCTCCTTTGCCGCTAACAGATAATTGATTGTTTTCAAAGCCCTTCGCTACATGATATGAAGAAATAGGACAAGTATGATGGAGTAAGGATTTTAAAAAACAAAAGACTCTATGCTTTTATTTTGCATAGAGTCTTTTTGGTATTAAAGCTGTCTACTTAGAGCGGAAGAAAGTACTTCCACCTATAAACTCTCTTAAGATTGACGTAAGGGGTACTTCAGAATCATTCATCGCTCGGAAATAATCAAGCAACGTTAACAGACGTTGTGCGTCGCCATATACTTCTTCCGACGAATCAATTGCTTCTAACAAAGGTTTAGCATAAGCTCCTAATACTGCAGGTTCATATAGAAGGGCTGAGTTAAACATAACGTCAGCATCTTCTTGATAAGGGAATATCCATCGTTCTTCGCCACGTCGTACAGAAGGCCACATAGTCAGAGTTTCTACAGCTCGCCGAGAGCGATATTTGTGATCTCGGATGATACGACGTAATAACCTAATATCAGTTGTTTTAATATAGTTCATCAAGTCTAAATTCAATTCAACAAGAGCACTCACATAAATCTTAAACTTCTGTTCTCGGTCAATATGGCTCGTTAGTTCTTCGTTTAATCCATGGATACCTTCCACTATGATCGGTTGATCTATACCTATGCGTAGTTCTCGCCCTAGATACTCTCTTTCCCCGCTATGGAAGTTATAATGCGGCACTTCTACAGTCTGACCATCAATGAGCTTACTTAACTGTTCATTAAACAAAGCGAGATCAACTGTGTAAAGTGACTCAAAATCAAAATTACCTGCTTCATCTCTAGGTGTGATACGTCGAGGATGAAAAAAATCATCTAGAGAAAGAGTCACTGGATTGAAACCATTAACTCTAAGCTGTATTTTCAAGCGTTGTGCAAAGCTCGTCTTACCAGAGGAAGAAGGCCCGGCAATTAAGATTACCCGTCCACGCTCCGGCTCTTCAGCTATCTTATCAGCAATCTGAGCAATTCGTTTTTCATGTAAGGCTTCTGCCAATCGAATTAACTCTCTTGTCTTGCCTGCTTCGATATGACCATTTAGATCCCGAACATTAGAGACGCCAACAATTTTTGTCCAACGATCTGATTCACGGAAAATATAGCCTAATTTCTTTTGCTCTAAGTTCTTTGGAATCTGGAATGGATTATTTTGATCAGGAAAACGCAACAAAAAGCCTGCATAGTGATGTTCCAATTGATAAGTTGTAATTAGACCTGTATGAGGAACAAGCACTTCGTCGCTAAATTCAACATAGTCGCCACAGCGATATAGATAGACAGGTTCTCTTTGACGATACTTTAAGATAGCCGCCTGATCTTCTCGTTGATGTTCTAGAAGCTTTACCTTGGCTTCTTCAATCGTCATAACCTGACATTCAATAGGCTCACAAGCTCGAACAATATCCCACATACGCTCACGCATTTTCTCTACCATATCAAGCGTTAGCGGTTCGCCACCTAATCTTTCAACGTAAAAACCTTTGTTTAAGGAAAACTGAATCTCAAAGTCGACTTCAGGGTAAAGCTCTCTCGCTGTACGCATTAGAACAAAAGCAAGGCTTCGAGCATAAACACGAATGCCTGCTTCACTAGTCATATCAACCATTTCAACAGTACAATCTTCTTCAGGCAAGTACTGTAAATTCTCGATTTTATTATTTACTTTAACTGCTACAATAGGAGCGCCATGCTCCGCCTGCAATTCCCAGGCTAAAACTTGCAATGTGGTACGTCGATTCCACCATCGGCAAAACCAGCCTGTTTGCGGTGTTTTTATTGTCAAAGCTAGCGAAGGTTTGGAGATAGTGGTCATAGAGTATCCCCTTTTAGTTTATTATCATAGCTCTTGATTGCGCCTCTCTCTTTGACGAGCAAAAATAAATTGAATAATTTTCTCCTGCTCTACTCGAGTAGGTTCTATAAATTCTAATCCGATATAGTAAGAGGTCTCCCGTTGTTCTTGTACTTTTGAAACCCTTCTGATGATACCTTTCATTCGTAACTGTTCCTGCAGTAATGGTATGTTCACAAAAAGTTTATTATCTTTTTCTAGGGGCTCTTGACATAGTAAAAGCAAGCCACCACCAGAAATATTCCGAATACTACAGCTAAGCCATTCCCAATCAATAGGATCTTTTTGCTCATCTATTTTGGCATAATCCGTTTCTAAGACGATAGGGAATCGATAAAAATTCCGCCTTTGCACCTTATCGGCTTTGAGAGGTCGATCGACCTCTATAACAGGAATCGGATGAGCCTTCCGAGACAATACTTGAGTCTGATAAACCCATATACCACTGTCCGTTATTTTGTAGAAAATAACTCTCTCTTTTACGTGCATCGGAATCGGTTGTCCTTCTTTAAAAGGCAAAGCCAGGATGAGCTTATCATCACTCATATCCTCAATACGACTTTTATGATGACCCGAAAATATACTTCCTGGAGGAATCAGAATCTGAATCAAATCATTTACTTTTAACTGTTCTAATGCCACTTTTTAATCACCCTTAAAACATGATGGTCTGTCTGCGAATGTGGACGTTCAAGAGTAGGCCCAGCGCCATCATATTTGTAAGCATGGAAGTTCCCCCATAGCTTACAAAAGGCAGTGGTAGGCCCGTGATAGGCATAACACTGATCGTCATTCCAACATTAACAAGCACTTGAAAGAGAAGCATCGAGGCAATACCCATTACTATTAAAGATCCAAATACATCTCGTGCATCTAAAGCAATACGAATAGACCGTAAAATAAGGAACATGAAAAGCAACAGTAATGCTGCGGCACCTATAAACCCTAGCTCTTCACCAACAACTGCAAAAATAAAGTCAGTATGATGTTCAGGTAAAAAATTCAATTGCACTTGACTGCCATTGTATAGTCCTTTCCCAATTAATCCACCAGAACCAATGGCAATTAAGGATTGACGAATCTGGTAGCCAAATCCAGCTGGATCCATGTCGGGGTTAAAAAAGATAACTAGCCTCATAATCTGATAATCCTGTAACGGCAAAGATAAACCCCAAAAAAAGTAGCCTGCCAGAGCTGTACTAATAATAGCAAAGCCACCGACTGTAAGTGATAAGAGAATCTTTTTGTTCGCACCAGCTATAAGTAACATACCCATCATTACAGCTACTAGAACAAGAGAAGTACCCAAGTCTGGTTGAATTAGGATTAAAGCCATTGGAAGGGCCATGTAGAGGAAACAAGGCAGTAAGTCCGTAATTGTATTAAGTTTTCCATAACGTTTAGAAAGAAAATCAGCAAAAGTTACGATCAATAATAGTTTAGCAAGTTCTGATGGCTGAAACTGAAAAGTACCAAACTTAATCCATCTTTGAGAACCGTTAATATCCGTGCCCCAGACTATAACTGATAAAAGCAACAGTAACGTAAAGCCATAGAGATACCAGGAATAGCGTGCCGCATTCTGATAAGAAACAAAGACCAAAGCAATAGCGGCCGCCAAACCTATTCCCATCCATAATGCCTGTTTACGAACAAAATCCCATCGATCAGCTCCAATATTGGCAGAAGCGCTACTAAGAACAATCAAGCTAAAAGTCATAAGGAGGGCGACTAGGGCTACTAGCGTCCAGTCTACGTTTTTGATAAATTTTCGATCCAAAACGGCATCCTCCTTATAGTGCTTTGAATATTACGATATTTAGAACATTATAATTATAGGCTATAACAGGTTCAAAAAAAAGGCCTTCCTTACAATTGTAAGAAAGGTCATGAGTTTCCACTATTAGTCTCTCCGTTTTATGTCTAGTATCGGAATATTAGCCACCAGAGCAACAGAGCTATCTTCGTTACTTAAGCTAACTTCAAGTGCTCTCTCATCGATGATCATATAATTAGAGATGACCTTAATTAGATCTTCTTTAAGTGACTCCAATATTTCGGGAGAAACACTACTTCGATCGTGGACAAGAACAAGACGAAGTCTTTCTTTGGCCACGTTTTTACTACCCGACATATTGTCACGACTAAAAATACGCTGTAAGAAATCCAGCACCGCCATTACTATGCCCCCTTTCTAGCTACTATCAGCGACGGAAACCAAAGATCTTACGAACTTTGTCCATAAAACTATCAGGTTGCTCTAAATCCATCAAAGGTACGTCTACTCCAGTTATGCGACGTGTAATATTGCGATAAGCTTGTCCAGCCCGAGATTGTTCATCTAAAACAGCAGGCTCACCTTTGTTAGTTGAAATCAAGATAGAATCATCTTCGGGAACAACTCCTAAGACGTCAATAGCTAAAATATCAACCATGTCTTCTATTGACATCATATCACCTTGACGAACCATTCCAGGTCGAAGCCTATTGATAACCAATCTAGGATTGCGTATACCCGATGATTCCAGCAGACCAATAACCCGGTCGGCATCACGAATGGCTGATACTTCAGGCGTTGTAACTACGATTGCTTTTTCCGCACCAGCGATAGCATTTTTGAACCCTTGTTCTATGCCTGCAGGGCAATCAATAAGTACAAAGTCAAATTCTGCTTTTAGCTCATCACAAAGTTCAAGCATTTGCTTCTGATTAACAGCCGATTTATCTTTTGTTTGCGCCGCTGGTAATAAGCTTAATCTACCATCAGGAAATCTTTTGTCTCGAATAAGTGCTTTAGAAGCAACTACTTGTCCACTTGTTACATCAACAATATCATAAACAATCCGATTTTCCAAACCCATAACCACATCTAAATTGCGTAAACCGATATCAGTATCTACCAGTACTACTTTATATCCTAAAGAAGCAAGGCCTGTACCAATATTAGCTGTAGTTGTTGTTTTACCAACGCCGCCTTTACCTGAGGTGATAACAATTACTTCACCCATTAGACTTCCTCCTCAGTCTTTTCCAAATGATTTTGAACCGTATTGGTACCGTTCAATCGTTACCATACCATCTCGGATACGAGCAATTTCGGGATGTTCCGGTCCCGCATCCCCTTCATCGGGAGGTCGGGTAATATGGTCGGCAATGCGTAATTGAGTTGGTTGTAAACGAAAAGCCATGACAATAGCCTCAGTTGAACCAAATGCGCCAGCATGAGCAACGCCACGAAAGCTACCAAGCACAATTATATTACCACCGGCAATCACTTCTGCTCCAGGATTGACTTCCCCCATGATCACAACATGACCAGGGTAACGTACCCTCTGACCAGATCGTAATGTTCTCTGAATTAAAAGCGTCTGCTCGTCGCCACCCTGCTTGTCTATCATAGCAGACTCTTCTACCTCGTTCTTACTTTCCTTAGAATCAGGTATGTAAGATCTTTCTTGTACTTCTACAAGTTCTCCGTCAGTTGGTGACACAATGTTTTTATTACCATCTTCTTTTTTCTTCCCAGAGCTTTCATTAGCTTCGTATAAGTGGTTGGCAATCTGATAGATTCGTTCCCTATTCCCTTTCACTGTGGCTACCTCCTCCTGATCGTCAACACTTTTGGCTTCAGACCAAGTATTGATCGCCCGTACAATCAAACCAAAAGAAGGGAAAAGCGCCTTTAGTTGTCCTAACTGCTCTTCTGTAAGTTCTCTAGAGCCTACATCAATTGACACATTAGCTCCGATGAGAAAGTTATCGGCAGAGCCTAATTTTTCTTCAATTGCAGTTACCAAAGAAGAAAATTCACACTCAGAGTCAAGGAAGAAGGTCAAGCCTTCTTTGCTACCTTTGATCACTATGTCTGCCTTTTTCATTGCTACTTAACCCCAGCCTCTCAGGCAATTTCCATACTTTTACCATTTTAATTCAACAATAAATTCTACGCTAAAGAGTAAAATCCTTCAAGAAAAAGAAAAAAACGAGGAAGAACGCCTCGTTTAACATTTTTCGACTAAATAGCTTCGATAGATTAATTTTTTTATTCTCTTTGATTAAAGCCAAAGTATTCTTCAAAAACTGCTTTCGCTACCATACCAGCGGACGATCCCCCATGATAGCCATATTCTATAACACCAGCAAAAGCAACTTCAGGGTTATCATAAGGTGCGAAAGCAACAAATACGCCATGAAAATCACGATTTTGATTGCTATCACCAACACGACCTGTTTCTGCTGTTCCTGTTTTGCCAGCTACCCTAACGGGGAAGTCGTGGAAAATATGGTATGCCGTACCGCGAGGCTCCGTAACAGCCAGCATAGATCTTCTTACAGCAGCCATTTCTTCAGCTGAAGTAGATGAAACTCGATGCATTACTGTAGGTTCAAAACGATGAACAACTTCACCGTTTTCTCTTTCGATGCGGTCTACTAAGTAAGGCTCATAGCGTGTTCCCCCATTAGCCAAAGTCGCTACATAATTGGCTAATTGTAAGACTGTATATTGATTTCGTCCTTGTCCAATGGATGTGTTATAAGTCTCGAAAGCCTGCCAAAAAGGCCAGTAATTCAGATCATTTTGATAGTCCCGCTCAATAATTTTGCGAATCCGCTCATCTTTCTCTAGAATCTGCTCCCGTTCTTCCTCCATTTGGACGAGGGCAAGTTGTTCCTCCGTCTGCTTCTCAAGTTCTTTTAGCCTAGTTTTTTGGCGATTTAGAGCATAAGAGTTACCCCAGGCTCTTTTCCAATCACGACCTGGCATTAAGCCAATTTCTTCGCCAGGCAGATTAATCCCTGTCTCTTCACCCAGACCAAATTCTCTAGCTACCAAACTGACGTTATCAATGGTTGCTCTTCGACCCATCTCTTGAAAATAAACGTTGCACGAAGTAGCCATGGCTCGAACCAGATCAACTGCTCCGTGAACACCAGTGCAACGAATATAAGGTTTTTCCCAATAAGCTCCCGTGCAATTTACTGTCTCACTAGGGTTAAGGCGCCCTGCCGCTAAAGCAGCCAGTGCTGTAATTGGCTTAAAAGTTGATCCAGGGGGATAAGCAGACTGAAAAACTCGATTGATAAAAGCTGGTGGATTGGAATTGTGATAATAATCTGCAGTAGCCTGGTCCATTAGACCAATAAAGTCGTTAGGATCTAAATTAGGTCTAGAAACCATAGCCAATATAGCGCCACTACGTACATCGATGAGAGCAGCAGCACCGGCTTGGGCTTTGGGAAAGGTATTCTGTAACCTCTCTAGCGTTTCATCCATCGCTTCTTCCATTCTGTTTTGTATCTCAGCATCAATAGTAAGAGCTATTTGCTGTCCTGGCGTAGGGTTTTGTGTATAAAAGCTTTGAATGGGACGATTGAAAGCGTTTACTTCTACTTGTTGAAACCCATCTTGTCCTCGTAAATATTTCTCGAATGCACGCTCTAAACCTATTTTGCCAATCATATCCCCTAATCGATAATTATCTTCAGCAAAACGCTCCATTTCGTCACGGCTAATCTCTCGAACATAACCAAGCAGGTGGCCTGCAATCTGCCTGTCACCGTAAGTTGGATAATAGCGAACAGGCCCTTTCTCTACAACCACACCGGGCAGCTCATATCGCTTTTCTTCAAGGATAGCTACTTCCTCTTCTGTTAAACCAGACTTAATTAAAATAGGTTCATAAAGACGAGATCTGCTTTTATTAATCTGATCTTTTATATATTCAGGCGTAATACGTGGATCGTTTTGACCTAAAATAGAAGCTACCTTCTCGACCACTTCCTCTTCTGTTTCTTTATACCTTGCATCTAAGTGGGTTATGGAAACAGAATAGACTGGCACAGAAGTAGCTAAAGTGACGCCATTAATATCAACAATATCTCCACGCATGGCTGTTATAGGCAACAAGCGAAGACGGTTACGTTCTGATGTAGTCTGATAATCATCGCTAGCCATAAGTTGTAAATAAAAAAGACGAGAAAAAAGAAAAACAAATAAAACCATTGTAATAACTGCAAAAATACGCAAAGTTTTCTCTAGCTCTTTACGTCTTTTTACAGCTGGAGACTCTTTGGGTAACTCGCTAATGGTCTTATTTGAAAGATCGACAAAATTTTTGCTCATGATCCCACCTCTTCCTTACGGAGCCAACCTTGTGTTGTAGAGTGATAAAACTTTCCATAAAAAAGGGGCACCAAGGCTGTATTATATAAAGCTTGGATCAAGAGAGTCATCCATAATGTTTTGAAAGTAATCTGAAGACCGGCAAAAAGAGCTAAAAGGTAAGCCAATAAGTTAAGAATTATGGTAGCTACCAAAACTGCTCCCATAGGAACGAGTAAATTGTCTTTATAGAGCCGACCTTCAATTAGACCGATCAGTCCTCCTACAGCGGCTAAGGTCAGTGTATTTAAGCCAATATAACGACCTGAAATCAAATCTAAAAACAAACCTGCCAAGAGACCAAAAAAACTACCAGCTCTACTTCCCTGTAAGAGAGAGAAAAATACTACCAAAATTAAAACTAGATTGGGACCAATCCCTTGAATTGAAAAAGTGTGAAAAAAAGTAGTTTGTAAGACCACTGCCAGAACTAGAAAAAGCGTTATGAGCAAATAGCGCACTAGTCCTCGGCCCCTTCCTCTTTATAGACATTTCTAATAATAAAAACTTCCTCAAGACGTTGAAAGTCTACAGCAGGTCGGATGGTCGCTCTTTTCGTTAAACCATTTGGTTCTGGTAGTATATCTAAAACATAGCCAATCTTTAATCCTTTAGGGTAAATAGCGCCGAGACCTGAAGTTAAAACAAGTTGTCCTTCTTGAACTAGCCCATCCCGTCGAAGATTAATCATTTGTAACAGACCAGAACCATCAGCTCTTGCTTCAACAATACCAGGCTCTCGGGTTACTTCAATAAGACCAGGCACAGGTCCTTCACGGTCAATAATTAACAAAACTTGACTAGAAAAAGGTGTTACAGAAACCACATGACCAATTAAGCCATCATTGTTAATTATCACCATGTTGCGAGCAATTCCATCGCGGGAACCTCGATCTAAAGTAAGAGTACTAAACCAGGTAGAAGGATCGCGAGCAATAACCCGAGCTGATACCAGATCGTACTGTTGCTCCTTTTCTTCTTTGAAGCCTAGCAACTCTTTTAATCGAATGTTCTCTAATTGGTACTGCTTCAACAAACTTACTTGACGTTGAAGCTCTCCCTTCTCCGTATGTAAAGCTTCGTTTTCTTCTGTCACTTGCTTATAATTCAAAACAGACTGACCCAATCCACCGAGACTTTGTGTCCCATAGGAAAAGCCCATTTGTATGGGCGCAAGCACAGCCTGAGCAAAGCGCTCAACAGGACTATTGTCGATACGCTCTCCTGCTGTCATACGAAGAAGGCCTAGGCCTAATAAAGCGCCAAGACCGATGACAATCAGTGTCTTCCTGAGTTGTGGGCGTGCCAACGGTCTTCCTCCTTCTGTTTGACCTTAATATTTATTAGCCTAGCCGCTTCTGTGGTATAAGCACACGGCGTAAAGCAGAAATGTTTTCTAGAACTCTTCCTGTCCCTAAGGCTACAGCAGATAAAGGCTCTTCGGAAATATAAACAGGCATTCCTGTTTGTAAACTTACAAGTCTGTCTAAGCCTTGTAAAAGCGAGCCACCTCCGGCCATTACAATGCCATGTTCCATCAGATCTGCTGCTAGTTCCGGTGGCGTCTTCTCCAAACAAACTTTTATGGCATCAATGATAGAAGATACGGGCTCTGCCATAGCTTTTTGAATCTCTTCTGCTGATACATGAACAGTCTTGGGTAAGCCCGAAACGAGATCTCTTCCACGAACATCCATCTTTTTAGCAAACTCATCTGGACGCTCTAGATAAGCTGAGCCAAGATTTATTTTTATCTCTTCTGCAGTTCGCTCTCCAATAGCAAGATTGTATTGTCTCTTAATGTAATGAGAAATGGCTTCATCCATTTCATCACCAGCTACACGAATAGACTTAGCAGTAACAATACCACCTAAAGAAATAACGGCAACTTCCGTTGTACCTCCACCAATATCTACAACCATATTCCCTGTAGGCTCATGAACAGGCAAGCCTGCTCCAATAGCGGCGGCCATAGGCTCTTCAATCAGATAGGCTTCTCGTGCACCAGCTTGAATAGCCGCTTCTTTTACTGCCCGCTCTTCAACGGCCGTAACACCACAAGGAACACAAATTACAACTCTAACTCGTGTAAAGAAATTCGATCCTTTTAAGACTTTTCTTATAAAATAACGGATCATGGCCATAGTGATATCAAAGTCAGCAATGACGCCATCTTTCATAGGTCTTATAGCTGTAATATTACCAGGCGTTCGTCCGATCATCTGCTTAGCTTCTTCACCGACTGCCATTACAGCGCCTGTATCACGTTGAATAGCAACAACAGAAGGCTCCCGTAAAATAATTCCTTTAGACTTAAGATGTACCAGCGTATTGGCCGTGCCAAGATCAATGCCCAAATCTTTGGTAAACATGATCGTCTTCTCCTTAATTGTATCTCCTATTGATGTGAGCTCTAACTATGGTTTAACTCATGTATCCTAGCTCTTTCAAGCTAGCGTAGCGATTATCACCAATAATAATATGATCTAACACTTCAATCCCTAAAATTCTTCCTCCCTCTACAATTCGACGCGTTATTTCCCGATCCTCCCTAGAAGGTGTCGGATCGCCACTGGGATGATTATGTAATAACACCACAGCGGCGGCGCTTTTGCGAATGAGGGCCTTAAAAAGCTCCCTTGGATGAACAATAGCTGAAGAAAGACTTCCAACAGATATATTCTCAATACTTAGGACATGATTTTTGGTATTAAGAGCAAGAGCTCGAAAAACTTCTTTGTCCAAAAAGCGCATTTCTTCCATAACCAAACGACTTACATCTTCAGGAGAGCGAATAATAGTTCTTGTTTCTGGTGAACTTGCAGAAATCCTTCGTCCTAATTCCACAGCACTTTTAATTTGGGCAGACTTAGCTATACCAAGTCCTTTGATACTTTGAAGATCCTCCATGGAAGCTTCTGCTAAAAAGCGCAAGCCACCTTGTTTCAAGATTTTGTTGGCTAAGTCTAAAGCCGTTTCTTGTTGAGTTCCCGTTCTTAATAATATGGCTAAAAGCTCACTATTGGATAATACTTGTGGACCAGCTTTGTCCATCCGTTCTCTAGGACGTAACTCACTAGGTAGATCTTTTAACCTCAATCTTGAGTAGTCCATATTCACCGAAATCCCCCCATAATATGGGGAACGGCTAAAAAAATTAGAACAGATTCGTCAGATAAAAACACAATAGATTAGCTTGTACTTTTTGATGATGTTCCCATTATTGTCTAATGAATAACTGAATAACCATAATCTATCGACGAAGCGTATAGCCCAAATTTTCTAATAATAAGTCTAGTAATCGTAAAGGTAAGCCTACAACATTAAAATAATCTCCTTCGATTCGATCCACTAACAAAGCTCCATAACCTTGAATCCCGTAGGCACCTGCTTTATCATAGCTTTCACCAGTTGCCAGATACCAATCTATAACTTCATCATTTAAACTACGAAAAAAAACAGTAGTTTCTTCAGCAGCACTTATTTCTTTTACTTCTTGGCCTTCCTTTACTTCAATAAGTGCAAGAGAAGTAATGACTCTATGGGAACAACCAGACATGCTTTCTAACATCTGGCGAGCTTCTTGCTCTGTTTCAGGCTTTCCAAGGATAAGATTGTTAAAAATCACTACCGTATCGGCACCTATTACAATTCCATCTGTTACTTGCGGGGCAACCTTTTTCGCTTTACCGAGAGCTAGATGTAGAACACGTTTTTCAATTGAGATATGTTCTGCGCTATTTTCATCAAAATGGCTTGGAAGTACTTGAAAAGAAACATTCAATCCTTCCAATAATTCTTTGCGTCGTGGTGACGCAGAAGCTAAGATGAGATTCAAATCAAGCGCCTCACTTTTTCATTAAAGATGGCGATAGAGGAAATAACCACCTATCATACCTAAAGCACCGGCTACGTTCAGTTTTATCGTAAACCCAAAGGTAAAGTTCAGAGCTACTAAATCAATGCGCGTAGGACTTAAGGCTAGGTCTTTGCTCATAACGAGAAAGGGTAAAACAGGACGTAAAGCCTCTCCAATTAAGGAGCCAATAATGGCACCCGCTATCAGTAAAACGATGAGGATGCCGACTCTTCGGGAACCCCCTCCACGAAAGGTTCTCACAAGTCTACCCTCCTTATAAATCACAAAAAAGAAAGCCGGGAACACTCCCGGTCTTCCCTAGTAACTCGTTCTTTATTCGTCAGTTTACCCTAAAATCCTTCTCTAATCCAGCCTATTCCTCAAAAACCGATCGATTTACGCCAAAGATAGAGAGCTCCCTTTCTTTTTACGTCGAAAACCGGAAGAGGCAATTTGTACATTCGTGATTCTAGTAAGCCTTTAGGTAAAAATCGTGAACGGTAGAGCTGAGCACCAGCATCATACTCGGGGAAAAAGGGGTTTACTGTTACTGCAAGTAGTGGAATTTTTCTGCGCACTTTTGCCTTCAAACCCTTTTCTTGAATCATTTCTATCATTTGGCCAACTTCACGAGGACTGCTACTTAGCAAGAGACTGACAGGATCTCGAAAATGAATAGACCAGCCTTTTATCTGATCAGCTGTCTTTTCTAAAAATTTATCTATCGCTTTGGTCGTTACTAGACCCGGTAAGTTTATATAACCTTTGGTCCCTTCTTTTAGGTTAGAAGAGACTAATTCAGCTAATTCTTCTCCCTCTGCTGATGTTATAAGCAAATTCTGTGCCAAAGGCTTCACGTGCCAATGGTTATCTTGCCAATAAACAAAGCCTGGCTGATTACCAAGTTTGGAGAAATAAGCTAATGGTAAACGGAAAGCTGTAGATATCTCTGAAGTTTCTAAGGCTAACAAAGCTGGATCAATTTGTCGAGCCGCTCCTGTTGCTAAAATCAAGCCATCTGTTTCTATCATAGGAGCCATTCTATTCAATGCACCATCTACAAAAAGCAAATTAGGCTTGTACTTTTCCAAGAGCTTTTTCACTCTTACAAGCTCAAAAGCTTTATTAGGCCCAGCAATTACTACTAATCCTTCTGTTGCTACTTTTCCGATTACTATAGTACCTAGAGCTGTCTTAATAGAGCTATCTTCCAAGACTTGAATATCAGCCGAAGACAGGGCAAGACATTTTCTCGCTGTAGCTACAATCGTGCCTTTTTCCAACCATAATCTTGGTTTTGGTAGGCCCGTAACATTGTCTAGTTCCTCACCGTCGTACCCGATAGAGGTAATAGCCATTTTACGGTGACGACGATAACCTTCTTGAAGCAATGCCGCTGTAGTTGTAGTCTTGCCCGTATTCTTGGCTGTACCGGCTATACCGATGACCTTCATTCTACTTGAATCGTATCCCGTCCACCTCGACCAGGATAAGCCCCTTCTTCTTTGCTCCCTAAAATTCCGTTATAAAGAGCATCAACAAAAGAAGGCGCGTCAGCAACGTCTTTTAAAACTTTTTCGATATTCTGAACCATCTCATCAGCCCATCTATCAGCCATAGATGTTGCTTCTACTCGACCTTCCCCAAAAAAGCGAAAACCTTCTTTTACAGCCGTTAAGGTATCTAATCTTGAAGCAGCTACAATCGGTCCACCAGAGTAAGCTTCATCAGATGATGCAATAGATATGGCATCGACTCGAAGTGATGCGGCCAGTGCGGCATGGAGTGAAGTAGTCATTGAAGATTGAACTCGATCTTCTGTCTGCGTTAAGAAACCAATGGGAGCTCCAGGCCAAATAGGAGCATCCATAATCTTGCGCAGGGCCTTGATTTTGGCGGCATTAAAATCAATATAATTTTGTTCCATCTGACCGCTAATCATAACTTCAGGGCTGTAGCAGAAAAGAGGTTGCAGTATCGGTCTGCCACCAAGTTTTCTACCTAAAGCAGCCACAATCAGCATGCCTGCAAAAGCTTTGTGTGCTGGAACACCGGCTAGTTCTTCATTCGTAACTACATCAAAAGGAAGATTGTACTTAGCTGCCATTTTAATTGATTCTACACCATCTACAGTAAGACGAGCTGGGTCCGTACCTGCCGCTAGAGAACCATAGGCTATATTAATTTTGGTTAGATCTGCACCTAACTTGCCTGCTAGAACAACTGTTTCAGGTGTATTCAAGCCGCGATGAGCCCGTACTTGCCAGAGTGTATATTCTTCCAGTCCTGCCTTTGTCCACGATAAATTTTCAGGTGTTATTACTGAACCATCTTCCTGATGAGTTAAAAAATCACCAATAAAACCTTCTGTTCTAGCACCCCAAGAAGGATCGAAGTGAACAACACCATCAGCACCCCAGGCTTCTGATAATTTGATGTGGGCAATATCCATGAAAGGACAGCCTGTACCATACTGGATAAAAACTTTTGGTTGTCCTTCTTCCCAATGTTGAACTTTAGCTGGCTCCATACGGCTTTTTGTGTCTGTCAGATAAGCTTCTAGTCTTTCAATTTCTTCAGCTCTTAGTTGTCTTGTTTTGGGATGAACTTCTCCACTACGATAGTAGGCTTCCGCTATAGGATCACATAAAGCAGAGTAGGCCTCAGTAAAATCTTTGTTTATATTTCCTAGTCGCCACTGCTCAATATCCCACAAGTTATCACGTAAACGACTTCTTTGAATAGCAGGTGAAGTTTTGCCCTGTACCCATCCTAGAATTCCATCAGCAATTCGATCTAGCAATTCTCCGATAGCATTATGACGGTACTGATAAGTATAGTTGGCTGTCAGATCTGCTTTTGTTTTCTTCACTTTGTTGGCATCCCGTTGATAAGGACGTCCTTCAACATAAGCTACTACTTCTTCTACTGACGTACCAGGTCCAAAGCCTGCATCAAAACCTAGTTCTGCAGCTAATTCAGGTCTAATAGCCATTCCACCAATAACGAGCCCCATTTTGTCTCGTAAACCGGCGGCATCAGCTAAGTCAGCAAAACGAGCCAACAATTCAGCAACACCATAACCTAAAGTACGACTGATCAAAACTTGATCGGGCTGTTCTTTACTCATCATAGAAATAATTTCTTCCGATGGTAAGTCAGGCGGCAGTAACAAAGTTTTGTGTCCTGCTTTATCAAGTCCTCGACGAATCATTTTTAGTCCAATATCATGAACGGGATCAAGCGGTACCAGTAATATTTTGCGTCGTTCTAGACAGGTCACCACTGGCATGTCCCTCTCTTTTTATTGTCTTGACTCTTGGGCGGTAACCCAAGCATAATTATCTCCTGGTCTATAGATATAGGCTCTTACTCTTACCCGTGCACCAGGACCAGCATAATGAATATAGACAATATCAACATCTTGAAAGCCTAAGGAGCGCATCAAGCCGATGGCACGATCTTTTCCTTCATTTTCACTTGAGCAAACCAAAAAGGTTTCTACATCTAGAGCATCCATTACATGAGATAGCATCGCCTCGGTCAACGCTTACTTCCTCCTTTGATCGTCCTCAGCCCTATGGGAAAAGAAAAGCTGTTGTCTTACTCTATGGCCGACTCGATATCCAGAAGGACTTTTACCATTTAAGCCATAAAGCCAAGTCCAGTATCCGATGACCACCGCCTCCTTTTTACAACCGTTACTTATAGGAAAGCAAGGACCAGGCATACCCGGACCTTGCTTTTTTCACCATTACGGTTGCTCACCTACGACTCAAGACAATGGTTGAGCGAATACACCAGAGAGACCTGCTGTTTGAACCTTTTGCTGAATAGCATTTACATCAGTTGTATAAAGGTTCTTTTCTTTCATGCGTTGGAAATAGACAGATCCAGAAAAAGTGTATTTCTTAGTTAAGCCATCTTCTGTCCCCATTTGCTCTTTTACATGAGCAATCGCATCACCTACAGCAAGCTCTTGGGGAATTTCTAATAGTTCCTTCTTCACAGCCGCTCTAGCCGCATTGTGTCCTGCTAAAGTACCTGTAACAATCGCTTCTGTATGGCCTACTAGTAAGCCTGCTTTTTCACCTGCACAGAAGAGGTTATCAACGTTACCTTGTACTTTAAGAGTATTATCACGAGGGCACATGCCCAGATAACGTACGGAGTTTCCAATACCGCCAGAATAGGGGTCTTCAAAGCGAGCATCTTCAAAACCAGGTACTTGACGCAATTTATCAAGAGGATAAAAGGGGCTCATCAGTTTAGCGTGCCCTGTATCGAGAATAATCACATTATCAGCAAATTCTTTGAGTGCATATTGTTGACAAGCTTTTTGAGATAGAGAATCTGCTTTACGCAATTTTTCTGGTATAGGAATGATAGCTACACCAGTTCGATCCATTTCTTCGATAATATCATGACGAATCGAATCTTTGTGAAGTTTACAGGAACCGGACATAGCACCTAAGGAACCATCGGCTTTGCGACCAATAATTTCTTTTACACCTGCTTTGGCGGCAATAGATACACGACCTCCAAAGGTAGGACAGCGGTAGACACACATGGCACAGCCATTGCCATATTTAGTACAGTTGCCTTGGGGACCTGCTGTACCAGAAGCATCAACAAAGCTATCACCTTGAATAACATCAGTCTCTTCCAGAACGACTGCCGTTATTCTAGAGCCCTCCATTTGAACATCTCTAACCCGAGCTTCTGTACGATATTCAATATTGCCATATTGATTCATTCTCTCTTTGACAGCAGGCTCAACTTTAGCCACATCATAGAGGCTAGCATGCTTGTGACCGGGAAACTCAATATTTTTGTGGCGGGATACTGCATCTGTTACTTCAAAAAGATCACCGCCACCTAAGGCCAGCATTTCTTCAGTGGCTGTAAAGCGACCGTTGTTGCGCATAATGCCACCAACGAGGCCAGTACCTAAGAACATATCGGTACGCTCTAAAAGAACAACGTCAGCACCTGTTTTAGCAGCCGCGATGGCTGCAGCACAACCAGCCCATCCACCGCCTACAACTACGATTTTTGGCATAGTACTATATTACTCCCTTCTTTACACTAGGCCAGCGTGACGTCCTACAATCTCCATCAATTGCACGAGGGCTCTAACACCGTAGCGCATATTGTTTTCGATAATTTGACCATGCTCATCTGTTGTGCCTAGTCCTGGGGAGATATAGATATTAGCATCATAGGCAATAGTTGGTATAACGCCCATTTGTGCTAGACCTGTTTGCAGAATATTACTACCGGCATACATATCTTCAATAGCAAAGATGGGGAAGCCAATCTCATTATTTTTCCAAGTGCCTTCATAGTTAACTTCCACAGCTTGCGAGTTGTAGCTCTTGGAAATAATAATACCTTGACGAATTTTGGGGTTAAGCTTTTCGAATTCTTCTTTTACAATTCGCTCTAGATCGTCAACTGGTCTTGTCATAATTTCTGGATTGTCACGCAATGTCCGTAGGGCTTGTACTTGGCTGAGCAAAGCTTCTTTACCAGGATCGAAAGTAACGTAAGCTGCTTTACCGTAAGAAGCTGTAGTGCCCCAGCGATCGCCTTGCATACCGATAGCTCTACGGACAGAAACCATTAGATCTTCACGACCAATGACTAGACCTGAGGTAGCCGCTCCAGCCGCTTTGTCCATAGCATAAACAATCAAATCGGCATTTACTTTGCGAGGGTCAGTACCAACGAAAGGTATACCCCAAGCGTTATCGACTAAGAAGGGGACGTTGTATTCATGAGCAAGCTCACCAATTCGCTTCATTAAGAGAGGAGAGCCATCTTCATCTTTCACGCCATAACCGTAACCTGGTGTATCATAGCCAATCGAAGTAAAGCCTGTTAGATAAGGGGCATGCACTTCTGCGGCTAGAGCCATCTGTTCGATAGCGCTTTCAGGGTCTACTTCTGTCAAGAGAGGCACAGGATGGGCTTTAATACCATGAACTGGGTACTTAGCACCTGCTAAAGGTACAATAACTGTATCTAAGTTGTTTTGACGCTTACCATAGAAGCCATATTCACCGGCTGTAGTGCCACGATCAGCATACAGATCTTTGTATTTTGGTGGAAAAGGTCTACCATAGGCTGCTTGATGGTGCATATGCTTTTCGTAAGGCGCAATGTAACGCGCACGATAGTTATCACCACGACCTAAGTTTGGAGGTGTCATTAAGGTATCAAAACATAGCCAGAGTGCGGCCTCACAAGTACTTGTAGGCGCAACGTCCCATTCATCACCATAGACGTCTTTGACAATTTCACGGATTTCATCGACTAGTTTAGCCAGTGGAATGACTTCATTACCACCACGCTCTGTAGCTTCTGCTACATCTTTACGAAGTGGTGCAGGACAGCCAGAAATAGCTCCTGTCAAGCCAAACTTACCGCGAATCTCTGGTGGTATGCCGATCTCATCAGCCATTTTTTTGGCTTCACCGTAAATCTGTGGGATACTAGCTTGAAGATGTCGATACAATTGAAATTTATATTTGGCGTTGGCCATTGTTGTCCTCCTCAAAAATGAAGGTCTATTATGATTTCACTTGGACAATCATTTCTACTTCTACTGCTGAATCTAGAGGAAGCTCATTCACACCGACGGCCGAGCGGGCATGTTGACCTTTTGTTCCAAAGACTTGGCCTAGAAGCTCTGATGCTCCGTTTATTACACCTGGTTGACCTTGAAAACCAGGTCCACTATTAACAAATCCAACAACTTTTACAATCTGTTTAATCTGTTCTAAATCGCCAACTTGACCTTTAATAACGCTTAAACAGTTGAGACAACAAATTTTTGCCGCTTCATAAGCTTCTTCAGGTGTTAGATCTTGGCCAACTTTACCTTTATATTTCAGTTCTCCATTCACAAATGGAATTTGACCGGAAGTATAGATAAAATCGCCAACTTTAATTGCTGGTACATAGGCTGCGACAGGCTTAGGAGCTTCAGGGACCGTTAGACCCATTTCTTGCAGTTTTGCTTCAACTGACAAGGCTATCACCTCCCCATTCCTTGTACTATTTCGCTCTCGTAAAGTAGTTTCACCGTACTAGTTCAAAACATGTATAGATACTTACAATCAATCAGGACTTTTAATTAATAACTGCTGCCCTATCTCGGCACCTTGATGGATGCCAGAAAGCCTTTCTTTGGAATGAATAACAATATTAATATGATTAGGCATATGAGTCTCATCGAAGCCTGCGATATGACCAAGAAGCTTTCCTTTTAGATAGACTGGATCACCTGTGACAACAACTCCGCCACCTTTTACTTCAAAGAAAGCCAGATAGGCGATGCGGTTAACCTCACTACCCGGCTTAGAATCATCTTCATCAGTCATAATAATTTCATGAATCTCATTTACGGCTAGGGCTCTAGAAATAGGCTTGATCAACTGCAAACCTCGTTGTTCCAAGCGACCATCTAATATGGCCACAAGTTCCCCCACCACATCTTTTTTCTTAGCATAAGGGTGGATTTTTAACATATTTTTTGCATAGGGATCTGATAAGGTCATGTCTTCCCTCCCTCTTATTTTTTCTTCCTTTAGTTTCTCTAATATAGATTTTTTTAATGTCAGAAAATTTTTCAAGGAATAAAAAAAGAAACCCGAAAAAGCATTCTTTGGGTTTCTTTCTTGGTTTCTTGTTTCTTATTTTATTATTTACTTTTTCTGCTTACTAGCAATATTAAAAGTCAACACTTCCAAATTTACGGCCAAATCGACGTTGCGCAGTTCTATATTATAAGGAACATTAAGTACACAGGGGGCAAAGTTCAAGATTGCTTTGATACCGGAGTTCACAAAAATATCGGCTACACTTTGGGCACTAGACGTAGGAGTCGTAATAATGCCAATATCTACGTTCTCTTCTTTGATAATTTTCTCTAGATCATTAAATGGCTTTACTTCAATACCTTCGTATACCTTGCCAAATTTGCTTTCATCAACATCAAAAAGAGAAACAATTTCAAACTTGCGATCTCTAAAGCCACGATACATAGCCAAGGCCGTTCCTAAGTGACCGACACCAACAATAACTACTTTCCATTTCAGATCAAGACCCAAAATCTTCAAGATATGCCTGTGCAATTCTTTGACATTATAGCCGACACCACGAGTTCCAAATTCACCAAAATAGGCTAGATCTTTTCTTACATGGGCTGGACTTACGCCTGATCCTTCGGCAATTTCACCAGACGAGATGAGTTCGAGGCCTTGCTGTTCTACCTTGCTCAGGTAACGGGAATAAACCGAAAGTCTAGCTATGGTAGCTTCAGGTATTTTATAAGATTTCAATGGCTCTCCCTCTTTCTTAAAGGTAATAAAGTTAATTCTTGTCTTACCTACAAGATTTCTGCGCAGTTACACTTATGTGGAATAAGTATTCAAATGCTTCAATCAATAATGAACCATACCCTTCTTATTATAACGCAAAAAAGAAGATGTTGAAGCACCATTTATCACAAATACTTGTGATTCTTAGTAAATATGATCTGTCGCGCTTCAGCAACTAAGTATAAAGATCCTGATAGAACGATAAGAGCTAAAAAACCATTCTTTTCACAAGTAGTAACAACTTCTTCTGCTTGTTGTAAAGCTTCAGCTACTTCTTCTATTACCTGTATAGACTTACAGTAAGGGCTTACGATTTCTTTTAGTGCTAGCCAATCGCCGGCTCGCTCATGATTAGCACGACATACTATAATATGATCAGCTTCGGGAGCTAAAAGAGATGCTACCTTTTCTCGCTCTTTATCAGCTAAAAGGGCCAAAATCATTACTTTTTTGTACCCCTGATAGTCTTCTTGTAAAGTCTTAGCTAGCGTTACCGCACCTGCTTCATTATGAGCACCATCTAAAAGAATGTTTCCAATCCGCTCCTGCCGTCCTGGCCAGTTAGTTTTCACTAGGCCTTGCTTTAGAGCACTCTCTGTCCAGGAATAACCTCTTTCTTGTACTACTTCAAGTACTGCAACAGCCGTAGCTAAATTAGTTTGTTGATGTCTTCCTGTTAGAGGTGCAACTAGAGGTCCATAAGATCGTAAAAGCCCTTCAACTAGCAGTTCTTTCTTACCTTTAATAATATCATAGTGCACCCATTGGGCTCTAGGTAGTTTTGGTCCCTTACGTACTACTTGAATCAGAGGTGCTTCTTCCTTAATTGCTTTCTCTTGTAGCAGGGTGAGCACAGTAGGATCTTCACTAGCTGTAATAATCGGCCTATTCTTTTTTATAATTCCTGCTTTGGCTATGGTAATTTCTTCCACTGAATGACCCAAGTAATCCTGGTGATCTAGCGATACGTTAGTAATCACCGAAAGCAAAGGTGTAACTACATTAGTTGCATCAATAGCTCCGCCCATGCCCACTTCTAAAACAACAAAATCGACAGCCTTTCTATAATAGTAAAGTAAAGAGAGTGCTGTCCATACTTCGAATTCTGTGGGATGTGCAAAACCTTCTTCGACCATGGCCTCAATGGGACTCTGCATTTCTTCTAAGAGTAAAGCTACTACTTCTTCTTCAATTGCCTTTTTATTAATTTGCGTTCTCTCAGTGATGCAGTGCAGGTGCGGTGACGTAAAAAGCCCAACAGAATAACCAGCTTCTTCTAGTACAGAAGCTATCATGACAGCCGTTGAACCTTTACCGTTTGTACCGCCAATATGAATAAACTCAGGCTTGCTTTGTCGATGGGGATCACCGAGCCGCCGTAGCAGCTCAGTGGTGCTTTTTAGGCCTGGTTTTATCCCCAGTTTACTTAGCTTTTGTAGGTAGAGCTTTACTTCTTCCATGGTCATCATAAGCTTTTTAAAGCACCTATCCGCTCTTCCAAAGCTTTTTTCTTTTTCTGACCTTCTTCAGCTTTTTCTCGCTCTTTCTCTACTACTTCTACAGGTGCTTTAGAGACAAAAGATTGGTTCGATAACTTGCCTTGCAGGCGTTGCAATTCTTTCTCTGTCACAGCAAGCTCTTTTTGTAACCTTTCGATCTCCTTTTCAATGTCAATCAGATCTTTTAAGGGAAGATATATTTCAACCCTTTGAACGATAGCTGTAACTGCGCCTTCAGGCTTTTCTGTTTTTATAGATCTTATCGACACTTCTGAAGCTGTTGCTAAGCTAGCTATATAAGACTTACCTTCTGTTAATATCTTTTGTGCTTTTTCTTCATCGGTCAACAAGATAAGCTCTGCTTTCTTACCAGGCGGCACATTCATCTCTGCCCGGAGATTACGTGCGCTACGGATCAACTCCATGAGCAAGGCCATTTCTTCTTCCGCTGTATAGTCTACATGGTTTGGATCTACTTCTGGCCATGACGAAAGCATGATTGTGTCCCCATGGTGAGGCAACTGTTGCCAGATCTCTTCTGTTAAGAAAGGCATATAAGGATGCAGTAGTTGCAAAGTGCCACTAAGTACATGACGTAATACTTTTTGGGCCGTCTGCCTAGAAGCTACTGCATCAGTGACAGTATCATCTTTGCCATAGAGACGAGGTTTTACCAGTTCAATGTACCAATCACAGAATTCATTCCATAAGAAATCGTAGAGAAGTCTAGCTCCTTCTCCAATGTCATAGTTTTCTAGAGCTTTTGTAACAGCACCTACTACACTATTATAGCGTGACAAAATCCAACGGTCTGCTAAGGTTAGTTCACCCCATGGTTGGTGACCTTTGTAGTCATGCAGATGCATTAATGCAAAGCGAGAAGCATTCCAGATCTTATTGACAAAGTTACGCGTACCTTCTAGTCGTTCTAAGTGGAAGCGAATATCGTTGCCTGGTGTATTGCCTGTGACCAGCATAAAGCGTAATGTATCAGCACCGTACTGTTCGATTACCTCAATAGGGTCGACACCGTTACCAAGTGACTTGGACATTTTCCTTCCCTGTCCATCAAGTATTAAACCGTGAATAAATACATCACGGAAGGGTACATCTTTTTGGAACTCTAGACCCATAAAGACCATACGAGCTACCCAGAAGAAGATGATATCTCTTCCTGTTACAAGTACGGAAGTAGGGTAATATTTTTTCAGCTCTTCTGTCTCTTCAGGCCAACCTAGAGTCGAGAAAGGCCAAAGAGCTGAAGAGAACCAAGTGTCCAATACGTCAGGATCTTGTGTAAAGGTAGTTGCTCCACACTTCGGGCAATGGTCAGGGACATTTTCTGAGAGGCCACAATAAATATAGTCACAATCGTCACAATACCATACAGGGATACGATGACCCCACCAGAGCTGGCGAGAAATGCACCAGTCTCGTATGTTTTCTAACCAGCCCAGATAGACTTTGGTAAAACGACTAGGGACAAAATTAAGACGCCCCTCATGGACAACCTCCATAGCTGGTTCTGCCAGAGGCTTCATTTTGACAAACCACTGTGGTGATACCATAGGTTCCACAACCGTATCACAGCGGTAGCATTGACCAACAGCATGAACATGTTCGTCAATCTTCGCCAGGTAGCCTTTATCTTCAAGATCAGAAACTAACTTTTTGCGACAACTATAACGATCCATACCTTCGTAAGGACCTGCATGTTCATTCATTATAGCTTCTTTGGTCATTACATTTACTTGGGGAAGATGATGACGAAGACCCATTTCAAAATCATTAGGATCGTGAGCAGGAGTAATCTTTACAACGCCCGTACCGAAAGAGGGATCAACATATTCATCGGCAATAACCGGAATTGTCTTATCGATGATTGGAATAATTACATTTTGGCCAATTAAGTGTTGGTAACGTTCATCGTCAGGATGAACAGCTACAGCTGTATCACCAAGCATGGTTTCAGGACGGGTTGTAGCAACAACAACTTCACCTTTTCCTTCTGCAACAGGATAGCGAATATGCCAGAGGTTGCCACCTTTCTCCTGGTGCTCCACTTCGATATCTGAAATGGTTGTTTGACATTTAGGACACCAGTTGATAATCCGATTACCTCTGTAGATCAGATCTTTTTCAAAAAGCTGAATAAATACTTCTTGTACTGCTTTAGAGCAACCTTCATCCATGGTAAAACGTTCTCGACTCCAGTCACAAGAAGTACCTAGTTTTTTCAATTGTGAAGTAATGCGATGGCCATATTGATGCTTCCAATCCCAGACTCTTTCTAGAAAAGCTTCGCGACCAAGATCATATTTACTTTGACCTTCTTTGGCTAAAGCTTCTTCTACTTTCGCTTGTGTTGCAATACCAGCATGATCTGTACCTGGTATCCAGAGCACTTTATATCCAGCCATTCGCTTCCAGCGAACCAAAATATCTTGTAATGTATTATCTAGAGCATGTCCTAGATGAAGACTGCCAGTTACATTAGGCGGTGGCATAACAACAGAAAAGGTTTCTCCTTCTACATCGATAGGGCCACGAAAATAGCCTTTATCCATCCATTCTTGATACCATTTTTCTTCTACTTCTTTGGGATCGTAGGTTTTTGATAATCCCGTTTGTTTTACGTCACTCACTATGAAACCTCCTCAAAAAATGAAAAAAGCACCCTCATCCTCAAAGGACGGAGTGCTCCGCGGTACCACCTTTGTTCCATTACAAGAAAAGTCCACTTAATTCGCAAACAAATCTTACAATGACACTTCTAGGATTGTAACGGGTCCTAACCGGCCTCCTGAAAAAGGCACTCTAAGGCGACTTCCACCGTTTTACCCAGCAACCTTTCAGCCAAGGGTCTGCCTCTCTGAGGGGTTAAGGCGGTGTACTACTCCTTATCATCGCTTTCCCACTATTATATCTTCTCTATGTTAGAAAGGTTGCGCCTCTTTGTCAAGGTTCAGACCTTTTCCAAAGCTCTTCTTTTAGAATCTTGTGAGCTGCCGTGTAAGGGTCGACAGTTCTAGAGATCACTCCCTCTAACAGTTCATCCCACTGTCCACTTCTTCCCAGCTGATCTCGAATCATTTCTTTTATTCTTACTTCAATAATCTCACTTACTTCAGCTCGCAAACGACGCTGACGCTCTAAGTCAAGACGACCTGTCTTTTCCATCTGTTGACGATGTACTTTAATCTCTTTAACGAGGATATCTACACCAGTGCCACTTGTAGAAACTGTTTTCTTCACTGGAGGTCGCCATGCTTGATCGCCTTTTTTGTAACCACCTAGATCTAGCATTACTTCAATCTCTGTAACAACGCGATCTACACCAGGTAAGTCAGCCTTATTAACTACGAATATATCGGCAATTTCCATAATACCTGCTTTGATAGCTTGGATTGAGTCTCCTGCGCCTGGCGTAAGTACAACTACAGTTGTGTCAGCGGCCGTCATAATTTCTAACTCTGACTGACCTACACCAACAGTTTCCACAATAATAAAGTCACATCCAAAAGCATCAAGCACTTTAATCACTTCTTTGGTAGCACGAGATAGTCCACCGAGACTTCCTCTTGTACCCATAGAACGAATAAATACACCTTTATCTAGGTAATGCTCATTCATACGAATTCGATCACCTAGAATAGCTCCACCTGAAAAAGGACTCGTAGGATCTACAGCAATTACACCAACTTTGTGACCTTCCTTGCGCAACTCCGTAATCACACGATCTGTAAGGCTTGATTTGCCAGCTCCTGGTGAGCCTGTGATCCCTATGACATAGCCTTTTCCTGTATGATGATGTAATTCTCTTAATAAGTCTTCCTTCTCTTCACCATCATTTTCAATATAAGTAATCATGCGAGCAAGAACGCGACGATCACCGGCAAGCAAAGCAGGAATTTGATCAATCATGAAAGCACCCCGCATCGATAGATTTCAATTACTAATAACCATAGCCTGACCTATCTTTAGCTGAAGAAAATATAAAATGCAAAAGCAGAAAGTGCTCCTCCTAGAAAAACTGCAATGGCAAAAAAAGTGTACTTGAATACTTTTTTCCATAGGCTTTTCGGCTTATCGTTGTAATCATCATATTCGACAGGCCATTCTTTCTGCTTAAATGTTCTAGCTTTTGATGGGATTTCCTTCATTGGATCTAGCGACAAATCATCTATTTTGTGAACCTTCGGTTCTTTAACCTCTGCTTGCGCTGACTGTGATACCAAAGTAGGGGGACTAGTCTCTTCTTGCTTATTAGTAAGCTTGTCTCTCGTAATGACCTTTTCAGACTGTTCCTGCCCATTCCTAGCAGGATTTTTTCTCTCCTGTGCAGAAGGAGAAGTAAGGTTGTTTTTGGGGGAATTATTGAAGCTTTTCGGAGCTATAACTCTAACTAAGCTCCATTTCTGTGTCTCCACCATAGTATCTCTTTTCCAACGGAAAAATCCTTCTGTTCCTAGCAAGGGATCGACGACCCAGGCGATGTGCCAGGGGCGAGGGAAATAGATCTGTTGGTTAGTTAGATCTTGCCCCGAAAAGAAGATTCCACAACCATGATGACTATGCACCCAGCCAAGAATCTGTAAGCTAGGAAAAGCTTTACGTCTCCTATCCCAGTCTTCCCATGTTTTTTCTGTAAATTTCACACTTGTATGTATCGGTTCTGCATCCTTAGCAGGTAAAAAAGCTTCCACTCTCACGAGAGCCGCCAGATGACCTTTTTTCTCTTGAAAGAAAACGTCTCCCAGTAAAAGACCTGCCATTTCGCTTTCTGATCTATTAAGTAGATTTGTAACTTCTAAGGCAACCTTTTCTGCTACCTCTATCTTTAACGAATCGATTCTAATCTCTTCTGCCACCTAGTACAGCCCCTTTTTTTGACATGCTTCACCTATTTTCCATTATATCCATCAGAATAGCACTTGTTCAATGTCAAATTTTGAAAATGCAACAGAATGTGGAGGATTGGTAACACTATGGATAATATACATTTTTTCGTAACTGTCTCAGGAACACTGCTTATACTCTATTTTGTTTTACGTCATTTTTGGGGCTGGGATCTCCCTACTATTACTAATGAGCAAGCAGCGCCTCTCTTAAAAGGAAAAGCTAATGCTATAATTTTAGACATTCGGGACAAGGAAACTTATGAGGCCCAAAGAGCCAAAAACGCTATAAATATTCCTGCACAAGAATTGTCACAGCGTATCAAAGAGCTAAAAAAACATAAAGATAAGCTAATTATTGTCATGGATCATAGCGGAAAAGGAAGCAAAAAAATTGTACGACAACTAATTAAGCAAGATTTCCCTTATGTAGCAAGCTTTCATCATGGTTTTGAAGGCTATAGAGGACCTATTTACAAAGGAGACCAGGAGGATACCAAAGAGTGAAAAAGAAAATTACAATTCCCCAGCTACAGTCAGAAAAAAAGGGTGGACGTAAGTTTCGCATGGTCACGGCTTACGATTATTTGTTTGCTACCATGATTGAAGAAACAGATATAGAGTTGATTCTAGTCGGTGACTCACTAGGTATGGTTGTACTAGGCTACGACAGCACCGTACCTGTTACCTTAAACGACATGATTCATCATTGCCGTCCTGTCGTCAGAGGAGCTCCTAGCACACTTATCATTGGCGATATGCCTTTTGGTACTTACAATGTATCGATAGCCGATGCCATAGGCAATGGCAACCGCCTGATGAAAGAAGCTATGGTAGACGCCATTAAGCTTGAAGGTGGCCAAGAAGTAGCTGAAACTATTTCGGCTCTGGTAAAAGCCGGCATTCCCGTCATGGGCCATATAGGCTTGACACCTCAGCGAGCTTCTCAACTAGGTGGCTTCAAAGTTCAAGGCAAAACAGAAGAAGCAAAAGAAAGCTTACTCCAAGATGCCTTAGCTCTAGAAGAAGCAGGAGCTTTTGCTATTGTAATAGAGTGCGTACCTTATGATATTGCTCAAAAGATCACAGAGAATCTGCAAATTCCAACTATCGGTATTGGTGCAGGTCCTTACTGTGACGGACAAGTTCTAGTTATTCAAGACCTAGTAGGACTTTATGACCGCTTTGTACCGAAGTTTGTAAAGCAGTACGGTCAAGTTCGTCCCCTTATTACTAACGCATTAAATGACTTTGCCAGAGACGTCCAAGAAGGTGCTTTTCCTGGACCAGAACATAGCTTTGGCATGGAATCGAAAAAATAAGGTGAGTTCCATGAAAATTGCCATACTTGGCGCAGGTGCAATGGGTTCTCTTTATGGAGCTTTTTTGGGAGAAAATGGAGCTGATGTCTGGCTTATTGATATCTGGCCAGAACAGGTAGAACGCTTGAATAAGCAGGGACTAGTGATTGAAGAAGGAAGCAACCATAAACTATATAAGGTCAAAGCTACAACCGAAAAAGAACAGATCGGTCCTGTAGATTTGATTCTAATCTTCGTAAAAACTTATCAGACAACAGAAGCTCTTCGTGACATCTCCCCTCTCATTCATAAGCAAACCATATTTATGACTTTACAAAATGGCTTAGGTAATCATGAATTGCTTGCCCAGCGCTTCGGAAAAAGCGCTGTTTTTGCAGGTACTAGTTCTTTTGGTGCTACATTAATAGAGCCAGGACGAATCCGTATCGCTGGTCGTGGAGAAACAGTCTTTGGCGCTTGTAACAATAATTATCGCAAAGAAGACTTGGATAAACTTTTCTTGCTCTTTGAGGGAAGTCAATTAAATCCTCGCCTTACAGAAGACGCACTCGTGCAGATCTGGGAAAAATTACTCGTTAATGTGGGCATTAATGCTCTTACTGCTATTACTAATGTCCCTAACGGTTATTTGCTTAAAAATGATGCCCTACTTTCTTTGCTCGAAGAAGCCGTCACAGAAGCAGAAACTGTGGCTAGAAAATTGAAAGTAACAATTGCTCCGAACCCTGTAGAAAAGACAAAAAAAATAGCCCTTTTAACAGGTCAAAACTTCTCCAGCATGCATCAAGATTTACACAAAGGTCGGCAAACAGAGATAGATGCAATAAATGGTAAGGTTGCAGAGCTTGGAAGTGAAATTGACTTAAATACACCAGTAAATAAAACCTTAACTTTGCTAATCAAAGCTATAACTGAAATAAAAAAGAAGTAAAAAGACCTTTGCCAACATGCACTCATCTGCAGTTATAGCAAAGGTCTTTTTTTGGTTTAAGGAAGCAAGCTATTTCTTATGCGACAGAGCTTCTCTTTTTCATACCTTCTGATTCATCAAATACACCGGCCATACCTCCTAGTATAGAAGCGATAAAGAGCAGGACTAATTCAACTAGTAAAGACGATAAAGATAAAAATGATGTTTCTGCACTGAAGAGAAAAAGATATGCTGTCCCCAAAAGCATAAGAGCAACTAAGAGCCCGTGAAGCCAACCGAGGAACTGTGCTTTTTGAGCTGCTTTATAAGCACCTACAAAAGCAGTTACAGCGATCACTACTGGCGTCCAGAAAGAGAGATAATAAACAGGTCCTGATAAAAAGAAGAGAGCAAGGGCTGTTAAGATCAGAAGCGCCGTAAAGACAACAGTCGAAGTTAGCAAGCCAATTAATAATGCTTTACCATGAACTATAGTCTTCATTATGTAACTCCTACCTCCTTCCATCATATAGCCATCTCAAATACCCACAAAGCAAAAATAAAATAAACAAAACCGCCTGTTAAGAGAATGGGAGCCTGTAAAACTTTACGATTAAGTAAAAATAAAGTTAAAATCACAACTGCTGATAACAAAGTCAGTGAAGCGGCAAAGATAGCTAGTTCATTTAACTTCCATACACCAGCCAACAAGGCAATAGCTGGGATACAAGTGCTTTGAAAAACCATTGCCCCAGTTATATTACCTAAAGCAAGTGTATCCTCACCTTTATAAACCCAAATCAAACTATTAACTTTTTCTGGCAACTCCGTAGCTAGTGGTGCCAGAATAAAGGCCACAATAAGGGCCGGCCAACTCATAATATGAGCAATTGATTCTATAGTGCTAACAAACAAGTTAGCGCCAAAAGCCATTAAGGATAAGGCGATTGTCAATTGGACGAATACAGCCTTAATCGAAGGCCTTGAACGTCGTCGTTGTAAGTAAAGACCTTTTTCCGGTTCTAAGACACCACCTTCACCACCTCTTACAGTCATAAAAACATAGAGTGCATAAGTACCTAACAATAAGATAGCAAGATAGCTTTCATAGCCGCTGATTAAATGTCCCTGAAACAATAAAGGCATCAGTAGCAAAGAAAAAACAGCTAGAAAAAAAGTGAGATCTCTTTGAAAAACCTTTACATTCACATTGAGCTGAGCTTTCCAATTTTTTCTCAATATAATTGCTGCAAAACCAACAAGAAAAAGCGCAATCGATGCTAACATAAAAGGTGCTCCCAAGATAGCTCCTATTCCTACTTCTATGCCTTCTGAGCCACCATAAACGAAAATAGCTACCAGAGGAATCATCGTTTCTGGCATAGCTGTACCAACAGCAGCTACGAGACTTCCCACAACACCTCTAGTCCAGCCGTAAATAGCTCCCATCCATTCTACAGCATTAGTAAATAACTCTGCCGCCAATAGGATTAAGGCAATAGATATTAGGAACAACACAATGGCCAACAGCACTTCCAAGGCTTTCCCTCCCTCTACAGGACACGCCCTCTAAGAAAACATATGCGCAAAGGAAGAGAAAAATAGCCTTGATCTCACTTTGAAATCAAGGCTATTTTTTATTGCTCTTTTCTTACAAGAGCTAAAGCTTGTAAAGCTAATAAATTATCAAAGGAATAACAATCTCCAGTACGAGGATCACCAAAACCACCATAGAAAATTGAATCTGCATCGTTTATACGGTGGAGCAGCAAATGATCAACAGCTATCTGCGCCCAATCATACTCTCCAATAGTCCAAAAAAACTGAGCCGCTAAAGCATAGACAGCAGGTGAACGAAATTCAGATACAGCAACAGGCTCTTCACCTTGATCACGGTGATATGCCGCCCAGATACGACCTTTCGTAAGTTCTGTTTGTAAAAACTTCACCTTAGCTGTAGAAACATAACCTGCTTGTGCTCCATGAAGAGCCGCTAACACAGAATCAATCATATTGACAGCTTCTCGATCCTGAAAAACACCTCTATCTGGTGAATAATCTGTCGTAAAAAGACCATTACCAAGATCGGCTTGCCTAATAATATCTAATGTGGGCTCCACTAACGGTGCATAGCGCTCATCGATCGTAGCCAATTGAGCGAGATAGGCCGGCTGTAGATAACGAACAGGTACTACTGTTCCTCCATTAGGTCCTAGTGAGTCAAACCAACCTAACCAAGTATCAGGAGCACCAGACCAGTCAAACCAGGGTGCCCATTGACCTGCTTCTTGCTCGTAACGGTAAACACCTTCCAATATAGCTTGCGCTAGCATTAGATCTCGTTTATCGCCCCACAGTTCATACCCTTGTAGAAGAGTAGCCGCAATCCTAATATCATCAATAAGAGCACTTGCTTTCTGTTGCTCTATATTATCTCTTTTTACTTTCCAAGCAAGAACACCATAAGGACCCATTAGATAGTTGCGCACATAACGAACATGTTGACGATATAACTCTTCATCTTCTGTCCAAATAGCATACTCTAACCAGAGACCAGTAGATTCAGAAAGAATATCGTGATTCCGCGCTTCATCAGCAAGCTCTGGTCGATCATCACGAAAATTTGTAAAAACACCACCCTGAGGATTAGACAAGTGGTTTACAATAAACTGAGCAAGTTGCCCTTCTTGACTCTCCGGTCTTAACTGCGCTCTAAGCGGTAAGATTCTTTGTGGATCTCTAAAATCGGTAAAAAAGTGTTCTTGAAGTAACTCTGTTAAGGCCTCGCCAGACCAACTAAGATGATAGCCCCCACCGTTATAAGTAAAAGGATCTGCTAGTAAGGGGCGATAATAATCACCATCGTCTCCTTTTAAGAAAACCAACTTTTTGCCTCTACCTTCAAAGGTAATGGTTACAGATGGTTGTGATAAATAACCTTCTGCTAGTTCTTTGACAACAGGTCTAGTGAATAAATGGTCTTCTATTAAAGTGACTGATTCATCTGAGCCCTTCAAAAGAACAAGCCCATAAGAGTCTTTGTGCCATTGTAAATTAACGTTATCAACTTTCTTAAAAAGAAAAGGGTTAAGGAACCAAAAATATAAGAAGGATATTAACAATATAAAAAAAAGAGCTAGGACCAAAGAAATCATGGTCCTAGATAGTCTCTTTGGATTTCTCTTCAATTTCATCAAACTCCTAATTTTTGTTTCTCTCTATTTCACCACAGCTAACACTTTTTTGCAAGTTTTTACAGCAGGAGCTTTTGGAAAGCTTTCTTTCTCATCAAGAATGAGGCATAATAATCTTTCCAAGACTATTACAAGGAATCTTACTTTCCCTGTCTAATAGAGCACTGTCTTAGAAAAAAATAATTACATAATCACATAGTAGGAGGTTACCATGAACCGTCTTATCCCAGGCATCCCTTTTTTAGCCGCTTTATCTTTAGTACTTTTTGCTATTTTTAACTATGCTCTTTCTGAACGTATCCCTGATCCTATCCTTGAAGGTAGCGCCAGACCTGTTGCAGAGATGGAGTGCACTGCAATCAATGCCATCTCACCTGTAGGAGAAAATGACTTTCAATGGCTTAGCTTAGAGAAAATCTGTGAAAAAGCCCTCGAAGAAAATAGCGTCGTAAATATTGAAACAACATCTGAAGACCATAATCTAACAGCACAAAAAGTCAGTAGTGAAAAAGATGAAGTTATTTGGTCTAGCCTGCAATTAAACCATCAAAAAACAGCTCTAGCCTTCTTTAGCCAAAAAAAACTATTTATTGTTGATCTTACAACAGGAGACTCCAAAAGAATTCATGATTTGTTATCAGAAGAAAAAAACGCCTATTATAATCCATCTATCACTTGGAGTCCTAATGGAGAATACCTTACCTTCACTGTTGTCAAAGAAAACAACCGTTGGAATGGGCAGAACAGTTATAGCACTTATCTCGTAAACCTTACTTCTGAAGATATTCATAGTATTCACCAAACACAACAAGCTCCTGAAAGTCCTACATGGTCACCAAAAGGTGATTATATTGCCCTAGACAGCCCTGTTGTACTATACGACCTAGCTCGTAAACATGGTACAACCATCGTCTCAGGCTATCACACACGCTATCCTCGGTGGTCACCAGAAGGTCATCACATTATATTTATCCAGGAAACATCAAGTACCCGTGGTGAAACCTTTCGCTATTCTCTAGACACGAGAGAAGTAATTCAAATTACTGCATTAAATCGGGTTACCTCTCCCCTCCTCTGGTTACAAACACCACCAACTATCCTATTAGAAGTAGAAACCAAAAAAAGCAGTAACCGACCTGAGAGACATCACATTGGTGAAGCAAGACCACATACAGAAAGCAGTATTCGCTGGTTAAGTTCTTTCGACCGCAATGAATCGAACCGCTTTCTTACCCTTTCTCCTAACGAAAGGTATCTAATCATACAAAAAACAGCTAATCTAGGCACTAAAGATGAAGAAAATCACCTTATAGCCATAAACCGAGAACAAAGCTTCTATAGCTGGCGCTGTGTCTCCATAGCCCCGCTAGAAGATCCTAAGACTCTTACATTCCAATGGACTGATGATGGAAGGCTTTTGTATAACAAAGACGGACAAGCTTTTATTTTCGATTTTGAACGTTTAACTATTGAAGAGTTTGAAGAGCAAGAAGAAGAAATTCGCCTTCTAGGCATAAAAGGTCAAACAATATACTACAGTCCTTTTTGAAAGTACTGTATACCTAGATGTATACAGTGTTATCACACCTAAACCCTTGAATTGCAACGATTCTCTATGATATAACTACATGTACAAACTAGACGATGCAATGACGCATCTACTTGTACTTGTAGAACAAAGACGTTCTCACATGGTTTCTATACCTGCGTGCTTATGCACGATATCAGTATAGATCTAACCATGTGAGGGCGTCTTTTTGTCTTTTTGAAGAAGAGGAGGTAGCAATATATATGTCATTACGAGAAGGTGAAGTTCGAATTCCTTCTGGCTGTGCTATCAGCGGAATTATGAACCGAAAAGGTTATCTTTTTTCTGGCCACGATATTATTCAATCAATTGCTCTGATGCATGATCGTTCCAATGGTTTGGGTGGTGGTTTTGCCGCCTATGGTATCTACCCAGACTATGCAGACCATTATGCTATCCATATGTTTTATGAAGACTCTTTTTGTCGAGAAGAAACAGAGTTATTTATTAATGATCATTTCAACGTTGAAGTGGGAGGCCGGATTCCCACTCGCAAAGTTTCCTCTATTACAGAAGCCCCCATCATCTGGCGTTACTTTGTTCAACCAAAAGCTGAAAAAGTTATGGAAATGGACTTAGAAGAAGATGAGTACGTAGCACGTCTAGTTATGCAAATTAATGCTAAATTCCCAGGTTCATTCGTTGTTTCCTCAGGCAAGAACATGGGTGCTTTCAAAGGTGTAGGCTACCCTGAAGATATAGGTGAATTCTACAAGCTTGACAGTTACAAAGGATACCTCTGGACGGCTCATGGTCGCTTCCCAACTAACACACCTGGTTGGTGGGGTGGAGCACACCCTTTCACTCTTCTGGACTGGTCTATTGTCCATAACGGTGAAATCTCTTCTTATGATGCCAATCGACGTTATATAGAGATGTTTGGTTATAAGTGCACCTTACAAACTGATACAGAAGTGATCACTTATCTCTTTGACCTCTTACTTCGTAAACAAGGCCTTCCCTTAAAAGCTGTCGTTACAGCAATGGCTGCACCTTTATGGAGTAACATTGAACGTTTAGCCCCCGAAGAAAGAGAACTGGTAAAAGCTATTCGTACCGTTTATAGCCCTTTACTAGTAAACGGACCTTTCTCCATTATTCTTGGCAGTCGCAAAGGTTTTGTCGCTCTTAATGACCGTATCAAACTAAGAGCCCTCGTAGCGGCTGAGAAAGATGACTTTATCTATGTAGCAAGTGAAGAATCTGCTATTCGCGAAATTTGTAGCAATCCTGACCGACTCTGGTCCGTCGCTGGCGGAGAACCGGTCATTGGCTTACTGGAAGGGGTTGAAGAGCTATGAAAGTAAATTACTTAATGCCTGAATTTCTTATTGATCGAGATGAACAACGCTGTACTCACTGCCGTATCTGTGTCCACCAGTGTGCCAACGAAGCTCACCTCTGGAACGATAAAAAGAAAATAGTCTATGGCGAAGACCAAAATTGCGTCAACTGCCATCGGTGTGTAGCTACTTGTCCTACAAGAGCTTTAAGAATTCGTAACTATCCTCTTGAATATAAAAACAATGCTCACTGGACTCCTCATTACATTAAATCTATCTTCAAGCAAGCCAACAGTGGCGGTATACTTCTAGCTGGCATGGGTTGCGATCGTCCCTACCCTGTCTACTGGGATCACTTGCTGATTAACGCTTCTCAGGTTACTAACCCTTCCATCGATCCTCTACGTGAACCGATGGAGCTAAAAACTTTTCTCGGCCGTAAGCCCGAAAAGTTATCGTTCCAAAATGGTAAGCTAGCAGAAGCACTACCTCCACAAGTTGAACTAGATATTCCCATTATGTTTGCCGCTATGTCCTTTGGTGCTATTTCCTTAAATGCTATGACCTCTCTGGCTATGGCAGCTAAAGAAATGGGCACTTGCTATAACACTGGAGAAGGCGGTCTGCACAGCAGTCTATACCAATATGGAGAAAATACAATTGTTCAAGTAGCTTCAGGCCGCTTCGGTATTGATCCTGAATACTTAAACGCTGGCACAGCTATAGAGATTAAGATTGGACAAGGTGCTAAGCCTGGTATCGGAGGCCATCTTCCTGGCGAAAAAGTCGGTATGGACGTATCTCAGACGCGCATGATTCCTGAAGGCAGTGATGCCATCTCACCAGCACCGCACCACGATATTTACTCCATTGAAGACTTAAGACAGCTCATTTACTCACTCAAAGAAGCGACAAACTATACAAAACCAGTAGCTGTAAAAATAGCCGCTGTTCATAACTCCGCCGCGATAGCGTCTGGCATTGCTAGAGCTGGCGCCGATATAATTGTCCTAGACGGTCTCCGTGGCGGAACTGGTGCTGCTCCCTTGCGGACTAGAGACAGTGTTGGTATTCCTATTGAATTAGCCTTAGCGGCTGTTGATCAGCGCTTACGTAACGAAAGCATTCGTAACGAGGTTTCACTAGTCGTTGCTGGTTCTATTCGTTGCTCCTCTGATGTAGTCAAAGCGATAGCTCTTGGCGCTGACGCTTGCTATATCGGTACGGCCGCCTTAATCGCTTTAGGTTGCCATATGTGTCAAAAGTGTTACACAGGCAAATGTAACTGGGGTATTGCTACGCAGAATCCGAAGCTCACCAAGCGCCTCGATCCAGAGGAAGGTGCTGAACGAGCCGCTAACCTACTTCGAGCCTGGTCTCGAGAAATAAAAGAAATGCTCGGCGGTATGGGTATTAATGCTTTGGAAAGCTTACGGGGTAACAGATTAATGTTACGTGGTATCGATTTATCAGAACGGGATCTCGCCATTCTAGGCGTGAAAGCCGCTGGCGAATAAGGAGGTGCTTGCATTGAATCAAAACATAACTATTGATGCTAAAGGAATCTACTATCGTCAATTAAATGAAGCTATCAAAGCATCTTTGCAAGATAAGATAAATACTATAGAACTTCAAAACGTAAATGGTCAGCGCTATATTGGTGCAGGTATTACTAACGATGCTACTATATCCATTCAAGGCACGCCAGGTAATGACTTGGCCGCCTATATGGATGGTTTGACCTTACAAGTCTACGGTAATGCTCAAGATGGCGTTGCCAATACCATGAATAAAGGAACTATTATTATTCATGGCGATGCAGGCGATGCTCTAGGCTATGCTATGCGTGGTGGAGAAGTTTATGTAAAAGGCTCTGTAGGTTATAGAGTGGCCATTCACATGAAAGAATTCCAAGAAAAAGTTCCCCTTGTTGTAGTCGGAGGCAAAGCAGGCTCTTTCTTCGGCGAATATATGGCCGGTGGCATTCTTATTCTTTTAGGACTAAGGGGACGGGAAGAACAACCGATAGTTGGCGACTATTGTGGTACAGGTATGCACGGTGGCATCATGTATATTCGTGGTTCTGTAGAAGAACATAAGCTTGGTAAAGAGGTAAAGCCTGTCGAAATGACAGAAGAAGATCATCAACGATTAGCCCTTTACGTGGGACGTTTTGCCGAGCATTTTGGGGAAGACAAAGAGGAAATTTTAGCTCAACCTTTCACCAAGTTGATTCCTTACAACAAGCGACCTTATGGCAATTTGTACGTGGGCGCTTAACAGATATGGAGTCTAAGAGTATGCCAGAAAATGAAAGATAAATGAAAATAAAAAGAATGCCCATCTCAACATAGTTAGATGGGCATTCTCCATATCATTTCAATTCTTGTTTTGTCTTGCTTTTTGCTTTTATCTTAAGCGGCATTAAGGACTTCTTCGATAGCCTTAAAGCCTACCGCCATAGCCTTCTTATTCAATTCTTCCGTTCCTTTAGGAATTCGAGATAGTACAGCTTGTTCTAGAGCACTTCTAGATACAACGTTGGTTACGCCTACGATAACAGCTAAAGCTACAATATTAGCTACAAGCTCGCGACCTGCTTCGTGACGAGCAAGATGACTAATCTTAACTTCATAGACTTTACCTTTCGTCGCTTCAAAGTCCTTGACGTAAGTCGTGTCAACAATGATGATGGCATCTTCTTTGACTTCGTCTTTGTACTTCTTAGCCGCTTCTGGACTCATAACTAGCAGTAGGTCGGCATCTTTTACTTTCATGTAGTCAATCTCATCATTTGAGATAATTACTTCTGCTTTGGAAGAGCCACCACGAGATTCAGGTCCATAGCTTTGTGACTGAACTGCTACTTTGCCGTCGAGGATGGCCGCTTCTGCTAGGATAATACCGCCTGTAATCAGACCTTGACCACCAGTACCACCCAGACGGATTTCCCACTCTTTATCCATGAAGTCTACCTCCTTTGGCATTTATCGACAATTTTCTGATACTGCTCTGTATATTCAGGCAACTCTGCATAGTGAAGAACACCTGTAATAACCTTGCCTGCTTTTTCTTCTGCAGACATCTTCTCAGCCGCTTCTTTGCTAATGCAGAACTCTTTCTGCATTTTTAACATATCGGCTGGTCGCCCCAGCTTGTTCTTCCGTCCAAAATAAACAGGACAAGTCGAAATAGCTTCGATAAAGGAAAAACCTTTGTTCTGTAAGCCTTGGTAGATCAGATTGGTCAATTGTGATGTATGGTAACTGTTACCTCTTGCTACATAACTAGCACCAGATGCTGTTACTAGATTACAGATATCAAAAGGTCGCTCAATGTTGCCATAAGGTGAAGTTGTAGCTTTGGCTCCTTGTGGACTCATAGGAGAGTATTGACCACCAGTCATACCGTAGATACTGTTGTTAAATAAGAGAACAGTCAAATCAATATTACGTCGAGCGCCATGGATCAGGTGATTGCCGCCAATGGAAGTGCCGTCACCATCACCAGTTACAACAATAACGTTTAATTCTGGATTGGCTAACTTAACTCCAGTTGCAAAGGCAATAGCTCTACCGTGAGTTGTATGGAGTGTGTTAAAGTTCAGATATCCAGGAGCTCGGGAAGAACAACCGATGCCTGAAACAATAACTGTTTTATCTTGATCTAAACCAGCCTTATCGATAGCTTCAACAAGAGATTTTACAATAATGCCGTTGGCACAACCGGGACACCAGATATGAGGAAGTCTCTCTGTGCGGAAATATTTTTCTAGATGAGCTAACATTAGAGCACCTCCTCAATCTTGGCAAGAATCTGACAAGGTGATACCATCTCGCCATCTACATTTCCAATCCCGTAAACTTCTGCTTTACCAACTACAGCAGATTGTACAACATCTTTGATCTGTCCACGATTCATCTCTGGTACGATGAGTGCTTTAGCTTTTTCTGCTACTCTGAGCACTTCTTCTTCGGGGAAAGGCCAAACTGTGATTAAGCGAAGAATTCCTACTTTTTGACCTTTTTTACGAGCCATTTTCTGTGCTTTTTGGGCAGAACGAGCTACACAACCGTAGGCTATGATCACTACATCCGCATCGTCTATATCAATCTCCTCAACGATAACAATCTTTTCACGGCCTCTTTCGATCTTTTGATGTAATCTTTCGATCAAAGAACCCATTACTTCTGAATTGTTCGTTGGGAATCCTGTTTCATCATGTAATAAACCAGTTACATGGAAGCGGTATCCGTCACCAAATGAAGCCATTGGAGGTACTAGCGTACTATCTACTGGCTGATAAGCTAGGTAGTTCTGTGTACCTGCTTCTGGCTTAATGCGATCGACTACTTCTAGTTCACCTGGTTGAGGTACAAAAACACGTTCCCGCATATGACCAATCACTTCGTCAAGCAAGAGCAAGACAGGTGTTCTAAACTCTTCAGCAAGATTAAAAGCTTTCACTGTTAAGTCGAAACACTCTTGCACAGTAGAAGGACATAAAGCAATAACAGGATGATCGCCATGTGTTCCCCAGCGTGCTTGCATCATATCTCCCTGTGCTGGTGCAGTAGGCCCACCAGTAGAAGGGCCTAATCTCTGAACGTTTACGACAACACAAGGTGTCTCTGCAACAATGCCATAACCGAAGTTTTCTTGTTTTAGAGAGAAACCAGGTCCCGAGGTAGCTGTCATCGTTTTTGCACCTGTTAAAGAAGCGCCTACAATAGCGGCCATACTGGCAATTTCATCTTCCATTTGAATGAATTTGCCACCTTCTTCAGGCATCCGCTCAGCAAGAACTTCTGCTATCTCCGTAGAGGGTGTAATTGGATAGCCAGCGTAAAAATTAATACCTGCATAAATAGCACCTTCGGCACAAGCCTGGTTACCTTGCATTAGCTTCGCTTTTATATCAGTTACAGTCATTACTTTTTTACCCCCATTACGGTAATCGCATAATCCGGGCAGTGATTTTCACAGATCTTGCAACGGGTACATTTGTTAGGTTCAGATACAATGGACTTTCCAAGTTCATTACTGGAAAGAACTTTGGTAGGGCATAGAGAATAACAGATGCCACAACCTTTGCACCAAGCTAAATTTACAACGACTGGTTCGAGCTGTTCTTTTACAGCGTTCATGGACACTTATTATCACCTCATTCATATTGCTTCTGTTAAAAGATGATATCTAGGTTCAATAAGTAGTGTCACTGTTGGAATAGCGAAATTTTTTAAATAATTCGACAATTTTTGCTTCTAACGTTGAGTTCGTATTCCTTAGTCCTCATCATTGTAGGCCTGAGCAAAGCCCTATGTCAACGGATGGTTATTGTTATTATTATAACTAAGTTGTTACTGCCACCTTATTTTTCTTGAAAAGGGCTTTTTGAATGGCTCACCCTTTTTTCGCTCATACTAGGTCTAGCCTAGAAACAGCGCTTTTGAATATCCTTCAACAGCGTTTGTAGCGAAAGGGGGTGCTTCATGTTTAGCCAAAGAAGTAAAGCAAAAGTCGGCATCATTCTGATTATCATAGCTATGCTCGTATTTCCCTGGCCTGTTGGCGGTCCTGAGTTACCAATGACTTTCGAACAGTTTAAGGCTCGCTATGGTGTAGAAATGGCTGAAGCGCAAGCTCTCGGCTGGGGTTGGGTACGAGATTACGATGTTTGGATGATTGCTCGATGCATTACCGGTGAAGCTCGAGGAGAACCTTATGCCGGTCAAGTAGCTGTCGGGGCTGTCATTCTAAGTCGATTGCGTCACCCATCTTTCCCCAATACAGTATCAGGTGTAATCTTTCAACCTCGTGCTTTTACAGCTGTAGATGATGGTCAGATCTGGCTCAATATTAACCCTACATCTCTGCAAGCAGCACGAGACGCTCTGGCAGGATGGGATCCTAGCAACGGCGCTCTTTATTTTTTCAATCCTAATACGGCGACTAGTGCCTGGATCTGGAGTAGGCCACAACTCAAGCGCATTGGAAGGCATATCTTTTGTAGTTAAGAAAAAGACCGCCCTTTGGGGGTCTTTTTTTATTTGCTTACACCTTGATAATAGTAAAAAAAGAAAGTATAAAGATCTTATAACTTTCTTCCTCTAAGCCATTGACCAGTTATTCTTTTTTTCGTACAATCCTGATAGGGTTCATTTACATCGAAATGAGCTCCCATTCCCCTATATATTTCTTCATGAAAAACCAGCCTTGCTTAGGCTGGTTTTTTTTTGTTTTTTTAATTGTTCAAAGCTTTGCCAATTGGTTCGCCCATCTTTACGGCGCAACCACTACTTAAGTTCTCTAGCCATTCCATCTTCTCTTTTTCAAAAAGAAGTATTACCGTTGAGCCAAATTGAAAATAGCCCAGCTCCTCCCCTTTTTGTAGAAAGGGTCCATCAGTATAATCTATAGCTGTTGCTTTCTCGCCTTGGTTCGAGACAACGGTATCATAGTTGACTTTGATACTGCCTACAATAACAGCTCCCACTTTTACAAGGGCAAAAGAACCTATCTGGCTATCCATGTAAGTGATCAATCTTTCATTTCTGGCAAACAATCCTGGTACGTTTTGTACACCTCTTGCATTAACGGGATATAGCCGTCCTGGCCAGTAAGCACAACCTTGAACCTGTCCTGCATAAGGAGTATGAATACGGTGGTAGTCCCGTGGGCTCAAGTAAATTGTGACAAAGTGCCCACCCATAAACTGCTTTACTTTTTGTGAATCACCTAGTAGATCTTCTAGAGAGTAGGTAATCCCCTTGGCCTGAATTAATTTACCTGCTGTAATTCTGCCTATCTGAGAAACGACACCATCAACTGGGCTAACAATGACATGCTCATCTTGACTAATTGGTCTTAGACCTGGTTTTAGTTTTCTAATAAAAAAATCGGCCAGAGAGCCATAGTCTTGCAAAGGTTTTTCCGCTTCTTCTACATTGATCTTAAATCGTCTAGCAAATAAAGGAATAAAAGCTCTACTCCAAGTAGCAGAAGCCCAAATGCCAGCCCGCCGGGATAACCATTTATCAGGCAATATATTGAACAGAGCGAGCCATAGTTGACGCAACCCTTTCCCTCCCGACAAACTTTTCATTGGAAAATAGCATACCGAAGTAAAGGGTCTATGTCAAATATAGCTTAAGAAAAAAGCGACAATCTTTTTAAATTTTCTACTATTATTGAGATGTTGCTGTTTTTTGTTTCAGTGGAACTGCTACTTCTTCAGGCATAGGCTTTGATAATGGTTCAGGAGAGGGTTGAGGCCGAGGTGGTTGATGCTGAGGAGGTACGGGAGCTGGTCGTCTTATAGGAATTTGCAGTCTTTGGCCCACGTAAAGCAAGTCTGGATCAGGAAGATCGTTATACTGAAGCAGATCAGATACCTTTATTCCATAGCGACTGGCAATTTTTCCAAGACTATCTCCCTTTTGAACAATATATATGAGCAAAAAAAAGACCTCCTTTCCTGTTTTATTCCATCTTATTCCATGGAGGATCAGAAGGTCCAAAAAAAGACTGCTTCTAAGAAAAAAAAGACCAGCTCTTCGGTTATAAGAGCCAGTCTTTTTTATACTGCTGGAAACTTTATCAAAAAACTTGTCCCTCTACTACTTGTCTCTACTTCTATCTTTGCTTTGTGCCTTTCGGCTATATTATAAGAAATAGCTAATCCTAGTCCCGTTCTATTAGCTATACTTGTAACGAAGGGCGTACCAAGCTTGCTCTTTATTTCCGGATCAATACCTTTGCCCTCATCGATGACAGCTAAAACAACCTTAGAGCCTTCAGTAAAAGTTTTTAAGGTTAGTTTTTTTCGTGAATCCATTGCTTCAATACCATTTTGAGCAAGGTTTAAGATTAATTGTTTTAGTTCTTCTTCATCACCAACTATTTTTTGGGAACTTTTCAACTCCATATGAACATCTTTTTCCTCCAAGAAGGCCTTCGATTGAATTAATGGAAAAATATCCTTAATTACGCTATTGATATTCAGTAGCTTCGGATTATCTGATTTGTTTTTGGAAAGAGACAAGAATTCTGTAATTATGTGATTAGCTCGGTCTAACTCGGAAATCATCAAATCAAAGCAATCTATATCGCTATAATATTTTCTTTTCAGAAATTGCAAATATCCTCTGACAGATTGTAGAGGATTTCGAATCTCATGTCCTATACCGGCGCCTAGCTGGCTTATTAGGTTTAATCGTTCCGATTTTAGTAACTGCTCCATGATTTGCTTTTTTTCTGTAATATCTCTTCCTACAGCAAAAATTCGATTTTCTTTTTCTAAGGGAATGGTATTCCACTCAAACCATTTATAACTACCATTTCTGCATAAAATTCGACTTATATTGTAAACTTTCTTCTCTACATTAGATTCAATGATTTTTTTTACATATTCTCTATCTTCGGGGTGAAGAAAATAGACACAGCTCTTCCCAATAACTTCTTCTGGCTTATATCCAAGTATTTCTTCAACAGCAGAGTTGACGGTAACAATATTCCAGTCGAAATCATAGACAAGTAAAAAATCTGACGTTAGCATAGTGAAATAATCTGATTCTGCTAATTTCTCTCTTGTGTAGAGTGCTTTTTCTATCGGTGCTTCTAAATTGTCGCATGGAAGTCTTAATGGTAGACTCATCACATCACCACCTAAATATAAAGTTTTGTGGTTTTTCTAGAAAGAAATTAGTCCCCTCTTTCACGTTGTAATTTTTTGTAATTTTTTTACTCTTTTGCTTACCTTATGGACATTATATCAGTGCAGAAGTGAAAACCCTGTCGAATTTTGAGCTTCGACAGGGTTTTTTCATTCTATAAATTTTTAATCAAATTAATCAATTCTTCTTTCCTTAACTCTGTCTGACATAGTGAAGCTCACAAATTCCCCTGCCGAAACTCCTCCACCATATAGTCTGCAGTCCGCCAGGCCAGTGCCATAGCTGTTAAAGTGGGGTTGGAAGCACCTGAAGTTACCCAGGTAGACGTATCAGCAATAAATAGGTTCTTATGATCATGACTCCTTCCCCAGCCATCGACGACAGAATCGGAACTATTGCTACCCATACGACAACCGCCAAGCATATGAGAAGTATCAGGGCAGATAAACTCTACTTTCCCCCCCGCCGCTTCTAAGATTTGCTTACACATATTCACGCCATCTTCAATCACTTTGCGATCATTGTCGCCATAAGAGAAAGTAACAATCGGCGCTGGCAAGCCAAATTCATCTTTTTCATCGGAGAGCGTAATCGAATTCTTAATCTGTGGTAATACTTCACCCACTATAGTCAAGCGAGCAAAATAATTGTAATCACGGGCAATTTCGCGCAAATGGCGACCCCAAGTCTTCGTCGTTTTGGTGACAATCTTCATAAAAGCTAAGGGCCTAGAACCATGAGCATGAATGGAATAACCGCGCACACGAGATCCATCGCTAGGAGATTCGTAGAATTCCTGAGTTGTCGTTAGAATTGGTGTGCCTTTATAAGGCAAGATCTCCTCAGGAAACCTAGCCACTACTTCATGACCTGAATGCAACATAAAGCATTTGCCTACCATACCACTGCTATTAGCTAAGCCCTTTTTGTGCCGTCCATCTGCTGACATAAGCAGAAGGCGAGGCGTTTCAATAGCTGAGGCGCAGAGGATGACAGCTTTTGCTTTTTGTCGATACTCATGACCATTGAATAAAAAGGTAACACCTTCAATAGTATCGTCAGGCTTACAAAGTAGGCGATTAACCATACAACCGTGGCGAAGTTCTACACCAGCATCAAGAGCTCTGGGAATATGATGTATTAAAGTTGAGAACTTCGAATTAGGTAGACAGCCTTGAGCACAAAAGCCACGGTTAATACAAGGTGGGCGTCCTTGAAAAGGTGCCGATAAGATAGCCAGTGGTGCTACAGAACTGCGAATACCTAACTTTTCACAACCAATGCGTAAGACTTGATGCATCGCTCCTACTGGCTCGCGAGCTGGATAAGGATAGGGACCATGAAAACCTCCCCAGGGATAATGCTTTGGTCCTGAGACAGGTATTTCTTTTTCTAACTGCTCATAGTAAGGGGCTACATCTTCATAGGTAATAGGCCAGTCTTCACCAACACCATCAATAGTCTTAATGCGAAAATCAGAAGGAAATAGTCGCGGCACTACAGCAGTAAAGTGGTTAGTACCTCCACCGACGCCAGAACCAGAAATATTATGACCTAATTCAGGAGCATCTGTGCCTGCAGTCAAGCGCTTCATGCGCCAAGCTGTTTTACGCATGTGCAGTTCATCGCTCACAAAGTCACGACTAACTTCCCAGTAAGGGCCTGCTTCAATTAAGACAACAGAAAGACCAGCACGACCTAATTCCTGCGCTACAACAGCGCCCGTTGCACCAGCACCAACAATAACAACATCGACTTCTTCATTTAAGTTCTTCCAAGGTAGACCAGTTTCATGATTCATCGGTCCACCCTCCGAATAGGCCCTGGTCCTAGACCTGCTTCCGCTCTCTTAGCTACTAACTTCCTGTCTAACCTTGCTTCCCAAGGATCTTTTAGGCCATATTCGATACGATAGTAGCCGCGGGGGTAAGCAGGTCCACCATAGCCTATCTCTGACCATATCTCAGGCTGAGAAAAGAAAAAGTCTACAGCCGTACGTAGCAGTTTGTTAAAAAAATCTTGAGGCTTAATTTCCTTCCAGATCACTTCACCACGCTGCACTTGACCTAGGATTTCATCTTTTTGTTGAGCTGTTAATTGTAAAAAAGACTCTTCATAAGCTTGCATCGCTGTTGTATCTAATAAAGTAAGACCTAGGCGGAACAAAGCTTCTTCTTCTGCTACGCCTACTTGGCGATAACCTTGCCCTCTTTTTTCGGCCAAATGATCATCAATTTGACCTGCTACACGAGCAATTATTCCTTTATCTTCTTCATCAACTATTCTATGCAAAGCTGATTTAAGCAAAGTCAATTCCTGAGGAGAAAAAAAGCGGGGCATACCTGGTGCTTTTAAGCGTCCTTCTACGACATGGCGCGTATTTTCATCCCACTTTGCTTTTTCTTTCATTACATCATAGTCAGGGTAAATCGTTGAAACCGTCATATCCATGCCCCCTTTCTACAATAAGAGAGCCAGTAAGCCGAAAATAGATAGACCAGAAACCATAAGCGGTAAGATAAAGGGCGGACCAACCATAACATTGTTAATGTCCCATCCCCCTACGCGTTGACTGACGCCTCGGCCATGATAATAAAAACCAGAAAGGCCACTAAATAGTTCAACAACTAAAAGAATTAAAAAAAGCCAACGCAAAATTGAAAGGTCTCGCCACGTCAAAAGAAAACCAACAAGGGCCGCTACTGGTAAGCCAATAGTAGGACCCCACATTGCCCAGTGGCGAAAGTTTTGACGATAATGATAAAGCGTTGCCTGCACTGCTATGAGCAAAAAAGCAATGGACGTAAATAGTATAAGATAACGCTCAATCGGCCAACCGATCCATCGTTCCATTAACTACTCCTCCCAGTCGGAGACTTCACACCCCGACGTTCCCACCATAAGATGCTAATAATTGCTGAGCTTCCTCAAAGCGCTGTTCATCACAGACGACTGTAACGATATAATTTTCACCTGTTATGAAAGTACTGTTATCTGACATGCCAGAGGCAGTAGGCATAGCGGCCGCTAGAGGAGAGGTATCGTCACCCCCTTCTATGCCTTCTGATAAAGCTGTTACCGATCTACGCTCATCACCAGTTAGAGGATTAAAGTAACGCTCTGCTGACTGAGGCTCTGGGAAATGATGAAAATTATCCATTCTTACCGTTTCAAAACCTTTTTGCTTCAGATGCTTCGTAGCATCTTCTGCCAGATCAGACTCTTTAAAGTAAGCAATAATCGAACGTTCAGCCATAGAAAAAACCTCCTTTTCGAAAGTATTTTGTCGAAAAGGAGGTTTCCTTATCCTATATATACTATTATCCTGTTAGTTTCCTTTAAGCTTTTTGATTAAGAAATGGCGGCCAAAAGTTAAGCTAAGCTCAGTGATAGGTCTTGCTAATATCTTTTTTTGCAGGACTTTTTTCTATGGTTAAAGTGCCTCCAATGGGGAGTGGGTTAATTAGTTTAGTCACTTCAAGATCTTCTGCCGCTTTTTTGAAGCGCCGTAAAGGTTCGTCTATAGGTTCTAAGGAAAGCTGAAAAGTTTCGTGGTGCATGGGAAGAATGGAGCGAGCACCCATTTCTAGCGCCATCTGCAAGCCATCTTCGGGACTGCAATGATCGTCTTGAAACTCCTGAGGTTTATAAGCGGCAATTGGTACTAGCACCGCATCAATTCCTTGGGGACAAGCTTCTCGCACTTCTTCTACTAATTCACGGCTATAAGCACTATCGCCAATATAGAAGATGGAATAGTCTCCTTTTTGGATGAGGTAAGCAAGAGTCAGCTTAGAAGACTGTCCCATGGCTCTTTCACCTTTGTGGCGAGTCTGAAAAGTTTTAAAGTTTAAGTCTTCAAAGCTATAAGATTCGTTAGCTTTCAAGGCAACTTTCTTGTGAGGTAGATCTTGTACAACCGCTTCATCACCTGCTGGTAGTACAATCACAGCCTCTTCAGGCAAAGCTTTTAGACTAGCTAGATCAAGATGATCAAAATGAGCGTGAGATAGTAGAACAAACTGCAAAGAGTCAATCTGTTCAGGTTGTACAGCTGGTGCTACAAGCCTTTTCGGAAAAACAGCCCTTTTGGAGAAGATGGGGTCCGTAATCAAGCGCGTTCCTAGCATTTCAACTAACCAGGTAGAATGACCGACCCACCCTAGTGTTACTTCGTTATCTTTTCCCATCGGAACTGTAAGCAGTTTAGGTGGTTTTTTTACTTTATCGGTAAACTCTCTACCTAGATTGAGAGCCAAGTATGCCGCCGTAGGTCGGTACTTGGGCAAAATAAAAAAGAGAGCAACAGCGGCTAGTAAGATAAATAAAATAATCCCAATAATAGGTCCGATCATGGGAGCTCCTTCCTTTCTTTTGTAAACATTCGATCGGCCTATTATTTTGTTCCTTTGCTCATAAATATACCTACCATACCCCCCGTAGGTATATTGACATAGCCTCCATTAGCCCTTACTATAAAAATGTAAAAGAAAAGGAGGCTTCCCACCATGCTTTATATTGATTCTAACAAGTGTGATAAATTCAAAGGCTGTCCACCAGCCAAAATCTGTCCCACCAAGGCTATCATACCAGTTGGTTCTGTTCGTTTTTTCTGGGTAAAAGACTGGGTTATTGACGAGGAGAAGTGTATTAACTGCAAAAAATGTATTGAAAAGTGCCCTCACCAAGCTATTCTGGAAAAATAACTTCAGCTACTTCATTAGACAAGCCTACTTCAAATCTCTACTTCCCGCCCTAAATAGACTTGATGGCTACTAAAGCCTTTCTCGTAGTCCCTCCAGAATTGATGGTGTAAAATTCCTGGGTATACAGGTAAGGTAGCCGCTCTGATTTCTTCTTCAGACATGAAAAAGCAGTCTAAAATCATTTGCTCTCCCTCTGTCACTTCAGGATCTTTTCCTATCTGCAAAGTACCTCCTACGTAAGTAACTTGTATGTAAAGCTCAAGGTGATGAATTTTGCGAATATCATCTAGCCATTCCACTACATATAGCAATTTGTCAGCTCTGCACTGTAGATGACACTCTTCTAACATTTCTCTTTCTGCCGCTTCAAAAATCGTTTCCCCTTCATCGACACCACCACCTGGTGGCGATAGCCATTCGTATTTTCTACGGGGATGACGATGATGAATGAGCAGAATTTTTTTTTCTTCATTAACTAAAATTCCTGCGGCTCGCATTCGATGTCTATACAAGAGAGAATCGCCACCTTTCCTATTGCACATGCTTGAAACAAAGGATTTCTTTTTGAATTTGTCGAAAAGAAGCCTTGCAGAAAGGAGGTCCATGATGACAATTGCTTCTTCTTTTCGAAAAGAACAAGCCTTCTACGAAGAAGTCATGAGTGCTTGGCACTCTTTAGGCTTTTACCGACCTCTTCGAGAAGATAAAACCTTAAGCATAGCTTATCAGCTTTGCTCACATTTTTATAGCTCTTCAAAAGACATCTGGGTAGTTTCCGATCTATACTGGCAATTGTTCGAGAATCTAGTAAGTTACAGCGAATTAGATTCTCGAACTGTTGAAGGGGATTGCTGGCAAAACTATCTTTTGGATCGCACCTTAGAGTTAGAAACAACTTTTTCTCAAAAAGCGGCACTACACAAACCCACAGGCCTCGCTTTACGCTCCTCCTTGGCCATGGAATTAACGGCCTTACAGCATTTGTATAACCTTTCAGCCACTTGGTGGCAACAGGAAGCACAAAAAATTGTGGGACGTCCTTTACCTCTCTGGTCTGATCTTGAAGCACTAGAGCTTCATCAAGATAACTGGCTCATGTCAGGCTATCGAAAAATAAAAGCTCATCTGGCTAATACAGAAGATTGGTCCATGGAGCTTCCTAAGTTACTTGACTACTATGGGCAATACGGTTCAGGACTTTATGCTCGCTACCTAGCTTTTCGCTGGGAAAGTGAATTTGTTGGCATTGATGAACCTGATCCAATTGCTTTAGAAAATCTTATAGGTTACGAAAAACAACGTCAACAGATCATAGATAATACAGAAAAACTAGTCAAAGGCTATCGTGCAAACAATATTCTACTCTACGGTGATCGAGGTACTGGCAAATCTTCAACAGTTAAAGCCTTAATTCATCGCTTTGGCCAGCAAGGCTTGCGCTTATTAGAAGTTCCCAAAAGTCGCCTTGGCGAGTTTCCGGCTATTATATCAGCTAGTAAAAGAAAAAAAGGGGCTTTAATCGTCTTCGTTGACGATCTTTCTTTCGAAGATGGCGAAACAGGTTACCAGGAAATGAAAGCACTATTAGAAGGCGCAGTTGCAGTACGACCTGACAATATGGTGATCTACGCCACTTCTAATCGCCGACACTTGATCAAAGAAAAAGTAAGCGACCGTACTGTAGAAGTGCAAGAAGATGAATTAAGACCAGGCGACAGCTATCAAGAAAAAATGTCTCTAGCTGATCGCTTTGGCATTACGGTGACTTTTATGGCACCTACGCAAAAAGAGTACTTGCAAATTGTAGAATCACTGGCTAAGGAACGTAAGCTCTCCATGGCCAGAGAAGAATTGCACCGCCTTGCTCTAATCTGGGAAAGAAAACAAAACGGACGGTCTGGTCGTACAGCTAGGCAATTTATTGACTCTCTAAGTACAGAATAAGTCATAGATTGGGACGGGGTTGACTACTAATTGGATAAACACTCCAAAGAGGCGTTGACTTATGAAAATCAAAAAAATACCCTCCCAATCTTTCCTCATCGGTGAAAGGATTTTCCTTCTTATAGGGTCTTTTTTTGTAGCTTTAGCACTAGAAACTTTTCTTGCTCCTAATAAGATAATGGACGGAGGCACTACTGGCCTAGCAATTATACTTTCTCATCTTACTCCGCTATATCTGGGCTTTTGGATTGTCCTACTGAATATTCCATTTTTGTTCATCGGTCATTATTATTTTGGTGCTCCCTTTACTAAACGTTCTATCATGGCCCTATTCTTTCTTGGCTTTTTCATTTACTTGTTACACTTTGTACCTACCATAACAAACAACGATTTCTTAGCTTCTGTGCTCGGTGGTTTAGCTATCGGCATAGGAGTAGGTCTAGTTATTCGCGGTAAAGGTTCTATTGATGGCATTGATATTCTGGCCATTATTATTTCTCGTGGCAGTCGTTTTAGCCTTGGGCAAACAATTTTTTTCTTTAATATATCTATACTCATCCTTGGTGGTTTTGTCTTTGGTTGGCCAAAAATGTTTTACTCTTTGATTACTTATCTTTTCGCCTACCAAACTATAGATTTAATCGTACGATTATGATTTGTAAAAGATCACTAAGGAAAAGCTTTATCGGCTTACTTTTCGGTCCTTCATTTAGGACCGTCTTTTTTTAGGTCTACATAAAGGTTACCTTGTGTATCAATTTGAGCGATAAAAACTTCACTAATGTCATGAATTCCTCTATTCCTCAACTGCGTAATCAGCCATTCTTTGCTTAACTTAACTTCTTGCAAGCGATGTTCAATTATATTACCATCTTCCATAATAGTGGTCGGTAAACCAACATAAGGTGTAGCAAGGTTCAGATCTTTCGGTGTAAGAGGCGCTTTTTGGGCTTTTTTCAAAACTGATACACGCCCATCAGTCTCTAATATAGCAAACTCTATATCAGCTATGTCAAATGCTCCCTGTGAGCGCAGGCTAGACATCAGATCATCAATATTAAAACGATGTCTTTGCAAAGCTTGCTTATCTACTGTACCATTGACTATGATCAGAGATGGTTCACCTTCTACAACTTTACGAATCTTATAAGAGCGCAAAGTAACCCAGCCAAGCACAATTGGCAATATAATCCACACTGCTAAAGCTAAGAGACCATCCCAAAAATTATCACTACCTGCTAATGTCATATCAGCCGCCAACGAACCGATGGTAATACCGACTACATAGTCAAAGAGTGTCATTTGCGAGATAATTTGTCGGCCTAACATCCTTGTAAAGATTAATAAAAATGTGTAAGCGGCAAAACCACGAATAATAATACCAGATACATCTATATCCATGGTAAATCCTCCTGTTAATGCAGGATCATCTTACCCATTTTAGATAAAAAAAAAGCAAGACCTTACCTTATATAGGTAGGTTCTTGCTTTTCTTCTCTAACTAAAATATTTTTTAGTAGCCTCTTTCCAGATCAATTACATTAAGTGGCAAAGGCTTCTCTTCGATAAATGCTTTCAAGTTAGTTTCGAATACTTCCATGGCTCTTTCCATGTAGCGAGGTGAACGACCAGCTACATGAGGCGTAATCAACACATTGTGCATCTTCCAGAGAGGGTTGTTTTCAGAAAGAGGTTCTTTCTCAAAAACATCCAAAGCGGCACCGGCAATGCGGCCTTCCTCTAAGAACTGGATCAAGACTTTTTGATCAACAACTTTGCCACGAGCAACGTTTATGAAAATGGCAGACTTTTTCATAGCATCGAGCTCAGCTTCCCCAATTAAATTCTCCGTTTTCTCTACGAGAGGCACTGTGACAACTACAAAATCAGCTTCTGACAAAGCTCTGCGCAATTGGTCCGTAGGATAAACTTTATGAACACCTTCTACATCTCGACCGTCTGTATTAACACCAGTGACACGCATACCAAAAGCTCGGCATCTAGCAGCTATTTCTTGACCTAATGCACCTAAGCCTACAATAGTCACCGTCTGTTCGAATAATTCATCGAATTTGACGTGATATTCCCATCTAGAAAGCTCTTGCATGCGAGTAAAGAAAGGTAACTGACGTACAAAAGAAAGCATCACACCGAGGGTATGTTCAGCTACTTGAATTCGATGAATACCCCGTACATTAGTTAACTGAATTTCTCTTTCTATTAAGGCTTGGAATGGAATATTTTCTAATCCTGCACTCATGGAATGAATCCAGCGCAGTTTCTCTGCTCTTTTGAGTAACTGAGGCGTAAGTCCTTCACCATAAGTAACTAAAACATCAGCTCTCGGTAAGTATTCTAGAGCTTCCCCTGTAGTGCGACAAATACGCCAATGTATACCTGGATAGGCATCTTCTAAACGATCTAGATAAACTTCTTTGATTGCCATCGTCGTCAATACTTTCATGGCCCAGTCCCCCTTACTTCAAGCTGTTCGTTACTGTACAATTGACAATACAGTGCTAGTTGACAACGCTCACAATCAGCCTTGCGAGCATGACAAACTTGTCTACCGTGGTAAATAAGACAGTGATGAAGTTGTGACCAGAGCTCTTCTGGTACTTTTTCCATCAGCCTCTGTTCTGTTTTCCAAACGTCTTTACTATCAGATAAGCCTAGTCGATTGGAAACACGTAATACATGAGTGTCTACTGCAATAGCCGGTATGTTGAAAGCATTGCTGAGCACAACATTGGCCGTTTTTCTTCCTACTCCAGGTAGAGCTTCTAATTCTGTTCTTACAGAAGGTACAACGCCACCATACTTTTCTACTAATATTCTACAGGTTGCTAAGATATGGCGCGCTTTGTTTTTATAGAGACCAATCGTTCGTATTTCTTTTTCCACTTCTGACTGGGATAATGGAAGAAAATCTGCAGGCGTCGGGTAACGTGCAAAAAGATCAGGTGTGATCTGATTGACAGACTTATCAGTCGCCTGGGCGGCTAAAATAGTAGCAATGAGCAGTTCAAAAGGATTTTTGTAGTGTAAAGCACAACAAGCATCTGGATACATCTCTATAAGAGTTGATACAATGAGACTATCTCTGTCCAGAATGGTCCACTCCTGTTCTTTTTCACCGCCTTAATAACCTGTCAGTATTAAAGTTTACCACAATCATGGAACTATAGAAAGGAGACTTTATCTAAATGATACCAAAAGAACTTATTGAAAGAATCAACGAATTGTCGCGCAAGAATCGCTCTGAAGGATTAACAGAGGAGGAACAGCTAGAACGTGATAACTTACGTCGTCAATATGTAGAAGCCATGAGAACGCGCTTCAAAGATGTTCTCGACAACGTAAAAGTTGTTTCTCCTGAAGACGTTTCTACATCTACAGCACAAGTAAATGGCCTTGCTGATAAGCAAAGTTGCTCCTGTGGATGTGGCGAGAAAAAGCTTCATTAAACCTTTTTCAGTAGATGAGTAGCAATTACTGGCAAAAGGTAGACGTAACATAGGCGCAGGTTTTTTTCCTGCGCCTATGGAAAGACAGGGCCTTTTTTAATGAAGTCCTTGTTTTCCGTAACGCAAAAGAACATCAGCTAACACTTTTTTCTCATCTTCTGTGCTTATATCCCATAGCTCTTTCATTAGTTTTTCTTCAGGCTTATTAGCTGAAAAAAAGTGAACTGCAATATCAGCTAAGTTAACAATGCCTTCTTTCATGACATCGTCAGAAATGCCATGATTTTTCCCTTCTGCAATGCGAGATGCTAGCCGTTCTTTGAAACCTTCAATATCTACCATTTTTACTCCACCTCTTATGATTGAACTTTTTCCCTTATTAGAATTTTCCCCAGGACCATAAGAGCATACACCAATTTACTTATTATTTTTGTTGTTCCGAACAAAAAGAGTCGAAGTCCTAGGACGACGACTCTTTTTTGTCATATCTAGAGCTTTTTAGCCCCATTTTCCTTTACTCATGTGACCTTGAATTTCTGCCTTAATAGACTGTCTATACTCTATGGCAGAATTCTTGATCGCATCGAAGACTTTATTACAGCCAGGATCCAAATCTTCTTCACGACCTTCTTCAGCTAGTGCAATCACATTTTCAAGAACAGCTAGCATTTGTACATGAATATCATTGGTAACTCGAGATTTTTCAACTAGATTGGCCGCCTCTTCTGTAAGCTGGCTAAATTTTTCTTGAGGTGCGCCGCATTTGGGACAGTTAACTGGAGCGGCAGAGCCTTCGTGAATATATCCACAGACACCACATTTGAACATTAAGAAGATACGCCACCTTTCTCTATTAGTTAATGGGAAGTTTTTCCCATCTCCCCATTTTTATTCGACAAAGAGAAAGATCTTCCTGCTACAGTATGTACTAATTTACTCTAACAACAATCTTTTTCAAGTTCTTTTTCTACTGTTGTAACTGGACGTTCTTCTTTGAGCAATCGTATGACACCGAAGACAAAGCGAAGTTCTTCTTCTCTTAAATCATAAATCATACGTAAAACTTCTTGAACTTTAGGCTCTTTCAGTAACTGAATTAAGTCATCGCCAATGAGAGGAAGCAATGTTTCTAGAGAAGGTTGAGGAACAAGAAAATAGCAAGGTGTTACCCCTAGTACTTCTGAGACTCTTTCTATTGTACGTAAAGATGGCTGAACCTTACTTTGCTCTAGTTGGCCAATTAAGCCAGGAGAAACACCAGCTTTTTCTGCTAACTCTGCTTGCGTTAACCCTGATTGTTCTCGTACTGTTCTTAAGCGAGTAGCAATCATAGATAGAGTACTAAAAAGCTGGGATACTGTAATATCTAATTCATCAGCAATAGCTCGTAATAAGTCTATGTTTGGTTTCGTTTCACCTTTTTCTATTTCTATAAGCTGACTTTCTTCAAGGCCGACAGCAGTAGCTAGATCAGCTAATGAGCGATTTTTCTTTTCACGAATCATACGAATTCTTTGTCCTAGACCAATTTCACTTTCTGTTATTGGCTTCATTACTTCTTCTCTTGGTACACCAAGGGCTGATGCAATCTTTATAACTGTTTTAGAAGCTCCTTCTTTTGTGCCTCTCTCAATTTCACTAAGATAAGATACAGAAACACCAGACATGCGCGATAATTCTTGAAGAGACAAGCCTTTTTCTTCTCTTTTTAAACGAATCCAAGATAGAGACATTTAATGATAACCTCCTCTAATCACTATAAACAAATAAAAACTATTGCAAATTTAACAGGAAAATATTGCTTTATACACTTAAGGTATCTTATTTGTCTAGAATTTTCAATTGAAAATTGTCGAAAAACAAAAAAATACCCCTAGCAGTTAGCTAAGGGTAGATCGAGCAATCCCTTTTTATTTAAGGGATTGCTCATTTACTTCTAAGGGATAGTTAATTCACTTCGATAATCTAATTTATCTATACCAAAAACTTGCAACTTACTCTCTGAGAGCAGGTATAAATTGTCACCTTCTTCAAAAATTCCAAAAACTGCTTCATCTTTTTTCTCCCTACTTTGTGGAATTTTACCCCAATGTTTTAAGCCCTTTTCTTCATCATACCGATAGAGGTAGACACCTTGAAAAAATTTTTCATCTTCTATGCCTTCTATCTGGCGAATAGTCACAGGAAAAGCAATAATCTCATTATCTTTACTAAAAAAAAGTGGCCGACTATCACGAAAAATAGTTGTATCACTGCCATACTGTCCTATAATCTCTAGAAACTTTTCCACTGGTTTAGCCTTATCAGTTAAGTCAAGAGCACTAAATCGTATCCCTTTTTCTCTACCAAAACCAAGCAAGATGTGGTCACCATAAGGATGCAGATAATTACTATAACTAGAGATAGGGAGCTTAGCTGAAAGAGTTGGTTGCTCAGGATAAAGACCATCAATTACATAGAAGGTCGCTTGCTCTTGAAATGTAACTAGATAAGCAAAGTGACTAGAGAAGGCAACAGCGGCAAGTTGTTCTTCTGGTGCTAATTCTTCTACTTTTCCTAAGATAGACAAGGTTTCATCAAGAATATAAAATTGTTGTTTGGCACCTTTTTCACCTGTAGCCCAAGGGTTTCCTTTCGTGGTTACAATCCATAAATTCCCTTCTTTTTCTACCATAGCAAATCGATTAAGCAAAGTACCTGGTACGTTACCTTGACCTTTGAAAACCATCTTATTATCTTTTATTGCAAATTTAAAAATAGAAGTATACTCTTCAAAGTTAGCTGGTTCTATGGAGCCTACTTTCTCCTGTTCCGGTGCTAGAATCAAAGGTGCTTTCGGTGTGTACTGTGTAACAGCTACATAGAGGCTATCTTCGGAAGCATAAACGTACTCTCCAGCTCCTAGATAAGATGCTATTTCTGCTTTTTGTTCATGCTGAACTATGGAAAATGATGCTACCGTCAAGTATTCTGGCTCAACAAAATAGGGGAAGTAATGGATTTCTGGATCATCTATTACACCAGGGTTATCTGCCATAGCGCTATCTACAAAAGAGTAGGTAGCTTTTTTTTCACCCTCGGAAGCGCGATAGCCACTGCTACTACGATTAGCGAAGAGATAGATTTTATCTCCTATACGACGAGAGCTAATGTAGCGACCATCTACCATTACTTCTCGCTTAACTTCTATCTCCCCCGATTCAGCTATGTCAAAGATCAATGCCTTTACAGTAGCAGGTCCATAGTAGGAATCGGCTTGATATACTGCCCTTTCTTTTTCTACTGTACCTACCAAGACTAGTTGTCTGTCTTTCAGGTATAGTTCTAAAGGGTAAAAGTTATCTTCCATCTCTTGGCAATAGACAATTTTCATCTCTTCTAATGGATAGGTCTGAACAATGATGAGTTGACCTCTTTTTAACATATATAGATAAGGCCCCTCTTCTTGAAAGAGGTCACCTTCTTCTACAACCTTTAAGGTCCTCTGAGATATATCTAGTTGATGTTCTTGCCTTGCTTCTTCCTGCGGTAAGCTAAGAGCTGGTAGATCTGGCTTATAGACTTTTTGTCCCTCTTCTTCTGCTCCACAGGCAGTAATCAAAAGGATTGTGAGGAGTGAGTAAAGGACTAGGGTACTCTTCTTCCATCCCCTTAAAAGCTTTTTCACAACCTTCTCTCCTTACAGCGTAGTTATTGAGATTAATTGTTCCAACTCATTATTTGGAAATAAAAAACACTTCTTTGACGGTATAAATTACACTATCACTATTCGAATGGTTATAAAGATGGCCAAAGCATCCACAAAACTATTCTTTACAAAGGAGAGAAAAAAGTATGAAGAAAAAATTGCTATATCCATTAAGCGTCGGCATTATTGCTAGTTTGCTTTTATTACCAAGCATTACAAGTGCTTCTCAAAGTATCTACCACGTAAAATCAGGTGATTCACTCTGGAGAATCGCAACAGCTCATTCCATGTCAGTGCAAGAACTCATGCGAGTCAATAACTTGACGAGCACCATGATCATTCCTGGTCAAGCACTACGCATTGAAAATGCTCGCTATACTGTACAACCTGGTGACAGCATGTTTCGTATCGCACAGAAACTAGGACTTAATCTACATAATTTCGTTCTAGCCAACCCTGGTATTAATCCTGATCGTATTTATGTTGGACAAGTTCTCAATCTACCTAGCCAAGCGCCAGCGCCAGCACCTGCTCCTGCTCCTGCTCCTGCTCCTACTCCTGCTCCACAACAACCAGCACAAAATAGTTTTGCACAGCAAGTAGCTGACCTTGTTAACGCAGAACGTGCCAAAGCTGGCCTTCAACCTATGCGCTTTGACAGTGCTTTAAGCAACGTAGCTCATATTAAGGCCAAAGACATGATTGACAACAACTACTTCTCTCATACTTCACCTACCCATGGTTCCCCTTTTGATATGATGAGAAGCTACGGTATTCAGTATCGCACGGCCGGTGAAAACATTGCTCGCGGTCAAAGAACACCTCAAGAAGTTATGAATGCTTGGATGAATAGTCCCGGCCATAGAGCCAATATCTTAAACGCTAACTTCAACACTCTTGGTGTTGGCTATTATCAAGGTGCCTGGGTTCAAATGTTTGTTGGTCGCTAAGCTAGAATGAGCATTATTTTCAATCAGAAAAAGGCAACTCCTACTAAGGGGTTGCCTTTTTCTGCTAGTGAACTAAATGTTAAGCAACCGGTAATACTAGGTGTGTTGTTAATCTCATGTTTTTACCTGTGATCACTATAGACTACTATTTTAGGTACAAACTAATGAGTTTCAATAGTAGTTGCAATCAGAATGGGGAGGTTTTTCAGTGGGTAATGGTAATAGAGAACAGTGGGCCTCACGATTTGGTTTTATTTTAGCAGCGGCAGGTTCAGCTGTGGGACTAGGGAACATCTGGCGCTTTTCTTACGTGGCCGGTGATCAAGGTGGCGCCGCTTTTGTTCTCATCTACTTGATCGCTATTATTCTCATTGGCTATCCTCTTATGGTTACAGAAATCGCCATTGGTCGCAAAACGCAACAAAGTCCTATTGGAGCATTCAAAAGCTTAGCTCCTGATACACCCTGGTGGCTCACTGGTGCTCTTGGTGTTCTGGCCGCTTTTGTAATCCTATCTTTTTATTCAGTCGTAGCTGGTTGGTCTCTCGCTTACACTTTCAAAGCTATCGGTGGTTTTGTGCCGGGGTTAGATTATGAAACTATTTTTGTAGAACATATCACCGATGTGTTTGCTCCTATTTTCTGGCATGCTCTTTTTATGATTCTAACTTTGCTCGTTATTACAGCTGGTGTTGTCAAAGGGATTCAGCGATGGGCCAAAATCTTAATGCCTATGCTCTTTGTGATCTTAATCGCACTTGTGCTTCGAGGACTTACTTTAGAAGGGGCTAGCGCTGGAGTGTCCTTCTACTTGTCACCCGACTTTGGAGAAATAACTGGAGAGACTTTTCTAACTGCCCTTGGGCAGGCCTTCTTTACCTTAAGCTTAGGTATGGGTGTTTTAATTACCTACGGCAGTTATCTACCCAAGAGAGAAAATGTATCAGATAGCGCCGGTTGGGTAATTGGTATGGATACGATGGTTGCTCTACTTGCTGGTTTTGCTATCTTTCCAGCCGTTTTTTCGCTAGGCTTCGATCCTGCTGGTGGCGTAGGCTTAGCATTTATCACTTTGCCAGCTGTCTTTGCAGAGATGCCTTGGGGCGGATTTTTCGGATTTTTGTTCTTCCTTTTGCTTAGTATTGCCGCCCTTACTTCTGCTTTCTCGCTCTTAGAAGTAGTCGTAGCCTGGCTTATTGATGAAAAAGGCTGGGATCGCATTAAAGCTTCTTTACTAGTCGGATTTATTATCTTCTTACTTGGACTTCCTCCCACCCTCGGTTACAGCCTGCTTAGTCATGTAAACATCTTAGGAATGGACATTTTAGACACTTATGACTTCATCAGCGGCAACATCTTACTTCCCCTAGGAGGTTTGCTAACAAGCATTTTTGCCGGCTATGTATGGAAAAGCAAAAATGTCATCGCTGAAGCTAACAACCCCAAAGGCAAGATTATTTTTGGCGAATGGTACGGCTATATCATTCAATATCTCTTACCATTAGCTATTGGTGCTGTTTTAATTTGGGGGATTGTGGATACCTTTTTCTTATCGTAATCAAGAACAGAAGGCCTGAGCTTCTTAAGTGAGAAGTTTCAGGCCTTTATTAGTTACAGTACCTTTCATAAACTTAAAACCAGTATTTATTCACATAGTCAATCAGAAAAGTAGCACCACTCCCTAGAGCGGCCATAAAAATTGCTATAGGAAAAATAGCGACAGCAGAAGTCCAGAGATAACGACCAAAAGGCACTTTCCACATAGGTGCTACGTATTTCACAATATCACTACCTACAAAAGGAATAAAACGCACACCAATCAGAAAAAGTGGTGATGATACTGGTATGTTACGTATAAAAGGAGGTAGCTTTTTCATATAACGAGACAAATTTGCTTCCTCTGCACCCTGATAAATGAGCCAATAACCTACAATAGAACCTGTCAAAGAGCCAATCCAATTAACGAGCGAACCTAAATATATGCCGTAAATGAAACCATTAGCTAGTGCTACAGGCTCTGAACCCATGGGAGAAACACTTAATATGATGTGTAAAGGAATAGTAAAAAAAAGAGCAATTTTTTCATTTTCTCGAATTTCTTCTAAGAAAGCTACTAGATCAAGACCCAGATAAGTCAACAGAAAAGGAAAAAGCATCAGGACAATCAGAATAGAAAGAGCACGGTATTGACGTAAAGACTTCATATGTGCCACCTCATCGTTCCGACCATCTACTTTGAATAGAACGTAGAGCTCCTATCCAAGGCGTAGCGGAGACTTCTACAGGCGCCTGTCTAATGATAGCTTCTGCTTTTTTGCCAACAGGGTAATAAAGCGATTGGGGCAAATGAATCTGAAAAACAGAAGCTCCCAAAAACCAGCTATGATGCCAAAAAACTCTAAAAAAAGCAGAAAAACAATCAGCTTGCTCCTGTTCATTTATAATATCTGACGGTTGAACACTCCAGGGCTTTTGATTAGTACCAGCACGGTCTACATAACCTACTTCGCCAAAAAAGATAGGTTTTTGCCAGCGCTTTTGCAACATCTGCACTTGCTCCACAATAGGCTGTTGCCGAAACTGCCGTGTTGAGCGATACCAACTATCAATTAGCGCTTTTTCACCTGGAGCATTGCTGTTAGTTAATTCAAAATAAGCTGATATAGATATAAAGTCTAGGTGACCAAAAAGTGGATTCTGCAGTTTACGATAAAACTTAAAAATCGTCCAAGGGCTATGCCAAGCAGAGTACCACCATTGTGTTCGATAAGTTATCTGACCTCGATAAATTAAACGTATCTCCTTAATCAGCTTTATCCACTGATCTGGATAAGGCTCTAGATGATGGATGCCATCAGATATAACAAGTTTCTCAATACCGTGAGACTGAGCAAAATGAGCCGCTTGGAGACAAATAGAACCCCACTGTTCAAACCAACTGTCAACATCATCAGGATTCCACGCTGTTTCAGCCAATTCTCCTTGCTGAACCCAGGGGAAAGGCTCTAAGAAAAGATCAACACCCATTTGACGTAAGCGAGGCAAGTTATTTTGAACATATTCGAATGCTTGAGGATGAAGTGACATCTTAGCCTGGTAAGGATCAGGTACATCAACGCGCAAAGGGACATTCAACGTATTCAATTGAAGTTTCTTTACATTTTCTAAAGGTATAGTTATATCATCCATTAAATGAGGTAAGAGATTTCCTGATTTGATCTTCCTCATTTTTGACACCATGATCACCGTCCTTTGTCACATCTTACTCCCTTGTCTTGACTCTCAATACAACGAAAAAAAGTCTCTCGCTATTCCTTAGGAAATAGCAAGAGACTTCTGCTAATTTTTTTCGTTAGACTACAGTAATAAAGAAGATGTACTGCATAACTACTGTTCTTCAGTTAAAGTCTGTTCTGAAAGAGCCTTTATCAGGCCAGCCTGCTTTGCTTCTTCGTAAGCCCATTCTATAAGGGCTTCCATTTCATCGCGTTCTATAGGCATACCGCGGTTAGTTAAAGACTTATGAAGATATTCTAAAGCTTTCTCGAACTGTTCCGACCCTGATAAATCACCAAAGCGATTTCTAGCAAAAACTACAGCACTACGAGCAAAATAAACTAACATTTCTCTTTGCTGTTCTGTTGTCTTACTCTGTATATAATCTACAATAGCGGGCCCAAAATTACGCATTACAAAAGTAACAATCGCAATAAGACCAAAGATTAAAATATACATAGCAATGACCATTAAATCTCCATACTGCATAGATACACCCCGTTCTGTTCGGATCTTGCTCTATCTTATGCAGTAGGCCAAAAAAGTGAAAAAAAAATAACCTGCTCAACATTGGCAGGTCACATAGATTGGATGTGAGAAAAGAAGGTTAATGTAATTATATAGCTAATCTTGCATACTGTATCTACGACTTTAGGCCCTTTTTTTGCAGGTCTTTGGTCCTAAATTATGGTCTTAATTTATTACTCTTCCGCCCAATCATGACCATACCAAAAAACAGCCCCTTGCTCTAAAAGCTCCGTAGCCTCTGGCTCTTTCTCCCTGCGGAATAAAAGAAGAGCAAAGCGTAGGTAGACTCGACCATAGTCATCGTCACTATAAGGCTCCTGTGCTAATAACTCTAAAGCTTGCTCGTACATTTTTTGGCTTTCTTCTAAGTCTCCCTTTACTTCTGCTAGTTCTGCTAAGACAAGCAAAGCTTCTAAAGCATAGTCTTGTAAAGCTAATACTTCTAACCAAGCTTGATAGCACTCTTCAAAAATTGTTATGCTTTTCTCTGACTTCTCTAGTGCATAAAACCAAGCAAAAAAAGCTCTTGCCAAGAAAAGAGCCAGATGACTATCATTTTTTTTGCGTAAGTTTGCTCTTTGCAACCAGTAAACTGCTTTTTCCCATTCTCCACTACGCAGATAGCTTTTGCCGATTAAAGCTTCTACTTTAGGTTTATCCCAAATAGACAGATAACGATTTCCTTCTTCAAGAAGCGGTAAAAGAGAGTGTTGAACTCTCCCTTCTTTTAGAGCCCATGAAGCAAGATTACGATAAATAGCTACTTTTTGATGGTCTGTCAACAAAGTTCTATCTTGCCTTTGCAATTGATCACAAAGCCACTCTACATCTTCTTCTGATAAAGCTTCTTTGTATAATCGTGCTTTAAGCAACCTTTCTTGACAACGCTGGTGGACTTCTGTTTCCGCTGGATAACGACCTGCTTCCCAAAGATAATAACTAATTACTTCGTTCAGATCAGAACGAAACCACGATAAAGAAGCAAAGTTCTCGTCCTCAGCCATTATAGGTCGGCTATCGTACTCTACTAGTAGGGATTCTGGAATTTGTAAAGCTTGCTCATATATTTGAAGAGCTTCTAACTCTAGGCTTTTTTTCTCACCGTAAGCTAAAGCCAGAGTCCAAACGAGAAAAGGATTATCTGGAATCAGCTCTTGGCAATAACGGTATAAAGGCAAATAACGCCAATCGACGCCCCTATAGCCGATATCACCATGACAACGTAGTAAGAACCAGAGGCGATCAGAGCTTTCTGGATCGGCTTTATCTATATAAGGTAGATCGCTACAATAGTAGGGATCCCATAGTTCCGTAATCTTGTAAAACCAATCATGATCGCCCCTAAGAATACTTAAGGCAAGGGCAACTTTTGCTTCCGTAGCATCTTCATCCCAAGCTACAATCTTGCCAGCCAAACCATAGCGCCTTGTTGCCAACAATAGTTTCAGAGATTGGCTGATTTTGTGACCATCCATATTGTCCTATCAACTCCAGCCCTCTTCCTTGCAACCTCCATCTTTTTGACAATCAACCAAAAGGATCATCAAATCCACCAAAGTGGTCGTCAAAGTTCTGATCATGATTATCATCATAGTAATCATCTTGATCACCATGATCGTCATAATTATCGTTATCTAACAACATTTGCTGTTCATTAGCAAACTGTTCAAATTCATCGGCACTAACAATCCCTTGATCGACTAGCTCTGTTTTGAGCTCTTCTAGAGAAAGATTTTGCCATGCTTCCACATTTTGCTCCTCAATTCTACCTTGATTCCAAAGATTGAGGAGCAAAGCACCTACGAGTGCTCCTCCTGCAAAAGCCATGAAATTGCCAGGATCGCGAAGACTGCGCTTTTTGTAGTAATCCCCATCATTAGTCCTACTACCATCATACCCTCCAGCCCTATTAGACCTTGAGCTCATAAAATCTTGCTCAGGTCGTTGCCGCTGTTGGTGCTCTTGGCTAGGCTTTTTAGTTAAAATATAAAAGATAAAAATAACAAAAAGAAGCAGAATCAAAAGAGTCATTAAGTCTTCTCACCAGCCTTTCTTATAGATTCTTAACTACTTCACTTTCTGACTATAAGAAACTAGGACGGGCAAGATTTCCCCGACTAACCCTTGAAATAAAAAGTCTGCTTCCTCATCATAAACAGTTGGTTCAAGATTAATAATCACAAGTGTACTATCATTACGTCGGTGACTCAGCAGTGTATTTGCCGGCGTTACAGTCAAAGAAGAGCCTAAGCAAAAGATAAGATCGGCCTGACTCATCCAGACTTGTGCTTTGCGAAATTCTTGCATGTCAAGAGGATCGCCAAAAAGTACGACTTTTGGTTTTAAGATGCCACCACAATCACAAAGTGGCACAATCTTCTGCTGAATTTTTTCTTTGATGCCATTCATGCTTTTGGTAGTTCCACACTTTTGACATACTGCGTAACGTAGATTGCCATGTAACTCTACAATATTTGTTGAACCAGCTTCTTGATGGAGTCCATCGATATTTTGAGTCGCAATTCCTACCCATTTGCCAAGCTTTTTTTCTAGATCTGCTAAGGCTTGATGACCTTGATTCGGTTTGATATCAGACCATGATAAGAAAAGTTGACTAAAATAATAGTAGAACCGCTCTGGTTGACGTGAAAAGCAAGAGCGCGTAATAGCCTCTCGTACTTCAGAATTCTGCCAGAGACCATCAGTACTTCTAAAGTCCGGTATACCTGATTCGGTAGATATTCCAGCACCACTTAAGACGGCGATTCTTGTAGCACTTTGCACATGCTTGGCACATTCTTTAATCTTCCTAACCTGATCAAGTGGTAAAGTCATCTACTATCACCCCCATTTAGTATACCAAATAATAACTCCTTGTGACCATTGCCTTAGTTTTTTGAACGCAATCGTAGCTTTTTTTTCCCACTAAGTTCAGGAACAAAAACTTCTAAAGCACTTGGAAGAACTTGTACGTCCCAAGGTAAAGCAGGACCAATCTCTCCGTCTAGATCTGTTTCCATATCATCTGGTCCTTGAAGAATATAGCGTTGGGCCTGGTGATATGTCACTAATGGAGAACGGACGTGTTCACCTTGTAATACGCTGAGAAAAAGTCCTACAAACTCACTGATGGAACAGGAGCGGAAAACTACTAGATCAAGTAAAGCATCGTCAATTTGAGCTTTAGGTGCTAATTGCGGAAAACTACCTGCTCCAGCACTATTTAGAACGAGAAAAAGCAGTGTATCACCTTCATATATCTTTTCCCCTCCTGGAAGCTGGACTTGTAAAGGAAAAGGACGAAAATCTGGTAATTGCTCAAGTGCTTTGAGGTAATAGGCAAATTTCCCTAACTCTTGTTTGACAGCCTGATCTACTTTATGGGAAACATCTGTAAGCAATCCACCGCTGGCTACATTCAGAAAAAAACGGCCTGCTAAAAATCCTGCATCGATTTGCTTCTTCTTGCCTTTGACAATAATATTACAAGTATTTTCTATATCTTTAGGAATAGAAAGATAAGAAGCTAGATCATTGGCCGTCCCAGCTGGAATGATCCCTAGAGTTGGTGCTTTACGACCTTCTTTAGTTAGTGACACTAATCCATTCATGACTTGATGAAGCGTACCATCACCGCCAACAGCAACGACGGCTGAGCACCCTTCATCAATGGCTACTCTTGCTTCTGTCGAGGTTAACTCCGCTTTACCTTCTGTCCGATAAGTAAGGACCTGCCAACCGCCACTTTGCAGAATTCGAATAGCCATATCTAAACGTGTGCGAAATGCGGCCAGCCCAGCTTCTGGATTGTATATTAGCTTTAAACGCTTTCTACTTTTTGACAGCACTACCTTCCTCCTTCTCAATAACGCCTTAGGAAAAAGCACAAAAATATATCAAGCAGACTAATACAGCAGACTAATTAAGTTATTATAATTATACGTTATTATTGAAGAATAACCAAATTTAGGTTAGTAAATTGGGAAAAAATCTTGGCAAAAAAGATAGTTTTGCGTATAATCTTATTAGTTAGGTTCGGTGGATAGCACAAAGAGTTGCATATTAATAAGGCATCGTACAAGATAAGGTATCGGGGATTAGCCGATACCTTTTTATTTTTTACTAAGGAGGTTCTTTTCATTGTTACCAAAAGACGAGTACATTTCTTTGTCTTCTTATACTCCTTTATTGCAATGGGATGACCTGTCCTTTTCCATTCCCGATAAGGGAGCTACTTCTACTACTATTTTGCATAATATTACTGGAACACTAAATAGTGGAGAAGTTGTTGCTATTATAGGTCCTTCAGGATCTGGAAAAAGCACTTTCTTAAAACTGCTCAATCGTTTGTTAGAGCCTACTAGAGGTAAAATTCAATATAAAGGACAAGCAATTGACAAGATAGCTGTTACAGAATTACGCCGTCAAGTCGCTTATATCAGCCAACGGCCCTATTTGTTCCCTGGTACTGTGGCTGATAATTTAGCTTATGGAGCGCAATTGTGGAATCTAGACTATGATGGGGCAGAATGGTTAGAGAAAGTTGACTTATCACCTACTCTTTTGACTCAACAGGGAGACAACTTATCTGGTGGAGAGCAACAACGCCTTGCTTTAGCTCGTTCACTGCTTCTAGAACCATCTGTCTTACTCCTTGATGAACCTACTTCTGCTCTAGACATTCATGGGACAGCACTTATCGAGAACTTAATTTCTTCATATCTTCACGGCGAGCGAGCTGTTCTCTGGGTTACTCATGATCCAAAACAAGCTAAAAGAATTGCCCATAGAATCTTTCTCATGGAACAAGGTAGACTTCTATATGATTTATCAGTAGAAGACTTCTTCTCATCTAATGCACCAGAAAAAGTTAAAACTTTTCTAACTGTCAGGGAGGGAAACTATTGAGTCCACTTATTCTCCTGATAAGTCTTTCCTTTGTAGCTATAGCCTTGTTCATCTCATATAAAGAACAGCTAGCCTTAGAAAAAGATTTACTAGTTGGTACTATACGAGCCTTTATACAACTCTTCGTAATTGGCTATGTCTTACAGCTAATCTTCGATCTTCGCTCTCTTACAGGCATTCTTTTTATTTTAGCTCTAATGATTTTAGTGGCCAGTCAAAATGCATCACAAAAATCATCTTTTCTTCCACGATCCATTGCACTTACCTATATCCTTGGCGCACTTCTATTTGCTGAAATTACGACCATGGGCTTACTCTTGATTCTGCAAATTGTACCAGTTGAACCACAATACATTATACCAATTAGTGGTATGATCATTGGTAATGCTATGATTGCCGCCGGCCTCACTTTGAGTCGCCTACAGTCAGAATTGGCAAGTCAAAAAGGTCTAATACTTACAGCCTTAGCCCTCGGCGCAACAGGAAGACAAGCGGCCTCTTCTGCTATCAAGCAGGCCCTTCGTGCTGGTATGAGTCCAACTATAGACAGTATGAAAACTGTAGGGTTAGTTCAATTGCCAGGTATGATGACAGGCCTGATCATAGCTGGAGCAAGCCCAATTGAAGCTGTAAAATATCAGATACTAATTATTTTAGTTATTACGGCCTCAACAGCTATAGCCAGTATTACCGTTGCACTTGGTTGCTATAAACCTTTTTTTACCTCGCAACATCAGCTTTCTAATTATTATCCAAGGCAATAATATTTTTGATATTTTTATTACAAATCTGTTTTAGCTTTCTAAAAACCGTTGTATACTAGATATAACAATAACTTTGTAAAGGACGGTTTGATAAAAATGCGTCATAAAGAATACCTTTCGGCGCAGGAAAAGGCGTTGCAAGAACTAGACGCAGAGTATCTTCGCTACAGAAAAGCCTTAGAAACAGCCTTTTCTACAGCCGAGACTATGGTAGAAAAAGCTTTACAGCCTCTTATTGAGGAAATAGTAACTCTCCGCCTAACTGTAGAGAAAAATCTACCTAGTACTAGTAAAACTGAACAAGAAGCTCAAGCAGAAGGTATGGCAAAAGAAAAAACTCTATTTGAAATAGGAATCAAGGAGATTACCTTTCCTGATGTAATTAAGCCTGTAATAGCTTTATCTAAAGAAGAAAAACAAGCGCTCTTAGGACAGAAAAGCAAGCGTGGACGGAAGAAAAAAGTTATTGATGCTACAGCAATAGAAGCCAAAAAAGAAAAAAGCTCTCGCATTCGCTGGGGCAGTACGGAAGAAGAAATCAAAAAAACAGTTTTCGAGAAACTAAGCAATTTGGAAAGCCAAGGGCTTGAAATTAACGTAAACAACATAAAAAGTCAATATGCCAGCATGATGCGTTATCTATATGGAAATGATGCTATCTTCAAAGGTATCCCTGCTCTGATGGAAGAGTATGAGGCCTTAAAGTCAAGTAATTCTGAGCAGAAACGGCTAATCTTAGTTAAGAATGAAGTCAATACTGCTAACTTAGATGAAGAAGTAAGTGCCAATGAGCAAGTAGATACTTCTGATGATAAGGTTCATGATCAGATTTTAAGAGAAGATTACAACGAGGAAAAAAATACTGATTAGTTTTCTGAGTTTAAGAAAACTGTTGTAAGTAGAAAAAGCACCGAATAGGTGCTTTTTCTACTTGTTGCATTTAGTTAAAATTATCGTTGTGCTTAAAAGCTATTAGATCGAGAAAAACCTTCACTACTTCGGGATCGAACTTTTTCCCTGATTCTTTTTTTTATAATTCTAATTGCTTCAGCTTTACTTAAAGCTTGACGATAAGGCTCGGTCAAAACGATCTGCATTCATCACTTTGTTCCATGCACCGATAAAGTCGTGAAGGAACTTCTCTTTCGCATCATCACTTGCATAGACCTCTGCAATGGCCCGCAGTTCAGAATTAGAACCAAAGATCAGGTCAAGGCGAGTCGCCGTCCACTTGAGTTCATTCGTCTTGCCATCTCTGCCCTCAAAAGTATCGCCATCTTCAGCTACGGCTTTCCACTTAGTGTCCATATCAAGCAGGTTGACGAAGAAGTCATTAGTCAGACTTTCAGGAGTCTTAGTAAATACACCATGCTGTGACTGCTTGTAATTAGCATTTAGTACCCGCATGCCGCCAATCAAAACAGTCATTTCAGGTGCCGTCAATCCCAACAGTTGTGCGCGATCGACAAGCATTTCTTCTAAAGAGACAGCATATTTGGCTTTACTATAGTTACGGAAACCGTCTGCTTTTGGTTCAAGAACGGAGAATGATATGACATCAGTCTGTTCCTGTGATGCATCGGTGCGACCTGCTGTAAATGGAACAGCTACATCAAAGCCAGCATTCTTAGCCCCTTCTTCAATACCTGCGCATCCAGCTAATACAATTAGATCGGCAAGAGATACTTTCTTATTGTCTGATTGTGCACTGTTGAAATCACTCTGGATGTTTTCAAGAACTTGCAGTACTTTTTGTAATCGTTCTGGTTCGTTTACTGCCCAGTCCTTCTGAGGTGCCAGACGAACACGTGCTCCATTTGCACCTCCCCGCTTATCAGAACCACGGAAGGTCGATGCTGATGCCCAGGCTGTAGAGACAAGTTCAGAAATCGATAGGCCTGAGTTAAGGATTCTAGCCTTAAGTTCTGCCATGTCCTGTTCATCGATCAGTTCATGATCAACTGCTGGTAGGGGATCCTGCCAGATCAGTTCCTCAGAGGGAACTTCTGGACCAAGATAGCGCGAGAGGGGGCCCATATCGCGGTGCGTCAACTTAAACCAAGCACGAGCGAAGGCGTCGGCAAACTCATCGGGATTCTCTAGGAAGCGCTTCGAAATGGGCTTATAGACGGGATCCATTCTCAGAGCGAGATCGGCAGTAGTCATGATCGTTGCATATTTCTTGGATGGATCGTGACCATCTGTTACAAGATCTCCTTCCTCGGGCTCCGTTGGCACCCATTGCCAAGCTCCTGCAGGGCTCTTCACGAGATTCCAGTCATATTTGAAAATAATCTCTAAGTAGCTATTATCCCATTTTGTCGGGGTAGGGGTCCAGGCTCCTTCGATACCGCTTGTGATCGTATCACTGCCTTTACCACTACCGAAGCTATTCTTCCAGCCAAGTCCCTGTTCTTCAATACTAGCGGCCTCTGGCTCAGGACCTACATGGGTGGCACTTCCTGCGCCATGACATTTTCCAAAGGTATGACCGCCTGCAATCAAGGCAACAGTCTCTTCGTCGTTCATGCCCATGCGTGCAAAAGTATCGCGAATGTCTTTACCGGAGGCTAGAACATCGGGTACGCCGTTCGGTCCTTCAGGATTAACATAAATCAGACCCATCTGCACCGCTGCCAGAGGATTTTCAAGATCCCTTTCTCCAGAATAGCGCTTATCACCAAGCCACTCGTCCTCGGCACCCCAATAAATATCCTCTTCAGGCTCCCAGATATCTTCTCGACCACCGGCAAAACCGAAGGTTTTTAACCCCATAGACTCTAAAGCGCAATTACCTACAAGAATCATTAGGTCAGCCCAAGAAATCTGCTTTCCGTACTTTTTCTTGATCGGCCATAACAGACGACGTGCTTTATCAAGGTTTGCATTATCAGGCCAACTGTTTAGAGGCGCAAATCGTTGACTTCCCGTACCTGCACCACCTCGGCCATCTCCCAATCGGTATGTACCAGCACTATGCCAAGCCATGCGGATGAAAAGAGCCCCATAATGACCGTAGTCAGCAGGCCACCATTCCTGTGAATCCGTCATTAGAGCATATAAGTCCTTTTTCAGTGCTTCTAAGTCAAGTTTCTGAAATTCCTCAGTATAGTTGAAGTCTTCCCCCATAGGGTTTCTCTTCGGTGAGTTCTGGTGAAGCATTTTAAGATTCAACTGGTTCGGCCACCAGTCACGATTCGTCGTGCCACCACCAGCAACACTTTTCTTCGTCATTCCTGTTACAGGGCATTTGCTCATCCATATTCCTCCTTGTAGAATATCCATTTATCAAGAGTAGTTCCTATTATTATAGTGTGTTATCAGACATTTTGCAAGGGCCATAGAAGGGGTGGCAGGGGGACGTTTCGCATGGCGAGGGAGAACTTCTTTTTGCCATTAATTACATGTTTCGACGTTTTTGTGAAAATCCCTTCTATTGCAATGGAAAACTCACAAGCGCCAGTCGCCTCTTTTATTTTTTTTAGAATCTCCTTTCTTGTTGCTATGTCCATTTTTTCAAAACCAGACGTATCTATGGATGAAGAAATAATCTCTTTCAAGCCTTCATCTGTATACCTTTTTTGAGGCTCATACTCAAGACACTTATCATCATTTTTTTCTTTCATAAATGTCTTAAATTGTTCAATGTTATTGAAATAGTTAAGGGCAAAGGTGGTTTCAACTATTTTTTTATTATCTTTAATAAACTCATTATAACTACTCCATTGATAATCACCCAGAGCTTTTACCATTCCTGCTTTCAAAGGATTTTGATGGATATACCTTAAAACTGTAAGAAAATATGCATCCTTATCAACAGCTTCACTCTTAAATCTATTCTGAAAAAGGTGACCAACCCTACCCATTTTAATATTATGATATTGCACATAACCAACAGCTATTCTTTTCACAATATCACCTATTTCATGCTTTTCTGTTTCTTTAAGCAAAAGATGGACATGATTTGTCATCAGGCAGTATGCATATACTGTAAAATTAACCTTCTCCTTAGCTTTTTCAATATACTCAAGAAATTTCTTATAATCTGATTCATTTTGAAAAATATCTCGCTTATCAATGCCTCTGAGCATAACATGATATATTCCTGTCTCACTTTTTCTTCGAGCTGTTCTCGCCATAAACATCACTCCAAAGTATGGCTTACCGCAACAGAATATAGTGGCAAACGAAGCGCCTCCGTGCTTCGCGTATTTCGGTGGCAAACGGTTGAGTAGATAAGGGGAATTTCACCCCAAATCTCTCTCAGAACCGGACGTGAACCTCTCAGCTCATCCGGCTCCCACTATCCAGTCGGTGGAGTTATTCCCCATTGCCAATGTGTAAACATTTTTGTTTCTCTTTTGGCAATTTTCCCGAGCCAATGTGTCGCACATCGCTGGTGTCTCTTTAGCTTCTTGTATTTACATTGCACCCATCGCACCAATGCTCGGTTCATGTGTTTTAGTACTTCATGCATTTCTGACTTGTAAAAGCGTCCATAGTAATTTATCCAACCTCTAATAACTGGGTTGACTTTTGTCGCTATTTCTTCAAGGGTCCTATTTGATCTCCAGTTCATGCGCCAGTCTCTGATGGTTTGGCGCATCGCTTTCTTTGCCTTGTTGCTGACTGACCCGTACCCGATTTGTTGAACACCTAAGAGTGAGATAAAATACTCTTAGGGAGGGCGATGAAAATGCCAAGAAA
>NZ_WBXO01000030.1 GCF_008933955.1 Heliorestis acidaminivorans
ACGATATTAAGTATATCAGAAGAATGCATGATGTGGAAGGATGTTCTATCCGAGAAATCATGCGCCGCTCCGGTTATCATTATGAAACCGTTAAGAAATACCTAGATATGGAGGATTTTAATCTTCCACCACAACTACCCAAAGAAATACCATCCCTGCTAGACCCCCTCAAACCCATCATTGATGAATGGCTTGAGAATGACCTTAAGGCACCACGCAAGCAGCGTCATACTGCAAAGCGTGTTTACGACCGACTTAAGGAAGAGTATCCAGACCAACTGGAGGTAAAGCTACGTACAGTTCAATACTATGTATCACAGAAAAAGAAAGAGCTATACATACAAAAATCTAAAGGCTACATTCCATTAGAACACCCTGCAGGAGAAGCACAAGTGGACTTTTGCCAATTTTTCTACTACGATAGCGCCAACACATTAAAAGAAGGTCGCAAGCTAACAGTCTCCTTTCCCCAAAGCAATGGAGCATACTGTCAGGTATTCCGTGGTGAAAACCAGGAATGCTTGCTACAAGGTTTACAAAACATTATGAAGCATATGAACAAAGTACCCTATCGAATGGTCTTTGATAATCTATCAGCAGCAGTATCTCATATCGGTAGCGGTAAAGAGCGGATCCTAACAGAAGGTTTCAAGCGATTTGTTGAACATTACGACATTAAACCTGTTTTCTGCAACACCTCTGCTGGCTGGGAAAAGGGTAATGTAGAATGCAAAGTCGGTTATGAACGCAGAAATATGTTTGTCCCCGTTCCCACAATATTGAACTTTAATGAATTCAACAAAAAACTCTTTGAATGCTGTCAAAGGGATATGCAGCGAGAACACTATCGCAAAGAACAACTGATTGCAGAACTCTTTGAGGCTGATAAAAAAGCGATGCTGCCTATGAATCCAATTGATTTTAAAGTAGCCAGATTCCATACAGCAAAGGCTGATAAGTATGGAAAAGTTATGTTTGAAACCAACCGATATTCATCATCACCAAAGCTGGCACAGGAAGCTGTATATCTTGAAATTACCAGTGATACCATCACCATCATGGATAAACAGTACAATCCAGTGGTTACCCACTCTAGGCTCTATGAAAAAGATTCAGAATCCATGGACTGGCTTCCATATATATCATTAATGGCAAAACGCCCAACTGCACTGAAGTACACTGGTTTTTATCAAGAACTCCCGCAGATATGGCAAAACTACCTGTCAGACTTAACACCAGATGAAAAGAGAGAAGCTCTTTTAACCCTCAATACCATCCTCCAAAAGCATGATATTTCAGCTGCAGCAGATGCACTTGAAGTTGCACT
>NZ_WBXO01000007.1 GCF_008933955.1 Heliorestis acidaminivorans
AAAGATGAGACTTCCCACTACATTAAGTAGGTAAGACCCCAGGAAGATGACCTGGTTGATCGGCTCGAGATGGAAGCGCTGTGAGGCGTGTAGTTGACGAGTACGAATCGGTCGAGGACTTAACCTACTCTATTACATCGCAATATTGTGCAGGAATTGTGTGGGGGTCAGACCCCAAGACAATTTCCAAACAATTGACAGGAAACTGTCTGACAATTCTCTGTGTAGCTTTCAAGGAATAAGCAAAAGCTTACTGCGTAACGAAATGCAGTAAGCTTTTTTTGTGTTTATTACTTTTTCACGGGCAGAATTACTTTCATCGTCGTTCCTTCAGAAGTGGATTTTTCTACTTCTACAGAACCGTTATGCCCCTGAGCAACAGCTTTTACTATGGCTAGACCAATTCCAGAACCACCAGTTAAGCGTCTTCTAGATTTATCACCACGGTAAAAGCGTTCAAACACGTAGGGTATATCAGTAGCGGCAATGCCTGGGCCTGTATCGCATATGCGTAAAACAAAGCTCTCTGGCTGGTTTTTTGAAGTACTTTGTTCAACAGCAAAGGGGGCTCTTTCTCGTTGCAGTGCTAAACTTACAGTTCCACCTACATCACTGTATTTTATAGCATTGTCGAGCAAATTAGTAATTAACTGCATTAAGCGATACCTATCTCCTAGCATAGTAAAGCTAGTTAAATCTTGAGCGTCCTTACTATTCTCTTCTTCGTCCAGCCTTTCTATATCCAAAAGGAGGGTAATATTTTTATCTTTAGCTGTTGCTTGATATAGTTCAATAGCTTCTTCAGCAAGCAGAGAAAGATCAACCAGTTCTTTTTGATAAGCTAGTTTAACTTCTGAGGAAGCAAGCAGTTCTAAATCCTGAGCTAGCTTTTTTAACCTCTCACACTCTTGGAAGCAGACCTTCAACTTCTTCTCATCAGGCTCCCAGAGACCGTCGAGAAAGGCTTCTATATAACTTTGTAATGTTGTTAGAGGTGTACGCAGTTCATGCGCTACATCGGCAGTTAAGGTTTTGCGTAAGCTTTCTTGCTCTTCTAGTGAGTTGGCTAGATGATTGATCGATTGAGCTAACTGATTAATTTCATCTAGCTCTCTGGATGAAGCTATTTCTTTTTTTACTTCAGGAAGATTTACCCTTTGGGTAAGGTCTCCTTGTTGTAATTTTTGCGTTACTTCTGTCATCTTAATCAAAGGTTTAGCTAGATAGCGTCCTAATAATAAACTGACTATTAGGGAGAGTAGAATCGTAACGAATCCGGCAATCAGTAAGTTTTGATTTAAATGTTTGACAAAAGCAATATCAGGATCGGCCCAGAAAAATTTGGCCGCTCTATAATGGATGTAGAGATGGGCTGTATATTGGTCGTCATGATGCATAGGAAAAGATACTTCTTGCCACTGTTCTCGTGGCGCATCATGGTCGTGTCTGGGAATGGGACTTTGCCACAAGATGTTTTTTTGCCTATCCGTAATAATAATATGATAACCATCCATAACCGCCATGTGAGATAACCAGGCCAGCGAAGGTGTTGATAAAGTGCCTTGTTCTTGGTACTCCCGTATTATCGATGCTTTGATTAATTCAATGTCTTGATCTTGACGATTACTTAGATATTCCTGAAAACTACTTTGCACTGTCAAATTACTAAGCAAAAGAGTTAATAAAATTGCCATAGTAGCTACCGATAAGAAGAAAGATATAAAGCGTTTAGTTAGCTTCATTATAATTCTTCACTGGAAAACTTATATCCCGCTCCAAAAACGGTGAGAATGTAGGATGGTTTTCTGGAGTCCTCTTCGATTTTTTGACGTAAATTTTTTATATGACCATCGATAGTTCTTTCATATACGTCAGCTGTGTCACCGAGAACTCGATCGAGAAGCTCTGACCGACTATATGTTCGCCCTGGATAGCGAGCCAAGGTGAGAAGCAACTTATATTCTGCAGGGGTAAGGTTAAGTATTTTGCCCTTTTTACTAACTTCATGCTTTGATACATCAATTACAAGCTCGCCGTCACGAAAGATAAGTTTGTCTGCTAAAGGCATATCTTTACTTTTGGATCGGCGTAGCAATGCTTTTACGCGGGCTATTACTTCTTTAGGGCTAAAGGGCTTAATTACATAATCATCAGCGCCTAAGTTGAGACCTTCGATAACGTCCTCTTGTTGTGACTTTGCTGTGATCATTAAAATAGGTACATCACTTTCTTTACGCATCATCTGACAGAGCTCTTCACCGCTTCGATCAGGAAGCATTAAATCAAGTAGAACTAAAGCAGGCTTAACTTTTTGAAACGTCTCCCAACCTGTAGAACCTGTAAGTGCTGTCGCTACAGTAAAGCCTTCTTTTTCAAGATAAGCTTCTAGTACGTCTAGAATAGGTTTTTCGTCATCGATAACAAGAATAGTTGTGTCTTTGACAGAAACTTTCACTATCGTTGCTCCCTTCTGTGGCCAAAGTGCGTAAGTATAAAGCTGTGTCTAATTGAGAAAAAAATATATTGTTTTTATCTTTTCCGAAAAGTAGTAAAATCCTTTAGTTTCAGTTGAAAAAAGCCCTCTATACTTCACAAAAACTTTTTGAAGAAGTTATAGAGGGCGAGAGGGTGGCAATGAAAAGTATATAGCTTTATGGGAAATAACGTTGAGGTCTTTTAATTTAGACGCGGTGCGCCATGGGCAGGTTAAAGATATAGATATTGATAATCAAGAAAAGAGCTAGGAAGATAAGATGTGGAATCAAGGCCTTCCACTGTGTAGACTTGCCTGTATAGTGGTAGCCTGCAATGCGGTAAGCGCTGTAGGCAGAGCCAATAAAGCCGAGGGCAAGTAGACCCATTTGCATCCAGTAGATCGCAGCAGCATTGTGAACGATAGCTAAGGAGCCTTCTGGCATAGTTCCTGTAAAGAGTGAGATGAGAGAATACCAGACTGCATTGATTTCTGTAAGCAAGTGGAAGAGGTTATGAGACATATGAGCGGCTAAGTCTAGTGGGATGATTGCATAACCAAAAATGGTCATGTTATAGACAATGCTTTCTGAGCCTTGACGAGAGATGACACTAGTTAGCCAGAGAGCGGCGAAAGGTATAGCCATGAAGGTAGCAAAGATAGCTGTAAAAGCTATATTAAAGCTATCAGTGTGAAGTAGAGCCTTCGTAAAATCAAGCATAGCTGGCCAGATATCTAGCATGGTTACGTTTTGTACTAGTACGATACCCATGATGATAATAGCGAGAGCTGCTTCAGCAAAACGGGGTTGGCGAATATACCAGAGTTCTTTGGTAGGAACACGAGGAGTCAAACGGAGAGAATCGTTAGGGCAGTTTTTGATGCAGTGCCCGCATAAGTTACATTTTGTGTTGTCTTCCATAGTGCGTGGGAACTCAAAGACAGGACAGCCTGGAGCTTTATCTCCACCTTTATAACAAGCTTGGGTTGTACAAACTTTACATTTTTCAGGAGTAGCTCGTAATTCCAGAACACCGGAACGGGAGTAGTTACCAGAAAGACCACCAATAAAGCAAATATAACGACAGAAGGTACGACGCTGCCAGAAAGCGGCGGCGAAAACTACCATGGCGACAATAATCAGGAGTAGATAACCGGAGCCACGAGGAGATTCTACAATTCCAAAGATATGGTCGGCCCAGGTAATAATAATAAAGAAAGCATCAATAATCCAGATACCATATTTGCGCAAAAACTTAGGTACAGGCTTTTGAGCACCAAAGTACTTTTGGACTATATCGTTTAGCCAAGCAAAAGGACAGATGGCACACCAGAAGCGACCAAGTAAGAAGAAAAAGAGGGGGATAAGAGGCCACCAGAGAACCCAAGTTGCGGCGATACCAAAGTTTTTGTGTGCTAAGGTAGAGTCAAACAAGGCAGCGTAGATAATAATGGCAAAGACAACGAATCCAGCCCATTGGAAAATCCTTGGATATAATTGGCTATTAAAAATCCCACGAATCCACTTATTTTGAAGTAAATTTATCGGTTTTGAGTCTTTTTGTTCCATCTTAAATGGCGCCTCCTTTCTGCTGTTCTTTGCGGCGCATAATGGTGGAAGATGTCAAGGTAAGAACAACAAAGATCAGAAAGCCCGTTAAGAAAGCCTTACTTGGTGGAGATGCTTCTACTTCAATCGGTACAATGATCACATCTTCGCCTAGAGGACCTGAAACAGTAATGACAAAAGCGGCTTCACCTTCTTTATAAGGCTTAGTTAGTACTTCGTAGTAACCATCGCTTTTTTCTGTAGCTGTCCACAAAGCCAAAGGTGTTGGTTTGGCGCCGTGGCCAGCATGTTCTAATGAGTGAAATTTTACTGTAACATCACTAGCTGTAACGTCATGGCCTGTTGCAGTTACAAGGCGAAAAAGAAAAGGTGCTTCAGAATTAACGATTAGAGTAGGTAATTCGACATCTTTTACCAGATAGAGATCTTGGCTATCCGGTAATGGTTCGTGCTCATGAGCATGTCCGTCACCACCGTGCTCGCCACTTCCATGTCCTTTTTCTGCAGGGCCATCATCACTGTGTTTTTCATTGCTGTGCTCACCAATGTCATCACCGTGCTCATCCTTGTGGTGATCATCTTTGTAGCTGTCATCACTATGCCCATGGTTATCAGAAGAGCTATGGTTATCACTGCTACTAGCAGTATTACTACCATGAACTTCATGGGGCGTAGCAGTGGCCCATTGAGGCGTTAGGGGAGCAAAGATCATAGCAAGGGAAAGAGTAATAGATAGATAAAGTCTTTTCATGCATAACAAACCTCCTTAGGGTCATGACTAACGTTTATGAATAAGTGCTTTGCTTACTTCGGTTATAAAAATAACGGATAAATGTGTTGAACTTATGAAAACAAAAAAAGACCTTGTCTCCTATTAGAGAAACAAGGTCTTTTTTGCATGTAACTTTTATGACATTTTATCTTCTCTGGAATTTAATTTTTACGGCAAGGTAACTTCTACTGCTTTATAGCCACTTAGATAATAAATTGTTACATTTTGGTTATGAGTGATATCTTCAAAAGTACGACGTAGGCCATTCTGGAGAATATAGGTGTCTCCTTCGATAAGATAGCCAACGGTGCTTCCAGATAGGTATATTTCTTGCAGAGTTCGTTGAATGCCATCGACTTTACCACTTACTTTACGAGCTACGTATACACGATAGATGCGCTCGTTTTCATTTAGGACTAAACGAACTCGATCGCCTGTGCTAATGTTAAGCAAGTTAGAAGAGGTAGTACCGCTTTTTTCTACTTTTAGATTACTGTCTATAGAGTAAGTTTTGCTCGTACCATCATAATTACGTACAGTAAGACGGCCCCGATCTACTTCTACATTCGTCACTTCTCCTCTTGTAAAAGGCTGGATGAAAATGCTTTCGGCCTTATCTCCTAAATAGCTTACTATTGCCCACTGGTGTTTTTCTACGTCAGAAATCGTTGGTTTGGTGATGCCATCTATGTTCAGTTTTAGATTGTTGGAAATAGTGTAACTACGTTCGACGTTATTAGTGTCTTTCACATAGATGCGATTATTCGAAATCCTCACATCGGTAACTTCACCAGCTAATTTGGAGTAGACGTAGATGCGATCAACCTTATCATTGGTAACGCGAAAACGAATCGTATCATCGACATTAACATCACTAAGGTCTGGTCTACTGCGGCGGAAAAGCTCTACTTCTACATGAGTATCTACAGCATAAGTCGTTACGTTGCCACTACTATCGCGCACAGCTAAGATGTTGCGATCGCTATCTACTCTGGTTACGATACCATCTTGAGTGTCTTTGATGGTAATGTAACTAACTTTACCGTCATCAAGCTCAAACTCAATAATGCTGTCTACTTTTAGATGTGAAAGTCGGGGGTTGCTTTCACTGATATCAAGAATCACAGAATCTTTAATTTCATAAGACTTTAACTCATTTTGACGGTCTCTAACAATCAGCAAACGTCTGTCAATATCGACAGAGACAATTTTGCCCCAGATGGCTTTAGTTTCAGCTGTTTTGTGTAAAACTATTTTTTCTACAGTACCACCTTGTAAATGAACTGTCACTTTATCATGACTATAGATATCTTCCAACAATGCAGTAGTGCCATTAGAAAACTCAATATCTGTATTGCGGGGGATTTCATAAGCATAAAGCTGTCCATCTTCGCTTTTCACATTGAGAACACGGCTATCTCGTGCAATTAAAGTAACCGTTCCTTGTATATTTCCTTGGTTTTGCGCTTGTAGCAAAGTAATCTTACTCACGATTTGCTGACCATCTGCTTCGACAGAGACGCGATCTCCTTTGCGTAAATCTTCAAGAGATGCAAAGCGACGCCCGCCGTATTCTACTTCCGTTTGGTTATCAATTACGTAAGTAGGGAAGTTCCCAGTATCATCGGAAAGGATTAGGATTTGGTTTTTTAGACTCAGTTCTACGATAGTCCCTTCTGAACCTTGTTTTCCCGACTCTTCTACAAGAATCTCGGCAATTCTCTCTTCACTGTTTAGACGAATTTGTATTTTACTGCCTGCTGTTAACTGGCCTGTAGTCAAGGTTCTACCTTGTAAATTAATCACCTTGACATTGCTAGCAAGGGCATAAGTAGTGAATCCATCATCAACGCGGATGGTCATTAGTCCTTTTTCACTATTATGAAGGAGGAGCTCTCCGCGCAATTGAGGGGATACAGAAGTTCCTTCTTCAATTACTTCTAGATAGACAATCTTATCGTTTGCTGACTTTATATAGCGGATTTTATCTTGTGCTTTAAGATCTCCCACTTTACCCTGGCGCTCTTGAATAAATACACGAGCTTGATTATCTAGAGAGAGCGATGTAAGCAATCTTTTTTCGTTTAATACAGAAAGTGCGCCCTCTTGGACTTGTATGATTGTAGCTTCTTCAATGCCAGGAGGTAGGCGATCCATTCTTTTCTCGGCTCGATCTAAGAAAATAGCCATTTCTGCACGAGTAACAGTTCTGTTAGGAGCAAAAGTACCATCGCCATTGCCTCGAATAAGTCCTAAGTTGGTAGCTAAGGCTATGTAACCGCGATCAGTTGGGGCAATTTGATGGGCATCGGTAAAAGGTAAAGCGCTATTGTTGAGAGCTAGAGCTTCATGTTCTTTACCAAGCATTCTGATCAACAGTTTGGCTACCCAAGCTCGAGAAGCACCTTCATCCCAGCGAAAACGTTCCTGAGGACCTAGAAAAGCATAATCGGAAGCTGTGACAAGATAACCTTTACCCCATTCAGGAACTTGTCCACCAAAAGCCGCTTCTACAGTCGCTGTTAAGCGAAAGTGAGAGGCATTCGCCGTTGATTCAAGACCAAAAAAGCGCATGACCATGACGAGAGCTTCTAAATGTTTTACAGAATCATGAGATCCAAAAGTGCCATCGCCGCGACCTTTAATAACACCTAAGGAAGACAATTTGGAGATATGGCGGTACTCAATGGCATTGACATTGACATCCTTAAAGTTAATAGGTGTAGCGAGAGCCGTAAAAGGACCGGTAACGAGGGCAATTGCTAATAGACTGCTGATGATGCTTTTACGCACAACAGAGCCTCCTTCTCTTGGTTTTTTTACTAATTTCATGCTATTCAACAGAGCAATACAAAAATCCTGTATCTTCTCTGACGAAGAGGGCAAAAAAGAAGAAAGGACATCGAATTTTGCAAGATAGTTAAGAGGCAAAGGAATGGGCAAAAATTGTCAAAAAACAAGGCATCTGCTCAGAATCTAGCGAAAGATATAGCAGAAGAAGCACCTCTTTGGACAAAAAGTTTTATTTATATTTGTCTTGTTAACTTATTTATCTTTGGAGCATTACAAGTGATTCTGCCTACCTTACCAGTTTATGTACAAGAGTTAGGTGGAAAAGAGGCTGATGTAGGTCTAATCATTGGTCTATTTACCTTTACGGCTATGCTTTCTCGGCCTATCTCTGGTTTGATCTTAGATAGATGGGGCAGAAAGAGCCTCTTACTTTTGGCCTTGTTTGTATATGCTTTGTTCTCTTATAGCTACATCTTAGCTTCTTCAGTGCTTGTTTTGATTTTGATTAGACTTATTCACGGCGCTGCTTGGGGCGTAGCAACTACAGCGGCAGGTACGGTAGTTACGGATCTTTTACCACCACGTCGACTGGGAGAAGGAATGGGCTACTTTAGCCTTACGTCAGCTGTTTCTATGGCTACCTTTCCTGCCTTAGGGCTCTTTATGATAGAGAAATATGACTTTTTGATTCTTTTTCTTTTTTCTATGGGAATAGCTTTTCTGGGTCTTTTTTTTGCTTTGCTGATTCGCTATCCTTCACCTACAGAGCAAAGAGTAGAGGCCGTAAAAGCACAAGCAGGGGGCAACAAGGTAGCTTTATTTTTGAGAAAATTTTTTGAACCGCAAGCCTACGGTCCTGCGGTGGTTATGTTTTTTATTACTTCTACATTCGGAGCAATTATTTCTTTCATAGCTCTTTATGCAGATCAGCTGAAGATTGGGCAAGTCGGTTTATTTTTTACTTTTTATGCTGTCACGCTAATTCTAGGTCGCCCCTATGCGGGACGACAAGTTGATCAGGGTCATATTGACAAGATTGTAGCCTCTGGGCTACTACTGATCATAGTTAGCTTATTGCTTTTATCACAGACTTATCATGTAGCTACCTTAATGATTTCAGGTGCTATCTATGGACTTGGAATAGGTTTTACTATGCCGGCCTTGCAGACACTATCTGTAATAGGTGTACCTTATCACAGAAGAGGTACTGCTAATGGTACTTTTTTTTCCTTCTTCGATTTGGGAATTGGCTTAGGTGCTATTGGCTGGGGTTATGTTGCTATGATAGTTGGCTATCGAACTATGTATGGACTTACAGCTATTCCAGTGGTTATAGCAGGACTACTTTACTTTTTTAATAAGAAAAAAATACTGAAAGAACAGAATAAGGAAAACTAAGCTCTGTCACAATCGGTTGCAGAGCTTTCTATTTTCGTAATTTTCAGACATCCAAATTCGACAGGATTCGCAAGCAAAAGGAATTACAATAAATCATATAAATCGACATGGCTTTACGGTAGTCTACAATAACTGGAGGATGAATGATATGAAAGGGAAAAGCAACAATATTGCTCTTTCCTTGGTTTTGATCTTTTTATTATCTTTTATCTCTGTTGATAGCTTTTATAGTTACATGTGGTTAAAAAACAACGAAATTAACAGAGATGGTATTACCTTATTCGACTATATGGGTGCAAAAAGTTTAATCTCTATCTTAATAGCCTTGTTACTGAGTAGTGCAATCTATTACTTCTATTTTTCTAGAAACAGTAGCATCGGTAAAGAGCAGAACAGAGAAGCTTACGAATCCTATTCTGATCTTATTAAGCATACAGAGCATATTTTTGCTAGCCTTCTGAAGTCTTTTCCCTGTAATGTAATTGTTCTAGATAAAGAAGGTAAGATTCTTTACAGCAATCAAAGTTCAATATTCGAACATAGCTATGATAAAGGAATGTGCTACACCGATTTAGCTAAAAAGCTTGGCTTAGAGCCTGAAGACAGTGTGATCTGGAAAAGTTACTTAACTAAAAAACCAATATATGAATCATCACAAGTTTATTCGAACATATGGGAAGAAGATACACGTACCCTTTATGTCATGACCGAACCTGTATATGATGAAAAAGGAGAGCTCGATGCACTTGTTGCTGTTTTGCTGGATATTACAGAGCAGACACCTCTAGCAGAGCGATTAAAAGCATTAAATCATCCCGATTTTATCGCCAATGTAGCGGCTACGATTGGCCATGAAGTGGGCAATCCTTTAACCACAGTGCGAGGTTATGCTCAACTATTGGAAAGAGACCAAAACTTTACAAACGAACAGAAAGTGGCGCTAAAATGGATTATGAAAGAAAGCGATCGGGCTATTTCTGTTGTTGAAGATCTAGTGCAAGTAGCTCGATGTAATCGTCTTATAACTTGGCAACCGCTGAGCATCAGAGGGCTTCTGCATTCCATTGCCATACTATTAGAAGCACAAGTTGAAAAATGTAACGGTAAAATTAATTTGGATTTACAGTGTCATGCTAACATCTATGGTGATCCTAAACGATTACGCCAGGTAATCTTAAATATTGTGCTCAATTCTATAGAGGCACTTCCGGAAAAAGATGGACAAGTCTGGATTAAAGCACGAGAAGATAAGGGAATTGTACATATTGAAATTGAAGATAATGGACGGGGTATGTCAGCTCAAGATCTAGAAAAGCTTAAGAGACCTTTTTTCACTACTAAAAGCAAGGCTACAGGACTAGGTATCACTATGGCTTTTCAAATAATTGAGGAACACCAAGGTTGTCTGGAAGTTTTCTCTAATGAAGGTGTAGGAACAATGGTGCGTATAAGCTTGCCTATTGTTGAATGTGATGCATCTGTTTCCACAAGTGCATGACTTGATGACTTCCATGACTCTAATTAGAGGATTATTAGCCTATAAATTAGAGTTATTTTTGACTTTGTCACTAACCTTTGTAGCATCTTGAGTAGAAGTAGGGTTGGGGCCTAATAGACTATATCTGTCAGCAATTCTCCCATACCAAGCGGCCGCTTGAACTTGAAGAATAAATGCTAAAGTCACAACTAGAGCCGCCTGTGGACCGAAAGCTGTGATGGCTAAGCCGAGGGCTATTGAAAGATTGCGCATCACTGTACCATAGACGAGGGCAATGCCGTTAGGTCGGTCTAAAGTAAACCGAGCAATCAAAGTACTTGCTGTAAAATTGATGATGTAGAAAAGCAGTAGTGTCACTAGAATTTTCAATAGAATTTGAGGATTAGACAAGAGAGCTTGCGCTTTCATTGAGATAGATGAAAAAACTACAACTAACATAGCCCAGAAGCTAAAAGCAGGTAAGGTAGGCTTTATGATCTTCTGAAAATGCTCAGGGCCCTTTTTTTGTATAAGGTATTGAAAAGTAAAGTGACCTAGAAGTAAGGGCAGAAAGACAATCAAGGCAATAGTTGTAAAAGTCTTTGCCAAGTCAATAGGGACGTATTGTCCTACCATAAAAAGCAAATAAAATGGTGCAACAATTGAGCCGATAACTAGGCTTAAGGCTGTCATCTTTACAGCCGCTGGAACATTACCTTTGTGAAGCATAGTCCAAGAGATGGTCATGCCGCTTGTGGGCAAGAGACCAGCGATAGCCAGACCAGCAATCATAGTGGGGTCTTCGGCTAAGAATGCAACACCAAGTCCCCAGGCTAGAAAGGGAATCATAAAAAAGTTGATCAGTAGAGAAAGGCCGACTACTTTGCCATGAGTGAGATTGACAGCTTCTTTTAGCTTTACGCCAATCATGGTGGGATAGATCATCAAAAAAGTAAAAACTAATATTAGAGAACTTAAAAAAGCAGTGTCGACTCGAAGTCCAACGCCAAAGCCTAGTAGAAGAGCTAGGGGGATGCTAAGTGAAGCATTTTTGGAAGGCCAGTAGAATAGCTTTTGCATTACAGGTTGAGCCTCCTGTCTCATAAAGAATCCGAAGCTAGATCCATAGTTAGTTAAGTATTAGGTAGTTAAAGTTTATAAGTTTATTATAGAAAGCCTTTTTGGATTTTGCATTACATATAGAAGAAAAATTTCCAACTATATTTTTACGAACAAAAGTATAATAAGTTAGCAGTAAAAAATACAAAGAGAAAAGCCCCTTTTAAATGGAGGCTTTTCTTACTAGTAGGACTCTTGCACTTTATGGCATAATATCAAACAGCAACTAGAAGAGTCCTGTTAAGAGCTATTAAATTTGATAATCCTTTTTTTCGTCTACGCGGTCGAGTTCAACTTGAAGAGCAAAATCACTCCAAGATTCCAGATCACCGCCACCACGAACATCAGTTGCTTCATCTTCCTTTAGTTCGCTATGCTTCTTTATGCCATCTTCATCAGGACTTGCAAAGCGTTGGGGATGGTCTCCAGAAGGAAAGAAATCTTCAGCCATGGTTATTCTCTTTCACCTTTCCAAGTAAGATTAGGGGATACTACTTCTTCTGTAGTATGAGCTAATAAAGATGGAAAGTATCATGAAAAAGCAAGAAAAAGCTATTGTCAGGACAGGCTTTTCAATGCTAAAATAGCAAGCAATTGAATAGTTTCTACTCTAATAACGATGAAGAGGTAAAGTACCCTTATTGATCCAGCCCAGAGATCCGGGAGATAGGTGTGAGCCCGGTCTGAAGAAGTAAGGCGAAGTTCACCTTGGAGTTGCCAGCTGAAGGTTGCTATGCTTTTTAATAAGCTAGGCAATTGGTAGGTGAGGCCGGAACTTCTACCGTTAACAGAAGGGGGTATCGGTAAGTTTTCTTGCCCGTACTCTGCTGAGGTGGGTACTTCAGCGTCTTTCGAGAGAAAGTACGCCGAAGCCAACAAGGGTGGTACCGCGGGTAATAAAGTCTCCCGTCCCTTGCCTTCAAGGCAAAGGACGGGTTTTTTGTTTTCTAAATTAATAAAAGCGTAAAGGAGATGAAGAGAATGCTGGGACTACATGATCCATGGATCGCAGCGGCTTACGTACTTAGTCTTGCCTCAGCGGTACTTTGCGTTGTCTATGCCGCTTGGGGTTGGAATCGAGAAGACTAGATAGTATGGTAGGAGGTTAAAAAAAAAGATGGACCATTCTTTGCTTTATGTAATGGCAGTACTGTACTTAGGAGCAACTGTGTACTTAGGTTATCTCGGCTATCGTCATACTCGTTCGGCCAAAGATTATATGATCGCCGGGGGTAACGTGCATCCCTTTTTGATGGCTATGGCTTATGGTTCTACCTTTATCTCTACTTCAGCAATCGTAGGTTTTGGTGGTGCCGCTGGTGTTTATGGCATGAGTTTGCTCTGGTTGACTTTATGTAATATTCTTGTCGGTGTTTTTATCGCTTTTATGGTTTTTGGAGTTCGAACAAGAAAGATGGCTCACAGCTTAGGTGTACATTCTTTTCCAGAATTTCTAGGTGCTCGCTTTGAATCGCCCTTTATTCGTCGTTTTTCTGCAGTCGTTATTTCACTAGCTATGCCCCTTTATGCCGCCGCCGTTATGATTGGTGGTGCTCGCTACATGGAACAAGCCTTAACGATGAATTATCATACAGCCTTGCTCATCTTTGCTATTATTGTTGTGACTTATGTCTTTTTTGGTGGCTTACGTGGTGTTATTTATAATGATGCCTTACAAAGTACGATTATGTTTTTCGGGATGGCAACACTGCTAATTCTCACCTACACACAACTAGGTGGCTTATCAGTAGCTCACGAAAAACTTCATAATATGGCTGATCTTGTCCCAGCGGCCTTAGTAGAACAAGGCCACCGAGGTTGGGCATCCATGCCTGAGTTTGGTTCTGAGATCTGGTGGTTTGTTATATCTACACTTGTCTTGGGTGTCGGTATTGGTGTTCTAGCACAACCACAACTAGCTGTTCGCTATATGACCGTTTCTAGCTCTAAGGAAATCTATCGCGCCATGGGTGTAGGTGGTGTTTTCATTCTCTTTATGACAGGCACAGCCTTCACAGTAGGTGCATTGTCCAACGTTTATTTTTATGAAACATCATCACAACTTGCTTTAGCCGCTACAGCGGCTGGTGGTGGAACGCCTAACGTGGACCGCATTATCCCACTTCTGATCACAGAATCCATGCCGCCCTGGGTTATGGTACTTTTTTTACTTTCTTTGTTGGCGGCGGCCATGTCTACACTAAGCGGTCAATTTCACCTGATTGCTACTTCTTTAGCTTATGACCTCATGTCTTCAACAAAACGTCGCGATGGGAAGACTTTGTTATGGGCTCGCATAGGAACAATTATGGCTTTTGTAATCACTTTATTGCTAGCCTTACAGCTTCCAACGAGCATTATTGCAATTGCTACAGCTCTTTTCTTTGGTCTCTGTGCTTCCGCCTTTTTGCCTATGTACACAGCAGCGCTCTACTGGCCCAAAGTGACGCGGGTTGGTGCCGCTTCTAGCATGGTTGTAGCCACCCTAACCTATCTCTTCATCGTTCTCTTTATTCATGAAAAAGAGGCCGCTATTTTTGGAGTTAGTCAAAAGCTCTTCGGTGTAACTTCCATAGCTTCTGCACCTTGGACTTATATAGATCCACTCGTAACTACCTTGCCTATCAGTGCTATTGTGCTTGTCGTAGTTAGCTTGCTGACTCAAGAAACTGATAGCTCTATCAAAGCAGAGTCGACTAAGGCACAAGCTTAAGATCAGAGACGTAAAAAAAGTCCTAACTGTATCAAAACAGTTAGGGCTTTTTTCTTCCTTTTTTTCGCTTTCTTCTTATTTTTTGCTTTCTTCTTATATAGGGCAAAAGCCTGAGCTCATCCATCTTTTTATGACGTACGAATTATGACTTACGAAGACTCAAGGCAAAGCCGTCGCCGACAGAGAGTAATTGGCTTTCCCAATGAGGGCTTTCTGTAATGATTTGACGGTATTCTTTTAAGCGGCGAGCCATAGTTGTATAGCGAATTGGCTTACGATCCCCAACAGCTAAGCCGCTAAGATAAAGATTGTCTGCAACTAAGAGAGCTCCAGGTTGGGTTATTTTTTCAATCTGTTCAAGGTAACGAGGGTACTGCCCTTTAGGACCATCCAAAAAAACAAAGTCAAAAGGGCCTTCTAGCTGATTCAGCAAATCTCCGGCATCGCCTGGTAGTAATGTAACTCGATCAAGAAGATTTGCTTGTCCTAAATAATAGCGAGCTCTTGCTAAACGCTTTTCATCTTTTTCAATTGTTACAATTGATCCATCAGCAGGTAAGCCTTGACCAAGCCAGTAAGTAGAATAACCGATGGCAGTACCTATTTCTAAAAGACGACGTGGTTTCTTCAACAAGGTAAGCCAACGCAGAAATTGACCGCCTTCTCGTGACAATATAGGGACATAATTTTGTTTTGCTTCTGTTTCCATTTCCTCAAGTAAGGATTCATTTATTGGAGAAGTATTCAATTTGATTTCAACCGCCTTTTAAGCTGTAGTGCAGGAGAGTTTTCAAGTGAGGGTTTGCTGTTAGTTAAGTGATTATCTTGAGCCACAAGAAAAGACTTGAGAAATAAGTAACAACAATAGTATGATGGTATATATACCAATCCTTGCATAATCTTATTTTAGTGTAGCACAAGTCGTTGGAACAGTCAGAAGAATAAGTACAGTTAAGGTAAGAAGGGGAGGAATCTGATGAAGAAAAAATTACTTTCTTCAACACTGGCGCTAGGTCTCATGTTCGGTCCTGCAATGGCCATGGCCGAAGAAGAAGCTATCTCTATTGTTGTAAATGATCAACCGATGGTTCTAGAAACAGCTCCTGTCTGGGAACAAGACCGTATTCTGCTTCCATTCCGAGAACTAGGTGAGAAGTTTGGTGCTAAAGTTAATTACATAGAAGAAGAGCAAGCTATTGTGGCAACCAAAGGAGAAAAGACGATCACTTTAGTTATTGGAGACAACAGAATTTGCATTAATGGAGAAACAGAAGAGCTTGAGGTAGCGCCGAAGATTGCGAATGACCGAGCAATGGTACCCCTGCGAGCTTTTGCTCAAGCTTTTGGTGCAGATGTACAGTGGGACGCTGGTGTAGTTCGTATTGCTATGGCAGAGAACAGAGCTATGGAATTGTTACTCAAGTCTACTTATGCATCACTGCAGTTAGAGAGCTATACCTTTGAAGGCCAGATCAACATGCAAACAACGGTGACAGGACTGCCGGAAGAAGTAGACCCTGCTATGAACGCTAGCCTTAACAACATGGATATGAACATAGCTACTTTAGGGTATTTTGAAAAACCTGACAAGTATTACGTCGTAAACACCGTATTCATGCCTGAGCTAGAAGAGATGCCACCTGATATGCCTGAAAGTATTTCAACAGAAGTTTACTCTGATGGCAACTATCTTTACATGAATATGAGCTTCCTAGGAGAAGCCATGGGCTTAGAGGAAAGCGATCAGTGGTTCCGTTCCGAAGCTTACAGTGAAGCTTACAAAGAATTGGCCAAAAACTCGCAAGATCCTGTTACAGCTGTTGAACAAATGGTGCAAATGGGTATAGAGCCTATCGCCTTAGAAGAAAAAGTCATAAATGGTCAAAAATATTATGTCATTCAATTTACTTTTACTGAAAAAGAATACTCTTTTATTGCCGAAAACAACTATCCTTTTACTAACGTAACACCACAAGGTCAAGAAGAGATGCAAAGATTTTTAGAAAACTTGCAGTTAACAATCACCTATAACTACTATATCAACGCTGACACCTATGTTTCTGATCTCTTCGATTTTTCAGGAATACAAAAGATAGAAGCAGAACCTGGTGTAATCGTTGAGCAGACATTTAAAGGCTCTGCTGTCATGAAGAATCTCAATGAACCTGTTACTTTTCCAGATGTTTCTGGTGCTATTGAAATGCCAGCAGAACTAGCTCAGTTTTAAGTAGGGCTAATTGCACAGTGCACAGTGACTTTAAAGCCAGTACCCTTCCTTCAAGGGTGCTGGCTTTTGTCGTCCCTAGGATAGTGATGTGCAAAAGTTCTGCAAAAACTGCACTTTGTGTTATAATAGAAAATAGTAATGATTCTCTCTAAAGCTCTCTACAATTACAGATAAAATGATCGGGTTGGGCCCGGCTTTATTTTTTGTCAGGAGGTGAAGCCATGGATGAAAAAAATCAGCAAATTCCTTTTCAATTAAAAACAGAATTCACCCCCAAGGGCGATCAGCCACAAGCGATTGAAAAGCTGACCCAGAACATTCTTAAGGGAACGAAGCATCAGACTTTGCTCGGAGCAACAGGGACAGGCAAAACTTTTACCATGGCCGCCATCATTGAAAAACTACAACGGCCTACGCTCGTTTTAGCTCATAACAAAACTTTAGCGGCTCAGCTTTGTGCTGAGTTCAAAGAGTTTTTTCCTGATAATGCAGTTGAGTATTTTGTCAGTTATTATGATTACTATCAACCAGAAGCTTACGTACCTCAATCGGATACCTATATTGAAAAAGATGCCTCCATTAACGATGAAATTGATAAACTGCGCCATTCAGCTACAGCGGCGCTGATTGAGCGGCGAGATGTGATTATTGTTGCTTCCGTTTCTTGTATCTACGGTTTAGGCTCTCCTGCTGAATACCTTGATCAGATGATCTCTTTATGGAAAGGAAGATCTTACGATCAAGATGCACTATTGCGTCGACTCGTAGAGATTCAATATAGCCGTAATAATATTAACTTCACCCGAGGAACTTTTCGTGTACGCGGTGACGTTATTGAAATCTACCCAGCTTCGTATACAGAAAAAGCAGTACGCTTAGAATTTTTTGGCGATGAACTAGAGCGTATTCGCGAGATTGACACTTTAACGGGAGAAATCCTAGCAGATCGTTACCATATCTCTATTTTTCCCAAATCTCACTATGTAACAGCCCGAGATAAATTAGAAATAGCTATTGCTAACATTGAAGCGGAACTAGAAGAGCGCTTAGCAGAGCTAAAAGGCCAAGAAAAACTAGTAGAAGCACAACGACTAGCGCAACGCACTCGTTATGATATCGAAATGCTTCGTGAGATGGGTTTTTGCACAGGCATTGAAAACTACTCCCGTCATCTTACCTTCCGTCAACCTGGCGAAGCGCCCTATACTTTATTGCACTTTTTCCCAAAAGATTTTCTAATGCTTATCGACGAATCTCACGTTACAGTGCCTCAAGTCGGCGCCATGTACGCTGGCGACCGCTCTAGAAAAGGTACTTTAATCGAACATGGTTTTCGTTTGCCTTCAGCCGCTGATAACCGACCTTTGCAGTTTAATGAGTTTGAAGACATGGTTAACCAAGTAGTCTACGTATCGGCTACGCCAGGCCCTTATGAAATGGAAAAGAGTCAGCAAGTGGTTGAACAAATCATTCGTCCTACCGGTCTTGTTGATCCTATTATTGATATCAGACCTGTACAAGGTCAGATTGACGATCTGCTCGAAGAGATTCGTCAAAAAATAAAAAAAGGTCAACGTATCTTAGTGACAACATTGACAAAAAAAATGGCTGAAGATTTAACAGCTTACATCCGTCAAGTAGGAGTCCCTGTGCGCTGGATGCATTCTGACGTTGATGCAATTGAACGGATGGAAATAATTCGTGATTTGCGCTTAGGAGAATTTGACGTTCTCGTAGGCATTAACTTACTGCGAGAAGGTCTTGATTTGCCTGAAGTAGGTCTTGTAGCCATCTTAGATGCTGATAAAGAAGGCTTTTTGCGTTCTGAACGCTCTCTGATCCAAACTATTGGACGTGCTGCTCGGAACGTAGAAGGGCGAGTAATTATGTATGCAGATAAGATAACCCAATCGATGCAAAAAGCAATCGACGAAACAAATCGTCGTCGTGAGATTCAAGTTGCTTACAATGAAAAGCATGGTATCATTCCCCGAACAGTAAAAAAAGCAGTTCGTAACATCTTAGAAGCAACGAAAGCGGCCGAAAGTCAAGCTGACTACAGTACAGGACCTTCCGGTACAGCATTAGCTAGAGCCGCCACCCTCCTGCGTCGCAAAGAAGGCCAAGGCAAAGAAGATCCTGCTGTAGTCATTAAAGATTTAGAAAAAGAAATGATCGAAGCGTCTAAAGCTCTAGAGTTTGAGAGAGCGGCCTTGTTGCGTGACCTTATTATTGAACTCAAAGGCGGTACGCCTGCGCAAGGAAAAGGCAAGCAGACAAAAGCCAAGCAGGGAAAAGATAGTTCAAGAAAAAGTAGCTCAAGAAAATAGTGAGAAATTAAAGGAGCCAGCCATGTCAGATGCTATTCGAGTCCGCGGTGCTCGGGCTCATAACTTAAAAAATATTGACGTGGACATTCCAAGGGACAAGCTCGTCGTCTTGACGGGCTTGTCTGGATCAGGGAAGTCCTCTCTAGCTTTTGATACTATTTATGCCGAAGGTCAACGCCGTTACGTAGAATCACTTTCTGCTTATGCCCGTCAGTTTCTCGGACAGATGGATAAGCCAGATGTTGATTATATTGAAGGTCTATCGCCAGCTATTTCTATTGATCAAAAGACGACATCGAAGAATCCACGTTCTACTGTGGGTACTGTAACAGAGATTTATGATTATCTACGTTTACTTTTTGCAAGAGTCGGTAGAGCCCACTGTCCAAAATGTGGTCAGCCAATTCAACAGCAAACAGTAGAGCAAATGGTGGACCAGATTATCGCTTATCCAGAAGGAACGAAGTTACAAATTCTCGCCCCCCTCATTCGTGGCAAAAAAGGCGAACATGTAAAAGTAATTGAAGATATTCGTAAAAAAGGTTATGTTCGTGTGCGCATCGATGGTGAAGTGATGGAAGCCATGGACGAGATCAGTCTGGAAAAAAACAAAAAGCATACTATCGAAGTAGTCATTGATCGCATAGTCTTAAGGCCTGATATTGAACGCCGCCTAGCAGACTCCTTAGAAGTAGCTTTATCCTTAGCAGAAGGTTTAGTCATTGTAGACTTAATAGGGCAAGCAGAACTACTCTTTTCCCAGAACTTTGCCTGCACTGATTGTGGTATCTCCATTGGTGAAATTGAGCCTAGAATGTTTTCTTTTAACGCCCCTTACGGTGCTTGCCCTGACTGTACTGGCTTAGGTGTCCATCTGGTCGTCGAGCCCGAGCTAGTCATTCCTGACAAAAAGAAAAGCCTTGAAGGTGGTGCTTTAGCACCTTGGGCGCGTATGAACTCTGCTTTTATTCCCGAAATGCTTAGAGCACTTGCCCAAAAATATGACTTTTCAACTACTGAGCCAGTTCACAACCTTTCTGATGAAGCGCTAAAGATTATTCTCTATGGTACAGGCAAGGAGAAAATCAAAGTTGAGTTTCTTAACTTCGACGGAGAAAAGCGTCTTTTTGAATCTCCTTTTGAAGGGGTCATTACCAATTTACAGCGCCGTCATCGTGAAACGCAGTCCGATTGGTCACGTGAAGATATTGAAGAGTACATGGTGCAAAAACCTTGTCCGCAATGTGGTGGAGCACGACTTAAGCCAGAAAGCTTGGCCGTTTTAATAGGTGAGAAGAATATTCATCAGATTACAGAGATGTCTGTAGAAGAAAGCTACCGCTTCTTTGAGCAAGTTGAATTAACAGAACGAGAAGCTATTATCGCTAGACAAATTCTTAAAGAAATACGAGAGCGACTTGGCTTTCTTAATAACGTTGGCTTGAATTACCTAACCTTAGCTCGAGGTGCTGGTACTTTAAGTGGTGGAGAAGCTCAGCGTATTCGTTTGGCTACGCAGATTGGCTCTGGACTTATGGGCGTTCTCTATGTACTAGATGAGCCTTCTATTGGCTTACATCAGCGAGATAACGAACGGTTGCTCCAAACTCTTGAACGACTTCGCAATCTTGGTAACACATTATTGGTTGTAGAACATGATGAAGACACCATGCTTGCCGCTGATCACATCATCGATATTGGTCCTGGTGCTGGTGCTCATGGGGGAACAGTAGTTGCCCAGGGTACTCTAGAAGCCATCATGCAGGAAAGCGAATCCGTAACAGGTCAATACCTCTCTGGTCGCAAATTCATCCCTCTTCCTGATGCCAGAAAAGAACGGAATGGGAAATGGATTGAAGTGGTCGGTGCTGAAGAGAACAACTTGAAAAAAATCGATGTAGCCTTTCCGCTCAACCTTTTTGTTTGTGTTACCGGTGTTTCTGGCTCAGGTAAATCAACACTCATCAACGAGATTTTGCACAAAGCTCTCGCCATGGAACTGCATAATGCAAAAACTCAACCAGGTGCTCACCAAGAGATTCGAGGCATCGAGAATCTAGAAAAAGTGATCGACATTGATCAATCACCTATCGGACGTACACCTCGCTCGAATCCAGCTACGTATACTGGTGTCTTTGACGGCATAAGAGAACTCTTTTCACAAGTGCCCGATGCTAAGATGCGAGGCTATCGTCCTGGCCGTTTTTCCTTTAATGTTCGTGGCGGACGTTGTGAAGCTTGCAAAGGCGACGGTATCATTAAGATTGAAATGCACTTTCTTCCCGACGTCTACGTACCTTGTGAAGTTTGTAAAGGCAAAAGATACAATAGGGAAACCTTAGAAGTAACTTATAAAGGCAAAACAATAGCCGATGTCTTAGCCATGACAGTTGATGAAGCTTTAGAGTTTTTCCAACCTATTCCCAAGATTGCTCGTAAACTTCAGACTTTACAAGATGTAGGCTTAGGCTATATTCGTTTAGGTCAACCAGCTACTACTTTATCTGGCGGAGAAGCCCAAAGGGTAAAGTTAGCTACAGAGCTATCGAGGCGCTCGAATGGCAAAACATTATACATCCTCGATGAACCAACAACGGGACTGCATATTGCTGATATACACAAACTACTAGGTGTTTTACAGCGCCTAGTAGAAGCAGGCGACACCGTATTAGTTATTGAGCACAATCTTGATGTAATCAAAACAGCCGACTATATAATCGATTTGGGGCCTGAAGGAGGCAACAAAGGCGGTACTATTGTAGCCAAAGGAACGCCAGAAGAGATCTGCCAAGTAGAAGCTTCTTATACAGGTCAATTCCTACAAAAGGTTTTGCAACGAAAAGCAGGAGCTTCCGTTCTGACTTAGCGAAAGTGCTTAAAAAGCAAAGGAAGACCCCGCAACTTTTTACGGGGTCTTCCTTTATGTTTTCTATAAAGTTTCTTTTTGAGCTATTTTTCGATTCTCTATAGTAGCTAGGAGATAAGCACTTACCAAGCCGCCAAGAAAGGCACTAAAACTCAAAAATATAATAAATATATCAGAGCTTAGGCCGGGGAATACAACAAAAATAGAGCCTACAACAAATCCGATCATGACGGCGTATGTAGCGATCTTATAATGAATGAAGAGATAATGAATGATTTTACTTGTAAGAATGAGCCCAATACCAATCCCCATGATCACAGTTATGATAATAGGAATATGCAGAACAGAAAGGGCATGGATAACTGTAGGATAGACACCTAATAGTAGAAAAATAAATGAGCCACTTACACCAGGCAAGATCATAGCTGAGCTAGCTAACCAACCTGAGAAAAAGAGAAGGATGTAATCAAAAAAACTCAAGTCAGTAATAATCGCGCCTAGGTTATCTTCTCTAATCAAAGTTGTTCCAGCAACAGCTAAAGCGGCTAGCCCTAATAGTAGATAGTGATGAGAACGAAAAGTTTCTTTGTAGCGAACCTCTTTTAACAAAGTAGGAATGATTCCAATAATTAAGCCTAAGAAAAAGTAAAAAGTTGGTTTAGGGTAAGCCGTCATAAGCCATTTCATAAGGTGACTTACGGTGAGCAATGCTAGACCAATGCCTAAGCCAAGGGGGATGAGAAAAAGGAGATGTTTTTTCCATTCTTTTGTAAAAATACCGTTAATAGCATTGATGAGCGACTGGTAGATACCTAAGACTAAAGCTATAGTACCACCACTTACACCAGGTATAAGGTCAGAAATCCCCATGACGAATCCTCTGGGGATATTGCGCCATTCCAGCAAATCCGTCAAATCCCTTCCTAGTTGGAATGTAGATAAGTATCTTTGTCTACTTTGCGACAGCCTTGATTGTATCATACTTTATTACAAGAAAAAAAGAAGGAGTAAGAGCTTTCTTAATTTTTACCAACCTTGTAAAGGTATCTATATTTTCAAGCACTTTAAAACAAAAAAAATAAAAAGCCGCCTCCTATAGTTGCTGTAAGCTGTTACAGCAAGCGTTAGAGGGGCTATTAGAAATTCTTTTTGTCTTCCTGAGACTGATTAGAAGAAGTAAAATCTTGCTCTTGCCAAAGATTACTTGGTTCTTGTTGCTCTCTTTTAAATAAATCTAAAACATTATCTCCTTTTTCCTTCTCGTTCATCTGTGATTTGGAAGCTTCGGTCTTTCTATACCATTGGCTACCAAAAAAACCGACTAGAATACCTAGGCTGAAATGAAAGAGAATAGCTAGAATGAGAAAATGAGTAAAGGTCCAATCAATCCAAAGAAAGCTAAATTTATCACTGATAGACTCGTTGAAGGCCGAATTCATAGACTTAAAAAAGAGGGCCAGATCTGTCATAGAGGACACCTCCTTGCTAAAAAAGGGCCAGAAGTAAGCAAGCTTTTTGTGAATATTCTTACTTCTATTATACGGTAAGAATGGAAAGATTGCTAGAGATAGAACAAGAGCCAATCTTATATTGTATAAGATTGGCTCTTGTAAGAGCTTTTCAAGTATTTAGCAACCAGGCGATAATAAAGCCTAATAAAGCACCAGCCATTACTTCAGCTGGCGAATGACCTAATCGTTCCTTCAAAGGTCCATCGTCAGGATGACGACGAAAGCCCATAATGTTAAGCAGTTGGTTAATCGTTTTGGCATGCTCGCCAGCAGAACGACGGACACCCATAGCATCAAAAACAACGACACCGGCAAAAACAACAGCAAGGGCAAAAAGATCAGACTGAATACCGTGACGGTAAGCAATAGCTGTGACCAGAGAAATGACTAAAGCCGTATGAGAACTAGGCATACCACCGGGTTCAAAGAAGCGGAACCATAAGATTTCACCTTGTTCAATCGATTCTAGAATAAACTTTATTGCTTGAGCTAGAACAACAGCAATTAAGGGTGTAAAGATCAAGGTTAACAGGTTATTCCGCCGCTCCTTTCTGGGAACTGCAGTAAGATCAGAGTAAGCTAAAAATCAAGAAAAGCATCCATAATGTTCCAATAAAGACCGATTGACCGTAAACCCTTAAGATAGCCTTTTTTCTAAAGCTTCTTTTTGTGCTTCATAACCTTGCTTGCCTAAGAGGGCAAACATATTTTTCTTATAAGACTCAACACCAGGCTGATCGAAGGGGTTCACCTTTAAGAGATAGCCGCTAATAGCGCAAGCTTTTTCGAAGAAGTAAAAGAGCTGTCCTAATTGATAAGGGCTTTGTTCAGGAGCTTTAAGCACCAGATTAGGTACTTGGCCGTCAACATGAGCAAGCAAAGTACCAGCAAAAGCTTTTTTGTTAACATAGTCTATTGTTTTGCCGGTTAAGAAATTGAGACCGTCTCCGTCATCTTCTTCTACTTCTAGTGGTAAATCAATAAGCGGCTTCTCGAACTGAATTACTGTCTCCATTAGGATACGCAATCCCTCTTGAATGTATTGTCCCATAGAATGTAAATCAGTAGAGAAATTTACAGAAGCAGGGAAAATACCTTTGCCTTCTTTGCCTTCACTTTCTCCATAGAGTTGCTTCCACCATTCGGAAAAATACTGCATAGAAGGCTCATAGTTTACTAGAAGCTCAATTTGTTTACCCTGACGGTATAGAAGCTGACGAGCAACTGCGTACTGATAGCAGGTATTGTCTATAAGTGACTCTTTAGCATAGCTTTCCATAGCTTGTCGAGCACCTGCTAGCAATTGCTTGATATCAATGCCTGCCGCAGCAATAGGAAGTAGGCCAACTGCCGTAAGGACTGAATAGCGTCCACCAACGTCGTCAGGTACTACAAAGCATTCGTAGCCTTTAGCATCGGCAAATTGCTTAAGAGCTCCTTTGGATTTATCTGTTGTCGCATAGATACGCTTGCGCGCTTCTTCAGGACCATACTTTTTTTCCATCCATCGACGCAAAAAACGAAAAGCTATAGCTGGCTCAGTTGTAGTTCCCGATTTCGAGATGACGTTGAGGGAAACATCTTTGTCTTCTAAGTAGGTGAGCAACTGAGCAAGATAGGTGGAGCTAAGATGATGACCGGCAAAATAAATCTCCGTTCCAGGTCTTTGAGATCTAGAAAGCTGGTTGTGAAAAGGATTTGTTAGCATCTCAATGGCAGCTTTGGCGCCCAAATAAGAACCACCAATACCTATTACTATTAGAGCATCAGAAGATGCTTGTATTCTTTTGGCTGCCCCTTCTATACGACTAAATTCTTCACGATCATACTGCTCTGGCAGTTTAAGCCAACCTGTGAACTCATGCCCAGCGCCAGTACCCTGGTGAAGAGCTTGATGAGCTTGTAAAACTTCCTTTTCCAAGGTGTCAACTTGATCTTTTACCGTCGAATAGGTTAAATCGAGTTGCAATGAGGCCAAGGATTGAGCCCTCCTTAATATGCAATAATCAATAACTACTTCTATGGCTATAGAATTTATCTATAAGACCATAGAGTTTCCTTATAAAGTTTTTCTATGGAAGGATGTGGGATTCCTTCTTTTTTCCTGAGAAAGTTCAAACAAGGTGCGAGTAAAACAAGGCAGTGTAGGCTATCCCCTTAAGTGTGCTATCATAAGAAAAGAGGTGAAAAGGTTGCATTGGATGTTACAGGAAAAGCTGAATAAGCTCCCTAATAAACCAGGTGTTTATTTAATGAAAGATGAACAGGGTCAAGTTATTTACGTAGGAAAAGCGATTAACTTAAAAAATCGTGTGCGCTCTTATTTTCAAGGCTCAAAAAACCTTACTGCTAAGACACAAGCGCTAGTAAGCCGCATCAAAGATCTAGAAACTATTGTGACGGATTCGGAATTAGAAGCCTTGATTTTAGAATGTACCTTAATTAAAGAACATAAGCCTCGTTATAACATCATGTTGCGAGATGACAAAAGCTATCCCTACCTGAAAGTAACTTTACAGGAATCATTTCCACGGCTGATCGTGACGAGAAGATTAGAAAAAGATGGTGCTAAATATTTTGGCCCTTATAGTTCTGCTGGTTCAGTACGAGAAACAGTCAATCTGATTCGCAGTCTTTTTCCTTTACGATCTTGTGCAGGTGCTGATTGTAAACATCGTAAAAGGTCTTGTCTGAATCACCACATCGGTCGCTGTCTAGCGCCTTGTAGTGGTAAAGTAAAAACTGAAGAATATACCAAAGTGATCAAAGATGTAATCGCTTTTTTAGAAGGTAAAGAAGATCAAATTCTACGACGGCTACAATCAGATATGATGGCGGCCGCCGAAGCGTTGGAGTTTGAAAAGGCCGCTGAAATTCGTAATCAGCTACAAGCTTTAGAGCGAGTCATGGAGAAACAAAAAGTTGTCTCCACAACTTTAGAAGATCAAGATGTTATTGCTATGGCTAGAGGTATTAATCAAGTATGTGTGCAAATCTTTTTCATCCGTGCTGGTAAGCTCATTGGTAGAGAACATTTTTTCTTAGAAGGAACAGACGAAATGGATCGATCTCAAGTAATTACTGCTTTTGTAAAGCAATATTACAGCCGATCAGAATTTATCCCGCCGCAAGTTCTTTTGCAAGAGCCTTTAGATTCTCCTGAAGAGGCTGAGCTTATTAGAAGTTTTCTAAAAGAAAAAAGAGGCGGCTCTGTAGATATAGTAGTTCCTAAGCGTGGCAAGAAGTATCAACTAGTAGAAATGGTTTCCAAGAATGCTCTTTTGACTTTAGAACAACAGGAGCGGGAACAACAGCATAAGAAATCAAGGACAGAAGATGCCGTCTTAGAGTTGCAAAAGCACCTAGATCTAGAAGAGATACCCTGGAGAATAGAATGCTTTGATATCTCCAATACGATGGGACAGGAATCGGTAGCTTCTATGGTTGTTTTTGAAGGCGGTGCACCTAAGCGCTCCGACTATAGACGCTTTCGTGTGCGCACGGTTGAAGGACCTAATGACTTTGCTTCTATGGAAGAAGTATTGGGTCGCCGTTTTGCTCGAGCTAGAGAAGAGGCGAAGGCGATTGCAGAAGGGCACTTAGATGCGATGAGTGCTAAATTTGCCATCTTGCCCGATCTGGTCATAGTGGATGGTGGTAAGGGACAATTAAGCTCAGCTCGTAAAGCAATGGTCCAGCATGGTTACGCTATAATCCCTACCTTTGGATTAGCCAAAGAAAATGAATGGCTTTTCCATGAAGGATCGTCAGAGCCGATTGTTCTACCTCGCCATTCTAAAGCTCTTTATCTGGTACAACGTCTCCGTGATGAGGCGCATCGTTTTGCTATCACTTATCATCGTCAATTGCGTTCGAAAGCAGGACTTACTTCTGCTCTCGACAAAATAGCAGGCATTGGTCCAAAAAGGAAGACAGCTTTACTGCAACACTTTGGTTCAGTGAAAGCAATTAAGTCTGCAACGGTGGAAGAAATTGCCGTTGTGGAGGGCATGAATATTACCTTAGCGGAAACGGTGCGAGCAAGCTTGTTAGCTTTAGAAGATGAAGAAAAAGGGGTGAAAAAATGAACGCCATTATTATGCGTTGGCTCTTTAACACACTGGCTTTAGTCATAGCGGCTTTTATTATTCCGGGGATTGAAGTCCTAGGCATAGCCGAGGCTATGATTGCCGCTTTCTTATTAGGTGTCGTCAACGCTTTTATCAGACCGCTAGTGTTGATTTTTACTTTACCTATAACGGTATTAACGCTCGGTTTATTTGCTCTCGTGATTAATGGGCTGATGCTCTGGATGGTCTCGGCAATTGTACCGGGCTTAGAAATAGCAGGTTTCTGGTCTGCTTTCTTCGGCGCTATTATACTTTCTCTGGTAAGCACCCTGCTAAGCTGGTTTGTCAAAGATTGATAAGCAAGCAAAAGGATAACTTATCAGAATGATCCATAGAAGAGGAGTGGAAAAATAAAGTGACTCAAGTAGAAGAAGAAAAAAAGCCCCTTTCACTAGTTGCTATTGATGTTGATGATACCTTACTGACTGATGAATTAAAAATTTTAAGGCAGGTAAAAGAAGCGATTCAAAAAGCTCAACAAAAAGGTGTGACTGTAACCTTAGCTACAGGTCGCATGTATCGCTCGACCCTTCCTTATGCCAATGAATTGGGCTTGGCTTTACCACTCATTGTTTATCAAGGAGCTTTAATTAAAGATTCCAAGACTGGTGAAGTGCTCTGGCATCGTTCTGTCGATAAAGCAGTAGCTAGGGAAGTGCTGTCTTTTTTAAGGGATCAAAAGCTACATGTCAATTTATATGTAAATGATCAGTTGTATATGGAGAAGTTGGATGAAGAAGGTCTAGGTTATATCAAGTTAGCCAAAGTACCAGCTACGTTGATCCAAGACCATGCCTCACTCCTAGAAGAACACAATCCTACCAAAATTTTAGCTATTGGAGATCCTGAAGTTCTTAAAAAGCTAGAAAAAGAGGGGCGGGAGCGTTGGGGTGATCGGCTCTTTGTAACCCGCTCCAAGCCTTTTTACTTAGAATTTATGGATCGTCGAGCAGGTAAAGGAGAGGCCCTGCATTTTCTAGCAGAGAGGCTAAATATTTCTCGAGAAGCTGTTATGGCCATCGGCGACTCTTATAACGATCTAGATATGCTTGACTACGCCGGAATTTCAGTAGCCATGGGCAATGGTGCTCAAGAAGTTCGAGAGCGAGCTAGTTGGATTGCACCTACGAATCAAGAAGGTGGAGTTGCCGTGGCTCTCGAGCGTTTTGTACTTAGTGGTTTGAAAGGAGCTCAATAAGTAATGGACTTAAAAGAAATCAAAGCTTCAGCTCGGGAGAAGATGAAAGGTTTTTGTCGAATTTGCCCTACCTGTGATGGTCGCGTCTGCGCAGGAGAAGTACCTGGTATGGGAGGTGCTGGCACTGGCTCGTCCTTTATAGAAAACCTTCGTGCTCTTAGTGCTGTTAAGTTGAATATGCGTACTCTTCATGATGCTAAAGAGCCTGATATGTCTGTAGAAATTTTTGGACAATCTTTACAAGGGCCAATTATGGGAGCGCCTATTACTGGTGCTTCTTATAATGGTGGTGGTGCTATTTCTGAATTGGAGATGGTTACTGCTATTGTGAAAGGTTCAGCAGAAGCTGGTCTGATCGGTTGGGGTGGTGACGGTGCTGATCCTACTATGTATCACTCTGGCTTAGAAGCGATTAAAGGGACAGGAAAAGGTATTACTTGTATCAAACCGCGATCTCAAGATGAGATTATAGAGCGTATTAAGGCCGCTGAAAAAACAGCTGTTACGGCTATTGGTATAGATATCGATGGTGCTGGACTGGTTACGATGGCTTTAAAAGGTCAACCAGTTGGACCGAAGACGAAAGCAGAATTGACTGAGCTTGTACAAGCTACGAAATTGCCATTAATTATTAAAGGCATTATGACTGTTGACGAAGCTGTTGCCGCCGCTGAAGCAGGTGCTCAAGCAATAGTTGTATCTAACCATGGTGGTCGCATTCTAGATCATACTCCTGGTGCCGCTACGGTACTCCCCGAAATCGCAGAAGAATTAAAAGGCAAAATCACTATCTTAGTTGACGGTGGCGTACGTTCAGGCACTGACGTCTTAAAATACTTAGCCTTAGGTGCGGACACAGTCTTAATCGGCCGCCCTGTCATGCAAGCCGCTTTCGGCGGTGGCGTTGAAGCAGTCAAAGTACTTATGGATAAGTACAAAGCTGAGCTTTATCAGGCGATGATTGTTACTGGTTGTAAGTCAGTTCAAGACATTGGGCCAGAGATTCTTTATTAACAGCCCTTGCTATGGAAATGTCTTCTCTCTGCAAAAGAGCAGTCTCTCAAGTGAAGAGACTGCTCTTTTCTATATCCTAATAAAGGAAATACTTTGCAGTGCATAGAATAATATAACCAAGCAAATATAGGTAAACAATGGCTATGTCAAGTTATCCTTTGTATAGATAGAGTAGACAGTGGCGAAGATGGTAGTAAAAAAAAGGTGAAAAGTGAGGCGATGGAATGACTTCTGTGCCAGAGTGGTTTCGTTCGGCTATTATATATCAAATCTATCCTCGTGTTCACGGCTTTCAAGAGGGGCGCTTCGGTACGCTTGTAGATATTGAAAAGGATCTTGAACGCATTCAAAAGCTAGGAGCTAATACTATTTGGTTGATGCCTATTCAGCCCCTCGGGGAAGTGAACCGTAAAGGGATATCTGGTTCTCCTTATGCAATTCGTGATTATAAAAGCATCAGTGCTGATGTAATTGCTTGTGACCGAAAAGAAGAGTTGTCGCCTGATGACTTAGAAGCTTTGGGGAAAGAGCAATTTCGCTCTCTTGTTAAGTCAGCCCATCAACGAGGTATGCGCGTCCTGATGGATTTTGTAGGTAATCATTGTGCGCCTGATAATGTCCTGCTCGATCCTGCTAACCCACCTCAGCGAGGTGGTTATCATCCTGAGTGGTTTATTTGGGATCAAGAAGATAAATTACCTTTAGCACCTGAGCCAGACTGGTGGGATACCGTTGATATCAATTATGGTATTGCTGTTCCAGGTAAGCCTAACTATCATCGTCTCTATCATCAAGATGAACAAGTACAGAAAGAACTTTGGGCTTACATGACATCAGTTTTAACTTATTGGGTTAAGGAATTTGATATTGACGGTTATCGTTGCGATTTTGCCCACTGGGTACCTTTAGAGTTCTGGCGAGAAGCGATTGCAGAAGTTAAAGGGATCAAAAAAGAAACTATATTTTTTGCTGAAGCTTATGATCGCTTGAAAGAACTTCTAGAAAGCGGCTTTGATGCTACCTATGCATTTGAAATCTATAATCAGCTAAAAAGTCTTCATCATGACGTTAAGTACGACGATCCATATTTTGAAGTACCTTATATTAAAGATAAAATTAACTGGGAGCGGAATCGTTTCGGCCCTCGTTATTGTATGGTTCGCTATACAGAAAATCACGATGAGATTCGCAGTATCGTTATGTACGGTAGTGAAGAAAGAAGTAAACCACCCTTTTTATTAGCCCTTACCTTGCCCGGTGTACCTTTGCTTTACGCAGGACAGGAAGCAGGTGCTGTAATTAGGCCTCCTCTTTTTGAAGGGAACTTCGGGGAAGAGAAGTTTCAAAATATAGACTTTCATGGCCGTAAAGATTTAACAAAGTGGTATGAAAAAGTATTGACCTTACGCCAAGAGAAGTCTTATCTAAAAGGGCCAGAGCTCACTTTTGTTATTCCTAGTAATCGCAAAATGGTGATTTATCTTCGTCGATGGGGTAATGAAATGGCTTTAATGATCATAAACTTTGCTTTTGATAGTATCTCTGAAGATGTGGAGTTTGATCTTCCTGCAGAAATACTTCAATCTTGCTGGGATAGTGGTGGTCAGCTTGTTGATCTGCTTGAAGGACAGCAGGTAATCAAGATTGGCTCACGTACTGTTGCCCAAAGAGTGAAGCTAACCTTAAGCTCTCTACAGTCGCTCCTATTAGAAATGAGGAATAATTAATGAAAAAACTCTGGAACGAGCGCAGAAGCGGAATTTTGCTTCACCCTACATCTCTGCCAGGGAAGAACTATATTGGTGACTTAGGGCCAGAAGCTTATCGATTTGTCGATTTTTTACGTGCCTGCGGTCAAACACTTTGGCAAGTTTTACCTTGTGGACCTACAGGTTATGGTGATTCACCTTACTCGGCACTCTCTGCCTTTGCAGGTAATCCCCTGATGATCAGTCCTGAGATTTTGCATCGTCAGGGTCTTCTTCGGGAAGATGAACTACCGCCGGAAAAAGCGGCCCTCATAGGCAAGGTTGATTATGCAAGAGCTCGCACCTATAACGAGCAAATGCTACAACAAGCCTACGAGCGTTTTAAAATGAAAAAAGAGCTACATTATGCCTTTGGGGAATTTTGCCATCGGCAGGCGCACTGGCTAGAAAAGTTCGTTTTGTATAAAGCCTTAAAAGAAGTACATGGAGAAGCAGAATGGACGCAATGGCAACCTGCCTATGCTTTAGCACAAGAAGAAGCTTTGCAAAAAGCGACTCATGACTTATCAGATAAAATGTCTTTTCATCGCTTTGTTCAGTATCTTTTCTTTGATCAATGGCAAGCTCTTAAAGCCTATGGTAATCAAAGAGGAATCAGCTTTATTGGTGATATGCCTATCTATGTAGCTTGGGATAGTGCTGATACTTGGGGTAATCGAGAGCTTTTTGCTTTGAATGAAGAAGGCTATCCTCAAGAAGTAGGCGGTGTGCCACCAGATTATTTTAGTGAGACAGGGCAACTTTGGGGTAATCCAGTCTATGACTGGGATTATCAAAAGTCTACAGGATTTCAATGGTGGATTCGTCGTTTTCAGCACACTTTTTTGCTTTTTGACTGGGTACGTGTTGACCATTTTCGGGGCTTTGAAGCTTACTGGGCTGTTCCTTATGGTGAAAAAACAGCCATCAAGGGCCTATGGAAGAAAGCACCTGGTGATGAACTCTTTTCAGCACTCTCTTCAGCCCTTGGACCTGAACCATTACCAATTATTGCAGAAGATCTGGGGGTAATTACACCAGAAGTTGTGGCACTTCGTGAAAAGTTCAACTTTCCTGGTTTGAAGATCTTACAATTTGCCTTTGATTCTAAGGAAGAAAATGATTTTATTCCTTTTCGCTATGAACGCAACTACGTTGTCTATACAGGTACTCATGATAACGACACGACTCTCGGTTGGTTTGAGCAAGCGGCACCGCAAGATCAGGAGTACGCCTTACGTTATATGAACAGTGATAGAAACAAGGTTGTTCAAGATTTTATTAGACTGGCTCTCTCTACGGTATCGCATAGCACAATTTTCCCTATGCAAGATCTGCTAGGCCTAGACAGCACCGCACGGATGAACTTTCCAGGCACCGCCGAAGGGAATTGGAACTGGCGCTTCCAATGGGATCAATTGAGGGAAGAAGTTATTTTGGAGTTAGCTGATCTGACCAGACTTTATGGCCGTTGGTTCGGAGAGCAAGGAGGTGCTTTTACTGCCCATACAGAAGAAAATAGCCATCGCCATTGATTTAGGTGGTACAGCAATCAAAGGTGCTCTTATCAATGAAGAAGGTACTATTTTGAGCCAAAAAAGCTGCCCTACAGAAGCCGAAGCTGGTTACGAAAAAGTAAAGCAGAATATTTTGGAGATGATTGAGTCTTTTCGTGAAGAAAGTCAGAGCAAAAAATATGGAGAAGTGAAAGGAATAGGTCTAGGTGTACCAGGCACAATCGATTCTGCTACACCTCAGATTGTTACTTTTGCACCGAATCTTCATTGGAAGAATGTGCCCATTGGGTCGGATCTGGAAAAGCTAACACAATTGCCTCTTTTCATGGAAAACGATGCTAATTTGGCCGCTTGTGGTGAGCATTGGAAAGGTGCCGGTCAGGGTTCTACTTCCCTTGCAGTCCTAACTCTAGGTACTGGTGTCGGTTGTGGTCTTATTTTAGAAAACCAGCTTTATCGAGGTGTTAAGGGCGGGGCTGGTGAAGTGGGTCATCTTGTTCTTATACCAGATGGCCCACGTTGTAACTGTGGGCTACGTGGTTGCCTAGAAGCTCTGGTAGGAGCGCCAGCTATCGTCGCCATGGCAGAAAAACATCTAGCTATTGACAAGAGCGACTTGTTAGGCCAAGTAGAAGGCTCTTTAGAGGCGCGCCATATTTTTGATGCCGCTCGAGAAAAAGATCCGATGGCTCAGGCTATAGTTCAACAAGTGGCCGGTTATCTTGGTTGGGGAATCGCTCTACTACTAAACACCTTGAATTTAGAACGAATTCTCCTTGGTGGCGGTATTGCTAAGGCTGGTGAAGTACTTTTTAACCCATTGCGGGAAGCAATTAAACAAAGAGCCTTGCCTGTTGCTATAGAAAGCGCAATTATCGAAGAGGCTACACTAGGCAACAAGGCTGGCATAATGGGAGCAGCTTCTCAAGTTTTTTATAGAACAAAGAAAGTGGGCGATCAATGATGGAAAGCCATCACTTTCGTAAAGTAGATAAAGTAGTCCTGCTCGTAATTGACGGCATGGACTGTGTTAACTTAACGATGGCTCATACACCTGTCATGGACGGGCTACATGGAAAAACAGCCGTTGGTGTGGCTCATACGGAAGTGTTAGGTGCTGGGGCGGCCATCACACCGATTGCTCACGGTATGATGGGAACGGGCTACAATGTTATAGCCCACCGCCCTGGCTATCAAGCAACAGGTCGTCCCTATGACTACCACGGCTCACCTGTTGAAACTATCGGTGAAGTAGCAAGGGAAGCAGGGATGACAACAGCAGCTGTGGGCAAGAATGAGGCAGCTATTGTTCTTGGTGGCTCTGATCAAGTCGATTTGCGGCGTCTTGAGATGGATGGTATTGACGGCGGAGACCACCGGATTTTAGCGCAAGAAGTATTGCAAGTCTTAAAAAAGATGGATTGTGGTATTTTAGTAGCCAATTATTCTGCTGTTGATATGATGGCCCATAGAAGAGATGTCAGTCTTCTGATAGAATCGGTAGAAAGGGCTGACGCTATTGTAGCCAAACTTTTAGCGTCTGTTGATCTAGAGAAAACGTTATTTGTTATTACTGCTGATCATGGCACTAACCCTTTCACAGGCAATCACAACACAGCACCAACACCGATTTGCTTGATCACGGGGCAGATAACAGGAAGACAAAACCTAGGTGTCGTTCATAACCTAGAAATAGCGCCTACTATTACAGCGGCACTAGGGTTACGTCGACCTGCGCAAGCTCTAGGTCGCGACCTTTTACCTCTTGCTCTTGGTAAAGAAAGAGAGTACTCCTATCACATAAAGCTAGAAGAACAGCTAGAAGAACTATATCGTCTTGATCAACCGCGCCATGTGCAACAACATATCTAACTGCACTCTTTAGCTGACCATGCTTCTGAAAGCACTAAAATATAAGGCAAATAGATAGTCAGAAGGAAACTGCTATAGTAGACTGCAGAAGATAGCTAAGAAAGGAGGTGCCGGTTTTTATGGAAAAGATAAAAGACCATACCATCGAAGTTGTCATCATCACCGGCCTCTCCGGTGCAGGAAAAAGCCAGGCCATTCGAGTTTTTGAAGATCTAGGTTTTTTTTGTGTTGATAATTTACCACCTAATCTTTTGCCCAAGTTTGGCGAGCTCATTGTACAGTCGACAGGCAAAATTAAAAAGATCGCTCTCGTTATAGATATCCGTGGACGGGAATTTTTCAGTTCTTTAAATGAAGGTCTCGATGAACTGCAAAGACAAGGATTAGGCAGTGAAATTTTCTTTTTAGAAGCTTCTGATGAAACACTTATTCGCCGCTTTAAAGAGTCGCGAAGACGTCATCCCCTTTCAGAAAGCGGGCGCATTTTAGACGGAATTCAGCGTGAGCGCACCATTTTATCGGATTTACGAGGTAGGGCTAACTGGATTATTGATACGACCGATCTTTCAGTACAAAATCTTAGAAGACAGATTGTTGATATGTTTGCTCAAGAAGAAGAAAAAGGCAATATGAAAATAACTTTAATGTCCTTTGGTTTCAAATACGGTGTGCCTCGTGATGTTGATTTACTAATGGATGTGCGCTTTTTGCCGAATCCTCACTATATCCCCGAATTAAAACCATTAACAGGTAACGATGAAGCTGTGCAAAACTACGTTATGAAGTCACAAGCAACCCGTCTTTTTTTACGTAAGTTTTACTCTCTTTTACGATTTTTGATCCCCCACTATGTGAAAGAAGGGAAGAGTCACCTAGTCATCGCTATTGGTTGTACGGGAGGCAAACATCGTTCCGTCACGTTAGCCAATCGCCTAGCTCAAAGCTTGTCCAAGCAGAATTACTCGCTTACAGCAAAGCACCGAGACATTGAAAAGGATCGGGGAGGCGAGGAGAGAACGTGAAATGGGCAATGTGGCTCTATCCAGGTTTGAAAATAAAGCGATGGATGGCACTTTCCTTTCTCGGGATCTTTCTAGCTGGAGCGAGTGCCTCTTTGTTACTAGAAGGTCAGTTTTTTGGCTATCTAGAAAGTTTGATTCTTCAATTAACTAAACAATTAGAACCGGCGGCGCTCACTCTGGTGGGAATAATTCTTTTTGCTTGTGGTCTCTTGCTACACATCTTAGGCTTTATTCGTATGGTGCGTTCGATTTACCAAGTCGTTGCACCAGAGAAAGAACGAAAACTTGTAGAAGTACTCTATCGAAGGCGCTCTTTAGAACGAGGTGCCAAGATTGTTGTCATCGGTGGAGGCACAGGCTTATCAGTATTACTGCGAGGTCTGAAAGAATATACCTCTAACATAACAGCTATCGTTACTGTATCTGACGATGGAGGCAGTTCGGGCAGGCTTCGGGATGATCTTGGTATCGTAGCACCAGGAGATATTCGGAACTGCTTAGTAGCCCTCGCCGATACGGAATCAGAAATGGATCAAGTATTAAACTATCGCTTTGCTCAAGGCGAACTATCAGGTCATAACTTAGGCAATTTACTACTAGCGGGCGCGGCGCAATCAGCTGGAAGTTTCGAAAAAGCAGTGGCCCTAATAAGCAAGGTCTTAGCAGTGCGTGGACAAGTCTTGCCATCTACTTTGTCGAACGTAACGCTCTGCGCTCTCTTGCGAAATGGTCAATATATACGGGGAGAGACAGCAATTACAGCGGTCGATGGAGCTATTCGATCTGTTTTTCTTGACCCAGAAGATTGTCAGCCTTTGCCACAGACAGTGACAGCAATACAAGAAGCTGATGCAATCATTATCGGCCCAGGTAGTTTATACACAAGCTTATTGCCCAATTTACTCGTTCAAGGAATTGCTGAAAGCCTTGCCGTTACGAAAGCACCCAAAATCTATGTTTGTAATGTTATGACCCAACCAGGTGAAACAGATGGCTATAAAGCATCTCAACACCTACAAGCTATCAACAGTCACTGTCGACGCAATATTATAGATTACATGATAGTAAATACAGAAAAAATCCCCCAACAACTTTTGCGCAAGTATGAAAAGCAAGGGCAAAAACCGGTTGCCGTTGATTATAAAAACCTAGAAAAGCAGGGATGCCAAGTCATTCGAGCCAAACTAATTAACCAAGAAGATCTCGTTCGTCATAATCCCTTGCGTCTCTCAGAAACGATTATAGATCTAGTCATGGAAGAAAAAGAACAGCAAAAAGGTGTGAACTTAATTGATCTTTTGCTCTTCAAACGGAAAAGATCTCGCTCCTTAGCGGATCAAAATCTTTTTAATCGTTTCAAAGGTTAAAGCGAAGGAGTGAAAAGACTTGTCTTTTTCCGTACAGACAAAAGAAGAATTAGCACGTATTGATGTTCGCCGCCGAAGTTTTTTCCTTACAAACGCAAATTATGGTACGGCGTAAAAGAAGATTGAAAAAGAGTAACGTTTACGTTATTTCCATGCCTGCTCGTATCGATGATCAAGATCTATTGCAAGCCCTAGGGCTAGTTGATCAACAGGGTAACTTTACATTTGAGCTCCGAGATGAATTATTGAAAAAGCAATGTTGTCGTCGAGCTTACCTCCGCGGTGCTTTCTTAGGTGGAGGTTCCGTAAACAGCCCTGAAGGTACTTACCATTTAGAGATTATTACTAATGACGAAAGTCATGCAGAAAAAATCCAAGATTTACTACAACGATTTAACTTATCGGCCAAAGTGAGTCAACGCAAAGGTTGGTATATCGTCTATCTCAAAGAAAGCGATCAAATAGTAGAAATGCTAAGTATCATTGGCGCTCATACTGCTTTGTTGAACTTTGAAAACGTGCGCATTGTAAAAGGCATGCGCAATCAAGTTAATCGTCTGGTTAACTGTGAAACGGCAAATCTTAATAAAACGGTAAACGCCGCATTGCGCCAGGTGGAGGCTATTGAATATCTAGGACGTCACCTTGGCTTGGACAACTTACAAAAGCCTTTGAAGGAAATAGCAGAACTGCGCTTACAATATCCTGACGTGAGCTTGAAAGAACTTGGCGAAATGCTATCGCCTCCTGTCGGCAAGTCGGGAGTTAATCATCGTCTACGCAAACTAGAAAGTATGGCCGAAGATTTGATGGGCAAAGAGAAACAGATAGAATAGAAAAAGTAATGAGATTCTCACAGGTGGGTATATTATTTACGATAAGGTTATGGAATTAGAATAAGTTGAATATATATCACAGTGGTCATAAACAAAGGAAAAAAATTCTGTTATAATGAAGTAAAAGTATACAAAGATTGTCCATAAAGTCCATAAATCCCCCTTCAATGGAAGGATTTATATGAACCATGTGGAATAGACTTATCAAGTAAAGAAGAAAGTTAAGTTTATTAAGGAATGCAAGGATTATTTTGTTAGCAAGAAAGAGGAGGATTTTACAATATGACAGTCCGTGTGGGGATTAATGGATTCGGTCGTATAGGTCGTCTTGTGGCAAGAATCGCTTTAGAACGGGATGATATCGAGGTAGTTGCCATTAATGACTTAACGGATGCGAAAACCAATGCCCATCTATTAAAATATGACTCTGTTCATGGTACAGTAGATGGCAACGTGGTGATTACACCAGAGGGTTTTGAAATCAACGGTAAGTCTATCAAAGTTTTCGCTGAGAAAGATCCAGCCGCAATCCCTTGGGGCGATGTGGGTGTTGACATTGTCATTGAATGTACAGGCGTATTTACTGACGGTAATAAAGCAAAAGCCCATCTCGAAGGTGGCGCCAAAAAAGTTATTATCTCTGCACCTGCCAAAAATGAAGATAAGACTATCGTCATGGGTGTAAACGAAGGAGAATACGATCCTGCTCAGGACCATATTGTCTCCAATGCTTCCTGCACAACGAACTGTCTAGCTCCTGTTGTAAAAGTGATTGACGATCAATTTGGTATTGTCAAAGGCTTAATGACAACCGTACATGCGTATACAAATGACCAGAAGATTCTAGATCAGACTCATAAAGATCTACGCAGAGCACGTGCTGCAGGGATGTCTATCATTCCTACTACAACTGGAGCAGCCAAAGCGATTGGCAAAGTCATCCCCAAACTAGATGGTAAGCTCAATGGTTTTGCCATGCGCGTGCCAACGCCTAACGTATCGGTTATCGATCTAGTCATCCAAGTAAACAAAAAGACAACTTTAGAAGAAGTCAATGGAGCTCTCAAAGGGGCGGCTGATGGACCTCTAAAAGGGATCTTAGCTTATACGGAATTGCCTCTCGTGTCTCGTGACTTTAACGGCATGGTCGAGTCTTCTGCTATTGATGGACTTTCTACTATGGTTATGGATGGAGATATGATCAAAGTTTTGGCTTGGTACGACAATGAATACGGTTATTCTTGCCGTTTAGTTGACTTAGCCGCTTATATGGTTCAAAAAGGTTTTTAATTGCAAAATTTTTAATTGCAAAATTAAGCATAAGAGACTCCCTCTCAGCACGAGCGGGAGTCTTCTTGGGTGTAATAAAATACAAAACAGGAGGTACCGGGGGGCATGAATAAAAAGAGTGTTCGCGATGTGGACGTAAAAGGTAAGAGCGTTCTTGTGCGTGTAGACTTTAACGTACCTGTGGATGAGAGAGGCGTCATTACTGATGATACCCGTATTCGTGCTGCCCTACCTACCATCCAATATTTAACACAAGAAGGGGCCAAGGTCATCTTGGCCTCTCATTTTGGTAGACCTAAAGGTAAAGTAAATGAAAAAGAAAGACTGACCCCTGTAGCAGGCCATCTTGAGAAACTGCTCTGTCAACCTGTACAAAAGATGGACGATTCTGTTGGTCCAGAAGTTGAAAAAGCTGTCCAAGCCATGGCACCAGGTCAAGTTATTCTGCTAGAGAATGTTCGTTTCCACGCAGAAGAAGAGAAAAATGATCCTCAATTTGCTAAAGAGCTAGCCAGCTTAGCTGACATTTTTGTTAACGATGCTTTTGGGACAGCGCATCGAGCACACGCTTCAACAGCTGGAGTAGCAGACTATATACCTGCAACAGCTGGTTTCTTAATGGATCGAGAAATCAGCTATTTAGGTCGACTCTTATCAGCGCCGGAGCGTCCATTTGTAGCAATTATGGGTGGAGCTAAAGTAGCTGACAAAATTGGTGTAATTGAAAACTTAATGGACAAAGTGGACTGTCTGATTATCGGTGGAGGCATGGCCAATACCTTCATCTATGCTCAGGGACATGAAGTTGGTAAATCTTTATGTGAAAAAGACAAGGCAGAGTTGGCTTTAACAATTCTAAAAAAAGCAGAAACAGCGGGAGTGCGTATCCTATTGCCTGTTGATGTTGTTGTTGCAGAAAAACTAGAAAGCAATATAGAAACAAAAGTATGCGACGTTACAGCTATTCCCAAGGATCAAGTGGCTCTTGATATAGGCCCTGAAAGTATAAAAGTTTTTGCTCAAGCCTTAGCAGAAGCCAAAACTGTCGTCTGGAACGGACCAATGGGTGCTTTCGAAGTAGCTCCTTTTGATCAAGGAACTATCGGCGTTGCTCGTGCAGTAGCTGAAGTAAAAGGTCAAAAGATTATAGGCGGAGGGGACTCCGTAGCGGCCGTTGAAAAGGCTGGTATAAGTAACAAGATGACTCATATATCAACTGGTGGTGGTGCTTCCCTTAAGTTTTTAGAAGGTAAAGACCTCCCAGGTGTAGTTGCCCTTAATGATAAAGAGTAACTTAGGTAGCTAGATAAAAGCAATCAAATAGGTGGTGTAGCCCATGCGAGTACCAGTACTTGCCGGTAACTGGAAGATGTATATGACGCCTACAGAAAGTCAGTCTATGATTGACCAGCTAATACCTTTGATTGAAGACCTGCAGAACCGCAAAGTAGTCCTCTGTCCACCATACACATCCCTTTCTGTTCTAAGCAAAGCCATCGAAGGTAGTCCTATTCAATTAGGAGCGCAGAACATGTATCCTGTAGATGAAGGGGCTTTTACGGGCGAAGTTTCTCCTAAAATGCTACAAGCCTTGCAGTGTAGCTATGTCATCATTGGTCACTCTGAAAGAAGGCAGTATTTTGGAGAGACAGATAGCTCAGTTGCTGAAAAAACGCTCAAAGCACTTCAATATAACCTAACGCCTATCGTCTGCGTTGGTGAAACCTTAGAACAAAGAGAAGAAAAATTAACTGAACCAACCATAGAGATTCAAATCCGTAAAGGCCTAGCGCCTTTAGTAGCGGGACAATTTGAAAAAGTGATAATTGCTTATGAACCTGTTTGGGCTATCGGAACAGGAAGAACAGCTTCCCCTGAAGATGCTCAAGATGTCTGTGCTTTTATTCGAACCATAGTAGCTTCTATAGCTGGTGATGAAGCACAGAAAGTACCCATTCTCTACGGTGGTAGTGTAAAGCCAGAAAATATTAAAGAGCTTATGAGTCAGCCAGACATTGATGGTGCTCTTGTTGGAGGAGCTAGTCTGAAGGCAGAGTCATTTGCTCGCATTGTTCGCTTTGAGGAACAGTAAGGAAGTGAAGCTTCATTGACAGCAAGGCAGAAACCTGTAATGCTCCTCGTTTTAGACGGATGGGGATTACGTGATGAAGAAGAAGGCAATACTCTCAAAATTGCTTCTATAGAGACATTCAAGCAACTGTGGGAGGCTTATCCCCATACAGCCATTGAAGCTTCGGGAGAAAATGTAGGCCTTCCTGCTGGCCAGATCGGCAACTCAGAAGTAGGTCACCTCAATATTGGTGCTGGTCGAGTCGTATATCAGGAACTAACGCGCATTTTAAAATCAATTGCAACAGGCGAAATACAGCAAAATGCTGTTCTTTTGCAAGCTATAGACCGAGTAAAAAACAATAAGAACGACAGAGAGCGTAGCCTTCACTTTATTGGCTTGCTCTCTGATGGTGGTGTTCACAGTCACATCGACCATCTTTTTGCCATGCTCGATTTAGCCGTCCATCGAGGGATAAAAAACATTGTAGTCCATGCCTTTTTAGATGGTAGGGACGTGCCACCTGCTAATGCCGCTCAATATATAAAAGCCCTTGAGCACAAACTTCAAGAATTAGGCTGTGGAGTTATTGGTTCTATCAGCGGCCGCTATTATGCGATGGATCGGGACAACCGCTGGGAGAGAACGGAAAAAGCCTGGAAAGCTCTCGTTCACGGCCAGGGTGAGCAAGCTTTTTCTGCTTTAGAAGCGTTACAAAAAGCTTACGATGCTGGTAATACAGATGAATTTGTTTTACCGACCGCTCTGATGAATCAGCAAGGAGAGCCTCAAGGAAATATTGGTAGAGATGATTCTGTTATCTTTTTTAACTTCCGAGCTGATCGTGCTCGACAACTAACTCGTGTTTTTATAGAAGAAAGCTTTGCCGACTTTGACCGAGCTGTAGAAGAATTTAAGCCCCATTTTGTTTGCTTGACACAGTATGACATTAACTTTGACGCGCCTGTCGCTTATATGCCACAAAACCTTCATAATACTTTTGGTGAAGTAATTTCTTCTGCTGGCTTGAAGCAATTGCGTATTGCTGAGACAGAAAAATATGCTCATGTCACTTTTTTCTTCAATGGAGGCGTAGAAGAGCCCAATGAAGAAGAAGATCGACTACTCATTGCATCCCCTAAAGTGCCAACTTACGATTTAGAACCTGCTATGAGTGCAGGGCAGGTCACGGAAGAAGTAGTCTCCAAAATCAAAGCTGGTACTTATGATGTAATTGTCATGAACTTGGCCAACCCAGACATGGTTGGTCATACAGGGGTATTGAAGGCGGCTATAGAAGCAGTAGAAGAAGTGGACAAGAGTCTAAAGAAAATTGTATCAGCAATTTTGGAGCAAGAAGGTATTCTGATCATTACGTCAGATCATGGAAACGTAGAAATGATGATTGACCCTAATGATGGAGGACCTCACACTGCTCATACAACTAATCCTGTGCCTGTAATCTTAGTAAGTCGGCAATATAAAGACAGCAAACTGCGCGCTTCAGGAGCTTTAGAAGATATTGCTCCTACCATGCTCGACTTGCTTGGGTTGCCCATTCCCCCTGAAATGACAGGACGATCTCTGCTTTCGCTTGAACTAGAAGAGTGTGAAATATAGAAAGTGAGGAACATTTCATGTCAATTATTACAGAAGTATATGCTCGTGAAATTCTCGACTCTCGAGGCAATCCTACAGTTGAAGTAGATGTATATCTCGAAGATGGCACTATGGGTCGCGCGGCCGTACCTTCTGGTGCATCTACAGGTGCATACGAAGCTGTTGAATTACGAGATGGCGATCAAGAACGCTACTTAGGCAAAGGTGTAAAAAACGCTGTTGATAACGTAAACACGGTAATTGCCCCCGAATTGATTGGCTTTGATGTAACAACACAAATGGAAATTGACAATATGCTCCTAGAGTTAGATGGCAGTCCAAACAAAAGCCGCCTAGGTGCTAATGCTCTGCTAGGCGTATCTATGGCTTGTGCCAAAGCAGCGGCTCAATATGTAGGCTTACCCCTTTATCAGTACATGGGTGGTGTTTTTGCACGAGAACTGCCTGTACCGATGATGAACATTCTAAATGGTGGTCAACATGCTGATAACAACGTAGACATTCAAGAGTTTATGGTTATGCCTGTTGGTGCTTCTAGCTTTTCAGAAGGACTACGTATGGGTACAGAAGTATTTCATGCACTGAAAAAAGTCTTGAAGAGCAAAGGCTTAAATACAGCTGTTGGTGATGAAGGTGGATTTGCTCCTAACTTAGGCTCTAACGAAGAAGCCTTGCAGGTAATTATGGAAGCCATCAAAATAGCTGGCTACGAACCAGGCTCAGACATATTGCTAGCTCTTGATGCGGCGGCTTCTGAGTTCTATAAAGAAGGTCAATACCATCTAGAAGGAGAAGGTAAAGTAAAAAGTTCTGCTGAGATGGTTGATTTCTACGAAGATCTAGTTAATCGTTACCCGATTATCTCCATTGAAGATGGTTTAAATGAAGATGACTGGGAAGGCTGGCGGCTTTTGACAGAACGCATTGGCAAGCGTGTACAACTAGTCGGTGACGATCTTTTTGTTACCAACACAGTAAAACTCAAAGAAGGTATAGAAAAAGGCGTTGGTAATTCGATTTTGATCAAAGTGAACCAAATTGGAACAATTACAGAAACTTTAGCGGCTATTGAAATGGCCCGCCGCGCAGGTTACAGTGCTGTCATCTCCCATCGTTCTGGTGAAACAGAAGACGCAACTATAGCTGATCTGGCTGTAGCTGTTAATGCAGGTCAGATAAAAACGGGTGCACCTTCGAGAACAGACCGTGTAGCTAAGTACAACCAATTGCTTCGCATTGAAGAAGAGTTAGACGAAGTAGCTCTTTACCGCGGTAAGGAAACTTTCTTTAACCTTGCTCGATAGAAAAAAGTAAAAGCGAAAGACTCTTCTCCTCAGGAGTCTTTCGCTTTTTTTCCTTCTCATTTCTAATTAAGTTGTCATAGTCATATCAATATGCTAAAATTCTATTGTTATGCTCTAGTATTGAATGGTTAACTTCGCCAAGGAGGTGTAAAAATATGGCAACCATCGTTATTGCTTTGCATGTGATTTCTAGCATTGGTTTGGTTGGTTCCATTGTTGCTCAGTCCGGTAAAAGCGCAGGCTTATCTGGAGCTATCGCAGGTGGTGCTGAGACATTTGTAGGTAAGAAGAAAGGCTTAGACGATCTGCTAGGCAAACTGACAGTAGTTTTTGCAGTTCTCTTCTTAGTGAGCGCTCTCGGACTCTCGTTGATCTAAGATTAGCAAATCTCCTTCATATGGTTAGAAGAAAACACCGGCCCATAGAGAGACCGGTGTTTTTTCTATGGATCAAGAGAACTGTGGTATAATGGGACAAAGGTAGAGGCAAGAAAGGAGTTAGTGGCTGTGCTGACATTAGGTTTTCTCAATATTGGCTTTCCTGAACTAATGCTCATTCTCGTCCTTGCTTTAATAGTCTTTGGACCTAGCAAGCTACCGGAGATTGGACGCAGTATTGGAAAAGGATTGACAGAATTTCGTAAAGTTACAGAAGGTGTAAAATCGCAAATGGATGAAGCTATGAAACCTGTTAAGGATATAAAGTCTGATGTTGATGAAGTGACCAAACCAATAGAAGAGATCAAAAAAGCTACAAGCAATCCCGTGAGCTATGCTACAGAGAAACTTCTAGGAGACAAGGAAAGCGCTGTAGAAGAAGACAATAAGAAAACAGAAAAAAACAATAGTTCTCAGGAAAAAGACAATAAATCTCAAGAAAAAAAGTCTGAAGAAGAGCATAAGTCATAACCCATCTTAAGGTCTTTAAACTGTTGCAAAAGACATAGAAAATATTTTCTATGGAGAAAGGAACGGAAGCATAAAATGGGTGAAGGACGTAAAGTAATCTGTGAAAATCGACGTGCCCGACACGACTATCACATTGAAGAAACTTATGAAGCTGGTATGGTTTTAAAAGGCACAGAGATTAAATCACTCCGGAGTGGCAAAGGTAACTTGAAAGATTCTTTTGCACGTGTCGTAGAAGGCGAAGTTATTCTCTACAACATGCACATAAGTCCTTTCGAGCAAGGAAATCGTTATAATCATGAGCCAACACGCAATCGAAAGCTCCTCCTCCACAAAAGCGAGATTCGTAAGCTCCAAGCGGCAGTTCAACAAAAAGGACTAACCTTAGTACCACTGCGAATCTACTTAAAACGAGGCATGGCCAAACTGGAACTAGCCATTGGTAGAGGCAAAAAACAATATGACAAGCGGCAAGATATTGCCAAAAAAGATGCTCAACGAGAAATGGCTCGCGCTGTGCGAGAAAGGGAAAAAGGGCAGTAAGAAAAGCACCTGTAAAATTGCAGGTGCTTTTCTTTTTTTTGCAAATTAATTTAATAATTAGCTAAACAAACCATAGTGTACTCCTAATGGTATCCATTATAAAGTTATGAACTCATTACCATGCATCACAGCTCTCTTTAAAAGAAAATCTATCGTTGAGGTAATTTAGTTACTTCACAATTTAAAAACGTCATAAGGAGTGGTAATTAATGACTGTAGGAAGTCAAATAAAAACAACTGTAGCAGGTCTTAAAAGTGCTGTTGGTAGCTTAGAACAGTTTGCTTTGCAGACGCAAAACAAAAAAGCAAAAGATCTTTTTACATCTTCTGCGCAACAAACACAAACTATTGTTGATCAACTCGAAAGCAGAGTAAAAGAGATTGAACAAGAAGAACCTCAATATAAAGGTTTTTAAGTGAAGGAATTTTAAGTGAACGAAAGTTCTCAAGTAGAAGCAGTGGACCGGGTTAATGATGCCCGGTTTTCCTTACATAAAAAAAAGGAAGAGAGGTGAAAGAGATTGACTGTCAGCAGTCAAGTAAAACAAACCTTAGCCAGCCTTAAAGGCTCTCGAGCAACCTTGGAAACTTTTGCTACTGTAGAAGAAAATGAAGAAGCTAAAGAAACTCTAATCCGTAATCGAAAAAGGCTTGATCAAGTGATTGATAAGTTTGAGCAAAGGCTATCGGAATTGGAATTCGAAGAACCGGAATACAAAGGGTTTTAATAAAATCCTTTTTTTCGATAAGGAGCATTGCCTATGCCAGAATGGTTGATTTTCTTAGCACGAGCAACTGCAGTTTTCCTACTAACGCTTTTTTTGGTGCGCATCATGGGGAAAAGGCAGACGTCGCAAATGACCTTTTTCGATCTGATTACTGCCATTGTAATTGGTGTACTGGCCGCTTCTTTTACCCTTAATCTAGCTGGCAATATGACTGGAACATTTATCGCTCTACTCGTCTGGACAGCTTTACCATTAGCTATCTACTTTCTATCTATCAAGTTCAAATCTGTTCGTGATGTCGTGCAAGGTAAGGAAACCATATTAATCAACCACGGAAGAGTTTTGGAAGATAAGCTAATGGAAGCTAGGATGACACCAGAAGATCTTTTAAGCCAACTTAGAAGAAAAAATATTTATAAAGTGGCTGATGTGGAATTTGCTGTTCTAGAACCGAGTGGCGAAGTCAGCACTATGTTAACCAAAGCCCAACAACCTTTGACGCCTAAAGCTATGGGTTTGCAGGTAGGGCAAGAAAGCGTTCCCCAAACAGTTATTCTAGATGGCGTAATAATGGATGAGGCGCTTACAGCTATGGGCTTAAATCGTCACTGGATGCACGAAGAGCTTGAAAAAATCGGTGTAGCTCCAGAAAACGTTTTTATTGCTCAAGTAGATTCAGTGGGACAAGTCTATGTCGATCTTTTTGACGATGTAGTCAACGTGCCTAAACCGAAAACGAAAGAATTACTGCACGCTATACTAAGAAAATGTCAGGCTGATTGTGAGCTTTATGCTTTAGCAACAAAAAACGAAAAAGCTAAGCAAATGTACACAGAAACTTCGAAAACAATGACCCAAGTTGTAGCTGAACTAGAACCTCTGTTAAAACGATGAGGTGGTAAGATGTCCAATAAGAAAAAGAAAAAATTAACACCGACTCAACAGGAATACCATGATTTTGCGAAGATGCGAGAACCAAAGCGACCAATTCTTAAGAATTGTCTTTGGGCTTTTTTTGTAGGAGGATTCATTTGCCTCCTTGGACAAATAATCCAAAACTTTTTTCTTTGGAATTTTGAATTTAACGAAAGAACGGCAGGCGATCCGACTGTTGCCATCTTGATTTTAATATCTGTAATTCTCACATCTATTGGTGTTTATGACCATATTGCGCAACGAGCAGGTGCAGGAACTGCAGTACCAGTAACAGGCTTTGCTAACTCCATAGCTTCCGCCGCTATTGAACATCGCTCAGAAGGTTATGTTCTCGGCTCAGGTAGCAAAATGTACAAGTTGGCCGGCTCTGTAATAACCTTCGGTGTTGTCGCCGCTTTCGTAATTGCTTTGATTAAAACGACCATAACCCTTTTGGGAGGGTCTTAACAATGTTAAAAGGACATCAAACCTGGCTCTTTGACAACAAGCCTGTTATTTTGTCTACAGGCGTAGTGGGAGGGCCTTTTGAAGCAGAAGGACCACTAGCTGAAGATTTTTCACTGCTCCATGGCGATATTTACGTAGGTCAAAAAAGCTTTGAAAAAGCAGAACAGAAAATGCTAGAAGAAGCTTGTGAGATAGCAATAAGAGATGCAGGACTAGAAAAAACAGATATTCAGTTTTTTTTCAGTGGCGACTTGATGAACCAAGATATTTCTAGTAGCTTCACAGCTCGAACCTTAGCAGTACCTTATCTAGGTATCTTCGGGGCTTGTTCCGCATCTATGGAAGGACTGGCTATGAGCGCACTATTAGTTAATAGCCGCGCCGCTAGGTATGTTCTATGCGGTACTTCTAGTCATAATGCGGCAGTAGAAAAACAATATCGCTATCCGACTGAATATGGCTCACAGAAACCACCAACGGCACAGTGGACTGTAACAGGAGCCGCCGCGGCTTTGTTAGGCCCAGAAGGAAGAGGTCCTAAAGTAACTTCAGCCACCCTCGGTCGCGTCGTTGATATGGGCTTAAGCGATCCTTTTAATATGGGCGCCGCTATGGCACCGGCAGCAGCTGATACCATAACAGCCCACTTTCGAGACCGTAACATTAGACCAGAAGAGTATGACTTGATCGCAACTGGAGATCTAGGCATTGTAGGCCATGATATCTTGCGCGATCTTTTAATCAAACACCGCATGGGTATATCAGAAAAAATCTTAACAGACTGTGGATTGCTTATCTATGATCGTGAGAAAACACCCCTTGTTATGGCCGGAGCTAGCGGCTGTGCTTGCTCTGCTACGGTGACTTATGGACACATATTAAATAGAATGAAAAAGGGAGAGTTAAGAAAAGTCCTTATCGTTGCTACTGGAGCGCTACTTTCTCCCATCTCTTATCAACAGAATGAATCTATTCCCTGTATCGCCCATGCCGTTTCTATAGAATACGAGGCCTAAGGAGGTTAGGGGAAAGTGGAGATCTATTTCTGGGCTTTTCTCGTTGGAGGCTTAATTTGTGTAATTGGACAACTTATGTTCGATCTAGCCAAATTAACACCAGCTCATACTATGTCCATATTAGTTGTTGTAGGTGCTATCTTAGGGGGACTAGGCTTATATGAACCTCTCATCGACTTTGCTGGAGCTGGTGCAACAGTACCGATTACAAGCTTCGGTAATGCCCTTGTCAAAGGAGCATTACAAGAAGCAGAAAATACAGGCCTTGTCGGTATTCTAACTGGTATCTTCGAAGTTACTAGTGCTGGTATTTCGGCGGCCATTATTTTTGGTTTTATTGCGGCTTTGCTCGCTAAACCGAAAGGGTAGGAAATGAGGTGAAAGCGAGTGTCTAGAATTAAGAGCTCAAGCACTCTCAAGAGAAACAGTATTAATATAAACAGCCTAAGCACCAAGAGAAAAAAGATTCTTTTAATGCTAATCGTAACACTTACTCTGCAACCCTTGTTGACAGCTTGTGGCATTCCTGCGCAGAGAAAAGCAGTAGAATTTCATAGCAATATTAGCGGACAGCCTGTTATATATCGACCTGATCGAGTGGAAGAAATAAAAGAAATTGCCATGACCGTAGAAGGTGTTGAAGATAGTACGGCTGTTGTAATCGATAGAGATATTTCTACGGCAATAAAAGTAAAAGGCTTTGACCGCTTGCGCTTGCGTAGCATACGCAATCAGATCGCCGAAAAGGTTTTAGAGCAAGATGAGTATCAAGGTTATCGTATTCACGTAACGACAGACCGTAAAATATTTCAACAAATTCGACAAATAGAAACTCAACAAGGTGAAGAGGAAGCAATCATTACACCAGAGATAGAGGCAAAAATACGTAAGATTAATCAGCAAATCGATAAGCTTTAAAATACCTACTACTTTAAAAATACCTACTATATGATAAATCTCGTTAAAAAGCTTGAAAGGACTGAGAATAGTTAGGCATAAGCCGACTAACTTCTCAGTCCTTTTTGTGCCGCCAGCAAGCCGTTATAATAAAAAGTTATAACAAACACAAGAGAAAAGGTATGGACGTCCGTACCAGTTGTCTATATAATCTAGCTATAGCGGCAACTTTCACAAAGCAAGGAGGATTTTTCATGAAGAAGAAGCTAAGCTTACTACTGATTATTGTCATGGTAGTAACAATTCTAGCGGGCTGTGGAACAACTTCAACAAGTGACGACGGTGAAAAGCAAATTCGAATTGGTGCCTCCATCTTAACACAATCTCACCCCTTTTACGTATCCATTAAAACAGCTTTAGAACAAGAAGCAGTAAACCAAAATGTAGCTCTAGACATTTCTGTTGCAGATCAAGATTTAAACAGACAAATTTCAGCTATTGAAGACTTTATCAACAAAGGCGTTGACGCTATCATCATCACACCTGTAGACTCCGATGGCGTAAAAGGTGCTATCTTAAAAGCTCAAGCGGCTAACATTCCCGTTGTTACTGTTGACATTCGCGCAAATGATGTAGAAGTAGGATCGCACATCGCTACAGATAACTATAGTGGTGGTATGATTGCCGCTGAAGCCATGGCTCAATACTTAGATGGTGTTGGCGATATTGGCTTGATTACATATCCAGAAGTACAATCGGTACGCGATCGAATTGATGGTTTCAAGGAGATTTCTGCTACTCATGAAGGCTTGAAAATTGTTGCAGAATTGCCAGGTCGTACTCGTCAAGAAGCCAAGTCTGCTTCTGAAGACATGTTAACAAGCAACCCTAACTTAAAAGGTATTTTTGGTTTTGGTGATGATATGGCTATTGCCGCTAACGCCGCCATTACGGAAAGAAACTCTTCCGCTATTGTCGTTGGTTTTGACGGATTAGAAGAAGCTAGAAACTCTGTAGACGTAGACAATGCTTTCAAAGCTGTAGTTGTACAATACCCTGAAAAAATGGGCTCTTTAGGTGTTATCAATGCTGTGAAACTAGCTAAGGGAGAAGCAGTAGACAAAGAAGTTCCTGTTACTCCTGGTCTCTATATTTACGGCAAAGGCTTTGTTGATGTGGCAGTAGAAAATGGCAAAGTAATCGTTGATGTTAAATAAAAAGTAAAAAGGATAACTGAATAGACCAAAAACTGAAGAAATATCGCTAACGATATTTCTTCAGTTTTTTACAAAGCTTTATTCTTTTTACTTAAGAGCTTTTTATGAGGCACTCGTTCGGACCAGCTTTTGAACGCCTAGCCAACTTTTGAACCGAAGGGAGTGTTTGTAAAATGACAGATACAATTCTGAAAATGAAAGGCATAAAAAAAGTTTTTCCTGGTGTTGTTGCTTTAAGTGGCGTCGATTTAGAGCTTGAAAAAGGCCAAGTCTTAGCTTTGCTAGGGGAAAATGGTGCCGGTAAGTCTACATTGATGAAAATCTTATCAGGATCTTATAAACCTGATGGCGGAGAAATTTTCATTAAAGGTAAGAAAGTTGAAATCAAAAACGTAAACGATGCTAAAGAACTAGGTATCAGCATTATCTATCAAGAGTTGAGCTTATGCCCTAATTTAACAGTTGCCGAGAACATCTATGCCTTTCAAGAACCAACTCGATTTGGTCTCATAGATGACAGGAAAATGATTTCCATGACTCAAGCGCTCTTCGATGAATTGGAAATTGATATTGATCCCAAGGCGGTCGTAAAAGATTTGTCCATCTCCAATCAACAAATGGTTGAAATTGCCAAAGCTTTATCAACTAAGCCTGATATCATCATTATGGATGAGCCTACATCGGCACTCAGCAGTAAGGAAACAGAAAAACTCTTCAAAATCATTAGTAAATATAAAAGCGAAGGCACTGCCATGGTTTACATATCCCATCGCATGGAAGAAATTTTTGCCATAACTGATATCATTATGGTTTTGCGCGATGGACAATACATTGGAACAGTAGAAACAGCCCTAACCACATCTGAAGAATTAATCAAAATGATGGTAGGACGAGAGATGGATCAAGTCTATCCTCATAAAGACTTTTCCTATACAAAAGATGAAAAGTTATTCGAAATAAAAAATTACACCAAAAATAAGTTCTTCTATGATATCAATCTTTATGTACGACCTGGAGAAATATTAGGCTTATACGGCCTGATGGGTTCAGGTAGAACAGAAATAGCCAAAGGTATTTTTGGGATTCTCAAAAAAGATAGTGGCGAAATGTGCTTACATGGTAAGCCAGTAAAAGTTAATGATCCTTATTCAGCCATTGAAAATAATATCGCTTTTGTCACAGAAGACAGAAAGCATGAGGGGCTTGTCTTAACAGCAGGTGTCTATGAAAACATCACTATGGCTAATCTGAGTAGTTTGCTTACTAAGTTTCGGCTCTTAGATACCCAAAAAGAAATCAATATTACAGAGAAGCAAATTGATGATTTGCGAATCAAGACGCCTAGCTTCAAACAGACCGTTAATAAACTAAGTGGTGGTAACCAGCAAAAGATTGTATTAGCTAAATGGTTTGAAACAGAACCAGAAGTCTTAATTTTAGATGAACCGACCCGTGGTATTGATGTCGGTGCTAAATATGAAATTTACAAACTGATGATTGATTTAGCTAGAAAAGGTGTAGGAATTATTATAATCTCCTCAGACTTGCCGGAAATTTTGAATGTATCAGATCGCCTATTAGTAATCAATAAGAAACGCATCATTGCAGAACTAGATCCAAAAAGTACTACGCAAGAAGAAATAATGACCCACATTATTGGAAGAGGTGATCAATTTGGACAAGCTAAGCAATCTGATAAAGAATAGAAAAATAGCAAAAAGCTATAATGGTGTCTTTCTGGCCTTGATCGGATTGATAATTCTATTCTCCTTTTTAAGCCCGCACTTTCTACAAACTAACAACCTCTTAACGATATTAGCACAAGTATCGATTATAGCTATCCTTGCTTACGGTATGACTTTTGTCTTAATGATTGGAGAGATTGATCTTTCTGTTGGCTCAATTGTAGCTCTTTGTGGAATTGTACTAGGTGTTATGTTATCAAGTGGGCAAAGCGCTTTTGTGTCAATTGTTATCGTATTAGTTGTGGGTGCTCTAGCAGGACTACTTAACGGTATGATTAGTGCCAAATTCAGAATCCCCACTTTTATAGTTACTGTTGCTACCATGGGGATTTTTCGTGGAATTGGTTACGCCATCACCGATGCTAGGCCAATCCAAATAGATAACCCCTTTATCTTGTATCTAGGTAATGGTAAGATTTTTGACTTGATACCTGTACCTGTTGTAATTGTGCTACTCTTGCTGATTATTGCCCATGTCGTACTTTCCAAAACGAAGTTTGGTAGACAAGCGAAGATTGTAGGCGGCAACCGCGTCGCTGCCGAATATGTAGGCATTAATATCAAAAGACTGCAAATGAAGATCTTCATGATCACAGGTTTGGCCGCCGCAGTAAGCAGTATCTTACTTAGTGCACGGCTGTACTCGGCTCAACCGAACGTAGCTGTAGGTTATGAACTTGATGCTATTGCCGCAACAGTTCTAGGAGGAACGAGCTTATCAGGTGGTTATGGAACGGTAATCGGTACTTTTATCGGTGCTTTGATCATGGGTGTGATCAACAATGGTATGAACTTAATCGGGATGCCCTACTTTTATCAACAAATCGTCAAAGGATTGATTATTATCATCGCCGTCTATATTGATGTAAGAAATAAAGAGCGGTTGTTAGCAAAATAACATAACTTAAATCAACATAGGGAAGGGCGTAAGCAAATGGCACAAATCATTACAATCGGAGAAATATTGGTTGAAGTAATGACCAAAAAAGTGGGACAAAAATTTGACCAAGCTGGTGAATTTGTTGGTCCTTTTCCCAGTGGAGCACCAGCTATCTTTATAGATCAAGCGGCTCAATGTGGCAGTTCTGCCATGATTATATCAGCTGTGGGAAAAGATGATTTTGGTAAATTGAATCTTACTCGGCTGGAGCAAAATGGTGTAGATATATCCAGGATTAAAGTACTTGATGATGAAACGACAGGCGTTGCTTTTGTAACTTATTATGAAAATGGTGATCGTGACTTTATTTTTCATATTGCTAAGGCCGCTTGTGGTGCTGTTGATGAAAATGACATTACGGAAGAGCTATTCCTAGAATGCAATTATTTTCACATCATGGGTTCGGCAATTTTTAACGAGCCTATCTATAAAGCAATTATAAAAGGTATGGAATTGGCGGCTCACAATGGCTCTTTGATTACTTTTGACCCTAATGTAAGAAAAGAAGTGATCAAAGATGAAGAAAAACGCAGAAAGCTTGTCCATATCCTCAATGAATCACAAATAATTTTAGCTGGTGAAGATGAGCTCTACTACCTTACTGGTGAAGCAGAGGAAGAAAAAAGTGTTAAAGAACTATTAGCTCAAAAAGCAGAAATAGTGATTATAAAAAGAGGACGTCTTGGCGCTTCCATGTATACCAAAGAAGGAGTTACCCATGTAGAAGCCTATCCTGTAAAAGAAGTCGACCCCACTGGAGCGGGCGATTGTTTTGCAGGCACTTTTGTCTCTGCTATTAACCAAGATATAGTGCCGATTAAGGCACTTCGCTTAGCTACTATTGCTGGCGCTAAAGCTGTTACCCAAAAAGGGCCTATGGAAGGAAACAGCACATTAACTGAATTGAGCGAAATCTACAAAGCTTTATATAAGTAAAAAAGAAAAGTGGTGATAGAATGTTGATTTCAACGAAAGAAATGTTACTTACAGCACAGAAAAAAGGCTACGCTGTACCAGCTTTCAACATACATAACCTCGAAACAGCATTAGCTGTTGCTCAAGCGGCAGAAGAAATGAAAAGCCCTCTGATCTTAGCGGCTACACCAGGTACATTACGATTTAATGGTAGTCCCTATATATCTGCCATTATCAAAGAAATGAGCCAGCACTTTATGATTCCGCTAACCTTCCACTTAGATCATCACGAGTCTTTTGAAGATATAAAAGACTCCGTCGATCTGGGCTGTCGTTCTGTTATGATCGATGCTTCCCACTTATCTTTTGAAGAAAACATAGCAAAAGTACAGCAAGTTGTTCAATATGTCCACGCCCTTGGAGGGACTGTAGAAGCAGAATTAGGCAGGATCGGTGGCGTAGAAGAGGACCTTGTTGTAAGTGAAAATCAAGAATGTTATACTGATCCAGAGAAGGCCAAGGAATTTGTAGAAAGAACAGGTATAGATTCCCTAGCTATCGCCATCGGGACAGCCCATGGCTTATACAAAGCAGAACCGAAGCTTGACTTTGCAAGACTAGTTGCTATAAGAAAAATGATAGATGTACCACTGGTGCTACACGGTGCTTCCGGTGTCCCGGATCAGAGTCTGCTCAAAACGGTGGAGTTAGGCATCTGTAAAATAAACATTGCCACAGAATTAAAAATCCCCTTTAGCCAAGCTATCCGTGAATTTTTTATTACTAATCCCGAAGAAAACGATCCTCGAAAGTACTTTTTGCCAGCCAAAGAAGCGATCAAAAAAGTAGTGAAAGAGAAGATTCTTCTCTGTGGAAGTCAACAGAAGGCATAGAGAGGGTAGGCCATGATTGTAACAATTACGCTTAATCCGGCCGTCGACACTTGTTATTATGTGAGCTCTTTTCTACTTGGAGAAACAAATCGAAGTGATCAATACGTAAAAACAGCTGGTGGTAAAGGGCTAAATGTATCGAAAGTACTTAAACAACTTGGTGCAGATGTAATTGCTACAGGTTTTTTAGGCGGCACAACAGGGCAATTTATTGCAGAAGAAGTACAAAAAAAGTCCATCATCTCTCGCTTCACGCAATGTAAAGAAGATACAAGAAACTGTATTGCCATCATAGATCAAGCAGGCCAACATACAGAAATGCTAGAAAGAGGCCCTAAGATTACAGAAGAGGAAGCGAAAAAGTTTTTTCAAGATTTAACGGAATTGTACAAGTTACGGGAGATTCAAGCAATTGTGGCTTCCGGTAGTATTCCAGCAGGTCTAGGTAAAGATTATTATTGTCACCTAATCAGAGAAGCTAAGTTCAGAAAGATCCCTTTTATCTTAGATACAAGCGGAGATGCTCTAAAAGAAGCAATCCAAGCAGAGCCCTACCTTATTAAGCCCAACATATCAGAAGTAGCAAGTCTCTTAGAGAGAGAAATTAGAACAGAAAGAGAAGTTTTATTAGCTCTACAAGATGAAAAACTAAGAATTATACCAAACATAGTTATATCCCTAGGTGCAGGTGGCGCTATGGCAAGATGTGACAAGGAAATCTATAAGGTAATAATTCCTACCATAGAAGTCAAAAGCCCTGTAGGTTCAGGTGATGCTATGGTGGCAGGTATGGCTTATGAGATAACAAAGAAAAGTACTAACGAACAAGTCTTACGTGTCGGTACTACTTGTGGCATACTCAACGCTATGCATGTGGAGACAGGTTATATCGATATAGAAAAATTCAACATGCTCTACAAGGAAGTACAAATTATTAGATTGAATTAAAAGGCTATGTTGAAGCATCCGGGGGTGATACCTATGATTGATAAGAACTCAAAATTTCCGATCTACTATCAAATTGAGGAATGGCTAAAAGGTCAAATTGAAAGCAATCTTTTTCAGATTGACAAACTTATTCCATCGGAAAGAGAGCTTATCGAGCAGTGGGGCGTAAGCAGACATACGATACGACAAGCAATAGGCAACCTTGTAAATCAAGGTTACTTGTATCGTATCCCCGGGAAAGGCACATTTGTAAAAGATAAAAACTTAATCAATAAAGAGAACCGATATACAAGCTTTTCTGAAGATATGGCTTATCTAGGTAAAGAACTAGTTAATAAAGTACTCTTTCTTGAATATGATGAAGCATCGAAAAGCATGGCCAACCGTTTAAATATTCGAGAAAAAGCTCCAATTATAAAAGTAAAAAGAGTCAGAATCGTTGATAATGTTCCTATCTCCTATGAGATGATCTTTATTGCCAAAGAACTTATCTCGCAAATAGATGAAAGAATAGCCGCAGGCTCATTTATGCAATATTACGAGAAGGAAATGAATCTCAAAATTGCTTATGCTAAAGAAACGGTGGAGTCCGTAATAGTTACAGAAAAAACAGCTCAGCTCTTAAAGATACCTAATAATTCTCCTCTCTTGCTAGTAAGAACAAAATTATTTGCCGACGATGGCCAGCAAATACAATATAGTAAAAACTATTTTCGTGGTAATAAATATAAGTTTTCAATTAAACTATATCGCTAGCTGTAACTGCTAGATGCTTTTGTGGAAGAGCTCTTAAAAGGGGCTTTCTTTTTTTGTCTTTTTTATTTTTGTGCAGGAAAAAAGTAAAGAATGAAGAATGTTCAAACAATGAACAAGTTTGCGTGTGTAAAATTTTACCACCTGCTAAGGGGGGTTATAGATGACCGAGGAAAAAATAGAAGCCCTGAAAGACGATCTCTGGGTACTTGTTATTGGTGCGTCGGCCGGTGGCTTACGTGCTATCCAAGAAGTATTGAGCACATTACCACCTAATGATAAATTAGTCGCTTTCGTTGTTCAGCATTTATCGCCACGATATCCCTCTCACTTAACGTCTATCCTGCAACGGACGACAACAATGAAAGTGAAAGAAGCAACAAATAACGAAATCATCAAAGGCGGCACTATCTATGTAGCCATGCCGAACCATCATTTAATCATACAGGAAAATCAAATTATTCTTGATGCCGAATCAGAAAAAGTGAAATTTTCCCGTCCTTCTATTGATGTTTTGTTCGAATCAGCGTCCCATGCCTTTGGTAACCAAACGATAGGACTTATTCTATCAGGCACAGGATCAGATGGAAGCAATGGAATTGTGACTATCAAAGAAAATGGTGGCTTTACCATTGCTCAAGAATCGAGCAACAGTTGTTACAATGCAATGCCTCAAAACGCCATCAATACAGGTGCTATTGATTTCGTACTTCCTCTGCACGAAATCTCCAAAGTTATTTCACAGATCATTGAAGATCCAGAAGCTGTTCGCAAAGAGCTAACCGTAGACGAGCATATAGAAATTATAGAATTGCTAAGAAAAAACTTAAAAATCGACTTGTTTAACTACCGTCGCTCTACTTTCAAGAGGCGCATTCGCAAGCGAATGGGGCATTTGCACATCACAAGTATCAAAGACTACATTGGATACTTGAGGAAAAACCCCAAGGAAATGGAGCAACTTCACAATGAGTTACTGATCAATGTTACGCACTTTATGCGAGATGAAGAAGCTTTCGCATCATTGCGTAGCAATTGTCTAGAACCACTTATTGAACAAAAAGAAGAAGAAGAAACCTTGAGAGTATGGTCAGTGGGGTGTTCTACGGGGGAAGAAGTCTATTCTGTTGCTTTTTTAATTGCTGATATAATAGAGGAAAAGGGCAAAAAGTTAGAAGTCAAAATTTACGCTACCGATGTTGATGAATCAGCTGTCTTAGAAGCACGGCGAGGCCAATACGATCACACTAAAACAGAAACGATTCCGAAAAAATATCAAGAAAAGTACATGTTGAATTATGGTAGCTATAGTAAAGTAAAAAAAGAAATACGCTCTTGGGTCGTCTTTGGTGTACAAGATGTGACTAATTCCGCTCCAATTGCTAAAGTGGACCTTATTATATGTCGTAATCTACTTATATACTTTGAAAAAGAGCTACAGAAGAAAGTCCTAAAAAAACTTCACTATGCTCTCAATCCAGATGGCTATATGTTCTTGGGTAAGTCAGAAACAACATCTATTCTACCTAATTATTTTAGAGTTATTGACCGACGCTGGAGACTTTATCAGACTTGCTTCTCCATGCATCGTCAAGCCAAAAATAACTGTCATATTAATAATTCAGATAACTTGGCTACCAACATAATTACCAACATAAGGCGTAATGTAGAAGGTAATGGAGCTAACCAGAATAACTTTTTGGCAACCAGTCCTAGTGAACTGATCATCACCAATATAAATGAAAGAAAAGCGTCTCTAAAAAATATTTTTGATAAATCAGATGATGATGTAGGAGAAGCTTTACAACGTGAGGAATTACAGGCCGCTAATGAAGAATTAGAAACGGCTATAGAAGAGCTACAAGCGGCTAACGAAGAGCTAGAGACTACTAATGAAGAACTAGAGTCATCTAATGAAGAACTAGAAACACTGAATGAAGAATTAGAAGCCGCTAATGAAGAACTAGAAACAATGAACGAAGAAATGGAAGTTAGAGCGCTAGAGCTTCAGACTGTATCTAGCTTGAAGAACAGTGTGCTTTCTAGCTTAAACGTAGCTATTATTGCAGTTGACTTAGAAGGCATTGTGATGGAATGGAATCCAGCGGCGGCTCATCTTTTTGACATTCCTTCTTATCGAGCATTGCAACGCAACTTTTTTGCTTTAAATATACCAACTATTTTTGATGATTTGAAAAAGTATTTAGAGCTTTGTACTTGTGGTGAAGAAGTTCCTGTCTCTAGAACTGTCGTGACCTGGCAACGCAAAAAACTTAATATTGATTATGTACCTCTCCTGAAGGAATATAGCTCCGTACTAGGCTTGTTAATTGTGGCCTACGACATTACAGAGCAATATGATCTACAGGAAAAAATACAAATTGCATTGTCGAAAGAACATGAACTGGTAGAAGAACTGGCTGAGGCCAAAGCAAATGCAGAAAAAGCAAATCACTTGAAGACACAATTTATTGCTGAGCTTTCTCACGATCTGAGAGGCTCATTAAATGTTATCTTAGGCATGAGTCAATTAGGTATAGAAACTTCCCCTGATAGTTCCATGTCAGAGACAGATTATATAGCTGAGCAGAGATCATTATTTGATACAACTTATAAAGCGGCAGAAAACCTCAATGATCTATTGAATCAAGTGCTAGAGCTATCATCTATTGAATTAGGTAAGAAAGTCATTGAAAACAAGGTCTTCTCCGTACCACAGCTTTTAGAGCAGGTTAACGTGATCATTGCCTATAAGGCTAAGCGCAACAAAATAGAATATCTAGAAAATAATGAAGTACCAGAAGAGTACTTGATAGAATGCGATTTCTCCAAGCTTTGCCAAGTACTCCTGAACCTCCTAGATAATGCGGTAAAATATTCAAAAGCTCAGGGAAAAGTCTTTTTTACAATTAAAAAGCAAGACGATCAATTAGTTTTTGTAGTAAAAGATCAAGGAATAGGAATGTCAGCTGATACAATCCAGCAGATATTTAAACCTTTTTATAGGAACAGAGATGTAAAAGCTCTCTATGGTTCAGGATTAGGAATGACGATAACACAAAAACTAATTCAAGCTATGCAAGGTGCTATAAAGATTGACTCTAAGATCGATGATGGAACGACTGTTACAGTTACTATACCTGTACGTTACTTGCAAAAGATGTCAGAAAAAAGTCAGCGGTCAGACCCTATTTCTATGGATAAATTAAAAGATAAAATCCATGGTATGAAAGTGCTTGTAGCTGATGAAGATGCTGTTTCCGTCATGCTCTTACGCCGTCTCTTTACTTCCCTAGGAGCTCAGGTTAATGTTGTTGCTAATCTAGTCGCCGCTAAGGCACAGATCGAAGCTGTTCGGCCAGATCTGATCATGATGGAGTTACAATTTTCTGATGGAGATGGCAAAGAGCTAATTAATAGTCTTTCCCTAGAAAAAGAAAGACTGCCCAAAATGATAGCCATGACCAGAGAGCTGATCACAGCTCCTTTATGTGATGAATGGACGGTTTGGACTGATGACCTCATCGGAAAACCACTATCTCTTGAATCAATCTATAGTTCTTTAGAGAAAGTTTTAGCAGAATAAAAGACTATACGCAATTAGGCTTGCTTGCGAAAAAATATAAAATATTAATAGAAAAGCATAAAGAAAAAAGTGTGAATATCTGTTAAAATGAAGTAAAGTACCTCTGCGATAGGTTACTTTACTTCATATTGTTTTTTTGGTGTCTTTGAAAGTGAGGCTCTCGTAATGATTATAGAAAAAGCTACAAATGAAAAAATTCTAACAACTGTGGAAGAGTTAACTATACCGCAAGGAAAGACTTTGTTCTTATTACTAGGTGAAAAAGGTAACTATGACTTAAAAGAGTTACAAATAGCTCTAAAAGAACGTGGTATTTCCTTCTTCGGTGCTCTTTTTACAAGTGTTATTTATGGTCATAAAAAATACGATGACGGAGCTTTACTTTCACTCTTAGATTTAGAAGAGAAGCCCTATGTAATTGAAGGACTAGATAGTGATGAACCTAAGTTACCAGCTGTTTTTGAGGAAGAAGCGTTCGTAGAAAAAATGATGGATCGCACAGCCTTAGTAATTGTAGACGGACTCTCTTCCCATATTGCTACATTTTTGTCAAACCTATATGATCACTTTGGACCAGGTGTAAATTATATTGGTGGAGGTGCAGGCTCTTTAACTTTTGTCAAAAAGCCCTGCCTATTCACTGAAGATGGAATTTATCAGGACGGAGCAATTGTTGCATTTCTACGTCAACAAATCAATCTCGGTGTACGCCATGGCTGGAAAAAAGTAAAAGGTTTCTTGGTAGCCACGAAAAGTCAGAAAAATATAATTAGCCAATTGAACTGGCAAGATGCTTTTGCTGTTTATCGTAAAGTCGTGGAAGAAGATGCAGGCGTAGAACTAAGAGTTGATAACTTTTTTGAAGTAGCCAAAGGTTATCCTTTTGGCTTAGTCAAAGAAAACTTAGAATGCATTGTACGCGATCCTATTGCTATTAATGAAGAAGGCCATTTAGTATGTGTAGGAGAAGTTCCTGAAGATGCTAGTCTTGACATCTTAAGAGGAAAAACAGAGGAACTTATCGAAGCGGCTGGATTGGCGGCTGAAGACTGCTTTCTAGAAAAAGCTACTAATTATAGTGGATGTTTAATTTTTGACTGTATCTCAAGAGTGCTTTTTATGGAAAAAGATTTTGAACGTGAATTGACGGTTATTTGTAAAAGGGTAGAACAAGAAATGCCTCATACACCCATAGGGGCTCTTACGTTAGGAGAAGTATCTTCCTATGGCGATGGTTATTTGGAGTTTTTCAACAAAACCATTGTTGTAGGTGTTCTTTATGAGCGCCGCTGATAATATTTTCAAAAACCTTACAGTTCTATATGAAATGGCTCTTTCTATAGGCCAATCCCTTGAACTGGAAAAAAATTGTGATAATTTTCTAAAAATCTTATTAGCTCGCAAAAACTTAAGTTATGCCGCTGTTTGGTTGCGAGAAGACAAATTGTTACCACAAGGACATCCTAACCAATTACAGCTTTCTTACGGTAAACCACGTTACTTCATAAAAGAGCGCTCCATTAAAGAATGTGAGCGCTTACGAGAAGTATTTCAAAATAAAGATTACCTATCTATTACAGAGGGAAGCCCTTATTTTCAAGACTTTGTTCATGAAAATAATATCAAAAGCGGCACTTATGTAATCTTTCCACTGAGCAATCTAGGTTACCTAAAACTCTACTCTGTTCAGGCGAAAAGTTGCTTTTTTGATGAAAAAGAAATAAAACAACTAGATAAGGTTTTCAAAAAGTTTGCTATTTCTTTAGAAGGATGTATTTCCCATCAAAAGATGATTAAAGAGGTAGAGGAACGTAAGAAAGCTGAAGAAGAGCTTTCTCAGTTGAATGAAACCTTAGCAGATAGAATTGACAAAGAAGTAATTCGAAGCCGCCAAAAAGATGTAATTCTTCAACGTAATGCACGACAGGCGGCAATGGGTGAAATCATAAACTCTATTGCTCATCAATGGAGACAGCCCCTTAATAGTATTAGTTTAGCCGCTTCGAATATTCTGATTGATCTAGAGTTAGGGGAAGATGAAGAACAGATCAGAAAGTCCTGTGATTTTATTCTGCAAAGAGCAGAAGATATGTCGGGAACAATAACAGATTTCATGGACTTCTTTCGTCATGATCAAGTAATTTCAGATATAGATATAGAAGCATTATTAATAGATATAGGAGGAATGTTGCAAGCACAGCTTTTTAGCAGTAATATTAAGCTAGAGTGGCATATTCAAGAAGGTTTTAAGCTAAAAACTTACAAAAAAGAAATACAACAAGTTTTGCTTAACTTAATAACAAATGCAATTCAAGCTTTTGATGGTCTATCAAAAGAAGACAAAAAAATTAGTCTGACCATACGACAAGAGGGCTCTTACATAATAGAACTATACGACAATGCTGGTGGCATAGCAGAAGATATTATAAATAAAATATTCGATCCATATTTTACGACAAAAGAAAAAGGCCATGGCACAGGCTTGGGCCTTTCGATTTGCAAGAACATAATAGAAGCCAAATTACATGGTGAAATACAAGTACAGAACATAGATGGAGGAGCTCTCTTTCAGATCATACTGCCGGAAAGCCTAGAAAACCTCAATGACTAAATAGATTGACGAGAAGAGGAGTCAGAAGGCGATGTTTAAGGAATTACAAGAAAAAGGCAGAAAGCTCACCATATTGCTTGTCGAAGATGACGAGAATATAAGAATACAGATGGAAAGGATTTTGAAAAGATTTTTCCATCAAGTTTTCCTAGCCCAAGATGGCGAAGAGGGGCTAGAAATATTTCGTAGCAAATCCAAAGAAATCGATATTGTTATAACTGATATTGCCATGCCTAATATGAATGGCTTAGATATGGTGCAAGCGATGGAAGAGTACCGACTTAACCAGCCAGTTATTGTTATTTCAGCTCACAACGACAGTGATAATCTATTAAAAGCAATCAGTGTAGGTGTCGATCACTTTATTATTAAGCCTGTTAATGTGGATAAGTTGACCAAAGTTCTACATAAAGTGATCTTACAAAGAGAAAAAGAGATAAAGATTAAAAAATTAGAAAGATTATCAGTCGATAATTTAACAGGTCTGCCTAATCGCTTTGCCTTACTTCAAGATATAGAGGAAAAATCTCTGCTTGCCTTACTTCTCTTAAACACAGATTCTTTCAAAGAAATAAATAATGTTTATGGTTTTTGCAACGGCGATAAGCTTATAAAAGAAATAGCAAACCGTATAGAGGAACTAATAAAAGAAACACCTTTTAAGTGTTATCACTTACAAGGTGATGAATTTGCCTTACTTATAGAAAAAGGGAGTAATCTAGAAACAGATCTAGAGCTTTACGATTACTGTTTAGCACAAGCAAAAAGTATAATTAAAGAACTAGAAACAGTCCCTTTTGAGATCGAGGACTATGAGATTTTCCGCAATTTTTCTATCGGATTTGCCTGGAACGATAAAGTAAATAATGACGAATCTAATAATAAAGATTTATTACGTCAAGCTGATGTTGCTTTGTACCAAGCTAGAACAGATAATAAAAAATACGCTATTTATGATCAAAGTCATGGTCTAGCAAATGAGTTTAAAAACAACATTGAGTGGATGAAAAAGATAAAATACGCCATTAAAGAACAAGGAATTACAATTTTTTATCAACCTATAATCGATAACAAAACTGGGCAGATTGCTAAGTACGAATGTCTTGTTCGATTGAGAGATCAAGAAGGTATTATTCATTTACCTAATACTTTCTTACCAATTGCCAAGAAAACAAAAACATACTTACCATTGATGAAAGAAGTTATTCGAAAAGCCTTTCAATGCTTTGAGAATTGTCAATATGATTTTTCTATAAACTTGTCTATTGAAGATATATTAAACCAGGATATGCGTGATTTTATAATCAAACATTTGGATGACAATATTGATACAGCAGGCCGTCTAATTTTTGAGATTCTTGAATCAGAAGGTATTGATAACTACGAGCAAGTTATTGATTTTATTACAGAAGTAAAAAAACGAGGCTGTAGAATAAGCGTCGATGACTTTGGTTCAGGCTACTCCAACTTCTATCATGTATTACAATTAGATGTAGACTACTTAAAGCTCGATGGAAAGTTGATTAAGAATATACATCAAGATAGAAATGCTAAAGTGGTAGTAGAAGCTATCGTTAATTTTGCTAAAAAGTTGGACATAAAAACGGTGGCCGAATTTGTACATTGCACAGAAGTACAAGATTGGGTCTGTCAATTAGATGTAAATTATTCACAAGGCTTTCATGTTGGTAAGCCCGAGAGTGATGTTCACTCAACCTCGTCTGATATAAAACTTCCTAAGGCTTCGTCGTAATGAATGAGGAACTTCGAGTCCATACTGATGCATTAAATCGGTATGGGCCATTATTTTTTTGGGCAGACCATCAGCTTGAATAGTACCTTCTGCTAAAAGAATAACGCGATCACATAACTCAAGAAGAACTTCTAAATCATGAGAAGCTATCAGCATGGAACAATCTTGTCGCTTTTGCAATAAATTAATTAAGCGACGACGATAACGCATATCCAAATTAGCAGAAGGCTCATCTAGAAGCAAAAGACGAGAACCCATGGCCAAGATGCCAGCCATAGCAACCATGCGCTTCTCACCGCCGGAAAGCTGATGTGGTGGCCGTTCTAATAATTTTTCAACTCCTGTCTCAATAGAAGCAGAACGTACCCTTCTCTCTACTTCTTGGGGAGATAAGCCCATATTAGTAGGGCCAAAAGCGAGATCTTCACGAACAGAAGGGCAAAATAACTGATCATTTACATTCTGAAAAACCATGCCTAGCTCAGGGCGAAAAATGCCAGGAACAACAGGCTGATTGCAAAGTCTGATCTGACCAGAAACTGCTTTTAGAATGCCTCCTGCAAGCAAAAAAAGAGTAGTCTTGCCAGCTCCATTAGGACCGATAAGACCAACTCGTTCCCCTTCTCTAATTGTGAGATGGAGATCTTGCAATATTGGTCTTCCTTCTTCATAACAAAAAGAAAGATCCTTAACTTCCAAAACTGCACTTGTCAACTACTTCATCTCCTGTAAAAACTAGCTACTATAGTAATAACAGCCTTAGTCTTAGCCTAAGAGAGCAAAGACTAAGGCTACAAGAGTTACCAACAAGAATATCCATCGATCTTTGGACTCTGCAGAAAAAGGATAAGCATAAAAAGCATGTTGCCCATAGCCACGTAAGCGCATGGCCTTGTATATTCTTTCTGACTGCTCATAGCTTCTCACTAACAAAGTACCAAGCAAAAAAGAAGTCGTTTGTAAGGAAGAGGTAGAGTTTTGATAACCCCGTAGACGAGCCGCTGTTGATTGTCCTTCGTAATCATCTTGTAGTTGGAACAAGTAGCGATATGTAAATAGAAGCATATCTGCCATTAGCTCTGGTAAACCAAGAGAACGCATAGCTTTAATAACCAATAACATAGGAGTTGTAGCAAAAAGAATAAATACAATAGTTATTATCGAAAGGACCTTACCAGCTACTAGTAAAAAAGCTAAAAGTCCTTCTAACCGAAGGGCTAAAGGCCCTAACTGCCAGAGCACTGTTTCCCCAGCAAAAAAAGGTAGTACAATGGCCAGAGCTAATAAAAAAAAGGCAGGTACAAGCAATCTAGATAACCAGACCCGCCAAGGTAAGGAAGATTGAAGGAATAATAGAGCTGTAACTAGAGCCATGGCAGGAATTAGATGTACTTCTTGTACTAGAGTAAAAGCAAAAATTAAGAACATCAAGCCGATAAATTTATAACGCGGATCCCACTGGTGGAGCCATGAGTTTCTATGAACAAAGGGATCTAGCTTTAGGCCCACCATAGGTCACCTCCCCTAAAGTTCTTGCCATTGTTAAGATTGTATTTTGTATAATACTGTTGTCATCAGCCTACATATCTATGTGACTATCACTTTTGACGTGGTTAGTTTCACTTTTTAGTAATTCTGGCTTAACTCGAAGCAGAAAAGTTACTACCATAGCTGTTATTATACCTTCAATCAACGCCAATGGAAGATGAGAAAAAGCCATTACATAAATACCTGTCCGTGCCACATCATGATCAAGATGTGCTGGAAGCATTGATAATAACAAAAAAGTAGCCATAATAGTAGTTAACAAAACGCCTAGGCTTCCCCCTAGAAAGCTTAAAGTTGTCACAACTACTGGTTTATTAGACCAGTCACGTTGATGGCGTAAGTTAAAAAGAAAGTGGCTTAATAAGGCGGGAATTCCAACTAGACAAGCATTAATACCTAAGGTCGTCAAACCTCCATGTTGAAACATAGCCGCTTGAAAAAAAAGGCCTATTACAATAGCTGGCATAGCATAAAAGCCTAAAACAACACCCATTAAGCCACCGAGAATCAAGTGCACACTTGTTGGTGGAATGGGAATATGAATCAAGGATGCAACAAAGAAAGCGGCTGTAAAGAGGGCCGCTTTCGGTACATCTGAGCGCGGATCTTCTTTTTGGCGAATCTTATGTAGGGCATAGCCAGTTCCTAAGGCGGCAAGACCATAGCCGGCTAGGCCAACAGAAAGTGGTAAGATCCCATCAGGTATGTGCATCTTTATGGCCTCCTTGTGGTAGTGGACCACTTTTTCTTCTTGAAAAATAAAGAGCCGTACCTAAAAAGCCCCAGAGAACAGAGCCGATCATAATAGCTTTTTGCAATTTCGTTACACTGCTACTTGACCCGGATAAGGGCATATCATCGCCAACAGGGATATTAATCACAGCACCATGTCCGTCATGATTAATATGTACCTCCCAGAGACCAGGGCGCATCATATCAGGTGTAAAGCTAAAAAAACCTTCTTCGTCACAGTAAGTCTGCATCCAAGGTTCAGAGAGTTCACCGGGCGCAAAGACAGATACCTGACCACCGCTCATAGGCTCATTATTATCATAACGAGCTTGCAAGTTTATCGTAACTTCAGCCTGATATTCTAACCGCGTTCCATGAGCCCAAGCTTCCTTGCTTAGATCTAGATGAGTAAATGGTGTTAGCAAAAAAGCGTAAAAGATTATTAAAGAAAAGAGCTTTAAGCGTACTTTTCTTGAAAAAAAAGTTGCCAGAATTTCTCACTCCCCACATTAGATAGAAAACAAGAAAATCCTCACTTCTCCTTCGAGGGGAAATGAGGACGACTAAACAGATGCCCTATGTGCTTCTGCCGTCACCTCCCTATACTCCGTAGGTTCTAACGGTGATCAGAATCAGGCAGGTCTCCTGGCTTGGGTTCATCGTACTCTCTAACCTTCCCAGCAGAAGTACTGCCAGTGGTTAATTAAGAGAGAACATCCCCCGTCACAGTGGCGGGACCGCGTCGGCTTTGTTACCGAACTTCCCTTTTAACATCTTATCGGTATTCTAAAAACATGAGCTATATCATAACAGCAATGCTAGATAACTGTGAACCGATAGATGACCTGTTCTGCTTATTATGGAATTGATTGATTTTTATTCTTTCTACATTGTAGCTTTGATTCCTGCTAGGAGTTAGCAGGGAATGAGAAATAGTTAAAGAATGATGCAATCCTATATAAGTGTGCTTAAAACAATCAATATTTTAAGATAAACCAAAATATTCATTTAGAGCTCTAAAAGCTTTTGTAACCATAAATTCTATGTCTTGATCAGTAACAACATAAGGTGGCATGAAGTATAAGACATTGCCTAAAGGTCGCAAGAGTAAACCTTCTTGTAAAGCTTTTCTATAGATCTGATAGCCTACTCTTTGCTCCCAAGGGAAAGCCTCTTTAGTTTCTCTATCTGCCACTAGTTCTAAAGCGCCAATCATGCCAAGTTGTCGAAACTCACCAATGTAGGGATGGCCCTGGCAGTGGCTTTCTACAACTTCTTTGATTTTAGCAGACTTTAGCTTGTTTTGCTCTAAGACAGATTCGTCTTGGAAAATATTTAGTGTCTCCACAGCGGCGGCACAAGCTAGCGGGTTTCCTGTATAGCTGTGGCTGTGCATAAAAGCTTTCAGTTCTTTGTAATCATGATAAAAAGCTTGGTAGATTTCATCGGTAACTACAGCTAGTGATAGAGGCAAGTAGCCGCCTGTAAGTCCTTTGGAAAGACAGATAATGTCAGGAGAAATAGCGGCATGGTTACAAGCAAACATCTGACCTGTTCGACCAAAGCCTACAGCAATTTCATCGGCAATAAGATGAATATGATAGTCTGAACAGAGAGCTCTTAACTTTGTCAGGTATTGAGGAGGATAAATTTTCATTCCTGCCGCGGCCTGCACTAGAGGTTCAATGATAACAGAGCAGATTTCTGAGTGCTTATCTACAATAGTTTTTTCCATTTCCTCGAAACAGTCTGCTTGACAAGTATGACGTTCTTGGTCATAGGGACAGCGAAAACAATCAGGACCACTTACTTTGATGGTATCAAGGAGCATAGGTTTATAGATTCTATTGTATAAGTCAATGTCACCAACTGATAGAGCACCTAGAGTTTCTCCATGATAAGCATCGGTGAGAGCGACGAAGCGAGTCTTTTCTCCTCGACCTGTCTGTTGATGGTACTGAAAGCTTAGTTTCATAGCTACTTCTACAGCAGAAGAACCATTGTCGGCAAAAAAGACCTTATTGAGTCCAGCAGGTGTTATATTTACAATTTTTTCGGCCAACTCAATAGCTGGTTGATGTGAAAAGTTAGCAAAGATAACATGCTCTAGCTTATCAAGCTGTTTCTTAACAGCCTCATTAATTCTAGGGTTGCTGTGACCAAAAAGATTAACCCACCAAGATGAGACAGCGTCTAAATAGGAACGCCCAGTAAGATCGTAAAGGTAAGGGCCTTCGCCTCTGTCAATTACAATGGGTGGAAATTCTTCGTAATCTTTCATCTGTGAACAAGGATGCCAGATATATTGTAAATCTTTTTTTTGCAATTCTTCAATTTTCATAGTTTTAATATGTGCACGAAAAACCTGTCATTAGGTATTTTCGCGCTTTCCTTTCCTCTTTACTTATAAAGCTTAGGAAGGCCTGGGCTTTCTTTGGTTATAGTTAAGTAAAGACAATGATAAGTTGCTCGAGTTTTGTTATCTATGGTAAAAGTGGCTTCGTATGTTTTCATCATTTCTTTGATCAGGCTGGGATTAATAAGCCGTTCACAGTTGCTATTACTAGCTCCGACTTTTTTTACAGACTTTAGAAAGTCTCGCACTGTGTCAAAGTATTCATATTCTTGCTGTTCTATAGCAGAAATGGTATAGCGGGAAGAGTCATTGTTCTTAAAGTTTTCCTGACAGAGAGCCTTAAGCTCAGCAGTGCTGATAAACTTCTGTCCTGGTAATATGGCACTAGAGATCTGAAGCTTTTCTTTGGCTATTGCATAAGCATGGTGAAGTTCTTGGAAAGTATGGCTTCCAAAAGTTGAGAAGGTTAAGATAGCATTATCTTTTAATAGGGAGTCTAGTTTGCGAAGCGTTGCTTCTAATTGGTTAAACCACTGAAAAGTAGCGTTAGAAATAATCAAATCAAATTTTTTATTTAGGGCTACTTCTTCTATATCAGCACAGAGAAATTCAATATTTTCGTTGGGGAGCTTTTGCTGAGCATATTCAATCATGCCTGGAGCAATATCGAGAGCTGTAATCTGAGCTTGCGGATAAAGCTCTAGTAATTGCTCCGTTAAGTATCCTGTACCACAGCCTATGTCTAAGATATTAAGTTTTTCTAAACTACGGAAAGAACTTAGGCTCTTAAGTAACTCATGAGCCATGGCTTTTTGCACTTTAGCGTAGCGATCATAGTTGATAGCATTTTTGCTGAAGTTATGACGAAGCACCTTTTTATCAATCATGCTTTTCCTTCTTTTCTACTAATCACAGAGCTGTAGAACAGTTCCATAAAGCTTTCAGGTTGGGTAATAAAAGGGGCATGACCAGCGCCCTTTAAGATCTGCAAGTTTACAGGTCCTTGCCATTGACTAGCTAAGTACTCTGATGCTCCTAGTGGTACAATGCTGTCTGCTTCACCCTGAATTAGCAAAAGAGGTGTCTTAAGAGCGGTCAGTTCTTTTCTACAGTCGCTTTGTATTAGATAATCGAGGCCTGTGATGAGTGTTTTTGTTTCATAGGAGCTACCATGATTTGCTAGTGAGTAGTAAAAATTTTGATTAGATTTTTCCTGTTCTGAAAAGATGGAAGTATAGAAGTTGTGAAGTGTCTTTTCCTTATCTTCAAGTAGAGCTCTTTTCATTTTTTCGATAGCTAAGGGAGACCAACCGTGAAGATAATTGCTTTTCCGATCTCTTGTGAATCTACTTGTACCGCTGACCAGAATGAGCTGGTTAAGTTGAAGGGCCTGTGGTCCTTGACGTTCCTTGCACTCTTGTAAATCATAGGCCACTTGAATAGCTAAGAGGCTTCCTAAAGACCAGCCAAGCAGTGAAAAGGATTCCTGATGACTCACATTTTTTTCGATAAAAGTAGTAACTGCTCTAAAGTAATCGTCAATATTATATAAGCCTTGCCAATGAAAGGGGCAGAGGTCAAATTTTTCTGATAAAAAAGGAGCAATGGTGTTCCAGACGGAAGAATCCATGGCCCAGCCAGGTAAGAGAATTAACTTTTCTTTTTTGCTCATTTTATCAAATTCAGCTCTTTCCCAATGGTATAAATCTTTTCAAGGGCTAAGGATAAATCTTCGTAGCTATGTGTTGCCATAATCGAAAAGCGTAACCTGCTTGTGCCCTGAGGGACTGTAGGTGGTCTGATGGCAGGCACATAAAGGCCAGCTTCAAAAAGAAGCTTGCTATATTGCAAAGCTAAGTCTGCTTCGCCAATTAAGAGAGGTATGATAGGAGTATCGTTCATCGGTACTTGAAAGCCCATGGTAGTAAGCTCACGACGAAACCATTGAGACTTTTCGCTTAGACTTTTACGTCTTTCTCCATCTTCTTGAATAATCTCTAAAGCTTTTAGCGAAATAGCAATAGTGTGAGGCGCTGGTGCTGTGGAGTAGATAAAGCTTTTTGCTTTATGCCTTATGTAAGTTATCAAACTTTCATGGCCAGCTATATAGCCACCTTCGCTAGCAAAAGCTTTGCTTAAAGTACCCATTTGAATATCTACTTGATTTTGTAGATTATAATGAGCAACAGTGCCACTTCCTGTTGCTCCTAAGACTCCTGTGCCGTGAGCATCGTCAACCATAGTTAGGAGATTGTATTTTTTGGCTAGATCAACAATGGCAGGAAGGGGCGCTAGATCGCCATCCATACTAAAGACTCCATCTGTAACGATTAAGCCTTTTCCGTTAGTTCGGTGGTAGCGTTTAATCTTTTTTTCAAGATCTTCTACGTCACAATGTTTATATACTACTAGCTTAGCACCACTTAACCGACATCCGTCAATGATGCTACCATGGTTTAAGCGATCGCAGAAGATAACCCAGTCAGGATCAGCTAGTGCCGATAGAGTACCTACGTTAGTAGCGTAGCCAGTGCTGAAGACGAGTGCAGATTCGGTGCCTTTAAATGTAGCTAACTTTGCCTCTAGTTCTTTATGAAGCTTATAACTGCCTGTAGTAAGCCTAGAACCTCCAGAGCCAACACCAAATTCTTTAATGGTAGAAATAGCCGCTAATTTTAGTCTTTCATCATTACATAAGCCTAAATAGTTGTTCGAAGATAGAAGGAGTACGTTTTTGCCTTCTACTTCTGTATAAGGACCTTGAGCGCTATCAAGGTAAAGCATGTTCCGGTACAGGTTTTTTGACTTTAGCTTTTCTAAAGCCGCTGTGAAGTCGTATATCTCCGAACTATTCATGGGTTAGCCCCTGACCTTTAGTTAGGAAAGCTTCAAGATTTTCAGCTTTGCTAAAAATTTCTTTCAAGTTACCCGATTCAAGCTTTTCAACGTTCAATGCTTCCACAGCAGGTAGGACAGCAAGGACTGGAACAGAAGTCATTTTCCTGATAGTTTCAATATTGTTGTCTTCTAGCATGCTTCCCTTGTAACCATTAAAAAGGATACCTTCAATAGGGATACCCATCTGTTCGGCAACCTTTAAGGTTAATGTAGTATGGTTTATCGTTCCTAAAGTAGTTCGAGTTACTAAAAGACAGCTTATGTTGAGATCTTTAATAAATTCATACTGCATATATTCTGTCGTTAAAGGTACAGCTAGACCGCCACAACCTTCGACGATTAGATAATCGTATTTGCTTTTTAAGAGTTCGTATTTTTTAAGAATTGCAGGAATGTGGATAGGTTTATTTTCTAGTGGAGAAGCCAAGTGAGGAGAAACAGGTGTTTTGAATCGATATGGGTTGATGAGGTTATCATCTTCTTGAAGGCCTGAGACTTTTTTTACAAAGGAGAGATCGTAAGAAAAGATCTCTCCATCTTCCTCAATAGCACCACTAGAGATAGGTTTGAAGTAGCAAGCTTGATGACCTTTGTTCAGAAGCTGGTACATCAGGCCAGCAGATACTACTGTTTTGCCTACATCGGTATCTGTTCCGAGGATAAAGATAGCTTTGGTCAAGATCTAAACCTCCAGACCTGCGTCTTTGATCATTTTTATATCTTCGTCAATAGATTTGCCTAAGGTTGTCAAGAAGTTACCTACTAAAGCCGCATTAACACCAGCTTGGAAGCCTTTTTTCTGTTCCTCACCTAAGGCACTTCTTCCACCAGCATAGCGAATTGTGCTGTAAGGAATGACTAAGCGGAATAGGGCGATAGTTTTTAGTATTTCCTCTGGGGAGAGGATAGGCATGTTTTCTAAGGGTGTACCCTTTATTGGGTTAAGGATGTTAATAGGAATTGATTGCACAGCTAGTTCTCTTAACTCAAAAGCCATCTTTAAGCGATCTTCCATTGTTTCGCCCATACCAATGATGCCGCCACAGCATACATCAAGTCCTGCTTTTAAGGCATTTTGAATCGTATCGATGCGATCATCATAGCTATGGCTGTCGCAGATGTTTTTATAAAAATCGCGACAAGTCTCTATGTTGTGATGATAGGAAGTAATACCAGCAGTTTTTAACTGAAGCGCTTGCTCATAAGAGATGCTACCTAAAGAGGCACAAAGAAGTAAATTAGTTTCGGATCGCAAAGCTTTGATCATTTCTAGTACTTTTTCGAAGTCTTGCTTTGATAAACTGCCGCCGCTAGTAACGATAGAAAATCTATGTACGCCTGCTTTTTCATTCTCTTTGGCTTCAGCGATTACTTTTTCCATGCTAATTAAGGGATATTCTTGAACATTGGTGTTGTAGTGCACAGACTGAGCACAGTATTTACAGTTCTCAGCACATTTGCCTGACTTGGCATTAATAATCGTACAAAGGTCTACATGATCGCCTTTGTTTTGTTGACGCACTTTATTAGCTAGGGCAAAGAGTTCTTCGTTGTTAATTTCTGCTTGGGAAAGTGCAAGAGCTTCTTCGAAAGTAATAAGCTCACCTTGTTCAAGTTTTTCCTTTATATGTTGAAACAGTTGGCTCAAGACGGTCCACCTCTTTTTCTTCTATTCAGGTACTATCTTTTTCATCATAGCCTAGAGCAAAAGGCATTGTCAATTAGTTGGCTTAAGGAAGGTTGACAATTGGAACGGAATTTTTTATTTTCCCCTTTTTTGCTATGGCTATCTTTTTTACTGGCTATGAAGAAGTTTCGGAAAAATCTTGATTAGGGTGGAAAGTAGGAAAAGCCACTCCATAAAGGAGTAGCCTTTCTTTATTGCTGATTCTTCACCATAGGAACTTCGTTAATTGTATTGTTCTTATCAGTCTTTGTATCGGTACCAAGAACATCAGGGTTCACTTGATTCTTCTTTTTCTTTTTCGCCATTAATAACAACTCCTACCTAATAAGTTAATGAGGTTGATGGGGTGATGGGGGGCGTAATGTAATCACCTGAAAGTAGTATGAACAATTTACGCTAAGAGTTAACTAGAAAGAAAAGTAAAGATTGTGGAGACTGTCTTAGTTAGGAAAAAGATGACAAGCTTTACAAGCCTTTCTCTGAACTAACTAGCACAGACAGAGCTCTTAACGGGGTAAGATAAGTGAAAGGAGAGCCAATAAGCAAAAAAGTGGGTGTAGTTCGATGAAGGCTGTAACTTATCAGGGTTATAAAGACGTAGTTGTAAAAGAAGTACATGACCCTAAAATCGAAAAGCCTGATGATATCATTGTTCGTATTACGAGTACAGCTATCTGCGGTAGTGATTTACATCTTGTCCACGGCATGGTGCCCAACTTGCCTCACAATTTTATTATAGGGCATGAGCCTATGGGTATTGTGGAAGAAGTTGGACCAGCTGTCGAAAAAACGAAAAAAGGCGATCGTGTCGTTATTCCTTTTAATGTTTCCTGTGGTAAGTGCTATTTTTGTGAACATCACCTGGAAAGCCAGTGTGATAACTCCAATCCTCACGGTGAGGCTGGCGCTTTTTTGGGCTATTCAGAGACTTTTGGTGGTTATGCTGGTGGACAAGCAGAATATTTACGTGTTCCTTTTGCTAATTTTACCCCTTTTGTAGTACCAGAAGACTGTGAGATGGAAGATGAGAAGTTGCTCTTCTTATCTGATGTGATTCCCACGGCTTACTGGGGTGTAGAACAAGGCGGCGTTTTGCCTGATCATACAGTTGTCGTTTTAGGCTGTGGGCCTGTCGGTTTGATGACCCAGAAATTCTGCTGGCTAAAAGGTGCTAAAAGAGTGATTGCTGTCGACTACATTCCTTATCGCTTGGAACATGCCAAGCAAACGAATGGTGTAGAAGTGATCAACATGGAAAAACACGAAAACGTGGGACGCTATATTAAAGAAATAACTTCCGGCGGTGCTGATGTGGTCATAGATTGTGTAGGCATGGATGGAAAAATGACTACGCTAGAGCTGATAGAAACAGCGTTGAAATTGCAAGGTGGTGCATTAGGTCCTATCAATATTGCGGCCCAGGCAGTACGCAAAGGAGGTACTGTCATGTTGGTAGGTGTTTATGGTACGCGCTACAATGCTTTTCCATTAGGTGACTTTTTTGCACGCAATATCACTTTAAAAATGGGCCAAGCGCCTGTTATTCATTACATGCCGGAGCTTTATGAGCGCATCAAAAACAATGAATTTGATCCCTCAGATATCATTACGCATAAGCTACCTCTAGCAAAAGCTTCCTACGGTTATTCCGTATTCGATGAGAAAGCCAATAATTGTATTAAGGTCGTATTGAAGCCTCATTAAAAGATAGGTACAATAAAAATAGGACAAGCCGTCATCCACGATTAGGGTGCGGCTTGTCCTAGTCATGCCAAAGCGCTACATGAAATTACTTCGCTCGGCGCAGATCGCTTATCTCAGTCTCATGCTTACTTGATTTGTACGTAAGATCACGTAAAACAGCATAATGTTCAGCTTGAGTAGCAATGATCCGATCTAATTTTTCTTCAATGAGCTTATCGCCTTCTAAGAATCGACGGGCTGTTACCTGATATACTTCGTTAATCTGCTTCTCAACTTCGTCAAAGCGACGATTCATCTCTTTTTCTAGGTGTAATTGTCCTGCTTCAAGAATAGTTTGCCGCTCTTCGAGCTTTCGCTGGCCTTCTTCGAGCTTTCGCTGGCCTTCTTCGAGCTTTCGCTGGCCTTCTTCAAGCTTTTGTTGGCTTTCTTCAAGCTTTTGTTGACCTGCTTCAAGCTTTTGTTGGCCTGCTTCGAGCTTATTTTGGCCTTTTTCTAATCGATGGAGCGAATCTAGAATATGTTTTAAGATTTCTTCGTTCAAGTCTACCACTCCTTTCTTGGTAAATTTCACAAACTACAACCCGGTGCTGTACAATGTTTTATACTTGAATCACTTTATTACTAAACATCATTTTTCGCTGTAAACTCTAGAAATCATACATTAATTTTATCATTAATGAAGGCAGAAGTGGAAGCAATAAAAAGAATGAGAACTGTATTTCAAATGTTTTTATGAAAACACCGGAAGATCATCTTCATGACATAATAGAATCTATGAAAAAGGTACCTGCTTAAAAAAACAGGTACCTTTTTTCTTAACAATACTCTATCAAGAAAAATAACCAAAAAAATCCCCTAAAACACATGTCGATGACTCAACCGAAACTGCACATCATTCAAAGCTTCTCCAAAACGCTGGAAGTGCACAACTTCCCGCTCCCTAAGGAAGCGTAGAGCGTCAATTACACCAGGATCATCAGTGAGGTCAATCAAATGCTCATAAGTGGTACGTGCTTTTTGCTCTGCCGCCATGTCTTCATGTAAATCGGTGATAGGATCACCTGTTGACTGAATATAAGCGGCCGTCCAAGGCACACCGCTCGCATCGGTATAGAAAAGGGCATTGTCATGATGGGCATAATGCTCACCGAGGCCTGCTTCGCGCATCTTATCAGCAGGCACATCTTTGGTCAGCTTATAGATGAGCGTAGCAATTACTTCAAGGTGAGCCATTTCCTCCGTTCCTATGTCAGTTAGTAGGCCTTTAGCCTTTTTCGTAGGCATGGTATAACGCTGTGTCAGATAACGAAGCGCCGCCGCTAGCTCGGAATCAGGTCCGCCATACTGGTGTGTACCTAAAAAAAATTACATAAAAAATCCTGTTCTAATTTTATAAAAAGGCAGACTTCTCAAGCTGGAAGTCTGCCTTTTTTATTGAGGACAAGTATTTTCGCAGAAAGGGGTTTCATCATGTTTAAGATTGGTATTGACCTTGGCTATGGCTATACCAAAGGAATCAATCAAGAAGGAAGAACAATTGTTTTTCCTTCAATCATAGGCGCGGCCCATGATCGTATGACAGAGCTGTTTGGTCAAGATACAGGAACACTTGAAGCACTACATGTGCAAGTTAAAGACAAAAATAGTGACAGTGAGCATTTTGTAGGGGACCTAGCACGTAAAGAATCATTATCTTCGAGCTTCACGTTGGAAAGGAATAAAATAAGCAATGATAATACCAAGGTGCTTCTGTCAACATCTTTAGCTATGCTAGTTCCTTCTCAGAACGTTAGTTTACATGTTGTAACAGGTTTACCCTTTGAGCACTATCTAGACCAGCGTAAGGCTTTTGAAGAAGCCTATAAAGGGTATCAAAGTGAAGTGTATTTCCATGGTGGTCCACTCAAAGATTCACGCAGACAGATCCGAATTGATAGGCTAACCATATTCCCACAAGCAGCAGGCGCTGCCTATTCACTTTTGCAAACTGCTGAAGGTAAGATGCGATATCCGGAATTGTTTGTTCGTGGATCTATCATCGCTGTAGTAGATGTTGGTTTTAAGACGACTGATTATGTAGTTTTTGAAATGACACCTTCCCTTTCCCTTCGTAGAGATTTATCAGGAACTATTAATATAGGAATCTCTAGCCTCTATCGCCCACTACAAATTCTCTTTAACAAAAGAACAGGTGGGCAGATTGATATGAACGAAGTTGAAACCCTTCTGCAAACAGGAACAATCTTTTTTGCTGGTCAAGAAAGAGACTTCAGAGAAGATATTAAGCGAATCAAAGAGGCCGTAGCAAAAGAGATTCGAAATAAAGTATTGGCTTCATGGGGAAGCAAAGCAGATCTAATTCGCATGGTATTTCTAGTCGGCGGTGGCAGTAGAGAACTCGGAGAAGATCTAAAAACAATCCATCCATTAGCTAAGATTTTCGATGATCCGCAAATGGCAAATGCCAGAGGTTTTTTATCAGTGGCCAAGATGACGGAGTTGGCCGAAAAGAAAACAGGATCTGCTTGATGGTGGTGCTTGATTTATGCGTAATCGCCAGAAAGTCCAGTTTTGGGTGGCAGAAGATTCTGCTTTGTCTAAGGCTCTAGTAAAGCTTGATAAAGGTGAAAAAGGTCCTTTTGTTCGCTTACTCGCTGAAGAAGCACTTGTGAATCATCGTAATGCCTCTAATGAAGATACAATAGCAGTTCAGGTACAAAACGATGAAGTGTTAGAAGAATTACGAAGTATCCGGCACCTACTAGAAAGGCTGGTTACGAGGGTAGAAGAAGGAAGCCTTCAGGTTATTCAAGAGAACAATACTACTTCACCGGAAGAAAACAAGAGTGACGAAGATGAAATAGCTACTTTTTTAATGGATTCTATCAATGAAATATTAGGGAGTTAGAATAAAAGGCGATATCCCACCCATTTTGCTTGGGATATCGCTGTACTCCAATGTGTACTTCAGACAGTACTCCATAAAAAACATTACTGTAGCAATACGTAAAGGAATTTCATTAGCTTGCTTTATCCCGACTAATTAAATGGGGATACAATTGTACTCCAATTTATACTCCATTTTGTACTCCACTGGATACAGGGGGATATGTCAAAAAATGAAAGAAATCGAGCAATTAGAGCAGTGTTTAGAGCGGTTAAAGAAGGCTACAAGCATTTATCAGCTAGAGCTAGGCCGTATTTCTAACGAACTTGCCCGTATGCAAGCTCAGAACAGAGCGATTCCTGTGTTGTATGAAGACGGTAAGCTAGAGGTTCTACGTGAAGATGTCTTAAAAATCACTGTTCCTGAGTATCCAGGGCGATATGCTGATCTCTATGACAATAAGGGAAACCTCAACCTAGAAGCTATCAAGCAATCTAAGGACAGTTGGTTCGGGTACATTGGAAGTGCTGTGAAGATTGCGCGTTATACCGCCGAAGCATCAATGGGAATCCCATGGGATAGTGCATTTGTTTTTGTTTCTTATTACATGCCTGAAAACAGGGTCTGGGACGTTGATAACAGAGCAACATCTATAATCATTAACGCATTGACCAGAAACGGCATTGTCAAAAAAGACTCATGGGACTGCCTTAGTTTTGCAGTACAAGGATTCAAAGACAAGGTGAATCCAAGGACAGAAATTCTCATTATAAGAGATAAAGAGTATCTGCTAAAAGCCTTGTCATTTTCCTAATTCTATACGTCATGTTCAACCTTGATTTCGGTGTGACTTTACATGGTGTTATGAGATACTCTTTTTTGTGTTCATCAAAAGATAGTTGAATCTAAAAAACATTTATGAGCTTGATAAACCTTGTTGCATAAGGGTTTAAGCCACATTCAACCTTCTAATTTCAACCTTGAATTTAAGATAGGTGTTGGATTTAGATCAGTCCTATTGGGTGGCAATTTCAACTTAGAGGTATAGTAAGGTATCGAAAAAGAAAGGCAATCAAAGATGTATAGGGGTGAGGGTTTGTAAAAAGCATTGCTTTTACAGACCCTCTTTTTCATGCTACTTCAGGCTTGGCACGCGACAGCGGGACAAGCTTCACGCCCAGCCAAAAGCCATCGCAAAACTACATGCCCACCCACAAAGCGTTGTTCAGGAAATTGCAAATCAGAGATGGGCAAGCTCGGCACTCGACAGAGGGACGAGCGTCACGACTTAATAAGAAGCAGCGGTTTCATTTATCAAGCGGTAGTTTCTTCGTATCTATGCGGTGACCTGTCCAGCATTTTTCATGAACTAAGCCAAGCTCGATACGCGACAGCGGAGCGAGCAACACAATCAGAAAGCCGAAAAGAACAAAAGCACCACGCCAGTTTTCCTACACAAACAAGAAATAATCCACAACCAAATAAAAGTTGTGGATTATGTGGATAAGTTGTTGCTTTCATGCTCGACACGCGACAGCGAGGCGAGCATACGGAATTACTCTATGTGAAACCAACAGAAAAGGAGTGCAGCACCTTTGGCCGACAACCTAAGCAACCTAACGAAACGTGATAAAGATATACTGGTTACGCTGTACCATAACAGAACATTGACAATCAACCAAATCTATCGCATGTTCTTTCCACGTTCCCTAGAATATTGCTACAGTCGATTAAAAAAACTCGAGAAAGTTTTCGGTGTGATAAACGGAAAGGTCCTAAAAGCACCACTAGGCAGCCGAGACAACCCTGCTGGAACAGGCATCGAAGCGAAGTGCTATGTCCTAACGGAAAAAGGAATACGCCTAGCAGAAAAAGCTCAAGAACTGCCACAAACAAGGCAAGCCTGCTACAACGCCCCAAGTGACCAATCCAAACTTCGCTTACAAACGAAAATCAATGACGTATTGGTTGCCATAATCGAACATGGGCTATCTCAAGAGCTTGAGTGGATAGATTCTAGAACCTTAAAAGAACAGTACAGCTTATCGCGAAACTTGTACCTAGCTGGTGCTGTCGCTAAGCAAGGAAAGGACCCCACCTTACTCTGGTACCTACCAGAACACTCTACTGAAAGAGCGATAACAAATATCTTTAACCAGGTTAGTACCGTAGCAGACGAAGGAAGGCATCAAAACATAGCCGTTTTATGCGAAACGACAGTTGTCTGGAAAAACGCTATAAAGCATTACAAGAGCCTTCCATCCCACAGCCAACCCATCCTAAACAGGCTGAGTATCATTCATGCAAAAGATGTTCCTTACTTGCTCTGGCATGAAAGCGACCGTATGAAGCAGGTCTTAGAAGAAGAACTAGAGCAGATGCTCACACCAGCAGAATATGGAGAACGAAGATTTCGTTACACGACGAAAGAAGGTAAAAAGATTGCAGAGCTATTCATTTCCGATGTTCGTCATATCAGACAGATTAACCATTACACAGTGCAGCCAGGTTATGAAGATGATTTAATTGTATTTTATTGTAATCCTGATTACTTAGAGGTGCTAGACAAAGCCGTTCTAGATAAGGTTGAGCTACGGTTTGTCGGCTTCAGACCACAACCTTTGTTAGAGCCTGTCGTGTATGAGAGGGAATGGAAAAGAAATAGGCGAGTGAGCTTTACTGTCCCGGAAGAAGTGTATTCGAAGTTACAGAAAGAAGTGGAAAACAGAGGTTTGGATACGGTAGAAGAGTTTATAAGAGAAATGATTGAAGGGAAGACAGTCACGAACTAAAGGACTTTTTTTGTTGTGTAGAAGATAAGCTTATACCCCATTTATCCCCAAGATTGTGTGGGAGGTATCAGAATTTAGATTTTGAACAAAGTTCGACAAAATAGATAAAAGCGATATTGAAAACAAAGAAAAAAATTCATTGAATTACAAATTTCGACAGGGTTTTTCTTTTGGCAATGTTATACTCTTTAAAACATCAGCGATTGTTCAGCAAGAAAGTAATAAACGATTGGAGTTGTTTGGGTGTTGAGTCACTGGCTAGAAGATCAAAACTCTAGCTTGGAAGTAGCTAATAGGAGTACATTTTTAACGAAAGAAAAGTTATTCGAATCAAAACACTTTGCTGAACTATCTTTAGACATATTACTAGTTCACGATTATAATTGGCAAATTATCACGATAAACTCTGCTAGTGAAGAAATACTTGGATTTAAACCTGAAGAAGTGATTGGTAAGAGATGTATAGACTTAGTTCATCCAGAAGAACGAGAAAATGTTCAGAATATCATAGCGGAAAATACAAAAAAGAAAGTCAAATACAAAAATCGTATTTTATGTAAAGATGGTACTTATAAGTGGTTTCAGTTAAATGCGATTCCTATAGAAAAAGAAAACCGAATTTTCGTTGTTGGCAGAGATGTAACTGAAAAAGAGCGAATGATGGAGCAGTTAAAGAAATCTGAACGACTGAACTTAATTAGTCAACTCGCTGCTGGGTTAGGACATGAAATTCGGAATCCCTTGCAATCTGTTAGAGGTTTCTTACAACTTTTCGTAAAAAAGTATCAAAACGAAAAAGAACACTTAGAACTGATGATTTCAGAATTAGACAGAGCAAACCACATAATCACGGAATTTTTGTCGCTCTCGAAAAATAGATCGAAGAATCCCGTACCACTTAACTTAAACAGTGTGGTAGCTAATCTTTTTCCATTGATCCAAGTGAAGGCTTTTACGGAAGGGAAGGATGTCAGATTAGACTTAAACATTTCTGCAAATATAATTGGTGACGAAGAAGAGCTGAAACAACTAATAATAAATTTTGCTCAAAATGGCATTGAAGCAATGGAACCCCAAAAAACTCTTACAATACGAACTGCTTCAGACCAATCTTACGTTCTACTTACTGTCATCGATGAGGGAAAAGGTATTCCTTCAGATGTTTACAGCAAGATTGGTACTCCCTTTGTTACAAGAAAGGCCGACGGAACAGGTCTGGGATTGGCTGTTTGTTATAGCATTGCGGAACGGCACAAAGCAAAAATAGAAGTAGAAACAAGTTCTAATGGGACAAGCTTTTCAGTAAAGTTTCCAAAGAAGTTGAAATAGTCTAGCCTTATTGCCTGGCTCTGCCGTAAGTTACCGAACAGGATCTTGGGAAGAACTATATTTAGGTTTTGTTTTTTCCAGAATATGAAAAGAACCTATCTCAAGACTTCTTTGAGATAGGTTCTTTCTGCGTCTCAATATCCAATTACGTTTACGTGGGCGAGATAGCAATGGATGCACGGAAATATGCTTTTCCTTAGTTGATAATATCTTTTTCCGGTGAAAAGAAAATGAAATAAAATAAATGTCTAATCGGAGGTCAACCTTATTGCTAAAACAACTGCTAGACATAGAAAACTCACTTGGCGATCCAATGCTGGTCTATCGATTTGGCAACAATCTTGGTTTAACCGCACACCTTATTGGCAATGGTGCAGAAATTTTCTTTGGCAAAATTGAAAATGTCGAGTGCGAATAGACCCGGCTAGCCAAATTGTATTTGATAGCTGGGAAAAAACGTTAAGCTTTATTGGACAGTTTTCGGAGTTAAACGAAAACTGTCCTTTTTGATTGTACGAACAAGAGAAACCAAAAGATATCTTCGGAGATTTACCAAAGTTTGTTAATAAAATAGGGCTATGATAATGTTAAAACATACGTACACACAAAACGAAAGGGGATTTTACAGTGGATCAAGCCGAAACTTTATTATCGCTTCTTAATACAAGCAAAGCACTTACTGACAAGGTAGAGCGTCTCAATGTCGTTGTTGAAGGTAGCTATTGCTACGATGAGTTGAATGAGTTGGATAACTTGATTTTAGATCTGGCCGGGATACCACAGCATGACTTTGATGTAAAGCAGGGTGAGGGTTTTTCACGAGATTACTTTATGGAACTAGTCTTGCGTTTTCGATATAACGAAATCGAGAGTGAAGAAGTTGCATTTAAGCTGCTGAACTGGAAGCAACTTGCTCATGGTGATTGCTTCAGAAAGGATGCATGAGATGTATTGGAAAAACGAAGAGCATAAACGTCGCTACATGATGTTTTCAGTGCTTACAGGTAAGATAAAGTTAGATTGCGAATATGGTTCTGCTTTATATCTGTTGGCAGCGATTACTTCTAAGAATGCAATTCTTGTTAGCCAGTTTATAGATGACGAAGGTATAGACTTTGTTGAGCTTCAGGAGTCTTCTAAGGAGTGGAGCCGTAGCGAAAAGGCTATGATTCAATTAGCCGCCAATCTATTCACAGCAGGATATATTGAGGCCGATGTTTACAGTAGCTTCTATACTTTAGATCCAGAAAACACTAAAGTTGCACTTCAGGCATTGTCAATAAGGTTTACCGCAAAAAGTAGAAACCTCGAAATCCAGATGGAAATCGAGGTATGATAAGGATTACTCTTTATCGCTTGCGGTGTTTGTCTAGTTCGAAATAACCTTCTTGGTTATTTTTACGCATTTCTGCTTCTTTCTCTTCTTTAAGCTGATTTAGCAAATCTTCCAATTGATTAATTTCAAACGGTTTTTCTGACGAGCAAGGTTTTTCTTCTTCGGAAGTACTAAACCCCCCTATTTCTCTTTCACTGAGTTCCCCATTTAACTTTATATATTTAAACAAAGCACTCACCTCATCAATAGAAATATGCTGTCTAAGCAAGTAAAAGAAGTAAAACTCTAGTCAATTACTAGTCGAAGATTTTTATTTACTTTAGACGAAAAAAGAAAGAAGGTACATATGCTGTGGAAAACACACGCCTTGGCTGGAGCAAGCCTAGGCGTTTTTCTTTCTAATCACCTTGATACAGCTAGTCCTATGCCTTCACTGGTCGGAATTACTGTTGAGCCATACGTTATTCTTACAATAGGAGCGATGGCAGGTGCTTTAGGTTCATTGCTGCCAGATATAGATCAACCAAACAGCAAAGTCGGGAGCAAATTTTTTATGCTCCCGACATTACTTAAAGTAACAATAGGACACCGAGGACCAACTCACTCAATCGTGGGGGCGGTCACGGTGTCCTTTCTTGTATGGCTTTTGCTGTCGATGATCTATCCATTAACAAACATGGCTCTCTATGTACTATTGCTGGCCGGTTATATTTCTCATCTAGTACTTGATAGCCTTAATCCGCAAGGTGTAGCTTGGTTGTGGCCTGTTACAAGTAAGAAATTCAGAATACCTATGTTTGATACAGGTGGAGTAGGAGAGAGCTTAATAGTCATCCCATCATTAGTAGTACTTCTTATCTTAGTTATGGTTTTGTAGAGCAAAACATCAATAAAATCAGTTCAACAATGTTTATTAAAATATTCTTGGCTTACTAACAACTGTTTCTTTAGAATCTCACGCCATAGTGAAGGTTTGATTTCACCCGTTCCCATAGAAACTTTTGTTCTCTTAACAGCACCATCAGGCATTACTTTTCGAAAAAAATAGTGGTCAGTCTTTTTATAAAGTTCCCAGCCATCACGTTCACAAAAGCGTTTTAGCTCTTTCCAACTAGGCATCGATGAGACCTTTAACATGCTCTAGATCTGATTGTGTCAAAACGTGAAGGATATAAGGCAAATGATTTTTGCGGTTAGGGGAACGAGAGTACAGCTCAAAGTTTTCCATGTACTCATCGGCATACTCAATCAGATCTTCAGCTAGTGTTTCTTTTAATGACTCTAAGTTTTCAGCGTTTGCAACTAAGTCTATTTCTTTTAACGAGCCACTGTATGTGCCATCTGCTTCTTTTGTAAAAACAATAGAAAAACGATGTTGCGCCAAGATAAGGTGCAAGTGCTCTAATGAGATAGCTGCAAAGGTATCACGAGTTCGTTTTACAATGGCAGGCTTGCTATGAACTACATCATCAATAAATTTGCTCCAATTTTTTCGGACTGCTGTAGAATCCAATATTTCTTGCACGAGTATCTCCCCCTGGACTAACCTATTTTTTTGAATAATCTTTCACCCCCATTATACAGCTTTAACAAAGCGTACACAACGTACATTTTATTGTACGACGATAAAACCTGTTATATTCCTACAAAAAAGTGCAAAGAGATTATGATGAAACAGATTTTTTGAAGATTGCTCATCAGATAGTGTTTTCACTGAAATCGGTTAATAGGAGGCATGAATTATTTGCTATGGCACGATCTTGGGATTACTACTGGAATAAAGATAAGAGGACGCTTGAGAACATCTAACGGAAAGTATTTTTCTTTTCATGGCAATATCCAGGAGCTTTACCCGAAGTTTGCTTTGATAAGAGAAGAAGGAAGAGCTTATTTTGATACGATACACATTAACGATTTTGTTCAAGGCACATTTTTGATCGCAACTACAAGGAGGGAAGGTGATGGTTCTGCTTGATAAAATAGTGCTTAGTCTATCGCTTTTGTTATTCTTTTTATCTGCTATCTGGTCTCTAAAGGTAGGAGGTTTGTGGTTGCCGTTTAGCTTTATCCTTGTAGCTCTTATTGGTTATGTGGTGGCAAGCAAAGATAGCAGAGACACACAGAAGCGTAATCGTTATGGTTGGAGTGCAATCGTGAGCTTTTCTTGGTTTATCACAGTCCTGCTCAGTATGGTTTTACGCCCATTTTTGGTACACCTGTCAAGGACAGAAGGAGCGACTTTATTTCATGGAATGATAAGTTTTACTGTATCTATGATACCTTTTTTGCTACTTCTGATAGGTGGTCTATTCTTTTATCAGTTTCATGCCAAAAATGATCCAAGAGTAAAGAAAGCAGAAGTAAATAGCAACGGTCTATGGCAAAAAATCACTTCGTTCTTCTCCAAAACAGAGAAAAAGACAGGTTCAGAAGCCATAGACGTAGAGATATGCAAAGACAGAGAATCGGGCGATCCAGTCGTAATTAGCGGCAAGGATCGCTTTTTGCATATGCTCGTTGTTGGTCCGACTGGTAGCGGTAAAACAAGCAGCATCATCAAGCCCATGTTATATCAGGATATGAAGCGTATTGCTTCCGGTGAAAAGATAGGTGTTACCGTCATCGAACCATCAGGAGACCTTGCTGATTGGGTGGCTGAAATGGCGAATAAGATGGGCATCCCCTGTATCCATGTTGACCCGACCAAGTTAAACACGCATAAGTTTAACCCCATGCAAGGAGAGGCTAACGCAGTGGCAGAAGCGACAAGGACGGTGCTTCGCTCTCTTTTTGGCGATCAGGAAGCTTTCTTTGCTCAGGTACAAGAATCAATGGCTCGTAATACCATATTGCTCTTAAAGCGGCTTCACGGAGACAAACTAGATTTCCTTTCAGTCATGCGGATATTACAAGATACAAAAGATTTAGAGCAAGCTGTTAAAGACTATGAAAGCAAGTATGGCTATGACGATTTAGTACGTTATTTCTACTCTGAAGCATTCGGTGCCATGCGAGATAAGCTCTTTCAGTTTGCAACGGGCATTCGGCAGCAGTTAGCTGATATTGGTGGCAATGAGCTACTACAACGGGTGCTTATCGGCAACAGCGACATTAACTTAGACGATCATCTAAAAGGCGGTGGAGTGTTAGCTGTCAATACGGCCATGGGACCTTTAGGTAAGTTAGGCAACACCTTTGGCCAGTTCATGATCATGCACTTTCAATCCGCTGTATTTCGTCGTCCAGGCGATGAATGGACAAGAGATCCTCATGTTTTGTGTATCGACGAGTTTCCTTTGTATATCAATCCAGACTTTATTCGCTTCTTAACCAATGCTAGAAAATATCGATGTGCTGGTATTTTAGCAGTACAAGACCACGGACAATTGCTTGACGCTGGAACCAGGTCTTTTAAGAATACGCTCTTGAACAACTGTCGCAACAAAGTCTGGTTTGGAGGTCTTTCGGCTGAAGATGCAAAAGAAGTGGAAACACAATGTGGTTCTGTAGAGATTCACTTAGAGCAAAAGACTTATGACGGGGCTATATTTAAGCCCTTTTTGCCCAAAAGCATTAGAGAAACCGATACCTTAAAGCCACGCTTTGACTACACCTACATTATGGAATTGCCAGAGCGCCATGTGATCTACAAGATTGTGAAACAAAATAGCCAGCAACCTCCAAGGGAAGGCATCTGCGATTACGTAAAAGAGGAAAAGCCTGCTCTCGATGAGTTTTGGGAGCGAATCGAAAAAGTTATTCCTCAAACGGCCATGATTAAGCAATGGCTTGCTCTAAAGAAAAAAGCAGAATCAGCCTTAAAAGATCCTGATGATGTCGAGCAAGCCGGTAGAGTGATTCGACAGATTCAAGAATTAGAGCAGAGCCTTTCGAAGTACAACAAAGATACGCTAGAAAAAAAGCTTTTTGGCAAGCTTCAAGACGAATTACGAAAAAACCTAAAGCACCTGAAAGAAAGGCTTGCCGTTGAGTGCATGGGTTTAACGCCAACTACGGAAGTAGTCAAAGAAAAAGGCCAAAAGATTCCTGAACCAGTAGTAGCAAAAGGAGGTGAAGAAAAAAGTTTTGAGATTATCTTTGTAGCTGATGAAAAAGAGCTTTCGGAGAATGCCAAAAAAGAGACAAAAAGAAAGGAGCAAAAGAAAGAGGATAGTGATCTAGTCGACCAGCAACCAAAAATCGTAACAAGTAAAGTGTCTGAAAGCTTCACTAAGAAAGAGGCAGTTGAGAAGGTGAATGTAGTAGAAGCGAAGCCACTTTCATCTTCACCGGAACAAAACACGAAAGTAACAGAACAGAAAGCAGAGCAATCTAAGCCTAAGGAGGATAAGAAAAGAATTTGCCCTAGTTGCAGTCGTTTATTGGAGCAGAGAAAAGGTCGAAATGGATATTTTTATGGTTGTACAGGCTTCCCAAAATGCAAACATACAGAAAATATTTAATCAGCTAGTGGAGGGTTGCCATAATGAGTAACATAGTTTCATCACTTCGTCCTGAAGGTTACGAACAAGATCGAAAACAACAAGAATCAATCTGGCCAGAAATTTATCGAGCGCAACAAAACGGCCTGGTTATGCAAGGGTTAGCAACAGGATTGGAACACTTAGAAGCTCCCGTCAGAGATGAAAAAGGCAAGGTTGTAGGCATTGAAGAACAACCTTGTCTTATTGTTTTTCTCGATGCAGATGTACGAGTGATTATACCGTTATCAGCAAGTGGCGTAAGCAACGAGGAAAGGTTACGTTTTTTGCTTGGAAAACAAGTCGCATTCAAGGTAAAAGCAGTCGATAGAGACATAAACCTTGTTGTTGCCTCAAGACAGGAAGCCCTTCAACAAATTGCGAACCTCACATGGAAAGAGTTAGAAGTAGGAAAAACACGTGATGCCGTTTTTCGAAGAGTGGGACGTAAATATGGGATGGTTGATTTAGGTGGAGTTTACACGATTCTAAAAGCTGAAAACGCTAGCCACGGTTATATTGAAGATTTACGAGAAAAATATCAAGCTGGTGATACAGTCACTGTGGCAATTACTGGGCTAGACAAAGAAAAGAAAGAAGTTACTGTTAGCTTAAAGCCGTTACTCGCTGATCCCTGGAAGACAGTATCCTCTAAGTATAAGCTCGGTGGCATGTACATAGGTGTAGTTACGGGAAACTCCGAATCAGGCTTTTTCGTGACCTTGGAAACAGGCGTATATTCAAGAGTGAATCATCCTAAGTTTATTCGTATCGATGTAGGCGATAAAGTGATCCTTCAAATACAAGGTATCAATGCTGAAAGCAAAAAGATTAGAGCCATAATAACAGCAAATATCACAGGAAAACGTTTTTAGTTAATAAAACCTTGTTGATATATATCATTTGTGTGGTTATGATATATATCATGAGGTGGTTTTTGATATGATGTCTTTTCGTGATAACTATTTAGATAATGCGGCTTGGCCAAATGTCATGATCTGTTTGATTGGAGAAATACGTGAATTCAAAGGCAAAGAAGCACTTTTTGAAAAGCAAGCTCCAGAAGTATTACGGCAACTGAAAGAGGTTGCCGTAATACAAAGCGTGGAGTCTTCAAACCGTTTAGAAGGCATTGAAGTAGCAAAAAAAAGGCTTGCTTTGTTAACAAAAGACAAAACAAGCCCTATGAACCGTTCTGAAGCAGAAGTGGCAGGCTATCGTGATGTACTTAATACCATTCATGTTTCGGCATCTTACATGGCTTTATCTCCGAGTCTAATGCTACAAATGCATCGTGACTTAATGTCCTATGCAACGGGAAGTGGTGGACGGTGGAAAGCAAGTGACAATGTCATTAAAGAGTCTTTGCCTAGTGGTCAAGAAAGAATACGATTTGTTCCAGTTCCAGCTTGGAGGACACCGGAAGCAATTGGCGAGTTACTGTTGAGATTTCAGGAAGCCAAAAATATGGGCAATGTCGATGACTTATTGCTTATTGGAGCTTTTGTATTAGATTTTCTTAGCATTCATCCTTTTGCAGATGGAAACGGCCGAATGGCACGTCTATTGACGCTTTTGCTAATGTATCAGAGTGGCTATCAACTTGGTAAATATATAAGCCTTGAAAAAATAATCGAAGAAACAAAAGAATCATACTATGAGACCTTGGAAAAGTCTTCTCAAGGATGGCACGAAGGAAAACATGACATTATTCCTTGGCTCACTTATTTTCTCAATACGATTCTAAAAGCATATCAACGCTTTGAAGAGCGTGTCGGTACGGTTCGACAGGAGAGAGGTTGGAAGGAAAAGCACGTTAGAGAAGTAATCAGTACGATGGAAAGTAAGTTTAGAATCGCGGACCTTTTAGAACGTTGCCCTGATATCAGCAGACCAACAATTCAAAGAGTATTAAATAAGATGAGTCATGCTGGTGAAATTGAATGTTTAGGAAAAGGGAAGAATGCCTTGTGGCAAAAAAGGAGTAGCAAATGATACAGAGAGTTGAATCTATAAGCTGGGGGAGAGTCAATATTGACCCTCCCCCTTTTGATCTTACCGATAGAGATAAAAAGCTAATTAAAACCCTAGAAACTACGCATTATCTAACAGCTTGGCAGATTGCTCAGTTATTTTGGCAAGGAAACATAGATAACGCTAAGAGTCGTTTGAAGAAGTTGACAAAAAAGAGTCAGATAAAGAAAAACTGGCTTAGGACAGGTGATCCTTTGCCAGTTGCTTTTTATAGTGCCAACAGTACGCCTGCGGTGCCTGAGCTGCAAGTATTAAAGATCATGACAGGCAACATGATTTATGTGAGATTGCCTGAAGAGGTTAGAGAGAGCTGTAGTTGGATAACGAGAAATGCTAAACCGTTTACTGCATCGTTTACGATGGATAACGAAGAGCATTATGTTGTTGTGGCTCGGAATTATCCTATGGAGATATATAATATAGCTTTTGAGTTGCGGTGGGTCGGGGATAAGAAGATTCTATTTATTGTTCCAGATGTAGATATGCTTTCACAAGCGAAAGAGACACTAAAGCCATTGGAACTTAATATTCAATTTTTTCTTGAATATAAATTATTAGAATTCTTAAAAAACATATAAGTTTATAACCAAGTTTGAAAAGTTATTGGTAACAAGTTATAAAAAACCATATATGCTAAAGTTCGCTATACCAATCATACATTTCCAATTTCACGACAAATAAACAAGGAAAAAAGAATGATATGTCGAATAACGGAGTAAAAGGCTACGGTACTTTTAAGAAAGAGAGGTCTCAAATATGTGTACAGATGATAATATTGTCCACACTAAAGTTTGTCAAAGTTTTCCCGTATTACAAGAGCCTCAAATACCTAGGGAGACTTACTTTAATATGATCGATAAATTTTTTGACAGTGGTTTTGAGGCTGTGATTGTTCAAGGAGATGAAGATTACGGTAAAACAACGTTATTAGCTCAATATGCCAATGAAAAAAATAAAAGTTCAATTTCATTGTTTATAAAGCCATCTAGTCGCTTTACTTATGATCCAGAATTTTTAAAACTAGATCTTTATCGACAAATTGAAGCCATTTTGGAAAATGATATATCAGAAATACCAGATAATATTTCTGATAGTCTAATAAGGCAAAAATTATTTAAACTACAAGGATTAATACGTAATAGAAAGAAAAAACTACACTTTATAATTGATGGACTTGATGAAATACCTCAAGAAGATATACAAGTAAAAGAGCAAATTATTAATATACTACCTTTAGGTATGCCTGATATTTACTTTGTTTTTTCAGCTAAAAGTTATAACGTAGATTCTTTTTTTCTTGAAGAAAAACGAATAAACTATAAAGACTTGCCTCTTGTCGAATTTACACTTGGTGAAGCAATAAGCTTCTTAAGAGATTTAATGCAAGAAAAATTAATCAAAGATATTACAAAAATATACAAAAGGGTTCCTGGTAGATTAGCAAGTATTAGAAGAATAATAATAGCAGGGGAAAGTCCTAAAAATTTGTTGGTTGAAGTACCAGAAAAATTATTTCAAGTAGAATGGAAAACGGTAGAGCGAACTGATGAATTACAGAATAAAATATTATCTATTATTGTTCATGATAAGAGAAAGCATTACATTAAAGATTTAGCAAAAATACTAAACACAAAAACGGATTTAGTACTTCAGAAGCTTGAGGGATTGAGCTTTGTAGAAATTGACAAACAAAATGAGGAAGTTTCATTTGTTTCCGAATCATATAGATTATTTGCCGCTCAACAATTAGCTCATTTAAAAGATTATACCAATAGCATTATAATTGATTATCTTTTAAAAGAACCTGCAGAACTAGATTCACTTTTGTTACTACCGAACTATTTTGCTAGCTCTGAAAGACATAATGATTTACTTAACTATTTATCAAGTGAAATACTAAATGCTATTGTTTCAAAAACACAGTCTATAAGTTTAATTAAACAAATAAGTAACTTGGGAATAGAGGCGGCAGCATCATTAGAAAAAGATGATTCACTTATTAAATTTAGTGTTTATAATGTTACACTGAATGAATTAAGTGAAGCTAAGGTTTGGAAATCAGAAGTTAATGCAAAAATGGCTCTCAACGATTATGAAGGAGCGTTATCTTTAGCTCAAAGACCAGTTTTATTAGAAGAAAGGATTCATCTTTTAGCTTTAATTGCAAAAGGAAAAAAAGAAGATGGCCTCTCTCCAGAGCCGGCTCTTATTGAACAAATTCGTAATATTTACAAGCAAATTGATTTCTCTCTATTGGGGGATAAAGCTATTGATATTGCTTCTGACTTAGTTTATTCTTGTCCAGATTTAGCAATAGAGTTAGTCGAAACAGTTACACAAAAAGGGCAAAATTATAACAACAAGAAAGCTTTTAGCACTTTAACATTAGCTGCTATACAGCAATCAGAATTAACAAAAAATACAGAGTTACATATTAAAAACCCTAAGGTACATCGCTTTATTTCTGAAGTAACATTAATAATTAATAATTATTCTGCATCTGAAGTAATTAGTAACGTGGAAAAGTTTGACAACGTAAGCGATCGCTTATATTTACTTAGACAGTGGGCGATTAATAATAAATATAGAAGTGATGCAATAGAAGTCATAGAATATTCATTAAAATTGTCTATTACAACAACATTATTTGCACCTAATGCAAGAATATATAGAGAAATATCAGAACCATTACCTTTTGTTTCTGATAAAACTAGATTAAAAACAATTATTGGCATGTTAGATAGTCAAAAAGGACTAATAGCGGGACCAACAGAAGATTTTGTCGAGTTACAATTATTGTTAGCCCAAGCTGAGCACACTTTTGATAAAAACGCTTCAAAAGATAGATTAGAGGATACTTATTTATTAATAATTGACCTGGAAGATTTATCGATTAAATGCCAATGCTTAGCACAATTACTTGTAAGTCTTTTTATTATTGATGATAAAAGTCTTTTTAATAGAAAAGAAGATGATTTATACTATATTGTCGAAAATGATTTTAATGAAAATATCAACATACTGTTAATGTTTGTTGGAGAACAATTTTATGAAACAAGAGGTGTTGTACGAGCTTTAGCAAAAAAAATTCCTGACATGGCAATTGATATTTGTAAGAGACTAAATACGGAGATTAGAAGAAATGCCATGTTTAATGAGTTAATAAACTCATTATTAGCTCAACCTATAAAGAATGTGAACTTTCTCCAAGTTGTTAATATTGTTAAAGCAATAACATGCTTTGAAACAAAAGATGTAGTACTGGATAATATAATGGAAAAAGTATATAAAGAAAAAAGAGATTTTAATTTGCAACAATTAACTTATTTATATCAGCTATACGAAGAAATTAACAACATGTATGATATAGAATTAAAATGCAAAGCGTATTGTTTTTTTTATGGAGTTATTAGTAAACTAGATCAACAAAATCAAGGGATTAAAAACGACATATTGTCTAATCTAGAAAAGAATTGGACTAAAATGGATGTAGAGTGGGATAAGGTGAATGTTGGATTTAACATAGCTGGAATTTTAACAGAATATACTTATGAAAATGCTAAAAAGTATATTGAATCTACTCAAGAAATTAGAGAAAATATAGAATTAAGTACAGCTGTTAGTGGGAACGCTTATATTATTTTTATTAGATTAGCTATTATGGCTTATAGTGGGTTACAAATAAAGAGCAATGATACGGTAGAAGATTTAGAGTATATAAAAAAATTAATAAAGCTCGTTCCATCTAATAGTGAACAAGCCAGTTTATGGTCAGATCTGGCTTTAAGATTGTACTTAAATAATAAACGAATTGAATGCGAAAAAATTATGTCTATGAATGTAAGACCTTTATTATATGATATAAAGTTTAAAGATTTGATTGCTTATCATTCGTTGATAGTAGATACTGCTCCTGCATTATATAAAACCCATAGTCAAACAACAATAGAAATAATTGAAGATTTACCAAGGGATAAAAAAGATAGTGCGTATGAAAAAATAATTCAGTTTTTAATTTCTAAACTACCATTATTTGAACCTTTTGATTTTACAAATTACACAAGTGCATATTTAACATATGAAGATATCACTGATATTTGTTTTATACTTCAAAAAATACAAACAGATTATCTGATTGTTCGTTTTATTAGTATAATAACTGATATAGTTAAAAATTTAACAAAAAAAAATCAAATTACAAAAAATCAACTCAATGAAATTATATGTAAAATTGAAAATATAATAACAGAGAAACTACCCGATAAAAACAATATAATGCATTATGGTTATGTAATCTTAGCACAAGTTTATATGACAAAAATTAAAAAAACTAATTCGGAAAATTGGCGTTTATTAATTGATGAAACTGAAAAAATAACAAATGTTTCTGATAAGTCTTTTTTATTTTCCTCTTTAGCTTCTGAAATGCCGATAAAAGAACAAAAAAAACGTGAAGACTTAATAAAAAAAGCCAAAGATTTAGCTGATACAATTCCAACTACATGGGATAAATTGGACAGATATGAAACGATAGCATACGAAGCTTGGAATGTTAACAAAACCTTTAGCAAGAAAATTTTTGAAGAAGCAATGAAGATTACATTAAGCTACAATAATAACAAAAACTATCCATTCAAAAAATATCAGCATAAATTGATTGACATTACATATAAACTTGATCCGGAATTTGCTTCATTTTTAGCATCTCAAATTGATGATGATCCGGCCAGGATTAAAATAAAAAGAGAATTGTTGGAGCATATGGAGGTATTGAACTACAAGAAACAAATTACCTCTAAACGTTCAAATACTGAACAATTTGATAAAAAAAAGATAAGTCACTTACCTCATATTGCTTGGAATCTTCTAAGTTCTTTAAATGCAGGAAGGATTACACCACTTCATATTGAACAAACGAGGGAATTTGTACGCATTGCATCATCTTTATCATTAGCGGAATCCTATCCAATTTTTTTATGGATTCTTAAAAATTTAATTGTTAGAAATGCTAATACAGATCAAGCTAATATATTTATAAGACCAGTTTTAGTAGCAATGCTTTTTGGTGCAGAATTAACTCTAAAGCTAGCGGGGCGTACAATTCAACAACTTACAAGTCAAAAATCTCACAGACCAAGTAATATCGTTTATATTAATTGTGGGGAAAGAAACAAGGCTATGGAAGCGATTGAAGAGTGGATAAAGTCAAACCCTATAGAATATATCTACATTTGTGACTCATATTTTGGTCCTTCAGAATTAGAAATATTACTTCTAATCTCTTCATACAATCCTAATTGTAGAGTAAAAATACTTACAAGTAAGAAACATCAGAATAACGAAAATGTTATTGGAGATCCTGCTGATTACTATCAAAATTACTGGCGCACAAAAGTATCAGACCAAGATCCTCCTGATACTGAAATAGTTGTGGTATCTGTCAAATCTAGCGGAGATTCTCCTGTACATGATAGATGGCTGTTAACAAAGGGCAGTGGATTGAGACTGGGGTCATCGTTAAACTCATTAGGACTAACAAAAGATTCAGAAATATCTTTTTTATCATCTGAAGAAGCAAGTAAAATAGAAGAGGAAGTCTTAAAATATATTAATCGTACAGAAGTACTTTTTAATAATGAAAAAATAAGATATATGTCTTTTAACCTATAAAATATTTGTTTGAAGATATTTATTCTACTAAGGTTCCGAGCATTACGTTTTTTATAAAATCCTTGAGTTCAAATAATAACCATGCTACAATGATAGTGTGTTTTTAATTAAGTTTGAACCAAAGTTCAAGCGAACTGCAAAGGGACGTTTACTTTAGAGTGATTCCAGATGCAGATGTCCCGGACTGAAATGGTTTGTACTCTACAAACTTCCGGGATACCTAACGTGAGGGTGCCATCGCGTATTGATGTCTATGTAAGGTTTATAACCTTGCATAAAAAGGTAGTGGTTTTACCACATACCAGATTTAGTAAACAAAAAGCCGTTGTCGAAGTGTGCCCAAAAAGCACTTCACAACGGCTTTTTTTGTTTAAAATGCTCTCTAATTTTTCGGGGAGCGACGAAAACCATAGATTGAAACAAAACCGCTTTGTGCGAATTGATTTCTACTATCAATCATAACAAGCGGTTTTTGTTTTTAGTCAAAAAAGAAAGGATGATGGAAGTGCAAGCAAACCAGCAAAAAGGCCAAGGGCAGCAGACACAAGGTTGGCTTATCGAGAAAGCCAGGGCAATTAAGGTCAAAGAAAGCGAAGAGTTTGCTTCGGCAAAGGCGGCAATTCCAGAGTGGTTACACGGCGGTATCGTTGCCATCGAGCGTAATCAAAAAATGTACAATCAGCAAGTTGTCATTGATCAAGTCGCGCAAAGTTTAGGCTTATGGTCAAGTGACAAAGGCACTTATCTAAGCGTTAGCAAGCCCTACTTAACCGTAGAGGCGCGTGTAGCTTGGGCGAGACACGAACATAAGGAAAAAGGCTGCAAACTTACGATTCAACCAGTTCAGTTTGATAGCCAATCAAAACTTGCAAGAGTAACAATTGACTCAGAAATTCACGGAAGCGTTACGGCCACAGCAAAGCTTGGTGTCGGTGGTGGCGGTGTGGATTCAACAAATCCTTTTGAAAATGCTGAAACAAGCGTTATCGGTCGTGCATTGGGCTTCTTAGGCTATGTTCTACTTGGTAGTGGAATTGCCAGTGCGGAAGAAGTGCATGTGGCCATTGAAGAAGCAGAAAAGAAAGAAAAGCCACGGTTGGACGTTGTTGAAGGTGGTCAATCGCAACAACAAACAACGCAGGAGCCGCGGCCTATCTCTCAAATGAAAGCACAACAAAGCCAACCCACTTTTGTAGGTACAGTTACTCAAAATGGGCAAGGACCCGTTGAAAACAATGGACGCAAAGTAGCTCGTTCTATCGTGACTATGAATGGTCAAAACATAAACGTCTATGGGATCGATGGAACAGCGCCCATTGTAGCTGCTTGGAAACAAGGACAAGAAGTCGAGTTTCAAGCTCGCCAAGAAAACAATGGTTCTCTTGTCGTTGTTACTGCTTAAAAAGAAAAAAGACTAGGAAAAACCTAGTCAAAAAGCGATTTATAAAAAGTCACCAATTCCTTTTGCGCAAAGAGAAATAGCTATCTTTTAATATAGCATTTTTTTATCCAAAGAGCAATTGGTGAACCAATAGGAGGAAGAGAAACATGGTTTCTTCATTCCCGCTTGTCTTGTTTCCTCTGGGGCAGGTTTACGCTACCCCTGGTGTCATGGACACTATCGAGGTTCAAGATATACAATTCGCCCTCTTGCGTCATCATAGCGGTGACTGGGGTGACATTTGCTCTGAAGATTGGGAGCTAAACAATGAATCCTTGTTGCATGCAGGAAGGTTAGTTTCTTCCTATCGAGACAGCAAAGGAAAAAAATTCTGGATTATCACCGAAGCGGATCGTTCTGCTACAACGGTGTTACTACCAGAAGAATACTAGGAGGTGCTATAGGTGTTAGTAAAAACCTATCGTAACTCTATGGATGAGAAGGCCAGCATACGTGCTGGTCTTCGTATTTTATCAGTTTGTGCTCACTTGGGAATCCCAGTGAAAAAAGTAGGTAGTCAGTGGTTTATGAAGTGCCCAGTACACGGGTCCGATGGAAAAATGCAATCATGTCACTTCATGGAACACGCCCCAGCTGCCCGTGATGGTGCCGATCTGTGGCAATGTGAAAAGTGTGGAGCCAGTGGTGACGTGTTCACGTTACTGATGATGGCTCTGCAATTAAACTTTCCTCAAGCCGTAGAAAAAGCAAAAGAAATCTTAGGCATGAAGTCTGAAAGAACCATACTTTCGGTTGTAAAAACGCCGGAGGTTCGTCAAGCTCCAAAACTTGCTACAGTAGCGATGAGAGATAAAGTCTACAAAGCTTTACTCTCACTGTTTAGCTTAGGAGATCAACAAAAAGAAAACCTGCTACGTCGAGGTTTTACAGAAGAAGAGATAGCTTCTTTTGGTTACTCACAAATGTGTTATCAAGATGGAATTGCATTGACGAAGCAGATTGCCAAGGTAACGGGCATTTCGTCTTTCACCGGAATACCTGGTTTCTATCAGACAAAAAATGGTCAATGGGCTTGCAAAACCCACAATGCCTTGTTAATTCCGGTTCGCAATGTGAACGGAAAGATTTATGGCTTACGCTTACGGATTTCCGCAGTTAATGGTGAGCGAGTTTATGCTTGGTATACATCCTTGCGTGATAAAAATGGAAGTGCTCTTTCAGGTGGTTCTTCACCGGGTGCTTTACTTCACACTGTTAGATTTCTTCATTCAGATACACTCTGGATTACAGAAGGTGAAATAAAAGCAGATCGATCCAGTTTGGCATTAAAGCAAAACTTTGTGTCTGTTCCCGGTGTCGGCAATTGGCGTCTGATTCCTGACTTAGCAGAGCACATAAAAGCAAAGCATGTTGTGATTGCCTATGATCAAGACAGTGGAAAGACAGCGCAAGTTGTAGCAAAACACTGCAAAAATCTTGCTAATGCTTTATATCAAAAAGGCTTATCTGTCCATACTGCAATCTGGCGTAAGGAAAACGGCAAAGGGATTGATGATGTACTGAATGCGTATGGTTCAAGTGCCATCTCTCTTAAGCCAATAGAGTAAAACAAAATCCTCCCACACTTGGGAGGATTTGAAATACCTTGTAGGAGGTGTAAAAGGACGACTTTTTGAGGAAGTCGTTCGAATAATATGAATGTTCGGGTAACTAGCTTGCTTACTTTCGAAGACTGCCCACGACGTTTCTTTGCGGAGAACATCCTTGGGTTGAAAGTACCAAGCGCAGCCGCTGATATTGGAACAGCAATCCATACTGTGGCTGAGCGTTGGTACAAAGAAGGGAAAAACTTCCCAGGTTTTAAAAAAGCTGCTGAAGATGAAATAAAAAAATTTCCTGATACTTTGAACATAGAAAACGTGATTGAGATAGCAGGTTTAGCTAAAAAGTTTATCAGCGTGTATGGCGAAGGTGGTTTTGACTACCAAGTCATTCCTGAAATACGTCTACAGATTCCTGTTGGTAGGCATACAGTATCGGGGCAGATGGATGCGCTGTTTATGCCACTTTTTCCTGGAATGCCAGCAAAAATCGTAGACCTAAAAACAGGTCGCAATCGTGCAGTAACGAAGCAATTGGCTATCTACGCTTTCTTAGTAGTCAAAAGCTTTGGAGGCATTCATGATGTTTTGACTCGCTATGAGTGGGTGCGTTTAAACGAGAAAGACGAATACCACTATAGCGAAAAACATCTCATTGAGATAGAACTTTGGATAAACCAACAGGTGAAACAAATCGATAAAGCCTTACGAAAAGGTGAAGAAGGTTTTACCTGCAATCCTGGTCATGTTTGTGCTTACTGTGGGTATGCTCAACAATGTCCAGCTACAAGTGGAGATTATAATCCCCCTGTAGAGGACAGCATAGAAGATTTGGCAGAATTACCGACAAGTCCTGAATTATTAACTTCAGAGATGGCCGAAAAATATGCTTCTCGTCTTTTAGCCTTGCAAGGCAAGGTTAAACAGATCGAAAATGTGTTGAAAATCTGGACAGAGAAGCATGGTCCTTTGGTTATTGGAGATCAGGCAATGGGTAAGTTTGAAAAAGCTTCGCAACGGCAATTCGATGTTAAAAAAGTTATTGAGCGTTGCCAAGAGCGAGGGCTAAATCCTCTAGAGTATATTACCTTGTCCTCTACAGCGGCTAAAAAGTTAGAAAGAAAAATTGACCTTGAAGGATGCTATACCGAAAAGCCTTCCCCACCAACATGGTCTATAAAGAAAGTCGAAACAGTTGGGCTAGAATCTACCGTGAATACGGTGAAAGAGACAGTAGAGATTCTAGCTGAGGATGAAAAAGCTGTACCAGAACAGCCTACAGTTTCTTCGCTTGTGAAAGACTTCGGTGTTTTCTTAAAGGGTGTCGAGGCACCACAAGAAGCACTTGAGAATGTCAGAGTAGCCTATAGGTGCTCTGAATCAGGCAAATATGATGAAACTTTCTGGGATGCTCTCATGTCGGCCGTCGCTTGGCAGGGTCTTCAAAATGAAAAAGCCCAAGAGATAGCCTACATGATACAGCAGATTGAAAATGTAGCCCAAGCTGGCTAAGGTTGCACTAAAATTTTAAAGTGAAAGGGGGTGTCCCCTCCATTGTTAAAGTAGGAGGGGGCATACAAAGCCCCCTCCCCTGCTTTTTTATGGTAGGGGAACCTATATGAAAGATAAGCAACTGACAACTCTACAAGAAGAACTGCAAGTTTTGCCTTCTTATTCAGATCCAGTAAAAAAGCTTAACCAAGAAGGCATTAAAAACCTTTCGAATCGGGAGTTAATCGCAGTGCTTCTAGATAAAAGAAACGGTGACAGAGTTAGCAGAGCTGATCAACTATTAAACAATGCTGACGGTTTAAGAAGCTTGACGCAAGCTGTGTTCTTAGAAGATCGTGGTAGATATGACGCAAGACAGGCAGAAACATATTTACCACTGCCAAAGCTAACGCCTCTTGAACTGGCTAGACTTGAAGCTACCATTGAGCTTGCATGTAGAGTAAACTCTGCGACAAGTCAAAAACGAACGCTCATTCAGAGTCCAGAAGATGTAGCCAAACTTGTGATGAATGAAATGAAGTTTCTCGACAAAGAAGTTTTCAGAGCCATTGCCTTGAATACGAAAAATCATGTTTTAGATATAACAGACATTTCGGTGGGTTCCTTAAATGCTACAATCGTTCATCCAAGAGAGCTGTTTAAGGTGCTTATACGGAAAAGTGCTGCGGCAGTCGTTGTAGTTCATAATCATCCTAGCGGCGATCCTTCACCGTCTAAAGAAGATAGAGAAATGACGAGGCGCCTTGTTGATAGTGGAAAACTACTTGGAATCGAAGTGCTTGATCACATTGTCATTGGAGACAATAAGTATTCCAGTCTGAAAGAGCTTGGTTATATTTAAACGGCAGAAGAGTGACTCTTCCTTTTGAAGGGCGAATACAGCATTGATAAGACTTGTGTAGTGTTAATTTAGTCAAAAAAGTAGAGTCCAACCCAGTTAAGTTAAGGGGGTTGGACTCTACTTTTTTATTATATAGTTGACTTCCTAGAATTGCACGAAACATATGGCTGTGTTATCATAATTAGTTTTCGTTTAATATTATGGGAATATGAACATGAAAAATTGGGAGAATATTCAATTCGAAAATTGCAATAGTTATTTTTTTGTTTTTATGTGGAGGAAAATGGGTTAGAACATAGAAAATAGATTTATATATATTGACAATACTTGTTGATAGATGGTTGATAAAATGAAACGTTCCAGACTTAATACACACAGATCTACAAGAAAAAAGTAAAATAAAAACAAAAGGGGTGTTAAAAAATGGAATTATATTTATTCAATAGACTTAAAAAAATATATCCAGATATGAAGATTACTAACTTAATTAAAGAACATCCATATTTATATCAGTATATTAATAGGTTAGCCAAAGAAAAAGAACTTACGATTACCCAAACCCTCAGTGACATGGGATTTGAATATATAACCAAAAAAAGAGGGGTTACGTCGAACTTTGACTCTATAACTGCAGTTAAGTTACTAGATGAATATGATGTTTCGCAAACAGATTTATCGGAATGGCTTGGTGTAACTAGGCAAGCCATTAACAGCAAAATTAAACGTAATGTGCAAGGTTTAAGTTGGGTATGCAATGAACTAGAATCCAGTGAAATTTATATTATAAACCAGATGGTTGAAGAACGCATTTATACGTTTAAGGAAGATAGTCTGTTAATTGCAATAAGAAACAACGGAAAAAAAGCTTGCCTAATTATAATTTTAGGTGACTCAATTAAGGTAGTTTTTGAAATACCGGAAAATACAAACGATTTATTACTAAATAATAATTATCATATATTTTCTCCATTAGATTATGATATAAAAAATAATCTTCAATCAATTTTTTTTTTAGGAAAAAAATTAGCTAAGGCCGAAAATCAGAGAATCAGAACAAAAATATCCCAACGATGTGAAAAGCTTGGTATCTCTGCAGATGATTATTGCCAATTACACGGCTTTGAAGGGATTGCAGATGGGAGAATGATAACAGATGAAGAAATAATTGATGTTATTGACAGAAAGTATGTGCTAAAAGATAATATAGTATTTTTTCCACATACAGAGGATGATTATTTTAACTTCGTTAACAGGGCATCAAGAGCTGGTATGACAATAGATGAATTTTTCGAATTTTACGGTTACATAAAAGTTGATAGTCGGTTGGAAAGTAGCTATAAAAACAAAATCGAAGAATATAAATTTGAAATTAAGAAAAACGTAATTAACGATCAAAATCATGTTTTTATAAAAACAGATTCAAATTTATACAGAAAATTATATCCTTTCGCGAAAAGGCGGAATATATCTTTAGATGACTTTTTGTTAGAACTTGGCTATGTAAGAGTATATGATAAAAATGAAATAACAACTTTCGATGATTATAATAGTCGTCGTGAGATAAAGAAAACATTTGAAGAACCAAATAAAATTGAAAGAATCTTATTTGAACTACAGCATATCCAAGGTAACATGAACAGAGTCTTTAATAACATAGAACATATTCAAAGAAATAAAGAGCTAGTAAGAAAGTTAAAAGAACTTTACGATTATAGATGTCAATTATGTGATTCGGAATTAGGAATTCCTTTAATAGAGAAACTTGATGGTACATATTATGTTGAAGTACATCATATTACTGCAATATCATCCATAAAAAATGCAATTGAAAATGAAGAATTATTAGACGAAATTAAAAATTTAGACACATATAAAAACGCAGTGGTTGTTTGTCCGTTTCATCATAAAACACTTCATTATCATCAGGGTGGCTTTAATCGCTTAACATTAATCGAAAATGAACTTTTTTTTGTATCGAAAAAAGAGACATTACTTAAAATTAAGACAAATTATCATTTAGAACCTTTCTAGAGAGTTTGTAGTTTAAAAGTTACATTAAAAGTGATAGTTGACCATTATGCCTAAGCTAAACCACGATAACAACAAAGAACCTCTAGGAAAAATAGTTGGAATTCTGCAAATGGTGATTAAAAAATCAATCACTTTATCAACTTGTTTTAATCTAGTCCATAATATTTAGAGTATGATAGTTTAAGATTGATTTCACTGCAAAAAACCTCTTTGCAACCAGTTGAGAACGATATATAGTGTTAGCAACTCGTTCAAAATCCTATCATTAGTGGGTTAAAAGGCGAAAATGGACTTTTTGCAGCAGAATTAAGATTAGAAACAAAAAACACTTTGTATTTTTACAATGATAGACTTAACATAAACAAAATAGCTAGAACTTCACAAGGAAGTCCTAGCTATTTTGTTCTACATTTTAATTCCTATTTGTCGGGGATGAGCTGGAAGGTGATCTTGCTTATATAACCCTTCTTCTCAAGACGCTCCAGATAATAATGAACCGTGGAACTACTTGGCCAGCCCATTTTCTCTCCAATCTCTCTAATACGTGGTGAATAACCTTTTACCTGTATGTACTCTTTAAGCATCACGTGCAAGTCTTGTTCTCTTCGAGTTAAATGCATGGTCATGCTGAACACCTCGCTTTCGAACTATTTTTCTTGCTTCAACAATACATTCAGAAACAAGTGTTTCCGGAAAACTTATTCTAATAAAGTAACAGTGCTAAATAGAAGTTTATATTTGACCTCAGATTAGTAATAAAAAGGGATTGTGCTTAGATTGCTTCTTTGAATAAGTTAGAAGGCATGTTACAATAAACTTGTATCTTATTTTTTTAAGTTCTTACCTTTAGTAAGAGCGAACTGCAAAGGGACTGCTTTAAGTAAGTTGATTCCAGATGCAGATGCTCCAGGTAGAAATGGTTTGCATGTATTTATGCAGATTTCTGGAGTACCCAACGTGAGGGTGCCATCGCGTATTGATTAGCTCATGTGCTTACGCATGAGAAAAAGGTAGTGGATCTATTTCCACATGCCCAATTTTTGAAACAAAAAGCCATTGGATTGGTGTGCCCAAAAACACACCGACAATGGCTTTTTTTGTTTTAAAACGAATCTTCATTTTTGAAGATTCACGAAAAGAAAGGGGTATTATCAAATGCTGAATCGTGTAATCCTCATTGGCCGGCTTGGGCAAGATCCTGAGCTTAAGCAGGCACAAAGTGGCACGCAAGTATGTAGCTTTAGCGTTGCCGTCGACCGCCCTCAAGGGCAAGCTCAAAAACAAGCAGGTACTGAAAAAGTAACCGACTGGATTAGCATTGTCGCTTTTGGCAGTCAGGCTCAAGTTTGTAAACAGTACCTAGCAAAAGGTCGCTTGGTCGCCATTGAAGGTCGTCTACAAATCGACACATGGCAAGATCAACAGTCTGGGCAAAAACGTTCTGCTCCTAGAGTCGTCGCTGAAAATGTTCGTTTCTTAGAGCGTTCTGAAGCTGGTCAAGGGCATCAAAGTCAGCCTTCGTATCAGCAAGCGCCACAAGGACAGAGCTATCAGCAAGGACGACCAGCGCAACAACGTCAGCAAAGCTATGCTTATGGTCAAGAAATCAGCTATCCAGGTGATGATAAAGATCTGCCTTTTTAGCGAAAAGAAGAATCGTTAAAACATACCCTTTATAGGGAAAAAGCCAGTCATCTGTTATTCGGCAAAACCGATCAGAAGACTGGCTTTTTTGCTTAAAAACAACCCTTGTCGTCGGGGCTAAGAAAGGCGATCACTGAAGTGTACGATAGATCACTGCGGTGATCGTCGAGCTTTCAGTGCTAGGAGGTTATCATGTCAAAAATAGAAAACCTAGCTGCTGTTGGGAAGGGTGAAGCTACGAATCGCCTTGGTGACTTAATCGCCTTTGCCGTGTCAGAACAAGCAGCCTTAAAGCGGTTAGAACTGAGGAAATTGCTCATTACATCTGGCGTTTCAGAAGACTTTATGCCGCGTCAAAGGAGTGCAGCCGATGCCTTTCGTTGTGCTACCACAGAGCTTGAAAGAATCGGACAATCTTTAACGGCTGAACAAAACAAAAAAGATAACGATGAACATCTTAACATTCTTGTTCGTGATGTAGTAGCGGACAAAGATCAAATCATCCGTTCACTTGTGGTGGAGAAAGTTGATAAAAAGCAAGGTGAGTTACGGTACAAACCTGGGGAAGCCGTCTTGAAGTTTTCGAGAGAAGATGAGGATTTTGTAGCTCATTCTACTTCATCAGAAGCGGCTGTCGTTCAGGTGATAGGAGAAGCAAGAAAACGCTTTGAGTATTACCTAACTTACGTTACTGCCCGTAATTTGCGTGAACTTGTAAATCAAGTCCTAAAAAGTGTTAATGCTGTTCAAATCAGGCCAGGACTATACTTTGTACCTGAAGCGCATGAACAAACGACACAGGGATTGAAAAAATTAATCAGCGCATTGGATGAATCGAAAGCACAAATCATTCCTGTCGTTGATATGGAAGATTCTCGTGACATGATCCGAGATGGGTTGCGAGAACGTTTAGAGCAAGCATTACGGGAAATGGCGAAAGGATTGAAAAATCCTGATATTTCAAAAGGTGAGCTTAATAAGCTCTTAAAGTCTGCCAAAGAGAACATAAAGAGCTTTAAGGAGTACGAAATCCTTCTTTCCGGTGAAATGGAAGGTTTGCAAACATACTTGTCTAGCTTAAAAGTTCAGACACAGCAGTTAGCTGAAAAAGCGGCCATAGAGGGTGCAGCTTAAGTCATCAAACAAAAGGGGAGGTGAAGCCTCGCATTTTGTTTGATGCGAGGCTCTCTATGTTTCAAAATAACTTTCTTGATTTTAACGGCAATCTCGATGAGCTTTTTGAAAGTAAACCATCAGAGATACAAACTTCTGTAAAGCAGCGTCCACTTGTTGCACCGCAGTCAGGTACTGTTAGCACAGAAGTAGCCCTAAAAAAGATAGGCCATATTCAAGCTTGCATAAGCAATCGTTTCGTCGAGCGACAAGAAGTGATTCATGGTGCTTTCATTGCCATGGTTGCAAGAAAAAACATGCTTATGGTGGGACCGCCGGGTACTGCAAAAAGTGATTTAATATCATCTCTTGCTCAGAATATTTCAGGTGGAAGCTACTTTCAGTGGCTTTTAACAAAGTTTACGACACCTGAAGAAGTATTTGGTCCCGTTTCTTTACGGGCATTAGAGCAGGACACATACAAGCGTGTAACGACTGGGAAGCTACCTGAAGCGCACTTTGCTTTCTTAGACGAATGCTTCAAAGGCAGTAGCGCCATATTAAATGCTTTGCTTACGTTGATGAGCGAAAGACTGTTTTACAACAATGGCTCTCCAACAAAAACACCACTGGTAAGTGTGTTTGGAGCCAGTAATGAGTACGCGGAAGACGGCGAAAATCTTGCAGCTCTATTCGATAGATTTCATCTTCGATACGAACTTTCGTACATCTCCGAAGATGATTCTTTTACAGCAATGTTAGCGCAATCAGGAAAAGGTCTAAATAAACCAATACCACTTTCCTTAGAAGAGCTTATGCTTTTGCAACAGGCAGCGGATCAAGTAGAGGTCCCACAACATATACTTGATACCTTACTTAAAATTCGCAAGTCATTGCGTGAAAAAGAGATTGTGCCTAGTGATCGTCGCTTTGTCAATGCTCTTTCTATTCTAAAAGCCAATGCCGTTTTAGAAGGTAGAAGTTCTGTTGATGAAGATGATTTGCCAATTCTATCTCACGTCTTATGGGATGTGATAGAACAAAAGCTAGCTGTAGAAGAAGTTCTGAGACAGTACGGCGATCCGATTACAGGCAAGCTTGACGAGCGTTTGGCAGAAGCAAAGGAAATCGCCCAAAATGCGTTAGCCAAAGAAGACGACCCTGTAGAGGGTAGTAAAGCAATTAAAGCTCTAAAGAGCCTTAAAAAAGAAGTAGACGATCTGAGAGGACAAACAACACATCCAGGAAAACTGGAGAAAATCGTTGATGCTTCAGCCGTAATTCAAGAAATGATTAAACAGATCAACAAAAAGTGCCTTGGCATTGATCTGTAAAAGAAAAAGAGCAAGTGGGCAAAATCTGTCCACTTGCTTCTTACCATAAAAGGGGGCTTTACTATAATGCTCAATAAAAAGAGTTATCTTGCAGAGATAGACGGAACAATTGAAACCACTCGCTATGAGCGACGACAGTGGAAAGAAATAAGGGAAGCTTCCCAAAAGATTCAGGACGTAGAGAAAAGGCTTGATGCGGACTACAATTCCTTTTCACCGATGCTTCAAGACTTATGGGCTTCTTTATATCAAGATACATCGCAGTTTAGAGAAGATGAAGATATACCACTATCACAACGTCTGAATAAGTCCATTATGGAAAAAGTACTTGCTATGTCTGAGTGGGAAGAAGTCCATGCTTGGACAAAACAAGATGTAGCAGCGGCAGCATTGGGCGGTCTTTCTCTTTCGGAAAAGGTTTGCGAACTACTTCCACAAGACTTAAAAGAGCAAATGAATCAGGTACAGCAAACAGAAGAAAAAGCACAACAAGCTCAAGAACGAATGGAAGACTTCTTGAATGCGGCTTACATGCTAGAACAAGCAGCAGAGCAAAAGAAAGATGCTGGCGACGAATCAGGGGCTGAAGAAGCAACAAAAAAAGCTACTGCCATAAAAAGAAAGGCTAAACAAGAGGAAAAGAAGAAAGAAGAAGCGCAGTTAAAGCTCAATCAGTTAGGGCATGAAGTATCAGAGGCAGTAAATCAAGGAGTTCAAGCCATAGCAGGGCAGATGCGACAAGAACTTCAACAAGAAGCGCAGGAGCAAAGTGATACGGCTCAAGCTATGCAACAGTTTGGACTAGGGGCAGGGCAAGCTCAATATATGGACCCTGCCAAAAGAATTAAGTTTGCTTCGGCGCTACGCAAAAACAAGAAGCTAAGCAAGATTGCCCAGATAGCAGGAAGAATGAAGTCAATCGCTTCGCACAAGCGAAAAAATAAGACGCACCAGCCTCCAACAGAGGTTGTGGATGTTGAACTTGGCAACAATTTGAGCAACGTCCTTCCATCAGAACTAGCACTTTTTTGCAATCCCGCCACGAAAATGGATTTTCTTCGTCGGTATTCAGAAGGAAATCTCATGCAAAGAAAGCTAGAAGGAAAAGAGAAAGAAGGCCGTGGTCCTATCGTTGTCTGCCTTGATTCCTCAAGTTCGATGAAGCAGGAAACAGGAAACGGTGCAACTAGAGAGGAATGGTCAAAAGCAATTACCCTTGCCTTGTTCGATATTGCAAGGCGACAAGGAAGGGCTTTTGCAGCCGTTCACTTTGCTAATGAGCACAAGATAAAGAGCTATCTCTTTCCAAAACCTAAAAAAGCTAAACCTGAAGAATTGTTAGATATGATAACGCTTTTTCTGCGTGGTGGGACTAATTTTGAGAGACCACTGCAAGAAGCGGTACATATCATAGAAAAGTCGTCTTACAACAAAGCGGATATTGTTTTTATTACAGATGGAGAAAGTTATGTATCCTCTGACTTTCTTCAGTCGTTTAATGAACTGAAAGAAAAGAAACAGTTTTCTGTGATTACGGTTTTATTAGATGCTTGGAATACGGAAACCGTAGAGCAATTTAGCGACAAAATCACAAAAGTTGTTAGCGGTCAGGATACAGAAACAATAGATCTGATTTTTAACGATATTCAATAATAACCCCTGTTGTCGGGACTAAAATAGGCAACCGCCGAAGCTATTCAACTGCTTCGGCGGTTGCGAGTTTCGGTGCACAGGAGGTATTATGAACAGTATCAAGAACGAAGTGAAAAGCATTCTCGATTTGACTCCTGAAGAATGGAAGAAGATATTGCCTGCGATTCGCAATATTCGTGGGACAAAAGAAATTGTAATCGAGTGGATAGAAGATGAGAATGGCTCGATAATACTTGGCCCACGGATAAAAGATGATTCCGGTGAAAAGGGAATCGTCGTACCATTTAAGAAAAGAAGCAATGGGAGGTCGTAGGCATGCTTATCGGCGTAGATATTTGTAATACTATCGCCAAAATCAATGAAGCGCTGGCGTTGCGTTTTTTAGGAACTTCAGAGATTCCCCAAGAGTTACGCAAACAGCGTCGGTGGGACCTTCCGGGCTTAAGTCCAGATTTTTTCCGTACACCCGAAGGTCTACGCCTTTTTTCTGAGGCCGGTCCTTATGAGGGAGCGGCAGAAACGTTGAAAAAGCTAGTTGGTGCAGGACATAGAGTTGTATATATTACTGCAAGACCGAAAGAATCAGAACTAGTGACTCGGCGATGGTTGAAAGAGCATGGTTTTCCTAATGGTGAAGTAGTGTTTAGCGAAGAAAAAGGGGAAACATGTTTGGATATGGATGTTCAGTTGATGATTGAAGATGATCCCGTTTTTGCTAAGCAGGTGAAAGAAGTTGGGATTCCTGTTTTTATGGTCAGGCAAGGATATAATGCAGACTTTCCAGCTTTGAAGATGGATTGGAAGATGGCTGGTTTATTGTTTGGTATGGTTGTTAGTCACAACCAAAAGAATATTCTGAACAAATAGATTAAGTCCCTAGTGTTTTGACACTAGGGACTTAATCTATTTGTTGTTGTACAATAATAAAAATAACATGTTTCCTTTTGTACCAGACTGGTCAAAGTTTTAGATGATAGGCAATTTTTTCGACATTTTTTGACACAAAGAAGTGTTAAAATATAATTAGCTGTAAATATAATCTTGAGCAAGGATTTAGAAAACTATCTATTGCGTAACAAGCTTAAGATGAGGAGGATATCATGAGCACAAAGTATCATGCTAAATATTATGCAACTGAATTAAGCCTACAAAGAGCATCAGATAGCATAGAGAACCTTACGTCTTCCCTGTCAAATGCGAAAGTTGACCTGAATCCTCATCAAATAGACGCAGCATTATTTGCTTTGAAATCTCCTATTGCAAACGGTGTTTTGTTAGCTGATGAAGTTGGACTGGGTAAAACCATTGAAGCGGGTATCGTAATATCGCAAAAATGGGCAGAAAGAAAAAGGAGGATATTACTAATACTCCCCAGTTCACTGAGGAAACAATGGCACCAAGAATTATTAGAAAAATTCTTTATCAATTCTATCGTTTTAGAAAGCAAGTCTTATAACGAAATGAAACGAAAAGGATTCTTGAATCCCTTTGACATAAAAAATAATGCAGTTATTTGTTCTTACCATTTTGCTAGCAAAAAGAAAGATGAGATCAAGAAAGTAAAATGGGACATGGTAGTTATTGATGAAGCACACAGATTGAGGAATGTTTATAAACCAAGCAATAAGATTGCAAACAACATTAAAGAGGCTATTCAACCGTATCCGAAATTGCTTTTAACAGCAACTCCACTACAAAATAGCTTAATGGAACTTTATGGTTTAGTAAGTATCATCGATAAATATGCCTTTGGCGATAAAAAAACATTTAGTGAACAGTACATAAGGAATGGGTCTGAAGAGATTCGAAATCACCTACTTAAGAAAAGATTAGCACCTTTTTGCAAAAGAACTTTAAGAAAACAAGTTACAGAATATGTACCATACACCAATAGGATTTCTTTGGTACAAGAGTATTACCCTACGAACCAGGAATGGCAGCTATATGAAAATGTATCAAGTTATTTAAGGAAAGACCGGCTTTTTGCTCTACCTGTTAGGCAAAGACACTTGATGACCTTAATACTACGAAAATTACTATCCTCATCGTCCTTCGCTATTACATCTACCTTAGAAAGTTTGCTTCAAAGGTTAGATGATTTACTAGAAGCAAAAGAAACAAAGAATGATATTGACAATACACTATATGAAGAATATGACACTTTAGAAGAGTTGCAGGATGAATGGGATGAAGATGAGCAAACTTCTGAAGAGTATGTGATTAGTGATCCAGAAGTCAGGAAATTAATTGAAGATGAAAAAAAGGAATTACTATCATATATTGAATTAGCTAAGAGTATTGAAAAAAACACAAAAGGAAACCACTTGCTGACAGCTTTGAAAGAAGGCTTTAAATATGGTCAACAACAAGGAGCTTTAGAAAAAGCCGTTATTTTTACGGAATCTAGACGAACCCAAGAGTATTTGTATGAGCTACTCGTAAATAACGGGTATGAAAATGAAGTTGTACTTATTAACGGAAGTAACTCAGATAAACAATCAAAAGAGATATACAATACATGGACAGATAACAATAAAAACTCTGAATCAATCACGGGGTCAAGAACTGCAGACATGAAGGCTGCAATTGTTGAAGAATTTAGAAATAGTGCTAAGATTCTTATTGCCACAGAAGCTGCTGCAGAAGGGATCAACCTTCAGTTCTGTTCTTTGGTGGTCAACTATGACCTGCCCTGGAACCCACAAAGAATAGAACAGCGTATTGGAAGATGTCATCGATATGGTCAAAAAAACGATGTTGTTGTAATAAACTTTGTTAACAAGCGAAATGAAGCTGATCAAAAAGTATATGAACTCCTTTCAGCGAAGTTTAAGCTTTTTGACGGTATTTTTGGGGCATCTGATGAAGTTCTAGGTTCTTTAGAGTCGGGAGTAGACTTTGAAAAAAGAATTGCGGCAATATACCAGAACTGTAGGACTACAGAAGAAATCCAACAAGCATTTAGTCAGATGCAAGCAGAACTAGAAGAAGAAATTGACAAAACCCTAAAACAAGCTAAAGTCAATCTTTTAGAGAATTTTGATGAAGAAGTGCATGAGAAACTAAAAATACAGAAGGAAAGAACAGATGAAAACCTATCTCGCTATCAAGAATGGATGCTTAAGCTTGCCCAAGCAGAACTAGGTAACGAAATCAAAATCACAAATGATCGAACACGTTTCTTCTACAACGGTAATTTATTTCAAAAAGGGTATTATGATTTTAATTGGAAACGTGCTGAGCAATCTAAATCTATTTTCTTTCGTAGTGATGGTCAACTTATAAATTCTTTGATTGAAAAGGCTTTGAATAGGGATCTTCCTATAGGAGTTTTGGAACTAGACTACTCAAACTATAAACCACAAAAAGGAAAAATAACCTTTTTGGAAAACTTATCATCTAAGTCGGGTTGGCTTTCAGTTGATAAGCTTACAGTTGAATCATTTGAAAAAGAAGAGAGATTGTTATTTTACGCTGTTACAGATGCTGGAGAGGTAATTGACGAAGAGTTATCTAATAAGTTATTAGATTTTGATGGCTATGAGCAAGAGAGCGAAATGATAAATCATCTTTACCCTGAAAAAATGATAGAGAATAGAAAAAAAGAACTCGTTCAAAAGCACAAGACCGAAATAGATGCAAAAAATGCGAAATACTTTGATGAAGAAATAGAGAAATTAGAAGCTTGGGCGGATGATTTAAAGGATGGGTTAGAAAAGGAAATAAAAGAGTTAGATGCACAGATTAAATTATTAAAAAAAGATGCGAGAAACTGTACAAGCTTTGAAGAAAAGTTGCAAATGCAAAAACAGATAAAAGAACTTGAGAAAAAACGTAACAATAAAAGACGTAGCTTATACGAGGAACAAGATCAGATCGATGAGCAAAAAGAAGAACTTATATTTAGTATGGAAGAAAAGATAAAGAAAAAAGAGACGATAAGCAATGTACTATGTATTCGTTGGAGATTGAATTAAAACAAGGGAGAGATTTAATTTGCCAGAAAAACAAAAGCTAGAACTAACTTGGATTGGTAAGTATGATGAAATTAAGTTGGAGCCAAGAATACTGATAGAAGATCCAGAAAAATCTTATGGAGATACTAATAGTGAAAATATGTTAATCCACGGGGATAACTTACTTGCACTTAAAGCATTAGAGCAAGATTTTGCTGGAAAGATAAAGTGTATATACATCGACCCTCCATATAATACTGGAAGTGCTTTTGAATATTATGATGATAACTTAGAACATAGTACTTGGTTAAATTTAATGTATCCACGATTAAGAATTCTAAATAATTTACTTGCTGATGATGGAATCATGTGGATATCCATTGATGATAACGAGGTGCATTATCTTAAAGTAATGCTTGACGAAATCTTTGGTAGAAATAACTTCCTCGCAAATATTGCGTATGAACGTTCAGGTACAGCTGGGATTGGCCAAGGAGGTACTTTTTTAGTAAATACTCATGAATTTATTTTAGTATATGCTAAAAATAAGTCGATGTTAGATAAGTTAGAAGCCAAAACGTATAAACCCCTTGATAAAGAAATAATGAAGAGATACTCAAAAATACTAAAAAAAACAGGAACGAAAATTAAGATAGATGAATTTTATTCAGCTGCTAACAATGAGAAAGTAGAAATATACCAACATAAAGATTTTGAAATTGAAACTATTTCTCTTAGAAATTTTAATTCAAGAGAAGCTGAAATTCGTAAGCTGTATTATGAGAATTTTAATCTAATTTTCAGAACAACAAATCCACAAAAAGAGAATTCATTTCAACAAAAAATTCTTGAAAAAATAGATAAGGATTTATATTCCGTGGAGTATGTGCCTTCACGGGGAAAATATAAAGGCGTTCCTACCACTCTTTATTATTATAATAATGAGCTTTTCGCATGGTTAAAGGATTCTGCGGAAATATCTAATAAACAGGTGGTTAAAACTAATAAAATGTCAGGTTTTTGGAGGAATGAAGAAATACCAAAGGCAAACCTAGCCAATGAAGGTGGGGTAGACTTTAAACGTGGGAAAAAGCCGGAAGCCTTACTTAAGACTATTATAGATATTTCAACAAATGAAGAGGATTGGGTGTTAGATTCGTTTCTTGGAAGTGGCACAACTGCAGCTGTCGCTCAAAAAATGAATAGAAAGTGGGTTGGTATAGAACTAGGCGATCACGCTTATAGTCACTGCTTGCCTAGACTTAAAGAAATAATAAATGGTACTGATGTAGTTGGTGTTTCTAAGGCTGTTAACTGGAAAGGTGGTGGTGGATTCAGATTCTACGAGTTAGCTCCAAGTCTATTGAAGAAAGACAAATATGGAAACTGGATAATTGATGATCATTATAACTCTATTATGTTAGCAGCAGCCATGTGTAAGCAAGAAGGATTTACTTATTCGCCAGACAAAGAAGTATTTTGGAAGCAAGGGAAGTCCACTGAAAAAGATTATATTTTCACTACAACAACTTTCTTATCTAGAGAATACATAGAAAAAATTCATGATGAAATGCAGCCAGATGAAAGTTTGCTAATTTGCTGTAAAGCATATCAGCAAGGTTGTGAGAGCCTATATTCAAATATAACAATTAAGAAAATACCTCAAGCAATTTTAGGTAACTGTGAGTTCGGCAAAGAAGATTACAAGTTAAATATTCCTGTAGCCGATTTAGATGGAGAAGACATAGATTGACTTTTAGGAGGTGTATAAATTGAATAAAACTTCCACAATGATAAAAAATCGGTTAAGTCTAAGGCAACCGCAAACCGAAAGCTTAGAGATACTAGAATATTTATCCGATCAATTATCCTTGGAAAAGGAAGTTGATTTATTAGTGGAATTGGAAAAGGTAAAAAGTAAATTCCCGACTTGCATTGACTTTGAAAGAAATTTTCCTTCTATTTGTTTTGCATTAGCAACAGGTGTTGGTAAAACTAGGTTAATGGGAGCCTTTATATCTTATTTGTATATTGAAAAAAGGATAAAAAACTTTTTTGTTCTTGCTCCAAATCTAACGGTATACAATAAGCTAATAGATGATTTATCAAATGTAACCAGCCCTAAGTATGTATTTAAGGGAATTGCGAATTTTGTGCATAATCCTCCAGTTATCATTACCGGGGATAATTATGAAGAATTTCGACAGCAAAAACTATTTCACTCTGAAGTACGCATTAATATTTTCAACATTTCTAAAATCAACAGGGACACACAGAAGTCACGAAGAAAAGACGAAGAACATCTTCCTCCAAAAATCAAGAGGCTATCCGAATATTTGGGGGAATCATATTTTAATTACTTAGCTAGCTTGCCAGATCTTGTATTACTAATGGACGAATCGCATCACTATAGAGCTGACCGTGGGATGGCAGTGTTGAATGAGCTTAAGCCAATTTTAGGCCTTGAACTAACTGCCACACCTCAAGTAGAACAGGGAAGTAATACTATAAAGTTCAAAAATGTTGTTTATGAATATTCTTTAGCACGTGCAATTGATGATGGCTTTGTAAAAATACCTGCTGTGGCTACTAGAAAAGACTTTGATCCAAGTATTTTTTCACAAGAAGAACTTGATAAAATAAAGTTAGAAGATGGATTACGTGTTCATGAAGAAATAAAAGTACAATTAGAAATATATTCCCGAGATACAAAGAATAAGAAAGTAAAACCTTTTGTTTTGGTAGTTGCAAAAGATACCGAACATGCTGGAAAGTTAAAAGATTTAATACAGTCTAATGAGTTTTTTGATGGGAAATATAAAGATAAAGTTTTAGAGGTTCATTCAAATCAATCAGGGGCGGAAAAAGACGAAAATATTGAACAGCTTCTCTCTTTAGAGAATCCCGAAAATGATATTGAAATTGTAATTCACGTAAATATGCTTAAGGAAGGCTGGGATGTCACGAACTTATATACAATTGTCCCATTGAGAACAGCAGCGTCTACTACATTACGGGAACAAACGATTGGCCGTGGTTTGCGTTTGCCCTACGGTGTAAGGACTGGCATCAATGAAATAGATAAACTAACGATAATTTCTCACGATCGCTTTCAAGAAATAGTTGATGAAGCTAATAAACCTGAGTCTATTATAAAAAGACAAAATATTATATTTCTTGAAGATGAAGATACTGACAAACCAAAGACTATAGTAACATCACAAAATGCTGTACAGCAGCAAATCGAAGAACGAGAAAAAGAACTGGAAGATATTAAAGACCCAAATGATAAGCAAAAGCTTATCATTGGAATAAAAGCAGATAAAGAAATCATCAAAACAGTTAACGATCTAAGTAAGGTTGTAAAAAAAGCAAAAGATCTTCAAAGTAAAGAAACAAAAGAAATTGCTATAAGTAACTTAAAGGAAAGTTTGCTAGCAGATCCACAACAAAAAATTTTCGTAGAAGAAATCATAGAACAAGTAAAAGAGAGATATGATAAAATTGTAGAGTCTATGCTGCAAAATACTATCGAAATACCTAGAATTATCATACAACCTACCGACAACATAAAGTACTGGTTTGATGATTTTGACTTAGATACAAAAAATTTGAACTATCAACCTAGTAGCGAAACGATTATGATAAGAACTTTAACGGATGGCAAGATTGAATTCTTAGACTCGCATAGAGGAAAAGTAAAATATGATTCTTTAGATAAAGTCATTGTGAGTGAGCTAATGAATTTTCCAGAAGTAGAGTATGAGAAGACGGCAGACTTATTGTTTAAACTAGCAAATCAAGCGATTGACAAGTTCAAAACATATTTGACTGACGAAAATGATATTACTAATGTAGTTGTTACAAAGAAAACTGAGATAGGTAGATACATTTATGCTCAAATGAAAGAGAATTTTCATTATGACATACCTGACTATGAAGAGCCAAAAGTGTATGCTTATACAGAAATTAAAGAGCATAATCTTTCCAAGTATGAAGAAGATGATATTTTTGACTATAAACAAACAATTACGCCAACCAGTGATATTCGCAAAAAAGTATTTACTGGATTTAAAAAAGCATGCCACAATCTTTACAAGTTTGATTCCAAGACAGAAAAAGACATGGCGATTATATTAGAAGATGACGATAGTGTTCTAAAGTGGTTAAGACCTGCAACAGGACAGTTTAGAATCTACTGGGATTATAACTCAAGAGAATACTTGCCTGACTTTGTGGTTGAAACAACTGATGCTATATACATAATAGAAACCAAGAAACGTAATGATGTTGATACAAGAGAAGTTCGAAGCAAAGCAAAAGCTGCATTAGAGTATTGCAAATATGCAACAGAATTTACGGTGAAGAATGAAGGCAAGCCTTGGAAGTATGTTTTAATTCCTCATGACGTCGTCAAAGTTAACATGACTTTTAACTTTCTTGTTGAAAAGTATGAGATAAATGATTTAAAAAGCATAGAATCTGAATAAAAGCAGAAGTCAGGATTGCATAATCCTGACTTCTTGCAATAAATCCCCATTGTACTTACAGCATATCTCTAATTCTATTGTTCAGAATGTCAATAAACCTTCTATTCATAAAATCATTCTCATATACTTCAGAGCAAATGCGGAGCCATTCATCTTTAGATACTCCTAGTTAGTTGTTCTTCGAGATCAGAAATATCAACCTCTTCGGCATTTTCATAGCTTTCTACAAAGTATATTCCGAGTGCCATTGGAGATTCAAAAATATCAAAGTACGAAAAAAGCTCCAGGGATTGATTCCATCGAGCATTATAATCCTGGAAAAAAGCAAAAGCTCATCAAAGATATTTTCAGATTTATTTTTCCATAGTGATCTTAGTCTTGCGCTGAAACGTTGCATTTCAGGTATTAGCTCTTTGTTCTTGCATTTATCGGAGTCATTCAATAAATTTAATAATTCATCTAAGGGACATTGAGGAACCCCTATTTCGTACTCTTCTGTTAAATGTGTGTAGAAAGCAGTCGGAAAAAAACATAGTTGATATATCCGAGCAAGGCTTTTGGATTAGGCAGATGCACCCAATTACCGAAGCTCATACCTCGACAGTGGACAATAACTCCGTGAAAAAATACTGAGTTTTTCGTGATGGTCTGATTCGCAAAGGGAGCATCTTGTTTATCTTTGTTTAAGATGTTATCCCAAAAGAGGTAATTATTATAGGTGCTAATCGTTACCACTCCTTGAGTAACTTATAGATCCATCTTATTTAGCATATCCCGTAAAGCGATTAATTCTTCTCTCGTTAGTGTTACGCCCTTGCCCATCTTTGCATGCTCTGGTGCCCAATCACGAATATCATACTTAGGGGCTTTGTCGTTCCAACTGATTAGGTTGACTTCCTTTTTCCAGCCTTTTGAGCCTTCGGAAAGAGTTCCGAAGTGCTGGGTGATCTTGTATTTGATTTCGGCCATGATATTGACTCCTTTCGGATTTGGGAGTTATTCGTTATAAGGGTTATCTACAAGATTTGTTTTTTAGCATGAAGGCATACGTTTTGTAGGGAAAGATTATAAAGCTGTAAAAGGGATAGAGTTTTTCCCTAGTCGTTTATCGTAGTTTCAAGAAGATTTTGCGCAGCTCTCATACAAAATTCGACAGGATTTTTACTATGGAAGTGATATACTTTTTATAACCTAACATTTCGTTCTGGAACCAGCCGGGGTTGTGCAAAGCAGCCTATGACTGGTTTTTTCTATTTTTACTTAGAGATATTTCGGCGCTTAACAAAAATACTCCTGAGTCTTTTCTGATAATTGGCAACACAAATAAAAATAAGTCAATAGAAGAATTAATCAATTTTACAATTCCAGATTGCCGTTATTCCGGTGGTGTGTGAAGATTCCTTTTTTCATGGAAAACAAAACCACTCTGTATTAGATAATACTCTTTTTTGTTGTATTTGCATCTGGATTTCTAGAATTTTTACGTTTTCGTGACAATTCCGCTAAGCTCTGTGACATAAGGATTTGAGGGCATTTTTGAGATTAAGATGCGTAGACTCTCTGAAATTTTCATTGGATTGCTCAATACTGAATTTCATGACGTTCACCCTATAGGTGAGATTTAGAATCTTTTTTTAGAAGTAATTAAGTCTATTTTACGTCAATATTCGAGGTTTTTCTCTAGCTAATTTCTGCGGATTCAGGAAATACTAATAAATTTGGAGGCAAAGATGACATCTATATTTCCAAAAGAGGCTAAAATAATTTCTTTTATCAATATGAAAGGTGGAGTTGGAAAAACAACATTAACTAAAGATTTAGGTTACTTTTTAGCTACACAAAGAAATTATAAAATATTATTTATTGATCTAGATCCACAGTCTAATTTAACTCAATCATTTTTCAGAAAGTTTGGCTACCATCAAGAAAATCTTCTTGATATAGTAGACATAGAAGCAGAAGATGATAGTATTTTAGAAGTTTCTTCTTACACTAGTGGTAAGAAGACTATTGGTAGCGATATATCAATTCAAAAGTTGTTTAAACCCGGGGTTATTTCGCATCTAAAAAAGGATGATTGTCTTTTAAAATTAAATGAGTACATATCAATAATTCCTGGTACATTAAAAGCCATCTTCTCAGAAAGAAATAGTAATATAGAAAATCACCTTTTTAACTATATTAATCAAACAAAACTGAAAGAGGATTTTGATTTCATTTTTATTGATTGTCCACCAACATACTCTAATTACACTATTTCAGCTTTAATAACAAGTGATTATTTTATTACACCAAGTAAACCAGATGCATATTCCGTTCTAGGAATTGAAATGTTACATGAAGTTGTTAAACGAGTAAAAGAAGAACATCAAGTATATTTCACTAATAAGAGTTTAAAATCTCTGGGAGTAATTTTCACAGAGCTAGCTCCTTACAGTAAAGGCTACTCTGACCAAGTACATGAGATTAAAACCTCTTCAAAAATTCAAGAACTAAATATTCATTTCTTTGAAAATCACTTTGTTTATAATAGCTATATACCAAAAAGAGCTGAATATTTTATTAGTGATTCATCTAGTAGTACAAAAAATGATTTAATAGTCTTAACCGATGAATTTGAAAGAAGGTTTAGTGAAATTGAATGATCTAGAAAAGTTAAGGAATCTCCTGCAATCATTAAAAAATGTAAAAAATGATGATATTTATAGAAGTAAAGCTTACAGTATATATGTAATATTCTTATTATCGACAGAGATATTCAAAAATAATATCGATGTTAAGGATTTTTTCGAAAAAAACCCTGAATTCCTATTATTTATAAAAAAATACAAAATGGAATTAAAAGATTATTTATTTAATAGTAGGACTGTCTTAGTAGGAAGATTCATAAGAATAATTCAAAAAGCAGAAATAGCTGATTTAAAAGCTATAATGAAAGTAATTCAAAATATTGCTTTCTTCGAAGCCAAGAATACTAACTTAATTAATAATAAACTAAAAGATAATGAGGAAAATTACTACGATTCCCTATTAAAACAATTTAAGCGAGGTAATTAACTTGATAAATTCTTATATCAATGAATATAAGACTTTAACCAATAAACTATTTCCATATAGCATGTTAGATTTTGATGATGTAACTACTATAGAAACATTAGAATCTATGTTTAATTCGATAGAAATAATTTATACATATGTAAATTCAACCGCATCTTTAGACTCTTGGATTACATTAAAGTTAAATGAAGTAAAAAATCAATTATTAATCTCTCTTTATTATTTACCTCAGTACACAGAATATGTTTTTAATTCTTTTAAAAGAAGTATTGCTGAACTTATTTTGAAAATTACAATATACTCTGCTTCTATAGATGCTAAAACTGTCGAATATCAGAACAGTATAAATAATATACAGTTTAGAACATTGAAAGATAGAATAAAAAATTTACAACAATATAAAGATTCTTTTAAAAACACATTGGATAACTTTTTCGCCTTCTATGGTAGTAGTTCTAATAATATTCATTTAAAAAACTCATCAACCATTATTGAGTATATTGAAGCCTATAATTCTATTACTTTAAAAGAAATCAAACAGGTGCGAAATTTTGTAATTAAAGTTGAAAGCTTTTTATTAACTATTTTCCCTAAGCTACATAATTTAAATGATAAGGAGTTCAATATGCCTGCAAAAATCCAGCTGAAAAAAGTATTATCTGACACTTTATACAAAAAATACTTTTGTTAAAAATATAAATTTACTTTTCGCTGCCCTTCGACAAAAATAAAGAATTTCGACAAAAGCACTTTAACGTAGCTCTGATTGAAAAAATTTTACATACGGTTAAACAGCTTAGCTTAGATATATTCAAGCAGACAAACTATCTTTATTATATGTAAAGCTTATTGCGAAGTCGTGAAATCCAGTAGCCCTTGAACCCACCCTTGGTGTTAGGATAGTTGTCGGTGCGCCGAGCAAAGGGCGCAGTATATAGTGGGTGCGAATCCCACCGAATAAGGTCTAGCCAACCACTCGTAGCTAGCTTTGGCCTCCAAAGGGTAACCTAAGGAGGTAAGCGTAGGCAAGCAAGGTGATGGGCCGGAAGCAATTATGCTGAAGTGATTGAGCCTCGAAATATCCTAAACGGAAAGGCCGATGCTGTCGACAAAGCAGAAGGCAATATCACATTAGACGCAATGGCTAGACTAATGTGACTTTCCCGGGGTCATAGAGCCTGGCACGTTACACATTGTTATACTGAAGTCAACTCGGGAGACCCTGCTCGTTCTTCTATAAAGGGAGTATGGCCGACAAGCCGAATACGCAAGGAAGCCAAAAGACTAGCAGGGAGTCGGATTGCCTAATAGTACCGAAGAAGTAGGGTAATGCCTGTGGAGGGAAGTGGGCAACAACAATAACAACCTCAATAAGGAACCATTCTGCACACAGAGGTAGATTCAAAATGGAAACGAAATTAGCGAGGATAGCAGAAATAGCAAGAAATCGCCCTAAGGAAAAGTTCACATCCCTTGTCCATCTCATTAATGAAGAAATCTTGAGCTATCAGTAAGGAAGGCACCAGGTATAGATGGTGTGATTAAGTCTGAGTACGAAAAGAATCTGCAGGAGAATATATCCAATCTGATTAAACGAATGAAAGCACAGACATATAAACCTCTTCCTGTTCGACGAGCATATATTCCAAAGCTAGGCACAGATAAAATGAGACCTCTTGGAATTCCCTCTTACGAAGACAAGATAGTGCAATTGGATTAGCCAAAATACTAACTGCTGTCTACGAACCAGTTTTTCACGCTTGTTCTTTTGGATATCGTCCCAAACGAGGTTGTCATGACGCGCTCAAAGCTTTAGAACACAGCATGTTTTATCATCGTACGCAGTTCGTGGTAGACGCTGATATCAAAGGTTTCTTCGATAATGTAGATCACCAATGGATGATAAAATTTCTTCAACATAGAATCGCAGACCACAATTTGATACGGCTCATTGTACGCTTTCTTAAGGCAGGTGTAATGGAAGCGGGTATCGTTTATAACACACCTGTTGGCACACCTCAAGGGGAGTCGACTCCGCAATTTTAGCGAACATATATTTGTATTATGCTTTAGACCTTTGGTTCTATAAGTCTATCCGTCCTAAATGTAAAGGAAACGCTTTTATGATACGTTATGCAGATGACCATGTCGCTTGTTTCAAATACAAGCAAGAAGCGGAAGACTACTATAAAGAACTAAAAGAACGACTTAAGAAATTCAATCTGGAATTAGCGGAAGAGAAAACTAAAATTCTCCCCTTCGGTATGAGAGCATACGAAGAGTATCGGAGTACAAGAAAAGGAAAGCCTAGCACATTTGACTTTCTTGGGTTTACCCATTACTGTAGTCGAAGCCGCAAAGGCAAGTTTCGAGTGAAGCGAAAAACTAGCAAGAAGAAATTTCAAGCCAGCATAAAGCGAGTTAAAGAGTGGATACGGAACAATCGCATCCTACCCATCAAAGAAATCATGGATATACTGCGGCGGAAGTTAAATGGTTATTATCAATATTATGGAATTACAGACAACGCTGCAATGAATTACAAGTTTCACTACGAAGTGAGATATCTGTTATTCAAATGGTTAAACCGTCGAAGTCAGAGATTAAGCTTTACCTGGCCAAGGTTCACTGAAATGATGAAAAGATGGAGAATTCCTGAACCATGTATTCACGTGAACATATTCCGCTTACGGGAAGATATCTGCTATTATCTGTGAATGTCATTGTTGAAGAGCCGGATGCTTTAATAGAGCACGTCCGGTTCTGTGAGGGTTGTGTGAGCAATTCTACGGAACAATGTAGGAGAGTTCCGCTTCTACTCGACTACGAACCTAGATGAATACTCTGGATCAAATTGAGAAACTATTCCGAATTCAGAGCCACAAAAGGTAAGGGTATTATTCACGGCTATATCGCTATATCGCGCAAACGCCGCCGCCTGGATTCTCCATCTGAGCCGGCCATCTGTAAATGGCAAGGGGCTCCGCCTGCCTCTTCAAGGCCCATTGACGTTAATCTCGAACGGGTATGGCATTTAGTCGAAGTTAGCAGCTTCGTGTACTTTAATTTATTTATTATTTAGAACACAGACTCTGGAAAGATAAAAAGAACTTTATCTTACAAAATTCGACAGGGCTCTATCTTGCAAAATAGTATAATTTTTAGCAAAAGTAAAAGTCAGTAAGACCAGCCAGTGGTTGTTCCTAGCAACTGAGTGGCTGGTTTGTGTTTTTCTTGAATATAACCTTGTTAAACTAGGGGTGATCTTTATGGAATTAACCCGTCAAGAGATAAATGTATTAGCATTTATACAGAAATATGTTTCAGAACATAGCTATACACCTTCAATTCGAGAAATTTCTGATGCAGTGAATTTGAAGTCAACGTCTAGTATACATAGATATATTAAAATACTTGAAAGTAAAGGACATTTACATGTGGACCCAAATAAACCGCGAACTATTGTGCTCAAAACTGATGAAGAATTTGAGTTAGAACCAGAGATTGAACCAGAACCAGTGACCATTACCATTGAGGGTAATACGCTTTCTATGGTGGAAGATTGTATGAGGAAGAAAAATATTTCATTTGAAGATGCGACTTGTCATCTTATCAGTATAGGATGGAAAGCTGAGCATTTGGTTAACGAAATTGTCCCAAAAAAGGATGACTGAGTTGTCAGCATTTTATCTTCTGATGATGTTTCTTTCACTGATCGAATTATTGGAAAAACTACCGTTACGGATTCAGATAGTTACTATATAGGCATACTTTGAAACGCTTGCTTATTATTAGCGAATACGATTAAACTCTGCAAGCAAAAACCGACGGACAGGGAACTGGAGAGGGTTTAATGATTCTTGGTGAATACTTTGATGAAGATAATGATTGGATTATTGATATACAATATGGAGTCTATTCTAAGGTCGTGGTAAACATATTATGGTATGCCCGGAATGCATATAGTCATGCAGAGAGAGTTATTGGCGTTAATACTGATTTAGGAAAGAACATGAATACAAGCTCATTTGATCATCGTAGCTTACAGTATTTTCATGATATGATCGCTTCTCATTTTCGTTACAAGCATGCTAATGAAATTGAACCTTGTATTCCCGGTTTATTAGACGATCTTACGGACGAAGAACGAGTACTGATTCTGTGGAATGAATTTTATCCCGATGAAATTAAACGTCTTTTTTTGCGGTATCCTGAACTACCAAAGCTGATTGTTACTGCAGCAGTTTACAATAATCCAGATCGCAGGGGCATTGAAGCGGAAGAATGGATTTACCACATTATAAATGATGCATACCCAGAAACTAGAGAGTGGCGAAATAAAAAGTTAGGAAAAAGTGGGTTAAAACTGAAACTGAAGATTGGCTCAGAACCAGTGAACATTAAAATAGAGGATAATATGCGTACTATATTGGAAGATTGTATGAGGGAGAAAAATATCTCACTTGAAGAAGCGATGAACTATCTTATCAGTGTTGGATGGAAGGAACATCGTCTGGTATCAAAAAAGGATGACTGAGTTGGTTTAGGAGGGACAAGCTTTGAACTACTACGAAAAGTGTATTAACTCTTTTCTCTCTACTGTTTCCTCAAAAATGTCTGCACTTTATCTTCCAGTCATGTTTCTTTCACTGATTGAGCTGTTAGAAGATCAGTACAAATTTGATGTTGTTTACGGGGAGCACATTCAAGTAACAAACACTCGAATTAAAATCTCTTATCCTTTGATAACTTCCTACTTTTTATCTTATTTACTACGAATTAGAAAAGAGATTCCTTCTATTAAAATGGCACCAACAAAAAACAGAACACATGATGATGCCTTTATCGAAGATCAAGAAGGGTTACTAAAAGATCTTACATTGCCAGGTCAGATTCTTTATTCATCTACCTTCGAACAAAGAGGGAAGATTGTTCTTAGTCGAATGAGGAAATCAGATAACGTTTTTCCCGTTTTTGAGAGACATTGTCCGATTTTGGTCTGTGAAAAGACGCATATAGAAATGGATATTGCAGCCGTGCATGCCCTAACAAGCAATTCTGTGCTGTACGCTCGTATGGGTGAGCTAATTTGCTTTCAGTATCTTAGTAGGATTACTTATAACTACGATTTGCGGGAGAAAATCGAGCAATACTTCATCCGAGGGGACAGTCGTGTTGACTTCCCAAATAAAGCAAAATCCTATGTAATTGATTTTCAAGAGAACCGTTGTTATTACTGTGAGCGTGTATTAGACGGTAGTTCATCTCAGAGCCAAGCAAGGGCAGATCATTTTATCCCTTGGGTCTTCGTTAAGACATCGACTTTAGAAAATCTTATCTATGCTTGTAACGAATGTAACGGAACGAAGCTTCATCGGTTGCCGAAGTTGGCTTATTTCAACAAGCTTTTACATCGGAATGCTTCTAATGGAGATTTTATTTCGAGTTACCCTGAACTGGTTCCTAACTGGACAGAGCGTGTTGAGAGATGGGTTAAGAATTATCATCAGGCATCTGAGCAGTTGAGTACGGGGTGGGGGCCACTGTGAAAGAGGAGCAATGATTAATGAGTAATCGAAATAAAAATTCGCTGAGAAGTTATTGGTGCTCCATGAATATCAAATAACTTTTTAGCTTGATTTATAAAAAGTTGCGGCGAAAGGGAAGATAGGTATTGAATATTAAGAAATCACTAATATTTATCATGGTATTAATGCTTACTATGTCAGGATGTACAGGATCAAGTACAGCAAAAAAAACAGTAGTTGAGGACTTTTTTGACTTGATTATACAAGGAAACTACTATGAAGCAGAAAAACTGTTAGTGAATGATGATGATTTTGAAACGCTAGGTCAAGTTAACGAAGATATTCAAAAAAAAGAAATAACTAAATTGTACTTCTCTAAATTCAGTTATGAGATTAAGAAAGTAGATAAATCATTATTATTAGTAGAGATTACAGCTATAGATGAAACAAAATTACTTGAAAAAATATTAGATGACATTACTTTAGCTGGTTTTAGTGGAAATATACTGACGGGTTTTCAAGATGCAACAAAAGATACCTTTAAACGCATTACAGACGGAATAAAAAACGATTCGGTACCCATACAAAGAAAAACCATTGTTGTTAGTTTAAAAGAAGTTGACGGTAACTACCGGATTGATTTGGATGAAGATTTTAAGAGAGGCTTTTTTGAGCCTATTTTGAAAGTTCTTGATATTAATGAAATGCTAATGAGATAAAGTAGTTGTTAAGTAATAGGTAAAAAAAGCAAAGGGGGCTACAAATGAATGAGTTGTTCTAAGTGTGGTGTTGAACTGCCAGAGAACAGAGAATCTTGTCCAAAGTGTAATACGATGAATACAGAACAAAGTAGCAATGAAACTTTTACTTCAAAGATATTAAAAAATAAGAAAGTAGCTTTTACTGCTGGATTATCCGTTCTGTTACTTGCTATAGTTTTAATCTCACTTAGTTTTGGAGATGATAGCGATAAGTTTGCTAGGCTTTTGTCACAAGGACAGTATATTGAAGCAAAAAGTGTATATTCTCAAAAAATTGAGGGAGATGAACTAAAAGAGAAAAATGTTAAGATAATAATTAAAAACCAAGCTACGGCTATTTTTAACAATTACAAAAATAAAAAAACAAATTACGAAGAAGCTAAACAAAGCTTAAATGGATTACTAGAATTAGGAATTTCTAGTAATGATATAAAGAAAGTAGATGAAAAAATCGAATTGCTTCAAAGGTCTAGAACATCATTTGAAAAAGGGAATGAATATCTTGATAAAACAAATTACGGTGAAGCAATAAAAGCTTTTGGCAATGTAATTGAAGAAGATGATAGTTATGATATAGCCCAAAAGCTGATTAAGGATAACTTAGTTACATTTAAAGATGATATTATTAAAAAAGCAGATAATTACTATAACAATGGTGAATACATAAACGCAATTAATACTATTAACGATGGCTTAAAATACTTAAAAAATGATGAAGTATTAACAGCAAAAAAAGAGATTTATCAAGAAAAAAGAATAGAGTATTTAAAAGAAAATCAAGAATTAGTAGTTTTGAGTGCTGGTATTCTACATGATTGGCTTCACGATGAAATGGCTGAAGTTATTGTGAAAAATACTACTAATAAAGTCGTGAAAAAATACGAAGTAGGTTATATGGCATATGACAAGAATGGATATCCTATTAAAGTTGGGTGGCTTACACCAGAGTATTTGAAAATTGGACTAGCAGAAGCTAATATTCAACCAAACCAAACTTATGGTAGAAACAGCGGATGGCAATTAAGAAATAAGAATGCTAATAAAATTCTAGCTGTTGTAAAATACGTTGAATACTATGATGGTAGCGTTTGGAATAACCCCTATTATAGACTTTGGGTTGAGAAGTACAAAGAAAAACCTCTGGTCGACTAAGAACGACTGTAAAGTGAGTCATTAATAATATCTAGGGAGCAATTTAATTTCATAGTGAGAGCTGCCATTGAGAGAGGAAGTGCTCCATTATAAAGATTGACAAATACAAAGGAAATAGAGAGGTATAGAAAGTGATGATGTATACGAGTTAATGGCTTCAAAGGTGGTTAAGAGATGAAAAAAAGCTATAGCTGGACAAAGCCAAACATTCCTCACTTAATTGGCAGAAAAAAAGTTGATCTTTCTACTTTTGAATATGGAATTCATATTCCTTTAGATTTTATTTCGGATTTTGTTCAAGCTAACGATGGATTTCATTTGGAGCGTGGAGAGAAGAGAATTGAAATATTCCTAATTCATGAAACGATTCGCTATAAAGCTTCTTTGCACAATGTGAATCGACAGAAAACCGATGGTGATGTATTACAGATACGTTATGACAATAATGAGGAAATGAAGCAATTACTCAGGGAAAGACTAAATAGAAGTTATTCATACATTCAAGAGCAAAAAGCAATAAAAGAAGATTCAAGCAGAATAAAGCTCCCAAACGAAATTGGTGAGTATATAGACTTTTATGAAACTGGCAGACCTTTTGAGTATCGAATTGAGCTTATTGCAGCAGGCAACATAGAGGCTCTAACCTCAACAGAGACTCCATCAAGAAAAACAGATGATGATGAAATAAATACATGGATTTTTCAGGCTAACCCCAAAAAGTATGACCTTTCTAGGGCTTTACATGCTCTTGAAAAGCTAACCTGGGGTACTTTTCGCTATAAAGCAAAGATTCGTAAAGGACATAAGGTGTATTTATGGGAGGCTGGTGAAAAATCAGGACTTGTTGCTACTGCAACGGTCTTAACAGATCCAGAAATTGTTCAAGCAGCTCCAGAAGAAGAGCCTTACTTTATTGCAAGAGAAATAGAACGGGTAGGAGTTTGGCTCAAAATAGGAGCTATACTTCCAGAGAGAATTTTACGTAAAGACATACTTGACCATCCCGTATTAAAGGACATGCTAATCATTCGACAAGCCAATGGCACCAACTTTCCAGTTACGGCAGAGCAAGAAGAGGCCATAGAAGCATTAATCCAATCAAAAGAACAGGTAAAGGCAATTTACGATGATGAGACGATGATGGATGCTCCTACTGTTTTTTCACCGAATCCCGAATATTCATTAATTAAATGCGCTGAAGAGACCGGAGTTAGTGAAGAAGACCTATCTAACTGGATACGAGTGATTCAATCTAAAGGACAAGCTATTTTTTATGGGCCACCTGGAACAGGGAAAACGTACTTAGCACAGCGTCTAGCTAAACACCTTATTGGAGACGGTAACGGCTTTCAAAAACTAATTCAGTTTCATCCTGCCTATGCATATGAAGATTTTATACAGGGAATACGGCCTGCAGTTAATCGGCATGGTCAATTGGAGTATAAGCTTACTCCAGGACGATTTATGGAGTTTTGCCAAGAGGCAGAAAAAAGAAATGGCATATGCGTTCTTATCATAGATGAAATTAATCGAGCTAATCTGACTCGGGTTTTCGGTGAATTAATGTATTTATTAGAGTACAGAGATCGAAATATTCCGTTGTCCTGTAGTGGCCATTTCACAATTCCACAAAACGTACGCATTATAGGAACCATGAACACGGCTGATCGTTCCATTGCATTAGTTGATTATGCCTTACGTAGACGTTTTGCTTTTATTCCTTTAAGACCGGACTATGAAGTGCTTCGTCGATTTCATCAGAATAACCAGTTTCCAGTGGAATTATTGATTAAGATTTTACAGGAGTTAAATCGATTAATTAATGACCCCCATTATGAGATAGGAATATCTTTTTTCCTGAAAAATAACTTAGAAGAATCATTGACCGATGTTTGGCAATTTGAGATTGAGCCGTACCTAGAGGAATACTTTTTTGATAGGGCAGACCAATGGCAAGATTATCGTTGGAGCCACATCAAAGGAAAACTAAAACTATGAGAAAAAGACAAGTCCTGGAGCTAACAGAGCATTGTCCTGTTTATTTGCAAAAAGAAGAACTGACCAGTGAAATAGGTGAATGGCTCTGGAAAAATTATAACAAGCAAGTGCAGGTAGAGTTTCCGACTCATCTTACAGCTCATCAATGGCGGCTAACGGCTCAAGGGTGGGTAGGCTCCATTCCAATTTCCACACATCTAGAGTTACGTTTAATTCCCAAGGTAGCGGTATCGAACTTATTTCAGATGCTAGATTATGCCTATCAGCTAAGAAACTTTATCGTTTTAGATGATCTTATTGAATGTGATTCCCTAGATGATTTATATGAACGTCTGGCACAGCTTCTAGCTAATATGGTTTTTCAGAGAAGCAAAAAAGGATTCTATCAAGAATACCGAGATAATTCTGATAAGTTACCTTATGTACGTGGAAGAATCGATACTATGGACAACATATCTAAGCCATGGGAAGTACACATACGTTGTAATTATCAGGAGCGTACCGCAGATATTGAAGAGAATCAAATTCTGTGTTGGACACTCTGGTTAATTCTATGTAGTGGTTTTTGTGGTGAAAAAGTAACGATGAAGGTTCGTCGTGCCTTTAAAAGTCTTCATGGTCATGCTCGTTTGGTGCCGTTAAAGGATAATGATTTAACACGACAAAGCTATAATCGGCTAAGCCAAGATTACGAACCGATGCACATACTATGTCGATTTTTCCTCGATAACATAGGACCAGGGCATCGTGTAGGAGCACATAAGATGTTGCCATTTTTGGTAAATATGGCACGTCTATATGAACAGTTTGTAGCGCAGTGGTTAGTAGAGCATTTACCAGACAATTATCGTTTGAAAAAGCAGGAACGTCTTCAAATTGACCATGACGGTGAATTAATAGTTTCTATTGATCTAGTAATTTATGATTGGCGAACAAATCAAGTTCTATATATTTTAGATACGAAGTATAAAGTCGTTGAACGTCCAAGTCCACAGGATGTTTATCAAATTGTAACCTATGCGGTCGCAAAAGAATGTCATGAAGCGATACTTATATATCCTTTTCAGGTAACAAACCAAAGAGAGCAAAGAATTGGTCAAATTCGCTTGAGGATGCTTTCTTTTCCGCTGGGTGGTGATTTAGGGGAAGCAGGGCAAACTTTTCTAAGAGACTTATTTAAGTTCTCATAGGAAATTTGTCAATAATAAATAAGGATATTAAACTGTGTTAAATGAAAAGGCTTATTTGTATGACCGAGAGGAGAAAAGTTTAATGTTTTAAGAAGAGGTGAGCTAAATGAAGGATAGCTGGTGTAGGGATTTATTTTTTCGTTTGTATTATGCAGACTCAGCAGATGAAGTACATCATATTTGCATTAATGACAGTGCCTTATCTAATCCTGATAACTGGCTTCCCTACGGGGGTAAAAAAAGTAACGCTGGTACATTTGAAAACCAACAAAGTAATCCAATACCAGCACTTGCTGAAAAAATTACCAATGGCATTGATTCAATTTTAGTTAAAGAGTGTCGTTTAGCTAACCTTAATCCAGAAGGACCGCCGGGAAGCGGAGCCCCACGAAGTATGGAAGATGCTGTAGCATTATTTTTTGGAGTTCGAAACCTAAATTGGTCAGATGTAGCACGTCCGCGTGAAATTGCAAAAAGAATCCAAGTAATAGCTACTGGAGATCGTAAAACACCAAATATAACTGTTTTCGATGACGGTGAAGGCCAACATCCTGATCATTTTCCAGATACTTTTTTATCAATAGGTCGTGGAAATAAGGTGAAAATTCCATTTGTGCAGGGTCGTTTTAATATGGGCTCAACAGGTGCTGTTACTTTTTGTGGAGGACATAGGTATCAACTAATTGGCTCTATGGTACCTGCAGCATTAAACGGAGGAACTACGTCACCATTTGGATTTACCTTAGTAAGGCGTCATATTATGACAGAAAATGAACGTGCAATAATGCGTAGTGCATGGTATGAATATTTTGCTCCTAATGGTATGGTACCTCGTTTTAAGGCTATTGAACTTGATCTAAGCTTGCATAATAAAATGCCTATTAACGGTGGTGCAGTTGTAAAGCTTTACTCATATCAACTTCCTACGGGATCACGTTCCGATTTTACTCTTGATATGTACAGGGATCTAAATCAATATCTGTATAAGCCGGCTATACCCTTATTAATTTACGAGAAGCGTGGGTACGGTGGTCATAGTGATAGCAAAGTAATGTTAGGTAATCGAAATCGTATATTGGTAGATGACCGAAATAATGTGGAAAAAATAATAGCATTTGAGTTAGAAAGAGACGATATTGGCAAGCTAGCAATCGAAGCTACAGTTTTTAAAAGCGGTGTTAACCGAAACGAATATATAAAAGATAAGGCTGTTGTCTTTTCACTGAACGGACAAGTTCATGGGTATTTACCACGCTCATTCATTTCACAAGAAGTACAGTTCGGGATGCTGCGAGATTGTATGCTAGTACATGTCGATTGCTCAAATACAAAAGTTCATCAAGATTTATTTATGGCTTCTCGAGATCGATTAAGAGAAGGACCTGTTACGAAATCACTGTTAGATGTGCTTGTACGTGAACTTAAGCAGAATCATGAATTGCGAGAACTTAATCGTATGCGCCGAAATCAACTTATCGATAAAGATGCTAAATCGACTGATCTTATTAGGAATTTAGCTAAAAAACTACATATAGATTCAGATTTAACAAAATTGATCTCTAAAGATTCTCAATTAACTTTTTTAGGTAAAGTACGTCGGTCTGCAGCGGAACATCTTTCTGGAGATAAACAGCGAATTGACTCTAAGCGATTTCCTACAATTTTCAAATTGCAAGGTTCTAAAGAAAACAATAAGCAAAATGTAAAAGCCATTCCTCTAGGCGGTAATGGGATTTTGAAATTTGAGACTGATGTTGAAAATGAGTATTTTGTTCGGACTACAGAACCGGGTGAATTACAAGTAAAAATCTTAACTTTGCATCGTCCTAATAAGGCAGACGGAGGAACAGCACCTGGTATACCTTCTGAGCCAACCGAGCTATTTGATATTCGAAAAACAGGTCCTTCTGAGGGAACGATTCGATTATCGCTGATGCCCAAAGAAAGTAAGCTTTCAGTGGGTGATCAAATAGAAGTATCGGTATCTCTCACATCTCCAGATGGAGATCGTGAAGTAGTTGTATGGATTAAAGTAGTAGAATCGAGAAATGAGAATCCAGAAGATCCACCAAGTAATAGAGAAGCACCACCTACATTACCAGAAGCTATAGAAGTATTTCAAAATAATAATGAAGAAAAGACTTTAAAGACGTGGGCTGATTACAATTGGAATGGCGAAGAAGTGGTTACTTTGCTTATAGATGGTGGTACTATTCAAGCCATAGCAATAAACATGGATTCGCCGGCAATTCGAAGATACCTCGGTTTGAAGCGTAATCTGACGGAAAATATTGTGACAGAAATTAAGCGCCGATATTTTGTAAATATGTATATGCACTCTTTATTTTTATACGGAACAATGGAAAAATTCGTAGGAAACAAACATTTTAATAACATTGAAATCAACGAAGTTATTGAAAAAACAATGCGTGGCTATGGTTTGTTTCTTCTTGAAATGGAAGATAAGAACTTGTTAGCCGAGTAGAATTCTTTTCATCAGATATTTGTTATCTTGAACGTTCACGCTATGTAACACTTTTGTCTTTCACAGGAGAGTAAGGATCCAAGAGGGTGTCTGGTCGACGATATGCAATAAGTTGTAGCATATATCCCTGAATCTAAGTGTTTTTTTACACAAGTCCAAAATTATTGATTTTGCTAGGTTTAAAGAAAGGGATGATTTTTATGCAGGTATTTTACTTTATCCTTTTCATAATAGTTTTTATTGTGTCTGCAATGATATTTAACTAATGTTAAATATCCAAAGAAAAGATTTACTTCTTAAGTACAGCTACTATTTAGCAATGCTGATGGTTGGTAATTATAATACTGTTAATGCCAATACATAATGTCCCGAACATGATGAAAAAATATCCAGAAATTACGAATATCATGAGCAAAATAAGAACAGGAGAGGCTTGATAGTCCTTCCCCTGTTTAGTTATCAAACAGAATTTTGCTTCGCTATGAAGTACATCTTTCCACCTAGAATCTAGCTCTAGTCGGCAGGGTGAGGTCTTCCCGCTTTATTGGACACCACTAAGTGTGGATTTCTCGGTCTTTCGTAGAATTACATAAAGTATCTTTATTCGACGTCGTCACCGCCACCCGAAGGGTCTCATACAGCCAGTCGCCAGTCAAGGGCTAGGGCTTCGCCGTCGCCTTCGGCGACCCTTGACAGTCGCCTTTCTGTATGAAGGATGCATCAATTAGGCGGTCGACGACAGGGTCTGCGTTTTTGCTTTTCCCTTGCTACT
>NZ_WBXO01000031.1 GCF_008933955.1 Heliorestis acidaminivorans
GTCGCCTTTCTGTATGAAGGATGCATCAATTAGGCGGTCGACGACAGGGTCTGCGTTTTTGCTTTTCCCTTGCTACTTGTTGAAAGTTTGTATTTTTTCAGATATTCAATGGGAGAAAGGTAGTTAAGGTTTTGGTGCCTACGCTTCCTGTTGTAGAATATCTCGATGTATTCGAATACGGCTTTTCTGGCTTCTTTCCGTGTTTTGAACTTATGTAGATAGATCATTTCACTTTTGATGGTACCGAAAAAGCTTTCTGCTGGAGCATTGTCGTAGCAGTTTCCTTTACGGCTCATGCTAGGACGCATGTTATGTTTAGCAAGCAGGGCTTGATAATCTCTGCTGCAATATTGACTTCCACGATCTGAATGATGAATCAGACCTTCGTGAGGACGATGCTTATTAATAGCGTTTTGGAGTGCTTCTATGACTAGCTCTCGTGTCATCGTACTGTTCATGGCCCAGCCAACGATTTCTTTGTGATACAGATCCTTAACGGTAGCCAGGTAGTCCCAGCCTTCTTCTGTTGGCAAATATGATATGTCACAAACCCAAACTTTATTTGGTGCGTTCACTTCAAAGTCTTGATTTAACAGATTTTCTGCCACAGGCATGCTGTGATTAGAATTGGTTGTAGCTTTGTATTTTCTTCGCCTAATTGAACAGATTCCGTTTTCCTTCATTAAACGATTTACCCGTTTACGGCTACACTGACGTTGTTCTCGTACATCGGCTAATATCTTGTCCAATCCATAAATCCCTTTGCTAGCTTGATGGCTTTCTTTGATAAGTTCTAAAATCTGAGCATCATCTTTTTGACGAAGGCTGGGTTTTCGGTTTATCCAGGCGTAGTAGTTACTTCGTGAAAGCTCCAAATAATAGCACATCTTCGCCACCGAATGTTCGGAGCGACTGTCCCGGATAAGCTGGTAGTACATTACTTCCGGTGTTGATTTGCGAAAATGGCTGTAGCCTTTTTTAAGATTACTACCGCTTCCTCTAGTTCTGCTGTTCTTTTTTCGGCAGCTTTTAGCTTTGCTTCGAGCTCCTGAATCCTTGCTTGATCGGGATTTTCCTTAACTTTATCACGTTCCATCCAACGATAGATGGTTTGGTCACTTACGCCTAAGTCCTCGGCTACACTCTGTACGCTTCTACCTTCGTTGATCATTCGTATTGTGTTCTTCTTGAATTCTTCGCTGTATCTCGTTCCGTTTCTTGGCATTTTCATCGCCCTCCCTAAGAGTATTTTATCTCACTCTTAGGTGTTCAACAAATCGGGTACGGGTCA
>NZ_WBXO01000032.1 GCF_008933955.1 Heliorestis acidaminivorans
TCAGAGGAAGCAAGAAGAGAAAGGCTGGTAGTCATAGACGCACGGCTAACTTATACAACTGTTTGATTTTGAGGGACTGGAAAACATTACAGGTTGATTATATAGGTCAACTCTAATATACTTCTAGTTCCGATAGAAAAACACAATATGATCTGGTGACGATGGCGGAGGGGTTACACCTGTTTCCATCCCGAACACAGTAGTTAAGTCCTCCAGCGTCGATGGTACTTGGGGCGTTGGCCCCTGGGAGAGTAGAACGTTGCCAGATCCAACAAGGGCCTATAGCTCAGCTGGCTAGAGCGTACGACTGATAATCGTAAGGTCGATGGTTCGAGTCCATCTAGGCCCACCATACACAGTGGGGGTGTAGCTCAGCTGGGAGAGCACCTGCCTTGCAAGCAGGGGGTCAGCGGTTCGATTCCGCTCATCTCCACCAACTTTATTATTAGACACCTGAAAACGCTAGGGTCGATAAGACTCTCGCGATTTTTTGTGGCTCAAATAATAAAGGGAAACACTGTAAAATAGTAAAAAACATTACAAATCATTGTGACAAAAGCAAAAACTCAAGAAAATCAAAAAGATCTGGTGACGATGGCGGAGGGGCTACACCTGTTCCCATCCCGAACACAGCAGTTAAGTCCTCCAGCGTCGATGGTACTTGGGGCGTTGGCCCCTGGGAGAGTAGAACGTTGCCAGATTGGGTAAAAACCCAAAACAAAATTGTTCCTTGAAAACTGCACAGAGAAAAGTAAAGCGATGTAATAACTATGGAATTAAAAGCCAACGCAAAGTTATCTTTGCAAAATGGTCTTAATTTCATGACAAAGGAAGTTCTTCGCCAACGACCATCCATGGTCGCGAAGAACAACCTGATATGTAGGAAGTTAATCGCCTACGGCCATCCATGGCCGCGATTAACAACCTAACATCCGTTTAGGTTAAGTTAATAAGAGCATACGGTGGATGCCTTGGCGCTGAGAGTCGAAGAAGGGCGTGGTAAGCTGCGAAAAGCCACGGTGAGCCGCAAGCAGGCGTAATACCCGTGGATACCCGAATGGGGCAACCCACCTAGAGTCATATCTAGGTATCGTACACTGAATACATAGGTGTACGAAGACAACCCGGGGAACTGAAACATCTAAGTACCCGGAGGAAAAGAAATCAAACGAGATTCCCCCAGTAGCGGCGAGCGACCGGGGAAGAGCCTAAACCATACTTCTTTGAAGTATGGGGTTGCGGGACT
>NZ_WBXO01000008.1 GCF_008933955.1 Heliorestis acidaminivorans
CCCTATCTCCTACAGCATGCTTACAATCCTGTGGACTGGTACCAATGGGGCGAAGAAGCTTTTGAAAAAGCGAAAAAAGAAGATAAGCCCATCTTCCTCTCTATCGGCTATAGCACTTATCACTGATGACATATAGATCAAGTCAACTAAATAACCTCTAAAAGAATATGGTAATTTTTTCATTTTTTCGCTATAATACTCTAGGAAGGGAGCATGATGATGTGGACAAGCAAGAAAACCGCGCCTGTTGATTTCTTAATAACGGTCTTGAGGTGAACAAACATGAATCTAGGACTCATACAAAAAAAAGCAGGTCCTATCTTTTCTCGTTATGGCGTTGTACAAGCTTTTATTTTTGGCTCCTTCGCCCGTGGAGAAGAAACCGAAAATAGCGATATTGATTTGTTAATTGAATATGCCCCTAACGCAAGGAAGTCTATGTTTGATTTTTGCAAGTTAATTGAAGAATTAAAAGATGAATTTGGTCGCGACGTCGATGTTGTAACGATAAAAGGACTCTCCCCTTTCCTTCGAGATATTGTTGACAAAGAAAAGAGGGTGATCTATGATAATAAATCAGCGTGATCGTATCTATCTTGTTCATATGCTTGATTCAATTGAAAAAATTGAATCTTACCTTCAAATAATCTCCCAAGAAGAGTTCTATCAGTCAACACAGCTACAAGATGCTGTAATTCGCCGACTAGAGATTATCGGTGAAGCTGCAAATAAAGTTTCTCGTGAATTTCAACAACGACATACTACGATTCCTTGGTCCATGATTATATCAATGCGTAATATGCTTATCCACGAATACTTCGGTGTTGACCTTGATATTGTCTGGGATACTTATGTCTATAACATTCCAGAATTAAAGAAAAATCTAGTATGCTTGTTAAACGAAAGACAGATAGAGTAGAGAGCCTGTGAATGATGAACTGAACTGCATTCACAGGCTTTTATCACTTCTTGGCTGTAAGGCTTCCTTTTTTGTGCATACTAAGAAAAAACAAGTGCACAGAGGAACCATCCCTCTGTGTTACTCTCAATCGGCTATACTGATAATCCTCTACACACACATAACCTTACTGTAATTGGCGAAAAAACTAGGCATCTATGAATGCTTTGATGATCAACAAAAAGACATTATTGATTTACTTGAACCATTGAACATAGAAGCAAGATATCCGACTGCAAAAGACAAATTGTTAAAGTCATTGTCTAAGGAAAGATGCAAAAAAATAATAGAGGAAACGGAAGGTTTGTTTCAATGGATAAGAGCCAAGCTTTAATAAAAGCAACTGACTATGCCAACTTAGTAAGTGAAATAATTAAGCCAATAAAAGTTGTTTTATATTGTTCCTATGTAAAAGGTAATTGGAAAGAAGAAAGCGATATTGATATAGCTGTAATAGTTGATACAATCGATGATGATTTCTTAGAAATGGAAGCCCTGCTTTATAAATTAAGAAGGGACATAGATGATAGAATCGAACCGATTTTATTAGAAGAAGGTAACGACAAAAGTGGATTTCTTGAGGAAATTTTGAAGAACGGTCAAATCCTATATTGTGCCTAGAAAGGATTTGAAGATCATGAAAAGTGAAAAAAACAAAGATTCCTTTCGCATCAACATCTTCACGAACGATGAAAAACCTAAAATGAGCCCCGAAGCTGCAAAAGCATTTCTTCAAAGAGAGAAAAAGATCCAAGAAAGGCTTGTTAAAAAGCTAGGTGAACGTTATGTATCAAAAACCTAGTGAGTTAGTTTTTGAAAGAATTTCCAACGAAAGGCCTGTCACTACATCTGATTGTGGCAATGAAAGCATTAATCAATATCTACGAACGACAGCACTATATGATTTTTATGCCAAGCATAGAAGTACCTCCGTTGTATATAGAGGAACTGATATGGTTGGCTTTTTTACTCTTTCTAGAGATACAATTAAAATTGTCAATAGGCAAGTTATGATTGTTCACTATTTGGCCGTCTCTGATACAGTTCAAAAATTAGGAATTGGTCGAGAAATCGTAGAGAAAATCATTTATCTGGCCCATGTTACGAATGAAAGGTATATTTTTTTAGAGGCCTTAAAAGATGATGATCTGCGCTTAATCAGCTGGTATCAAGATAGAGGTTTCTTCGTCGTCGATAGATCGTATTTGGAAAATCCTTCAATGGTTACTGTTTGGATGTGCTTGGATTTGTTTGACGAAGAAAGTCTAAATAGGCTGTTTGATAATCCTTGAAAAAGCAAACTTAAATTTAACAGGGCTGTAAGGCTTTCTTTCTTGTACATACTAGATCTGTACGTTTTTTTAGGAGGTCTTGACATACATGACCCTAACCTCCCCCCTGCTCCATTCCAAAAGCCCTTATCTCCTACGCACGCTTACAATCCTGTGGACTGGTATCAATGGAGCAATGAAGCTTTTGAAAAAGCAAAAAGGGAAGATAAACCAGTTTTTTCTAAGTATAGGTTATTCGACTTGTCACTGGTGCCATGTCGGTAAACTCAACTAAATATTCTTCAAAGAACATGGTAATAATTTCATTTTTTTGTTAAAATAGTTTGCATTTAGAAGAGGTAACGTGATAGAGTGGAGAAACAATATCAGGTGCACCATTGGCTTGAATTGGTAGAGTATGAAAAGTGAAATAGGTTTAAATAGTTTTGGGAGTGAAGTATTATGAGTTATAAGCTTCCCGTCACGATCAAAAAAATTAATGATAATGAATTTATGGCTCGATGTGAACCTGTGCGTGCAATAGCTACGGGTCATACACCAGAGGAAGCTTTGAATAATTTAAGAGAATCTATTCAAGAATTGATCGAAGCATTTGGTGAGCAAAAGGTTTTTCAAGATATAGACGCAAATGACGACGTACGAATTCTTGAGGTTAGCCTATGAGCCCTAAATTTAGAGAGTTACGTAAGAACGAATTAGAAGCCTTTTTGAAACACTTTACTTTGCCTGGTTCATTAAAATTTAGAAACAATAAATGGCTTGGACTCAACCGTTCTGGTAAGCCATTTACGATACATATTAAACATGGGACCACACGAAAATATTCACCTTCCCTGGTTGAAGCAATCGCCAAAGATTTAGATGTTTCGTTCCATGAATTTGAAGAATGGTTTTATCAGCATCATTAATGCAATGAAAATAAGTGTATTGAAAGATATTGATGAATTTGCGAATTCTAAGGATAGATGCAAGGAAATGGTAGCGAAAACAGAGGGCTTGTTTCAATGGAAAGGCTTATCTCAAAATCAAGCTCTTTAGCTATTTTTCTGCATGAATTCGCCTAAATTAAATGTTTGCGAACCAGGAAAAAGACTGCTATTATATCAATAGAATTTGAATATATTTTTAATTGCAGAAGAATCTTTGAGGTGCGGAACAGGTAGCCGCCGCCCATCGAAAGGTGTTAGGAGATGCAGGAAGAGCCACCCTGCCGAAGATCCTTTTGCATGAAAACGCCATGGTGTTTCACCGTGGCGTTGTATTTATTAGTAAGCTGAAAGCTAAGAAGGGCTTTCAGCTTTTTTGTTTTCTTTTCATTAGGTGCCCAAAGCTAAAAAATGATAAGACAAAAAGCTTGATTCTTTTGAGAAGGCTCTAGATCTTCCTTTTTTGTACATACTAAGAAAAAACAAGTGCACAGAGGAACCGTCCCTCTGTGTTACTCTGTGTTAGGAGGTCTTACTTCATATGACCCTAACCCAAAACCCCCATAATCGCAGACCAAACAGCCTCATCCACTCCAAAAGCCCCTATCTCCTACAGCATGCTTACAATCCTGTGGACTGGTACCAATGGGGCGAAGAAGCTTTTGAAAAAGCGAAAAAAGAAGACAAGCCCATCTTCCTCTCTATAGGTTATTCTACATGCCACTGGTGTCATGTTATGGAAAGAGAGTCTTTTGAAGACGAGGAAGTGGCAGTTCTCTTGAAAGAGCATTACATTGCTGTCAAAGTGGATCGCGAAGAGCGCCCTGATGTGGATCATATCTACATGACTGTCTGTCAATCCATGACAGGACAGGGTGGTTGGCCTTTAACAGCTATCTTAACACCAGAAAAAAAACCTTTCTTCGTAGGTACTTACTATCCTAAGCATAGCAAGCATGGCCGTCCTGGCTTAATGGATATTCTGACGGTGATTCAAGAAAAGTGGCAGAATGATCGCCCCAGCTTGGAAAAAATCGGAACCAAGTCGGCTGAAAGACTTCAAAAAGATGTTTCCGCACGCTCTCATGATGAACTAAGAGCGGAAGCACTTCGCGAGGGCTATCAGTGGTTGAAGCATCAGTTTGACAAGCGCTATGGTGGTTTTGGTCATGCACCAAAATTTCCTACGCCGCAAAATCTTACTTTCTTACTTCGCTACTGGAAGTATGGCCGAGAAAAAGAAGCACTAGATATGGTAGAAAAAACGCTTCAATCCATGCATGCCGGTGGCATCTATGATCACCTTGGTTACGGCTTTTCTCGCTATTCAACGGATGATAAATGGCTTGTTCCTCACTTTGAAAAAATGCTTTATGACAACGCTTTGCTTGCTATTGCTTATCTCGAATGCTATCAGGCAACGGGGAAAGAAGAGTACGCTCAAGTAGCACGAGATATCTTCAGTTATGTACTTCGAGATATGACTGATCGCAAAGGGGGCTTCTATTCAGCCGAAGATGCTGATTCTGAAGGTGTAGAGGGAAAATTCTACGTCTGGACACCTCAAGAGATCAAAGAAGCATTAGGAAATGAAATGGGTGAGCTTTTCTGTCAATATTATGGCGTCACTGAAAAAGGTAACTTCGAAGGTTATAACATCTTAAATCGCGTTTACGCTAATCAAGTTCCTTTTTCTCATCCTTATAGTGAAGAAGATTGGAAAGAAAAGCTTTTCGAGGCTCAACAAACACTCTGGGCACTGCGCGAAAAAAGAGTTCATCCTTATAAAGATGACAAAATCTTAACTTCTTGGAACGGTATGATGATTGCGGCCCTAGCTATGGGCGCTCGAGTCTTGCAAGACAGTCAATATCTCTCAGCGGCAGAAAAGGCATTTCAATTTATCTGGGATAACTTGCGTAATGAAAATGGTCGTCTCCTAGCTCGGTATCGCGATGGAGAAGCGGCTCATTTGGGCTATCTTGATGATTATGCTTGTCTAATCTGGTCTCTCCTCGAGCTTTACCATAGTAGCAAGAAGTCCGACTATCTCCTGAAAGCAATTAATCTACAAAAAGAACAAACTAAGTTGTTCTGGGATACTGAAGACAGTGGCTTTTACTTCTATGGCAGTGATGCTGAAGAATTGCTAGCTCGACCAAAAGAAATCTATGATGGTGCAACTCCTTCAGGTAATTCCGTATCGGCTCTTAATTTACTGCGCCTTGCTCGGTTAACTGGAGATACCGCGTGGGAGGAACAGGCTCTTGATCTGCTAAATGCTTTTTCAGCACAAATCTCTGCTCTTCCAGCGGGACACTCTTATTCTTTAATGGCTCTCTTCTTCTCTTTTACGCCTAACAACGAAATAGTTGTTGTAGCCGATAAAGATATTGAAGAAGTACGTGAAAGCCTAAAATCTTTAGAACAACAGTTTTTGCCGGAGACTGTCTTTCTTTACCGTTTTGCAGGAGCTGAGTATAAAGGCTTAGAGGATGTAGCTCCCTTTGTGCGAGATATGAAACCACTCAATCATAATCTTACTTTCTATGTCTGCCGCGACTTTGCTTGTCAGCAACCTACGACTAATATGGAAGAGGTTAAAGAGTTTCTAGAGCTTCATTGATAGCTTCATCTAATTCCACTTCCATTAACTTATACTCTCTTCTTAGCGTCTCTCTTTTTGATGACTCTCTTCTTGCAACTCTAATCTTGACTTGAGTTACTTGCCTACAATTTGAGTTTATAGATGTTGAACTGTTGATGAAAAAGATGACTTTTGAAAAGAGATTTTATAGTTGTGCCAAGATGCGACAAGCTCTACAATAGATAGGAATAGTGATGGAAAGGGGCGATTAATATTCCTATCGCAAAAAAGATTGAGAATCAATTATCTCAATCCTCTTGGATTCGTAAGATGTTCGAAGAAGGTGGACGCTTAAAAGCTCTTCATGGAGCTGATAAAGTCTACGATTTTACCTTAGGTAACCCCACTGACGAGCCACCACAAGCTTTTCATAAAACTTTAAAAGAAATCGCCAATGCGCCTGTACCAGGCATGCATCGCTATATGAGCAATGCAGGTTATCCAGAAACGAGGGCGGCCATTGCCAAAGTATTGCAAGAAGATAGTGGCGAGGACTTAACAGCTGAGCACGTAATTATGACTGTGGGCGCTGGCGGCGGATTGAATGTTATCTTCAAAGCCATCCTTGATCAGGATGACGAAGTAATTATCTCGGCACCTTTTTTTGTCGAGTATAAGTTTTATATTACCAATCACGGCGGCTTGCCTGTAGTTGTACAGAGTAGAGAAGATTTTCAGCTTGATCTAGAAGCAATTGAAAAAGCGATTACTGATAAGACTAAAGCGATTATTATCAATTCTCCTAACAATCCGACTGGTGTCGTCTACAATAGCGACAGTCTCGACAAGCTACATGAATTAGTGGAGAGAAAAGGTGCTCAATATGGTCGCACCATTTATGTAATCTCTGATGAGCCTTATGCTAAAATTGTCTATGACGATGTGAAAGTACCACCAGTTCTCGGCCACATTCGCAATAGCATTGTGGTAACATCACATAGTAAAGACTTAGCTTTACCAGGTGAACGCATTGGCTATATTGCAGTGAATCCCCAGATTGATCAAGTCGCTCTCTTAGTTGATGGCCTCGTCTTCTGCAACCGTATCTTAGGCTTCGTCAATGCACCAGCACTGATGCAACGCCTCGTGGCAGGTTTACAAAGAGAGACTGTAGACGTTCAAGCTTATCAAGAGCGCCGGGACATGCTCTATAATCATCTTACTTCCATTGGTTTTGAAATGGTGAAGCCTGATGGCGCTTTTTACCTCTTCCCGAAGTCACCACTGGAAAAAGATATTGACTTCGTAGAAGCGGCTCAAAAGCACAACATCCTCCTTGTACCTGGCAGTGGATTTGGACAGCCTGGATACTTCCGCATCTCCTACTGCGTTGACAAAGAAATGATTGAACGCTCCTTGCCAGCCTTTACAGCATTGGCAAAAGAGCTAGGTCTAACTAGCTAAGCAAAGCTTTACTTTAGTTATCTATTGAAGTACTCAGAATCAGTCAATGTGATTGCATAGCCATAGCTAATTAATATGCCTAAAAGGAGCTCTCCTCACGTGGAGAGCTCCTTTTAGATTCTTTTTGATTCTTTTAACTTCGTTTTACCCCTTATAAACGAAGGTTTTATTAAGTTGCTAACTTTGTTCAACTTCTTGCTTGGTGAAGTTTTTTCAAAGTAGAGGATTACGAATCTTCAACTTTATGAACATAATCTAGCTTATCATCATACAAGTCTACATAAAGAGTTCCATCGCTTTCTAAGCTAGCATAGAAAACATCGGAGATACGTTCTATCTTTCTTCGCCGCAGTTCGTCATAAAGCCAGCTAAAAGTAAGGTTGTTCTGCTTCAAATTCTGCTCTAGTACATCGCCGTCTTTTATAATTTCCGTTGCTAAACCTTTGTAAGCCGTATCAAAGCCTAAATCTTTCATTGTTACGGCTTGGTGTTGTGATTTTTTCAAGACACTCAAAAAGCCGTGAGGCTCAAAAATAGCAAACTCCACTTCACGAATATCAAAAACACCTTTTTCTCGCAGTTGCATTTCCAGATCATCAAGATGGAGACGTAGTTTAAGCATGTTGTGATCCATGATTTTTCCGTTTTGAATTACTACAACTGGCTCTCCTTCTAACACTTTGCGAGCCGCTAAACTACTTGTAGTCAGAAAACTTAGAGCAAGAGTGCTGATCGTCAAAATCAGAGGACTTAGCAGAACCCAGCGTCCTTCCACTTCTGTGACAATAAAAGCACCAGCTACTGTTCCCATAACGATAGCAATTACAAAATCAAAGAAAGTCAACTGGGATAATAATTTCTTACCAATCACTCGACTTAAGATAATTAAAATTAAAAATACAGCAATAGATTTCCAAACTACTTTGATAAATTCTTCCAATATACCCCTGCTCTCTTCACGCTAATCTTTGTCTGAGTGTTTCTAACATACTTTTTTACACTAGACAGTACTTACGCCGAGGACGCATCGTAGTCGTCGCAGACATAAGAATGTCGCTAAAAGAATTATCTCTCTAGTGGCGACTCTTTATGACAGCATTAGGGATAGTTCGGAAAACAATAGTTCCAAGCTTATATTTTTTACATAAAATGGATTAGGTATCTTTTTTCTCTCTGCTTTATTCTCCAATCATCAAAAGGAGAGATCAGTGATGATTTATCTTTACGAAGCACCTTGTGACCCTAAGGTAATTAGTCAAAAAATAACCGGTCCTCGTCTCGACTTGACTCATCCTCGACTCGGAAACTTTACCGATTATTCAATAGAAGAGTCAGTAAATGAGCAAATTAAGCATCTAGTTCACCAAACAATCGAAAGCCAGAGTTATGGCCAGGACGAAGACCCCGTCATGATTACTGGAAGATATAAAGTTAACCTCAATACGAGATATTTGCTCAGCCTAAGTCAAGAATTTTTTTTTCATAAGCCTGATATTGAGCAAGCAGAAAGCCAGCTAAAATCTATTACTTTCGATTTAAACACAGGTGAAAAGTTAAAGATTAGTAAGTTACTTTCAACGGAAAAAGCTCTCGAGGAAATATTCCAATCTTTTTTTCTATTAAAAGAAAAGAAGCATTTCGATGAAGACGGTGATTATTACATTTCTTTTAACACCCTCGTTTTGTTCCTGAAGGGTAAAGAGGTCTATATCCCTCTTAGCAAATTAAGAAAGTGGATCTCCCTGCATAGTCCTTTACAGCGGTTGCTTGTAAACTCCTAGAGTGCTTCATATTAAAAAAAGAAAAAGAAAGCCTTTTCTTTTAGGAAAAGCTTTCTTTTTCTTTCTTTTTTTATTTCTTCGTTTTTCTCTATTTATTATGCTTTATCTTTTCGGTGGTACTAGGAGCACTGGCACAGGTGATTTTCTCACAACGCTGTAACTAACACTGCCCAAGAAAAGTTCTTCAATATATCCTTTTCCTTGACTACCCATAAGGAGAAGAGAATATTCCTCATTCTGTAGTCTTTCTATGATTGTTTCTTTCGGAAAACCATAACTAAGCTTGATATGTACATCTTTAAGCCCTGCATCATCTAGTTCACTTTTTTGTTGCTTCAATTCCTCAAAAATTTCTTCAGCAACATCATCGATTTTTTGCCAGTAATACGTTTCTACAAGGCTTCTATCTTGTACGTGTAAAATAGTTACGGAAAGGTCTCTCTCTTGGCCAATTTTTTTCAGTTCTATGAATGATTGTTTTCCTGCTGTAGAAAAATCTGTACAATATAGAATTTTAGAAAAAAGGCTTTCACAAGGCAATTGGTAGCATTCTTCTGTATCCACAAGTGCAATAGGGATAAACAAGCAAGGAATTGATGTATTCTGTAGTACTTCTGAGGAAACACTGCCGATGGCTAATTTTTTGAAAATACCTTTGCCATGAGATCCAATTACAATTGCTGAAACGTCCTTTTTCTCCGCTAGATTCTTAAGTTCTGCAGAGGGTATTCCAAAGCTAACTTCTATAGAAACTTGCAAACCCTTATTCTCTAAAATTCTTTTCTGCTGTTCAAGCTTTTTGATAATGTTTTCTGGTACTGCCAAGTCTAGTGCAGGATGCTGGCCAGTGCTAAGTATATGGGCTAAGATTACTTCCTTTACGCCTACATTCCCCAGGCTTGCAACAAACTGTACTAGCTTGTCTGATGGTGGGGATAAGTCTGTGCATAACAGCACTTTCTCTAGCATAGCTACTCCCCCTTCTTATTTTCTTAATAATAATGGTAAATTATTCTGCCAATTGCGTCAAGAATGTGTTAGTTTTTTTATAATTTTATGTTACTAAATTATGCTTCCGAGCAATATTTCGCGCTATTTCGATACTTTCCTTACTAGGGCTTTGTAGATCTTGTAAGGGATCTGCAATATTAAGAGTCTTACGTTTCGCACTGCCTAGTTGATGAAAGGGTAAAAAGGTGATTCGCTCTACATTATTTAACTTTTTCACAAAAAGACATAACTTTTCTATATCTTCTGTTGCATCTGTATAACCAGGTACTAGCACATAGCGAATCCAGGTCGGGATTTTCTTCTCTGCCAAGTAATGGGCAAAAGCAAAAGTCTTATCAGGTAAGACGCCTGTGATCTCTTGATGTCTAGGGCCATCCATATGCTTGAGATCAAGTAGCACTAGGTTCGTATGAGGCAAAAAAAGTTGTGCTTTTTCTAGATCGCAAAAGCCTGATGTATCAAGGCAAGTATGGATTCCTTCTATTTGACAGCGTTGAAAGAGCTCTGCTAAAAAATAAGGCTGTAAGGTAGGTTCACCACCGGAGAGGGTGATCCCGCCTCCGGCTCGATCGTAGTAGGCTTTATATCGTAAAAGATCTTCAAAAACTTCTGAAACTGTTCTTGTCTCACCGATTGTGTAATCCCAAGTATCGCTGTTGTGACAATATATACATCGCAGGGGGCAACCAGCAAGAAAAAGTATATAACGAATGCCAGGTCCATCAACTGTGCCAAAAGTCTCGACAGAATGCACTTGGCCTGTTGTTTCTTTAAAACTTTTCATGAAAAGTTCGTTGAATCACATCAAGTTGCTGTTCTCTAGTGAGCTTAATAAAATTAACAGCATAGCCAGATACTCGGATAGTTAGTTGCGGATGTTTCTCCGGCTGTTCCATCGCTTCAATCAACTTATCACGATCTATGACGTTAACGTTGATGTGATGTCCTCCTTGTTGAAAATATCCGTCTAAGAGAGCCACAAGATGATTGCTTCTTTCTTTTTCTGTGCTTCCTAAGGTCTGAGGAATGATAGAGAAAGTATAGGAAATGCCATCTTGGCTGTGTTCGTAAGGTAATTTAGCTAGGGAGTTCATTACAGCTAGCACGCCTTTTCGATCACGGCCGCTCATGGGGTTAGCACCAGGTGCAAAAGCTTCGCCAGCTCTGCGTCCATCAGGTGTATTTCCTGTCATTTTACCGTAAACCACATTAGATGTGATAGTTAGTATACTTTGCGTTGGTACTGACTTGCGATAACTTTGGCAACTGCGCAGTTTTTTCATGAAACCTTTTACCATATCAACAGCTATCTGATCGGCTCTTAGATCATCATTGCCATAGGCAGGGTAATCGCCTTCAATCTTATAGTCTACAGCTAAACCTGCTGAATTGCGAAGTACAGAAACTTTAGCATGCTTAATGGCTGACAAGGAGTCCACTACGACGGAGAAGCCCGCAAAACCACAAGCCATGGTCCGCAATATATCACGATCATGAAGAGCCATCTGCAAGCTTTCGTAAGCATATTTATCGTGCATGAAGTGGATGATGTTAAGCATGTCCATATAAAGTCGAGCCATCCAGTCCATGAAATTATCAAAACGTTCCATTACTTCGTCATAATTCAGAAGATCTGATGTAATAGGAGCAAAGTGTGGACTAACTTGCTCGCCTGTCATTTCATCTTTACCACCGTTGATAGCATAAAGTAGTGCTTTGGCTAAGTTAGCGCGAGCTCCAAAAAACTGCATCTGCTTGCCTATGGGCATAGCAGAAACACAGCAGGCAATTCCATAATCGTCTCCCCAATAGGGTCGCATTAAATCATCATTTTCATACTGAATTGCTGATGTGGAAGCAGATAAGTGAGCACAAAAGCGCTTAAATGGTAGTGGTAGTTTTTCGGACCAGAGCACTGTCAAGTTCGGCTCTGGTGCAGGCCCTAAGTTCTGTAAACTTTGCAGAATGCGGTAGGAGTTTTTGGTTACTAAGGTGCGGCCGTCTATCCCCATGCCGCCTATACTCTCTGTTATCCAAGTAGGGTCACCGCTAAAGAGTTCATTATAAGCAGGTGGACGGAGAAAACGTACTAGGCGCAGTTTAATGATAAAGTCATCCATCATTTCCTGCAGTTCTTGTTCTGTGTAAGCTCCTTGTTGAAGATCCCGCTCCATGTATATATCCAAAAAGGTAGAAATACGTCCAATGCTCATGGCCGCGCCATTTTGTTCTTTTACTGCACCGAGATAGGCAAAATAAAGCCATTGAATGGCTTCACGGCTGTCTTCGGCAGGACGACGAATGTTAAAGCCATAAGAATTAGCCATGGTGACCAGATCTTGTAGAGCTTTGATCTGACTCTTAAGCTCTTCACGTAAGCGAGTGCTTTCTTCATCCATAACAGTCTGGCCTACTGTAGATAGCTCTTCTTTTTTGAATTCGATTAGGCGTTCTACACCGTAGAGAGCTACTCGTCTATAATCACCAATTATCCGACCGCGACCATAAGCATCAGGTAGTCCTGTAATTAAGCCTGTTCTTCTAGCTAAGCGCATCTCTGGTGTATAAGCATCCATAACTGCCTGATTATGGGTGGTTCGATATTCAGTAAAAATACGTTCTATCTCTGGGTTAAGTTCGTAACCATAAGCTTCACAAGATTGCTTGACCATGCGAATGCCAGCAAAAGGCATCACAGAGCGCTTTAGCATTTGATCTGTTTGCAAGCCTACAATCAATTCTTTTTCTTGATCTATATAACCAGCTTTATGAGATGTAATAGTACTTACTGTGTTCGTATCAACATCATAGACGCCACCGCGTTGGCGCTCTGTTTTCATTTTTTCTTGAACTTTTGCAAAAAGAGCTTTTGTTCTTTCTGTAGGCTCTGTTAGAAATTCACTATCACCGTAATAAGGAGTATAGTTGTCTTGAATAAATGCCCGGACATCGCTTTCTCTTTTCCATTTGCAACCTTTGAATTCATTCCATGCTTTTTCCATGATGTGCCTACCTCCTAGAGAGAATGTACAATATTGTTATTGCATTTTTCTAAGATTTCTTTGTCCAGGCTTTGTGTAAGGTTTTAAAAATATAAAACCGCCTGGACGTTTCTTGCCCAGGCGGTCGGCTATTAATGGAAAAAGTCACACTCCCTGTGGTAAACTCCACTTCCGCCAGTCATGCGACTACTTATTAAATTGTTCACTATTTGTATATAGAAATTATACGCTTCATCAGTCATAACTGTCAAGGTGCTTAAATATGTAGGAAACCTTACCACTACTGGTAAGGTTTCTGCACTTTTTATCATTTTAGAAAGTCTACACCCATTTGGGTCAGAATAGCAAAAACAATGCTGTAGGCTAAGATGCTAATAGCAGAAGATGCAAAAAGCTTTGTTTTTCCCATGCCAAAAGCTCGAGCTAGCACCCCAATAACCCAAGTACCGATGAAAGGAGTCGTAACTAAAACCATATAAGCCCCATATTCTTTTACCTGTTTGCGGAAGCGATGACTCTTTAATGCTTCTAAACGATTTTTGATCCACTGCACTTTAATAAATTGATCATAGAAGTATACCAACAGTGGTATTGGTAGGAAGTTGCCGATGCCAGCCCATATAATAGTAGAAACAGGATCGAGACCCATGAGCAATGTGCTCGGAACAGCCACGTAAATGCCTAGTGTAGGTGCGAAACCTAAAAACCAAGCAGTAATACAAAGTATGATATACTCCATAGATGCTAACCTCTTTTACACCATTCAATATCTAAACAAGGTCTGCAAGAATATTTCTTAATCCCTCTCAGGCACTTAGCAATATTATATAGCATAATGAATAGAATTCTCAAGAATTACTCGCTTTTCTTGATTCTTTTTTCAGGAATGCTATTATTTCCTATGTAAGTCATAGATAAAAGCAGAGGAAAAAAAGCTTCCTTTTACTAGAAAAAGAAGCTCATTGGCTTGTCTCTTTTGGCATATATCATCGATAAGGAGGGAAAGAAAATGTCTCTACCTACGATGCCTAAGCGGACAAGAGAGGAAGCTTTAAATGTTATTATAGCGTCCATTGCTCTTGAAGAAAAAGCATTAGCCCAACTAATTAAAGCAGAAGCAGAAAAAGTACAACATGCTGTAAAGATCGGTTCTGTTACTCAAGAAGATTAGCTAAGGCTTGAGCGGTCGACAAGTCTTTATCTTGAGAACCAGTTCCGAGCATAGACATTATCTGCTCCCCTTTCTACTAGTTACTAGTCCACAGCGATATATCTTTCTCTTTTTCAGTTCATCTATGATACGTCATTCTTAGCTAAATTGTTCTGTGGAATAAATCACCAATTATAGAGGGCTGTCGAACTTTAATAACAACAGAAGAAACTCCTTAAGGGAGGTTAATATATGTCTACTGCTTGGCTTAACCCTCCTGTTTTCGATCCTCTCTTTAAGGTCGATCAGTTGCAGTTAGCATTATATCAATAGCTAACTCTCCGAAAGAACCGATTTCCAATCTTATTTTAGCTTCGTAAGAGATATCCGTATTCTCCGAAGTCACTGCTTACTACTACTTTACCTTGCTTAGTTAGTTCATCTTTCGTTGCCCTTATGAGCTGACTCATCGACACCTCTTTTCCTTCTGCCGCTGCTAGAAAGGCTGAGTTAACAGCAATGTTCTTAATCCGCCCTCCAGAAAATTCGAATTGCTTAGCCAAGAAAGCGTAATCGATCTGCTTAGAAAGGGGAGTCTTCTCAGGAAAGACGTAGCGCCAAATCATTTCACGCGATTTCTCATCAGGAAAAGGAAAATGTAGCACATAGTGAATTCGTCTCATAAAAGCATCATCTATATTGTTTATAAAGTTAGTAGCTAGTATACTAACTCCTTCAAATTCTTCAATTTTTTGTAATAAGTAAGAAGTCTCTAAGTTGGCATAGCGATCACGAGCGTCTTTAACTTCTGTACGTTTACCAAAAAGGGCGTCACATTCATCAAAAAATAAAATAGCATTGCTTTTCTTAGCTTCTTCAAACATTTCTTGCAAGTTTTTTTCTGTTTCACCTATGTATTTAGATACAATTTGTGACAGATCGATTTTATACATTTCTAACCCTAGCTCGTGAGCTATGACCTGAGCGGCCATCGTTTTTCCTGTGCCTGGTGGGCCACAGAATAACATGCTCAATCCCTTGCCATAGGGAAGTTTTTTGTCAAATCCCCATTCGTCTAAGACTACATGACGATATTTAACATGATTGCAGACTTGGTTCAACGTCTTTTTCTGGGCTTCTGGCAAAATAAGATCGTCCATTGTATAGCGAGCAAAGACGAGCGAGGCTTTCTCGTTCAGTTTGTGACTAACTTGTTTATAACAAGCCTGATAGAGCTTTTGTCTGCTAATTACTTCCTCTCCTTGCCAGTAGGTCAAGCGACTGGCCTCCTGGCAAGCATCTGCTATTTGTCCTGCTGTTAAGTTGAATTTGTTGGCTACTTCATATAGCTCTATTTCTTCTGCTAAAGGCAAATTATAAGCTATGTTCTCCCATAAGATTTTGCGCTCTATTCTATTAGGCAAATTGATCTCTAATACTGCCCATTGGAAGTTGCTTTTACGATTAGAGTAAGACCAAGGCTTAGTCGATAGTATCAGCAAGGTTTCTACTCTTCCCTGTAGTTCTTCTAGCAATTCTGTCATTAGCCTGTCCATCGTTGATAGACCTGTGGAATCAGGATTTGCTAAGAGATCAAGTAATTCTTCAAAGTCAGTCAAGCATAAAATGGCATCATGAAGCAAAGCCTCACGAAGCGCTTGATTCAATTGTCTGTTATTGAGCGTACCATCAAGATTAAGTATGTTGCGTGTTTCTATAAAAATAACAGTTCGCTTAAGCTGATTACCTGCGCTTTTGACATGCAGTTTTTTCCCACTGCCTGGTGGTCCTTGAATAAAGCATGCTAATGGTCCTTGACTGTCTTGAAGTACTCTTACTAACTGATCTTGCCACTGTTGTTGAATCAACAAAGGTTCTACTTGAACACCTGGGAAAAAGAGCTTAATTCTCTTATTGCTACTATCGCGCAGACCTTTTATATCTAAAATAAAATAGAAGAGATCTTGGTCTAGTAACAACTCGCGCTCTAAGCTGTGGGAGCTTTCTTGGTTTTCTAAAAAGAAATAGCGAAAGAGCTTCTCTTCCATTCGTTGAATCAATACAGTTACTCGAAGACCTGCCTCTCCTGGCAGATAGAGTTTTATAGCTAGATCAGCAGTAGGTGACTTACGTGTCACATCGTCTTGTAAGTAGCCAAAGATTTTTTCGTATTTTTTATCTAGGTGACGCAAAAAACTGAGCATTACTACATACTTTTCGAAGGCTGATAGTTCGAGCATATGACTCATATAAGCAAAGGGTAAAAAAACTCCTGCTTTAGTTGTTACGACTGCTCTTTCTTCAAGATAGTTTTCAATCATTTCACAGCTATCATAGAAATTTATTTTTTCTTGTTCCTTCTTGCTGGTCTCTGATTCAAGGTTCATCCCTTCGAGCAAGCGGATCATTTCGTCCCGTCCAATAAGTAAGCCTTTAAATCTATCTAGCTTATGCTCATTAATTTGATCTATTTTCACGATGTGCTTTAAGTGAAAGGTAATTGTAAACTCGATATAAGCGATCCAGTCCTGAATATATTCATAGTTATCATTATAAGCTTTTAGGGCCTCGTCTTTATCCATGCTTTTTCTGACAATGGTCAGCATGCTCGCACCTTCCTATGGTACCATTATTTTTGCTTGTCCTGGTTGAGTAATTTGGATAATACCTGCCCAGTTACACATAAGCTTTGAACTATTATTCAAAGCTGGTTGATTACCTACCAGTACGGTTGGTGAACCTGGCATCCAAGGGGCGCTGATCACAGGCATACATGGTTGTGGTGTCAGTACACCTAAGGCCGCCGCTGTTGCCGCCGCTACTTGAGGATTAGCCATAGAAATACACATGCCAAAAGGCATGACATTGACCATGGGTTTGTTATCCATGATATTGGCTATAGCCTGTGTAGTCATTACTTTGTTCATAGGAGGAATCTGAAGTGACGATGGTGCTGTGCCAAAAGAACACTGACAGAGAGCGCCTCCGCAGACGAGAATAGCCAGAGTGAACCATCCTTTCTACTAATGCATTAGGATCTAAATACTGCATTAGGGGACAAGTCTATAATGCTTCATAAGACAAAGGTGGCTTGAACTTTTTTTCCTTCCTCTATCTTAAGAGAAAGCTTACTTCTATGTTCTTTATAGAATAAAAGTAGTTCTACCGTCTCTTCTCCCCTGCCCACTCTAGGAAGAGGCAAAACTACTCTAGCTTGCTCGTCTGTACGAAGACGCCAGAGGGGATAGACAAGAGCGCCTGCTGTGTATTGATTATGTAGAGGCTTTTCTAGACTATAGTGATTTTCTTTTGCTTCATAGGTTTTAATCTGAAAAGACTCCAGTTGACCATCTTCAGCTTCAATTAACCAGGACTTTCCTTCTAATCGATAGCTTTGCTTACTGTACAGTTTTATTATCTCTTGCCCCGTTGTTACATCTTCTACTAGTCTTAATGAAGTTGTAGAGCTTTTTACAGCAAGCCCTATAGCCTCTTTAACTAGTAGCTGTTTTTGCTCTTTTACGACTACTTCAATACTGGTCAGCCCTTTGATCTCATTGCTATTAGGTTTGTGATACATATTGATATGAAAAAGTGCTGGTGCTTCTGAAGTCAGGTCCACTTCTATTTCTACTGGAACATAAGGTTCTGCCTCTATTGTAAAGCAGAGATACTTTGTATTGACTTTTTTCTGAAGATTGGTAAAGACATAATAACCGTTTTTTTTGTTGACATAGGACAAAGGGATCGCCATTTCTGTTTTTATTAGCCCATTGGTAATAGCATTGCCTGTGTGATCATCAGTGAGATAAAAGATGACTGATGCTTGTTCTTTGAATCTACTAAGAGGTGTTACAGTATTGCTAACCATTGTAATACCTTCTTTCTATAGAGAAAGTAGCCAGTATGTTGCTGGCTACTTTTTTTGCAGGTCAACCTGAAACTCAACGACAGGTCTTGTATTTCGATAGTTATCAGAAGCTAGATAAACGGGACCTACAACGTAATACATAGACAACTGATAAGGCTGGTTGTAGAGAGACCATATTTTTGCTTTATCGTCCATCGTAAGCGGTAAGGCTGTTATGTCTAATGTGGAGTTACTATTTTGCAGAGATCCTAAGAGATCGGAGCTACTTAATTTTGAGTTATCGTTTAAGACTTGAATAGCACGTCCTAGTATCCTTTGTTCATCAATTGCGCGATTAGCTTGTTCTGTTTTGGAGTAAACGGTAAGCATATAGTAGAGCAAAAAAGGTGTAGGAGGATCTTGTTGTAAGCCAGGTCGAACATTAAGTAAGCGTTGACTGCCTAGGTTCTTTTTTTCTTCAATGTTATACATGTGTAGCCCTAGGATATAGTTGCCGGAGTCGTTAGGTGGGCAAAGTCCAATCTGTTCTTCCTTGGCCACAGGTTCAGGGGTCATTTTCTTTCTTAATAGTTCTAATAGCGTTCGGCTCACATCGGCCAGCAGTTCATAGCTATCCATCTAGGCAGGCCTTCCTTTCTCATGCTTTACCGTGAACGAGCATAGATAGTTTCATTGCCTGTCTCTGATGTCATTCGATAGGCGTCAAGAATAACTTCCAGCGGAATCCATGTACGGCCATAGATGCTTTCGATCGGTTCTTGCAAGCGCATTCTTCGATTGTTCACATAAACTATGTCACTGTTAACTGCATATTCAAGTAGCATCGTGTAACGACGATCTTGAATTACAATACGTTGACGTTCTTCTTGCCACAGAATCTGTGAACCTAGGGCTTCGAATATAGGTCTAGCTTCTACGTATTTCGTTTTGTTACGCTCAATAATAGGTTCTCTTAGCCTAACTCCTAAGTCTTCGAAAACAAGCGTGTAGGGTCTAGGAAGCAGGGGAGGTTGTACTGTTGTTCTACTTGTTCCTACTCCTCTGTCTGAGGCTAGTTGTTCTATATTTTGAGCGAGAGCCGTCATGTTGTCAGCCGCACCATTCATAGCTCTTTCAACATACTGATTGGCTTTTGCCTTAACTTGCTCAAGAGCCTGTTCCAATTCGCTTTGCTTTTGTTGATTGCTCATCAAGTTATCAGGTAGCACTGATAGTAAATCTACTAAACCTTGGGCAACTTTATCTGCAGTTGTCATGTCATCGCGAGATAAAGCGTTTTTCAGATCCTGCTTTAACTGATCTAAGTTTTGCAAGCCTATTAGATTCTTGCCATCAAGTATGTTCTCGAGTCCTGCCATTTGTACCATAAGTTGGTCTAGTTCATCTTGAATAAGTTTTTTATCATTAGCGTTAGTTGCTCCTGCTAGGCGATTGGCTAAGCTATTCTGACGTTCTAGCAAGTTTTTGTAATCTTGGGCAGCTTGATCTTGTCGTGCCTGTAGTAGTGAGTTGGCTGAGTCTAGCTGATCTTTGATCTGTTGCAAGGCTACAGAATCTCCTCGTTCAGCCGCAGTAAAATACTGCTCTTGTAAAGTAGCCATTAAGTTGCTTAAACGCTCCAAATCACTCATTGACTTGGCTACTTCTGGAGAAGCTTCTGCTTTGAGCCTAGCTAGTTCTTTTGCATATTTGTCTATGCTATCTCTAACCTGATCAGAGCCTTGCATAGCACGTAGTTTGTTAAGCCAGTCTTCTAGCATTTTGGCATATGCTTCAGGATCAACACGAAGCTGGTAGAACTTAAGCAAGTCTTCCATTTCTCGAAGTACCTTAGCTGTACCTTGTCCTTGAAGAGAGGAGCTCACTTGCTCCATCGCTAAGCCTATAATCTTTAATTCTAGTTCCTTATCTAGTATACGATTGTTATAAAGACTATCTATGGCTAGGACTTTCAGTAAATCTTCTATTGCCTTATTTACATTACCTGATGCCGCTGATTTGCGCATTTCTTGACTGAATTCGTCGGCCATTTTGTCTAAGACTTGGTCAGGTTTAGCTCTGTCAGACCTAGCTTCTGCTTTTATTAATGCTTGATGAAGTTCATTAAGAGTCGTTCCTAGTCTACTAAGGAATTCTCCATCTTCTAGCATGCTAGCAATTTCCGTCGCTTCATTGATTCTTTCTATAAGCTTATCAAAAATAAAGGCATCTCGTTCAGCTCTTGCTATAGCTTTTTGTTCTGCAGTCATGTTAATTAAACGGTCTGAGGAGGTTTTCTGATTGATTAATTGCTGAATTATGGCATCATAGCCGTCAAGCAATTTGTTCATCTCATCAATAAAGCTGTCTTCGACAGGTTGAAAAATCTTGTCCAATAGAGCAATTTTTGCTTTCGTATCTTCTATTTGCTTATCCAGATCTCTGCCGCTGTCGCCACCGTTCTTTGCTAGCTCTTCAAGTAGTGCTTTGAGTTTGCCTTCTTGAATCTCTTTAACCATCTTCAAGAGATCCAATTCTGATAACATTTCAGGGTTAGCTGGTGAGTCAATTTCTTGCAAACTTACTTGCTTGCCTGTACCTAGTTCTATGGTAATACCGTCACGCTTTGTCCAGTGTGTAAGCACCAAGCCATCAATTACAGAATCAGCAACTGCGTTGCGAGATGATACAGTGATATCAACTAGTGATGTAGCGTTGGTAATGTCATACCAAACACCTCGATTTAAGTCAGACTTGTAAAAAACTTTGTCCTGAACAATCTCATCATCTTTTTTCATCAATTCGTCCACACTGCGCAGAGCAAGGTCTAAGATCTCTTGGTTAAGAGCCTCAAAAGCAATCAAGTGCGTGCCTATAATTAATGTTTTATCAGGTATTTCTCGAGCTGAAGGACGTTGATTAGCTTCCGCTTGCAATAATTGACCATACCCTGACATGAAAGTTAGCAGGCTAATTAATAGGGATATAACTATCCCGGCGGTGAATTTTTTGTTGAAAGGTCTTTCAGGCAACCTGTTCATGCATCCTCTCTCCTTCCCGACCATCTAGCTTAATCATAAATTGGTTATTCGGGAGCTATTAGTAAGCCTGCCTCTTTCGATGTTTCCTGCAAGGTCAATTGATTGACTACATTCCCATTCAAGTACAGTTTGACAAGTAACTTTTCTGGTTCAGCAAAAACATTTGGTAAATGACTAATACTTGTTCCTGCACTATAACGCTCGTTGCCGATCTGAGTCTGATTAGCATCTGCATAATGTAAGGAAAACTCATCCCAGAATAAGTCTTGCTCAATGATTATGTCAAAGACACTTTTGTAAAGATTCTCTTGTGTCACTTGCCAGGTGCCTATAGGCACTTCTTTTTCTTCTTCTAAGGTTTCTTCACTTGCACCCTTTAGTAACAAAGGACCGGTGATGCCCATGCCGTCTAGTTCAGCTACATAGCGTACTTGATCGTCTTGATATAACTTGACATAGAGCATGGTGTTATCTTCATAGCTCAAGGGCAGGTGACTGATTGTTTCGTTTTTCTCTGTTCTCTCGCCTATTTGCACATGATTTGCCGTGTAAAGTTCATAATGGGTGGCTCGTACATGATCTGGAAGTCGAATGCCAAAGGTGAACTTGTAGTCAGTAAGTAACGTTTCTATGTACCAGACTGCCTCACCATCTCCATCGATGATCCATGAGTCGCCATCGTCTAAATCTACATTACGGAAATCGCCAGAAAGTAAATCAAGGTAACCACTGCTGTATAAGTTGAACATAGCAATTGTTTGTCCATAGTCAAGTAAGGCTTCATAACGGCTATCTTCTTGGTCATAAAAGTTCATCTTTTCAGAATGAAGCTCCTGGAAACCGAGCAAACCTAGCTTGTTCTCTCTCTGACTAAGCTGATAATTGCGCTCCATACGTATTAAATTCTGTACGGCTTCATCGTTGCTTGCTTCCATCTGCTTCAAAGTAAAATAGGTGTCTTTTACTTGTTCGATAAGAAGTTCGCGAATATCTTTTTCTTTTTCAATAGCTTTCTCTCGTTCAATCAATGCGTTGAATAAGGCATATTTTTCATCGTCAAAATAGCGTTCCGCTATTGTGCCTAGCTTGAACCATTCCTTAGGAATCTTAATTGTAACAAAGAGAATTTTTAGAGTGAAATTTCCTCGCCAGGGCTCTTCTATTCGATCAAGGGCCGGGTGGTAATAGTTGTCAATGAAATCGTCATAATCTATGGATGCATCTAGTTTTTCTGCTTGCTGTCCAATTTGACTTTGTACATACCTAGTCATAGGTCGTACAATTCCACCCCAACGATTTTCATAAACTTGTATAAGTTCTACAACTTTGGCTTGAGCAATCTGGCGCTCTTGTGTAGCTTCCAATAGGGTAAAGTCATATTTTGCGGCATGGTCAATGATAGCATCTAGATGACTGCGGTCTACTTCGGCCTTAGGAATGACATCTTCGAACTGGGTGTTCACATCTAACTTTAGATTAGTTAGTTTTTCTAGTTTGTTCAGGCTCTTTTCTAGATCCTGCACAGCCTTTCTCAAGCTTTTCTGATGGTTAGTAAGTGAACTTTCCAAGTATCGCACATCTTTTATATCAGCTTGTCCTAGTTTTTGCTGTTGCTTTAACCGCTCTAGTGTTTCTTTAGTTTCGTTGATGTATTTCCATTTGCGATCTACTGTATATTTAGCCAGTAAAACTTGATAGTAGGCTATTTCAGCATTGTGCTTAGCAACAAGAGTTTCATAGCGCTCCTTATGCCTCAGTATTTGCAAGTCCGAGTTGATCTGAGGGATCTTCATCAGCAGTTCTATTTCTCTTGGCAAGGTATTTAATGTTGGCAGATTGATATCCATTAATAAGGTAAACCAAGGGTACCGTTCCCTTTTGCGAGCAATTCTAATTGCTTCAATTGCTTCTCGTCGTTCAATGACTTTCTTGATGCGATCAGTCTGCGCATCTCTCAATCCTTTGCTATTGCTTATAGAAAAATGAATCGCTTCTTGAAGGGTCAGTTCTTTGGTCGGTGGCTTTGCTGTTGATCTATTCGCCATGACTGGCTCTAGCCCCATACTCCCCATAATAAGGGTGACGATAAGTAGGGCTGATAGAATTTTGATTAGTTTATTGGAGAATCTCTGCTGTCTCTTTTCCATCTATAGCCCTCCTATCTCATAGTAGATAACGTCACCTTCTCTTTGGAGTGCATAATAGCGAATGTAGAGGTCTTCGTTCACAATATAAGTAACACTGTGTAAGGCTTCTATATCTAGTGGTAAACGCAATTTTTGAAGAATTATTTCTTTTTCTTCATCGATAAAGTACTCGAAGGATGACTCTTGTTCTTCATAGTGCTCCGCTAGTTTTTCCATAGACATTCCTATAGGAGTATCGAGGAAATTCTTTTCACCGAGAAGAATAATTTTGTGAACTTTTGGCGGGTCATCTACAGGGTTTTCCACTGATATGAAGAGGTCTAAATCTGGGTAGTCCATCAAATAATGATGCTCAAAGAAGTGTACAGCATTTTCTGCTCCAAAATCTTCTCGAAGCACTTGAAGAGGCACATCCACATACCGGAAGTAATCAATTGTTCCCTGATGGAAATATCCTTGAAACAAAAGTTGCCCTTTCCAGTTATACAGATTTCCTTCTCCGTGATAGCGCCCTTCTCTGAATTCTCCTTCATAGACAAGACGCTCTCGCTCAGGATCATAGACCTTACCTGTCCCATGATAGAGGCCTTTGTGAAAATGCCCTTCATAAACAACTTTATTTTTATCTAAATCATACTTTCTACCGAAACCATCGTATAAGCCATCAATAAAGAAGCCTTGATAAAAGAGCTTTCCATTAGGGCTGTATTCCTTACCCTCTCCATGGAGCTTACCTGCACCAAAAGTACCTTTCTTCCATACCTTTCCGTTAATATAGTACTTTTCTCCTTCGCCATGAAAAAGGCCGTCACGGAACTGACCTTCATAGAGTAAGTAACCTCTATTGAACAACTGACCTTCGCCATTATACATATTGGAATCAAAATTACCTTTATAGATCAGAGTGCCATCTTCTGCATAACGCTCTCCATATCCGTTATAGAGTTCTTGTAAAAACTGACCTTGATATACTACATATCCATCAGGATGATAGAGCGTCCCTTCACCACTTATGCGACCTTCTTCTAATTGTCCTATGTAAAGCACTTTATTATCGGAATGAAGTAGTTTTGCTTTGCCCGTGAAAGTAGCATACTGGTGCTGATCATAGTTAACAACAAATTCAGGCGTCCAAAAACGTCCTTCTGCCCAAGGATAGATAAAACGGTTGAAGACAAAGAGAAGGATGAGTCCAAAGATGATGACTGCCAACAGTAATTTTTTGGCAATGTAAGTCTGCCCTACTTTCAAATAATCAGTTTTTGATTGTGGTAGCATGATAAAGATGCCCTTGATTTTTGAAAGGACAGACCGAAGCAGTTTACTAACCATTTTATTTACGTTGGTTAGGCTTTTGAACTTACTACGCAGTTTACTAGTCCATTGTTTTATAAAACTGCCAATACCTTTTTCAAATAACCGTAGCATCTGTCATCACCTTTTAGACGTATTCCAGGACCCCTTCCCAGTCATCAGGCTGTTTTTGCTGGTTGTTCATTTCACACAAAAACAAGTAGGTTTTGGCCAGTTGGTCATCTCGATCGGCTCGAATTACACGAATTAATTCTTTTCGAGCTTGCACAAATTCTCCCGCTTGATAGCTAGCAATGCCTTGCTCTAACATTTCTTTGGTTATACGCTTGCTATTCCTGATTTCTTGTGCATAGCCATCCATGAATTCATAGACTTCTAAAATTTGTGAGTGATTGCGATCTTTCACACGACCTATGTAGCGATAACTGTAGCTATCTCGATTGCTTAATTGCTTCACCGTTGACTGGGTAACTAAAAGCTGTACCCCTAGCTTATTGCTAATCTTTTCTAGAGCATGGATGTTGTTTAGGCCTTCCGATATTATTGTGGTAGCCATTCGGTTCTCATGTCCCACGATGCCAAGTAATAAAGGTCCACTAGTTATGGAAATTCCTATTTCAACTTGTTGTTGATGCTTCTGATTATAGATAGCTATCTCATCCATAATCCTTAATGCAGATACTAAGGCATCGTCAGCTTGATTGCGGAACAGTGCAATGACGCCTGCTCCTTCAAACCGTTCGACTACTCCGTTGTGATCATTAACTTTCTTGGTAATAATTTGAAGCACTTGATTCAGGAAAGCATAGTTTTCTTTGGCATCCATCTGACTGGTGTATTTCTCTACATTGCGTATATTGACAAAAAGAATTGTCATCTCTTCCGTTACTTGTTGACCAAGATTAACATCAAGAACGCTTTTCTTGCCTAATAATGCAAAGATTTCTTCGGGCACAAATTTTACATAGGCTTTGTTTAACTGAGTTATCTCCTGAATATGATCTTGAATTTGATCTGACATTTTATTAAAAGCTTGTCCAATGTCTCTGAACTCGTCTTTAGTTCGTATATCTACTTTGGTATCCCATTGACCTGCAGCAACTTCAGCTACACTCGTTTCCAGCTCTGTTAAAGCGCGTAAAGAATACTTGAGCATTACTACATAAGCAAGGGCAAGAGCTACTGTGATTCCCGTAATAAGTAGAATTAATTGCCAAGCTCTTTCTTTAATATTTACATTAATTGCTCCTGCATCAAGTCCATACTCTAAAATACCTACAATCTTGCCTTGATCGTCTCTGATAGGTGCTACGGTATATATCCATTCTCCGAGACTGTCTGTGCCAGAGTCTCTACCTGTGCTTCCCTCGTGCAAGGTATTGTAAAAAACTTTTACAGCATCATTGTTGAAGATATATTCAATGGGTGTATAGCTCTGATAACTATCAGAGATTGCAACATAAATCTGGTTGTCTTCAACTTTATATGCTTCAAAGTAAATACTATCGTTGTTTACATCGACTTGACGAATAATTTCCCTGTAATCTAGGCCAAAATTCTCTTCTGGCATATTCAGTGTGGTAAATTTTTGTACATCCATTAACTTAGCTGTTTTTTCAACCATATTGATAAGCTTATCATATTCCCCTTCAATACGTGCATCTTTGGTCTGGTTCAATAATACAAAGACAAGAGCTCCCATAACTAAGAGAAAAATAGGAATAAAGAGCATAACTTGCTTTGTTACTAGACTAATTCGACTTCTAAGCTTCTGGACTGTAAATACTGTTATAAAGCTGGCCAGAACTAGTACTGCTAACCAGATTCCATAGCTTTGCAGGGCCATCATAAAGCTGATTTTTACATGGCTAACTATTACACCAGACTGGTCATCTTTGATGATAGCAAAGGCATTTTGATCAGGATCTTTGATCGTGTGCCCTGCAAGTTGTCCACCATCAAAGATCTGTAGGTTTCTTAACTCCTTGAGAGATAAGGTCTTTTCTTGATCTATGTAGCGAGTTAACTCATATAAAGGTTCTGCCGTTAATGTATTTGTATTAATCTTTACAAAATAACCATTATAGACATCTGTAAAATAGACATGCCCTTGTTCATCAATAGAAAGGTTGTAGGGTATAACCCTTTCAAAGCCTTGATAAGAAGTATTGATATTGCTGATGCTGTAGTCAGAAGAGATACGATATAAGTTGGCACGCTGATTCAGAAAATAAATGTCTTTTCCAGGAGTAAGCACAATATCGCTCAACATAGCTCCATCAAGATAAAGCGTTTTTTCTTCTTGGGGCGATCTCTGTTGGCTATTCTTGATAGGGATATGGAGCAATGCGATTTCATTTCTGGTCTGCCGTTCAAAAACATAGAGACGATCATCTATTACTTGCATCTGAATTAAACGACCGCTTAGAGCAGAAAAGGGATTCTCAAATCTCATGGGTTCTGTATGCTTAACTTCATAGACATACTCTTTGGCTTTGCCTTGCCGATCATATACAGCAATCCATTCACGGTCAATGATGCGACTATCTTTATCCACTACAACTGCAGAAATATAGATCTTTTCATCATCATCGGCTAATACTTTAGTGTAAAACTGTTGATAGCCACCTACTTGAGAGGGCAGTTTTTTCTTTAGATCTAAATGTCCCTCATTAGACACTTTATACAAGTATGTATTCGATCTTTCATAGTCGAGGTAATAGTAGTTCCCATGACGATCTACATAAAAATCTATAACATGATGATTAGTGCGCAAATCGGACATGACAAGAGCTTGCGCCCCTGATGTATCAAAAGAAAATTCATCATGATAGGCCCCGTATAGTAGAAGTATGGACAGTATACTGATAACAGTAGCGACTACAATGCTTTTGCTGTTCACGATGGATCACCCCATTTGCACTTGCTGACATGTTCCTAAACATAAGTTATAATTTTGTTAATATCTTTAAGACGAAGAGGAGGTCTCTTCTATGTTGTTATATTCGAACCAGCGCGTCTACAGGGTCTATCGAACATTGCGCTCTTTTAAGGACTTGCAAGTGTTATTAGCCTATGATGGGGCAACGGGTGATCCAACTAGGGGCAAAGTCTATTTGATAAATGAAATATGTAACCCTAGTTTCATCCGTACCACCATTGAAGAAATGCTATCTTTACGCCGTCATTCGACTTTTTCTGAGTTTGCTGAAGTTTTCTCGTTAAACTCAAAATTGTATGTAGTCTTTCATTATAACAAGTCCTCTGCACTTCAGGACTTTCTGGCGCATCACAAGTTACCCTTTGCCAAGCGTGTCCTCCTAGTACAAAACCTTTTATCTAAACTTTCTGCCTATACGGCTCTTCCCGTTTCAGTTCAGTTAGCCTCTGTTGATTTTGAAAATATTAATGTTCAAAACGATATGTCTGTTTCCTTCAACTTTGCTATGCATCCTAACCATTTTCATTCAACAACTTCCCACAACGATGTCTACATAGGTATTGCTAATTTGATTAATGAACTCTTTTCTAAAGAAGTTCATACCAAAGAAGGTCGATCATTGCAGTTGATTATGGAAAAATGCGAGCGCTCGGTCTACAAGTCCGTTCCAGAAATACTTATCGATGCGCGGCAAATTGACACTTCTTCACGGTGGGACAAGACACGAAAGTGGTTTGACAAGAAGCGACCCTTGCTACAAAAAGTCAAAACTCTAACTTTTACTGTCGTCTTGGTATTATTGATTTTCGTTGTCTACACACGCTTTATTTCGCGTGATGCAGTCCAAACTGTAGGAGAACCACCAGTGATAAATCAGCTGGGAGAAATCCATTTGTTGCAAGAAGAGGGTGCTGGTGACTAAGCTTTGACTACAACGAAAGCAGAAGTTTTCTTTTGTGGGTATTTGACACTCTGGGCTATGACTTCAAAAACACCTTCCGTACTCGGTGCTTCGTATAGACCATTGTAATCAATGGTACCACCGTTTTCTTCCTTTACTTGCCACCTACACTCTTTGTTGTTCGTTCCTTCTATGGCAGATACAAAATGTACTTTTTCTCTCGGTGCTACTGTTATGGTGTCTGGCACTATGGCAATACGAATATGCTTTAGTGCCCATAGACTATCTTCCTTTTGCTCTATTCCTGGATGTTTATAGGCCCACCATCTCACTTTGAGGGATGGTGTATTTGCCTGTTCCATTAAGTGCAGTCCAATGCGAAAGGTTCCTCTATCTGAATAAGCCTGCGCTCCTAATCGATGCTCTGGAAGCTTAGTCTTATATTGAATGTTGTTAAAAATCGAATTGTCCCCAAAGACTAGAATCTCTTCACCGTATTCTTCGGCATTTTTTTTCGTTTCTTCAAGAGCAAGAACAATCGCTACAGGTCCACTACCGAGACCGTGGGCAATTTCATGTGAAAAAAACCTCTTGTCTTTATTGCGATCAATCCTTATATCGATTTCCTCTGTTCCAGCGGCAAAGCATTGGTGTAGTTGCTCTTCGTAGGTAGGTCCTGCTGATTCTACCACATTAATTTCTTCCGTTGGGGCTTCTACGGGAAGCTCTTTTTCTTGTTGCTTTTCTTTTACTGCAGATTCTAACATCAATTGTAACAATTCATTATTAAAGATGTATTGTTGAAAGGGCATTTTTTCTAAAGACTCAATTATATAGAGGTCGCCAGACGTAATCAAGTTAAGTTTGGCTAGATAAAGGGCACTAGATCCGGCACCAGAATGAATGTCACTAAAGTCTTGTCTGTAGTACTCTTGTAGCAGTCTATTCCTTACTGGTTCATCAATAACTTGCACGGTCTGGCGAATATCTGCATCAATAGTAAAAGTCTCTTGTCCAATGGTAATTGCAAAGTTTTCTTTTGCTATGTAAATCTGATCGATTGTTTTCTTAACTTGTTCTGCGTAGAATAAGTATTTTTTTTGGATTTGCCATTCTTTTTTATTGATTTTTTCTTGAAAAAAGACTTCTATACTGTTCTGACCTTGTTCATCTTTCAAATGAGCAGACTGTGCAAGGTAGCGCACTTCTACTGGATCGATAGTTCCTCTCTTGGTGATATAAACTTCAATTTCTAGTGCTTTTCCTTCTTCTACAAAACGTGGTACGACTTGCTCTACAGTCAATAAGTGATTCTGAAAAAGCACGATTTTTTCTTTTTCTAGTCTATACTTCATCAAGGAATCGGCAGGCAGAGGTTCATCAGTCAAAAAAAGACGGTAAGATTCTGTGATTCTATTGTATTGACGATCATCTACTTCTTCCCCAGGAGATGATACAACAGAGTGGACGGGCTCTGTATAGTCCTCATCATATTCCATGCAGAGGTAAATTGGAGCAGAGTCTTTTACCTGATTAAAACCATCAATCAGCTTCAACCGCTTAATAATAGGCTCCTGTAGAATGATTTCCCTACCGAAGCCATCTAAAGCCATACCTGCTTCTACAGATATGCTTTGATCATCAACGAGCACTACATCGAGCCCTGCAATTACGCCAGAACCATGAATCATTTTATTGAGAATTCTGCGCTTGTTGTTTCCATAACGTTGCTCCATCTCAAAGTCGCGTACCGTAAGCAGTTTGCCATAAAAGTAATGGTTGCGTTCAAAAGGAAAATAAGTTTTGTTTTTCATTCGGCGGCCCTCCGTTCTTCAATCATGCTTGCAAATGGAATGCTGGCTTTACCATCTAGAACCAAACGACCGCTTCCTGATACTACTGAGTTAATGCCTAAATAAGTGTAGCTGTCTAGGAAAAAGTATGATTTTAGTACGACTAGGTTCATGATGGCATGGGCTGGTGTAAAGCTTTCAATGATTCGTTTCAATTCTAAGTAATGCTTTGATGTAGGAACTGCTTCTTCCTTAACTATAACTGTAAAAGTGTATTCGTTATCGCCGTACAACCGCGAATAAACTTTGGCTTGTTCGCTCCGTTCTTGTCTGGCGATCTGGTGCTGTTCAACTATCCAAGGCTTTTCACCGGTGTAGATCTCTGTCACTTCTTCTATAGCTCTTCTTGTACCCTTAATTCGATACAAAGAATAAGCTTTCTCCATAAATAAACGTAGTTTATCGGCAGGCCATAGGTAGTATTCTCGAATATCCAACCAATGGCTAAGCCATTGAAGGTACTCTCTATCAGCTTGCTTCAAATCTAGATATTCTCCTCTATCTTGAATCTTTACATCTAGATCCTTCATCAGTGATTGAAAGATACCAAGAAAGCGATGGAGTAAATCGGCCGACTTCTCGTCTTGCTGATATATTTCTGGAAGCTTCCAAGTCAGCGGCTGCATAGGAAAGTCAATTTGGATATCCTTGATAGAGGGCACTTGGTTTCCATAACTTATGTACTCAATGCGTAACCACAAGTAGCGACCTCTAGCTTTATGCAAGAGAAAATCCTTTACGTTGATTATTTCTTCTTGCCACTGCTGTTCCGCTGTAAGCTCATTGCTTGCAAAGTACGAGATGATGAGCTTTGTATCTTCAGGCATCGATGCATCAAGCTTACAGCGATGCCATAGCGTATCATTTTCCATGCTGTCAAGGGCTTCGCTGATAAAAGACTCTTTTTGTATTCCGCTGTAGGCTTTAGTTTGGCTAATGGAGCGGAAATATCGTTCCATTGTCAGGACAAAGGAATTGCCTTCTTTCATCAAAGCTACACTCTCCTCACCATTCCTGCACACTGTGAACTAGTGTCAAGTCAGTTTTGGAAACAAAGAACCGGCTGTTAGCAGGTATGGCGATATCGCCTGTCCGAGTCTTGCTAATTCTATAACCTACAGGTTCGACTCCTAAATGTCGTACCTGGGATACACAAGTTAAAAGTTCAATGGATCCGTATAAGTCGCCAAAGTTCAAAATAACTTGACAGTCTTCTTTTTTGTCTGTCAATGAAATAAACTTTTGAATGCATTGATTAATCTCTTGTCGCGCATTGCTGTAATTAGCTTTGATGACTATTTCGCCGTGAATTTCTAAGCCAACATAAAGGGGTTCTACAACGTAGATTTTTGTTGTTATCGGTCTATACTTTTCTAAATGTGTATAAATGTTCTTTTTGTACGCTATAGATAATTTGCCTTGACCTGTTTTGCTATAAGGTTCGATAACGACTGTAACGCAGTTTTCTGCTTTCTGTTCTGGATATTTCTTGAGGCCTGGTCGATAGAGGGGAAGTACTTTCACAGTGTCGATCATCAAGCCTGGAGTCTCTGTAACTATGCGCGCATAGTCTTCAATCCCGACAGCACGATACTCTGTGTTAAGATCTTTAAGCATTCTTGACTCTCTCTGCAGAATGCTTTCTTTGTCTCTGCCACCTGTTGCGGGCACAAGATGATGCACATCGATGCCTTCATAATCACCTTGGGCTTCTTCTATTTTTTCGATCTGGGCGCTATGTATGTTGCCACGGCTTCCTCGTGTCAGAGTACAGTCTGTTATCAGGATGTTATTCTTTCCTTTAGCAGGTACACTTCCTCTACGGTTATCTCCAAAGATAATTGTCCCCGAAGGACCATCAAGTTCGTAACATAGCTCTTCAGCAGTCGCACGCTGGAGCTTCTCTACTTGATGCCAATCTTGCCAAAGTAAAGTACCATCAGTTTGCTCAACAGCTACCATTAAACTAAAATCTTCGTCCGTAATGTTGCCTAATTCCGTGTGGATGTGCTGGTGAATCCAGCCTGCACTACTGCTAGTTAAACGCTGTCGCAATACTTCTTTTTCCCAGGCCACTACTTTGATCAAAGCTTCGTCATAAGCTCCTGCTTCTACTGGCAATGGTTTAAGCAACTTGATTCGACAGATCTTCTGCTGTTTATCATAGTCCGTAATATATTGAAGGCCTTCTTGCCATTCTAACCATCCTTTTTGGTGGCGAACAAAAAGAGATTTGTGGCCGTAATAGGCGAGCCACGAATCAAGCTCTATCTGCTGATCCTCTATCTCTTCTCTTGCAAAAGTCCGACTCTCAACTAAGGTCTGCTTTTGTAAAATTGGTACGCTGTTCAGGTATATGCGCTTTACTCGTGGCGGTAAATCATAGGAGCCTTCAACTATGAGACAACGCAAAGCGTAGCCACTATAAGAGCCAAAAATATTATCTTCTACAGGAAGCTGTTGACCTTTATGTATTAATGTTATAAAACCGCTATATAAGAAATCCCTTGTGGTATCCTTCACCACTTCAAGTCGATGCCAGCCTTTCTTTCCTTCCTCTAGGCCATAATATTCCCAAGCTAGTTTCACTAAAGGGTGAAAAGAGTCTTCTTCTCCAATAGGGTTACGCTTGATTGCACTTTCCTCGATGAAGTTCCACTTCATATGAATTGCTATATCCTTTGGAAAAGGATTGTCAAAGCCAAGATATAGTGCATTCCCTGGCTCTGGTTGTTCTCCAAATATGTTCCAATCGCGATACCAGTCTATGGTTGAATCTTGCAACAGTATTTGATGTTGTTTTTTACTTTCACTAAGCACAAAATTCAGCTGATTATCTAAAATAACGAGTCTATCTTCTGTCTCAAAGATCATGTCCTGTGCCTTGATCTTGCATCTTGCTGGTAGCACCTGTGTCCCTGCAGAAGTAGCAAAGATAACTTCTGTTTCTGCAGGACGTACTGGTAAAGGAGGAAATTGGAGTAAATCTAGATAGAAAGGTTTGTTCTCATCGACTACAGCATGGATGCGCTCCTGTTGCTCCATTTGCAACTGAGCGAACAGTTCTAACAAAGTTATACCAGGATCATGAGGCGCATAATCTGTCCACTCCGGGTATTGATTTTTCAGTTGTTTTATAGCTTCAGCTATCATCTTTTCCCGGCTTTTTAGCTCCTTACCTGGCAACTCTAACACTTTTTGTTCACCCCACTGCAATATCGATGACAATGTCTCCACCGATAGGTACAGACAATGCAAATAATTCTTTATTATTAAGGTCTACTGCTTCTTTACCTTCAGGAGACATTAGGTTAGATGTAATTGTAATTCCATCAACTCTGCGAATCTTTTTTTGTTGTTTTATAACGTGATAAAGCTTCTCTCTGTTCGGGTATTCTCCGATACTCCATCCTTTTCCATCATGATTACCCTGAATCGGATCTAGAAAAGCTTTAAGATTCTTCTCCACTTCTTGCAAGACACTGTGGTAGTCATTATAGTCTGCTACAACTACTTTCACTTCCATATTGATTTCTAAGTACTTCGTTTCTACAATATAAAGTTTGTTGCTATAGCTGATTGTTGCTAGGCCTTGGCTTTTGACCATTTCCAACACGCGATTGCGAATTGTTTCAAAATAAGTGATTCCCTTATTGTAGAAAACTGGTAAAACAGCTATGGTCATTGCGCCTATCTCTCTTAATCCTTGCTGATTTTGATGGCGCAAACAACGTACTTTTACAATATTTCGGTCTGCTTCTTTTACTAGATTAGTAAAGTCATCCATGGTTACAGCTGAGTGGCGATGACTTAACAAAGAGGGCCCTCTTTTGAGCTTTTCTAAGGACTCTTTGTTAGTTCCGCCAAGTACAGGTTCTACATTATATACTTGATTTACATAAGGGACAGCGTCGGCAAATGAGTTTAGCTCACCAGCTTTTAGATTGCCTTGTTCCCCTTTGCTTGTTCTATAGAAGATGCGAATCGTGTCGCCTGTCCCAGCTGGGGGAATTCGGCCATTGATATCGTTACCAAAAAAAACACGGCCATAGTACTCATCGACCATGTAAGAGCGCTCTTCTGCTTCAGCCATTAGGACGTCTTCTACAGGCTTCCACTTAATCCATCGGCGAATGATTCGCCCTGCATCATCACGCTCTTCTTGGGTCTGGTACTTACCTTCTTCGATTAATTGCAACCATTCTTGTTCTGTTAAGCTTTTCTCTTCATCTATCCATACTTCATGCCAAAGTATGTTTTCTCCCAGCAAGTCGCATGATTTACCTGCTTCATGTGGTTCTATGGAAAAATATTCGACCAAGTGTGTTTCTTGCTGTCTGATTTTTATAGTGTTAAAGTGAAAACCTTGTAGTTCTGGTAGATCTATCTTTTCTCGACTAGAAATTAAATCTTCTTGACAGACTAGCCGAATCCAGTAGCCTTGTTGAGCAAAAAAAGTAGAACGTACAGCATTGCTTTTGCCTGTCAGCATGACAATTCCGCTTTGGCTAAGCATATTAGTCTCATCAGAAAGTTTTAGAGGCAACCACTGCTGTTCCCCACCTTGAAGGCCAAGATATTCCCAGCGCAAAGGTAAGTCTGATCTCTCTTTTTGTTTGTTTAGGGCAAAGTAGAGAGTTATAGGGCCACCTTGCAAAGGATTTTTCAAACAAAAGTAAGTAGCCATTTCTAATGGTTTCTGTTGCTGAAATAGTGCAACTTCTTTATGCTCTTCAAAGGAAACTTTACTAGCTTTAAGATCTCGTTCTATTACTAGATGATCAAAAGAGCTACTAGCCTGATCGTATTGGTATGAGAAGGTTAGAGATTCAATAAGAGGGCTTTGATATATTACGTTTTGTTTATAGGCATTTTGTACTTTGCGAATTCGTGCCCTAATCCAGTAATTATGATGAGCATTAATATATCCTAATGCAGTATCTTCTGGGCAAGTAAAGGTAACCTGAATATTCTGCACTTCTTCATACTTATGGCTAAACATAGTCTCTGCTTTTTCGTCAAAGAAAAGCCTTGCCCAACCGTCACCATTCCAATATTCCCAGAGAACTTCTTCAATGGTTATTTCGAAAGGATCTTCTTTTTTGAAGTCTTTCTCATTCATAACCATTTTCCATTCAATTTCCTGTTCAAAAGGGTTGGTAGGTCGGAATCGCTTGGTAGTCAGACGAAAGTTCATCGTAACGGAAGAGCCTTTTTTGGTTAAGACTTCCTCGCAACCTATGTAAAAGTCATCATAAACAGTGAAGTTTTCTCCAAAAGGCAGGATATTATGGTTTCTTAGCTCAAGATCGTTATATATAAGTATCTCAGGCTGAACTTCTTCGGCTCGTAAAGCTAGGCGAAAATCTTCAACCCAAATCTCAGGTATATCACTGTCTGAGATGAATTGACAACTAAGCCATCTACTTTCTTCCTCTTCAAAATTACAGACTGGAAATTTCTCATTTATCGTGAGTAGAACTCTATTCCCAGAAGCCTTTACTTCCGAGATTGTTTTCCAACCCTGATCTGTTAAGATCGTCCACCGAAAGTAACTTGGATCAGCTAGTTGTTCTGCCATGTCTTGTACCTGAGTTCTTCGCACTTTATGTTGTAATTCTATCTCTAATTGAGCTCCTTGACGGATATTTAGTAAGTCTTCGCTGGCCATATAGACCCTATGTATTTGTAGATTTTTATATTTTATGTCATTGAATAGGTGTATTGGTAAATCTATTGATTCTTGATAATCAAAGGGCTTGGTAATTATGTTTTTGAATCCGTCTGCGCAAAAAATATGAGTAACCTGGTTATCAACAGCAAAGCAATCATGCTGGGTTTCGTATAGAATTTGACCGTCCTTATCTCCTTTGTCTACATATAGTTGTGTTCCTTTTTTTATGTAGACACCTGGCTCAGTACCCTCGTTGAGCAGTACGGTCACCATTCCTTTAGCTGGTGTACCTGGTGAGAGTTTAACGCGAATACAGTTTAGAAACTGTACATAATTAGCAAAAGGCTGACGGTTTAAGCTTTCAACAGTATCTGAAAACATGGTGGCAAATAAGTCTACCAAGGCACTTCCTACGTCTGATCCATCCTGGTTAATATTCCATTCAGGTACATAAACAGAAGCCAGTGTCTGAATCTGCTCTTTGATTATTTTTTTGTCTCTTCGATCAATCACTGGATATTCCATTAATGCATCATCCTGTTCGGATATTCATTCCTTCATTTACCTCAAAATCAAAAGCCATCTCTTCAGGTATTATGGATTGTTCTGTTCGGTATTGAATCACAATATTGATCTTGCCCTTATTAGTTGGATCAGCAGAAGCATCTACTTCTAGGTCTCTTATTCGAGGTTCCCAACGGTTTAGTGCCTGAATGATTTCATATTCTAACTCTTTTAACTCCGTATAGTTGATGGTGGTAAATAAAAACTCAAAGACATTACTACCAAAGTGGGGATTGCCTATGCGCTCTCCAATCCGTGTTGTCAGGATAAGCTGAATTGATTCGCGAATATCCTGATCGTCTTCCACCATCTTAAATTTACCTGTCTGTGGATCGATTTCTACAGGAAATTTCCAGCCTCTTGTCATGATGTTCAGACTCCCGTTTTTTTGAAGTTAATTAATTTTTACGGTAGCGCCTTTGACTGTTGTTGGTCCATCGCATTTGACGGACAAAGAACTGCCTGCTTTTAACTCCAAAGTTGATGCCGCTCGAATGCTAATTTGTTGCGACTTGATCTGGATAGAGGAACTACTTTCTATATTCAAACTGTCTTTTTGGGCATCTAAGATGACGTTGGATTTACCAGATTGCAGTGTCATTTTCTTATTCGCTGTAACTGTTATTTGTCCATTTTTGGAATCGATAGTCATTATGTTCTTGCCTGCTTTGTCTTTAATTACTATCGTTTCTTTATCATCGTTGAGAGAGATAGATAATGCTTTAGGCGTCTTAATTAGTATACTTTCTTTGCTTTTTTCGTCGTTAAAAATAAGTTCATGACCGCTTCGAGTTCTAATCATACGCAGGTCATTTTTTTGGTTCTCTATGGTAGTGGGCGGTTTGTATTCTTTGTTCCATAGAGAGCCTAAAACGTAAGGGCGATTAATATCACCTTGATTGAAGGCGATTAATACTTCATCGCCTACTTCAGGAAAGAAAAAACTCCCCCACTGTTTACCTGTCATGGGTGTCATAACTCTTATGTAGTCAGTCTCATAGTCGGAAGAGTCGCGATTGACAATCTTGACTTTGACTCTACCTCTTTTTTCTGGATCGTTAATATCAGTCACAATAGCTACTGTAACACCAGGAAAAGTCCTTGTCTTTTCTGTCTGTTCATCATCGTTATATAAAAGATCCATGATGCTCAAATCTTATTCACTCCCAGTTCACCTTTGGTGATGAATCCGCGTTGATCGTATTGGTGCAGAACTTTCTTGATGTAATAATCATTGTCATAGTCAGCGCCAAAGCCTTTAACAGTCATCATCTTTCCGGGAGTGATTTCTGGCAAACCAATGGTTTGAAATTTCCCCTGAGCAAACTTTATTGTGTGCTTGAAAAGTTCTGCTTCAGCCCTGACCTTCGCTTCTTTGACGGAGCTAATGGACGGATCTATTATGGTTTTCTTAGCAATTTGTTTCATCATAGTTGCAATATCATTGCTACTTTTTTTTCCTTTTCCGATCGTTTTGCAAGATTGTGTTGTATATTCAAAAGATTTTTTGGGATCTGATTCGTCATTTGCTCGTACTGTTACTTCATAGAGTTGATCAGACAAGGATATTTCTCTCTTAAAAGCATGAAGATGCTCAGCTTGTAGCTCTACTAAGGGATTGCTATCTTTGCCATATGGTTCAAAATACAGTTGATTATTAATGATATAAAAGGCATGGTTTACCCGCTTAGCTAAGGTCACTAGGAAGTCATAGTCACTTTGATTATGTTGTTCAATAGCCAATGTACGTTCTTCTGTATCGCTAACTACTTGAGCGTCTATATGCTTGGCGTACTTTTTCAGTATTTCTTTTACAGCATCACTGTGTTTTTTCAGATCTTTACGAGGTTGGCAAGAATGATAGTTATTCATCATTAGCCTTTTTACATCCATTGCTTCGACGTAGAACTGAAATCCTTGATTAAGGCTGTACTCTATTTGAATATTGGTAATGATACCTTTGAACACTTCTGTTACTTCTTGAGAATAGCCTAAGGATACCTCCAGGGGATGTCCAAGCTTCAATAGGTCTTGGATAGTCTGATTTACTTCCCAGGACTTCTTTTTTTCGTTAACTACCATCCCATCCTCGATAAGCAGAGTACAAGCACTAGCCTCGTAACCAGCAGTAAGCTCGACTTGAATCATGCTAATATGCAAGGAAGGATCTTGGCACAGTTTATCGCTCTTATTAATTAATACATTGTGAGTTGGAACGATAAATCCCTGGTACTTTTTTTGCAAACTATTGTAGCTATGCTTGGCCACTTTACTCCCACCTGCTTATCTGGTGCCGACTTGAAAATCAAACTCTTTCAAGGTCAAATCCATTGTTGCTCTTACCGGTTTTCCAGATCTGGTAAACATGGTATAGGTATAAGTTAGGTTTGTAACGAGTCCCATAAACTGAATAGAGCCCCAAGAAAAAAATACCCGTGGTGGCTTTCTAGCATCATTGTTAGTCAATAACTTGGTGAATTTGTTTATGTATACTTTTTTTACATCTTCTTTTTCATCTTCTGTTTTTGGACTTGTATAGGTGTCAAAAAGAAGTTCAACTTTAAGCTCTCTCGCCTGATGTGATAAGTATTGCTCTGTAGGGAGTGTTCTTGGCTTTCTCTTAAATAAATCTACACTTTCCCCGTAACTTACACCATCTGTGATAGTTAGCTTATTGGGATTGATCTGTACCGTTAGTATTTCTCCTTGACTCATTGATATTTGACTAACTGTATTGCTGTATTCTGATAATGTTAGTATCTTTATCTTTGCTTTATCGGGACCACCATGGTTCAGCATAGCTTTCGCTCCTTAGAGTAGCCCTCTTCTTCTGCGCTCACTAGTTAATTTTTTTTCGATTTTGTCATATACTTGCTCCGCAATTGTGGAAATAGAAAAGATAGGGTTTGTTTCGATTTTTTCCAGTATTTTGTCGCTAAGCTCGTTGACCATTTCTTCGTTTGATTGACTAACTAATGTATGGGTTGTTCCTGTAGCTAAAATTGGTTCTTCACTGTCAATATACTCTACAGGAATTTCTCCTACGTGGGTTCTATCGGTAGCTTGATTGGTCGGCCCTACTTCTTTCCTTTGAACTTCTGTTGCTACTTGTGCTTCTCTCCGATGAGTTATTTCTTCCTTGCTGAAAGGTTTATGCAAGCTTTCCACTGTTTGAGAGCTCTTCTGCTTAACCTGTTCTACTTTAATAAGGCTCTGTCCCTGAAGTACCATCTGCTTTATTTCTTGCTTAAGTAGCGTCTTATTCTGATAATCTGTCTGGTTTCTTGTTAGCTCTTTAAGTATGGTAGTATGTAGAACTTTATTGGTATGTAGAGCATTCTTGATATGTAGAACATCTGTCGTGTGTAGTACATTCTTGGTATTTAGAAAAGTTGTAGTACCTAGAGCATCGGTGGTATATGAAGCATAGGAGTTCTGAAGAATATCTTTATGAAAGGAAAGTATTCCTCTTTTACCTACTATCTCTCTAGACAAAGTATTGGTTAAAGTCTTTATACTTGCTTTTGTTATCGCCTCAGTAATGACCTTAGAAGTTACTATATCATTCATTAAAGTAAGGCGATTTAAGATTGATGTAATAGCTTTTGAGTTTGTTATGCTATTTAAATAGGAAGCTTTAGTTGGGAGAAGTTTTTCCTTCTGTAATGTAACTTCTGGAATTACATCAGTTACTGCATCAGTTACTTTTTCCTTTAGTACAGTAGTCACTTTATCGGTTACTGTATTAGTGACCTTTTGAATAAATTTGTTAGTGAATCTATTAGTAAATTTATTAGTTACTTTGTCTATAACTGTAAATTTGTCTATAACTTGTTCCGTAACTTTAGCCTTATATCTCTCAGTTATTTTATCAGTGATACTCTCAACAAACTTCTTAGTAAGATAGGTTGTCCCACTAACTGTAGACAGTGCTGATAATTTTTCAAAAGAGTTTAACCATGTTAGTGCTTGTATAGTTCGTAACTGTTTAGTTGATAGCTCTTCTGTTAGCTTTGGTTCTGTTAGCTTTAGTTCAATAAGTTCTTGTTCCGTTAAATGCTGTCCCTGGATCTGCTGATCCCTTAGTTGCTTTCGTATCCATTGTTGTCCTATTACAGAGTAATATGTAGAACTAGTCTCTATCTCCCTCTGTACTGTTTGGAGCAGATCGTTTATGTTTTTCTCTGTTAATACTTCTGCTGTTATTGCTTTAATTTCTTCTGCAATTTCTGTTGATTTGGACAGCTCTTCTAGTAACTCTTCGGAAATTTCTTCTGATAGTTTTTCGGCACGCTCTTTAACCAGCTCTTTAGTAAGCTCTTTAGTTAATATTTGCTGTAGTTCTCTACTTTGCTGTTGACTTATTGCTGTTTCTTCGATGAATTCTGTTATCTCCGAGCTAAACAATTCAGATATACTACGGGTAGTAAGTGCTTTTAACTTAAGATCCGTCGTCGTTTCTGCATAAGTTTTCTGTATTGTTTTGGTGATATTTTCGCTAATGACTTTTTCGAGATTATAAAAAGTCATTTTTTCTTTTGTGTTGATTTTTTCCTTAGAGATGCTTCGTGATGAAGCTTGCAGTATTGTATCAATCGTTCTCTTGGCAATAAGCTTAGATATAGTGCTAGTTTTTTGGTTTGATAAAGTATTTAATAAGGTCTTAGCTACATAGGACCTTACATCTTGATGGACTATATTGTTCTCTATACTTTCTATTGCTTCAGACTTTTGGAGAATAATTCTATCCACCATACCATTAGTGATTTTATCTGTGACTTTATCTGTAATTTTATTGGTAACTGTACTGTTAAACAGGCTTGTCAACTCTGTTTCCAGACTTGTAGCCCATTTTTTTCTCATTGTTGATTCTATTTTTCGCTCTATACTTCTGGTCAAGTACTCTCTTGTTATTGTACTCATCGAAGTCTGCATGGAAGGCCTAAAGAATTCTTGCTTGCTTTCTCTGCCATAAACCAGTTCTGTATTAAGCATATTAGGCAAGACAGCTATGTTGCTTTGCCTGCTTGAGTAAGTCTGATTAACAGAGTAGAATTCTGAAGAAAGCTTCTCTATTACATTGTCTTCGTAAAAATATTTTTCTGAACATTCTTGGATGAATTCTACAGCAAGCTCTTGGGAGAGTTTCTTTGTGATCTCTTCGGCGATTTCTTTAGCAAAAAAGTCCCTTCTTGTTTCTGAAATAGACTTTAACAGAAGCTCTTCTGAAACCTGATGGACATAGTCCTCTGTTATGTTTTCTGACAAGTTTTCCAGAACAAGGTTTGAGATATGTTCAGCCGCTTTCGCGCTTTCTTGTACTACTATTGTCTCTATTCCATCATATCGAGCAAAGTTAACTGCTAAGGGAAAGATTTTGTCAGTAAGTATTTTTGATAAGGACGTCGATAGCTTAGTTACAACAGTTGCTTGCATGTGCTCTGAAAAAGTGCTTAAAACCCTTTGGTTAATGGCAACTCGATTACTTGGTGGAGAGCTGTATACGGTTTTGATAATACCATCGATGATTATATTCGCGAGTCCATTATCAGTTAGTTCTTTGTTTTTATCTTTAACTTCATCATTAGTTGCTTTTTCTATGATTGATTTTTCTAGTGCTCTTTTTTCTAAAATTGCCGTCTCTGAAAAGGTCTCATTAAAGGCCTTTCTAAAGGTCATTGAAATTGATGAGTTAACTGCTTTCTTTACGTTAACTATGAGCTTGTTTAGATTGACCGAACTTGTCCACAGTTTTCTTGGAGAAAAAAGTTGCTTTTGCCCAGCTAATTGGAGAGACTCTAGACTACGATGACACAACATATCTTGGTGACGTACTGTCCCTTGAAGATACTTTAGCCCTAAGTGACGCACTATCTTTTGGTGATACTCTGACTTTTGGTGATGCTCTGGCTTTTGCTGATGACTTAAGCTTTTTTGATTCCATACCCCTTGGTAATAGTTCAAACTTCGGCTCACTATACCTTGTTGAAGCCTCACCCTTTGTTGTGGCCAAGATTGTTGCCGGTGCTCTACCTTTTGATAGTGATCTACTATTTGCTGGCGCTCTACCTTTTGCTGGCCAAGCTGACTGAGGTGCTGTTCCACAGTTTTGTTAGATAGTACTTGATTAATTTTATCTATGATTCTGTTAGCTTTCCAAGACTCGATAAAGCTTTGAAAATGTTGGATTATTCTTTTGTTATGTATATATTGAGAGTTCTGGTTTCTCTGAGTAGTCCGAGTACTTTGGATCTTAAGAGCAAGTGGGTTTTTCGGAGGCAAAATATTATTGATAGTTGGTGTCTGTGGGATAAGTTGTTTACTCTGAATATTGTCGTAGAGTACTGCTATCTCTTGCTCTATCCCATTAAGGCGTGCGTATTCTTTAATCAAGAGCTTATTGTTTTCCATCTGTTGCTGGAGCTGTTGTATCAAGCCCTCTTGAATGGACTTATAGGTGTGGGCAAGGGTGTTGCGGTTGTTGTGGATGGAGCGAATCTGGATTAACAAATTAAAAATGATCTGGTATATTCGCTCCTGTTCAGCTCTATCTTCCAACCTGTAAACTAACTCGGGACCAGCTGTATACTGATTGTTTGCTATGTAACGGGATGGATCTAGCAAATTGCGATTGACGAGGGGCAAGGGCTTGCTGACTATTTTTAGCTTTTTGCCATTCCCTAACATATCATTTTACCTGTCCTTAAAAACTTCCACTAAGCCTGTGTGATGTACTGTAATGCTGTCTATGATAATACCTGCATGGATTGAATCGAGGTCTGATGTAGTCCATTCACTTACTACACCTAGGTCAAAGCTGAATATACGTACAGGTTCTTCTCTCTCATCTAAGACCATCAATGTTCCAGAACTAAACACCTGCTTTTGTGTTACAAGTTCGTTATGCATTGACTTGAGCATGGGGTTCTTTTCAATGAAGCCTTTTTCTAGAACTAGCTGTTGCAGTTCTGTGTGTTGCTGAGCAAGTATTAATGGATGAGTGTTGCGGCCACCTTCCATATATGTAAACCGCGGAATTTTTCGTTCTATACGCTTTACTTTGGAAAAGCCACCCTTAAATACACCGTCCATTTCAAAGATAAAGCGATTGCCTAATCTCATTTCTGAGCCACTTGTCATGGTCATTGCAAGCACCCACTAAATATCAAATATTGATTTCTTTTCTGTTTCGTTGTTAAGTTTTTTGTTGATTCTTGTGATTTCATTACACCATCTGCGCCGTGTTCTATGATCAAGGTTCATAATTTCTGCATGAGACCAGTGAAAATAATAGGCAATAAAAGACATTTCTTCATACATGCTATCTTGGGGATAACATGTTATGGTTCGAAAAAATTAAGGCTTACCTCGTTAGCTTGATTGCAGTTTGAGCAGTTAAATTTATATTTTGGTGGTTCTACTTGGTTTATGTTTTGGTAAAAGTCTTGTAAGTAAGCTAGATCAGGAGTGAAAAGGTTTTCTATAACCCTGACATCAATATTTTTTAATTCACCTAATTCGGTAATTACTCTAGATAAAATCATGATGCTGAGATAACTTTGATTTTGTTGAACTCTGATATCTTTTAGTGGCATTATTTCGTCGGCCGCTGTGGCTAAGCGCATGATTCCTTTTCTATGTACGTTTCCGCTTTTGTCGACATAGCCTTTCGGTAGTACGAAAGGAAATTCAGTCTGCAAGGACATCTTTTTTTCCTCCATTTGCTATTCAATAAGAGATTGGGGAAGTGAGAGGCTTGTTCTTTCAACTTACAACAAGCTCCCACTTCTCCCCTAGTCATTTTCATTTTTTTGATGCTACTTGTCTTTGCACAGACAAGGCTCTATTCGTTACCATAGTAAGACTCTAATCAATGGTTATGCTTCCAAAGGTTATGCTTCATTACGGGAGATTTTTTGAATGGCCAATTCTAGTGATTCAAAAGCAATGTCCGATTTTGTTCCACTAAATTCTGGACCAGTGTACTTTACTGGGAAAGCTCCTTCTGCAGTCCAGGCCGCTAGAACTGTTGTCATATCGCTATCTCGTGCTTCAATAGTTACGTTCTTTTGCTCAGGAGGATTTTGGTGAATCCAATCATAGAAGGAGTGATTGTCTTTTACGACGCCGCCTTTTAGTGTGATATTGCCGAACTTTCTGAGACCAGGAATTTTCCTGACATGGTTTTCTGGAAAACTTCCTTCTCTGTATTCATGAACTTCAACGGAAATATCAATGCCTGATACGTCTGATACATGGGCCACGTCAACATTTTCAATTAATACCGCAAAGCGATAAGTTTGCACAAGACTTAAAGCCGGTTCTGCCATTGATTATCACGCTCTCCTTTCTGTTGTTTGCTTATCTATTGCTCGTTCGTTTTCTGAGTAATGCGGAAGATGACAAATTCTGCTGGTGTAACGGCGGCAACACCAATGACGCAAATCAATCGGCCATTGTCTATGTCGTCCTGTGTCATCGTATTGTGGCCAATATCAACAAAGAAGGCTTCTTCAGGGGTAGCTCCAGCAAGTGCTCCATTTCTCCAGACGTTAGTCAGGAAGTTATCAATAGTTCGCTTGACTCGAGCCCACAGAATCTGTTGATTTGGTTCGAAGACAACCCAGTTGGTGTTCGCTTTGATGGATTCTTCTAGGAAAATAAATAAACGACGAACGTTAATATACTTCCACAGCTTATTGGATGAGCAGGTGCGTGCACCCCATACTCTGATACCTTGGCCTTGGAAGGAACGTATTAAGTTAACGCCTTTGGGATTAAGAATACCTTGTTCTCCCGCATTATATTGGCAATCTAGTCCTACGCATCCTCGAACTGTTTCATTAGCAGGAGCTTTGTGTACTCCCCGAGCCTGATCGGTGCGAGCAAAAATCCCTGCAACTGCACCTGAAGGAGGCATGGCTGAGTTTTTCTTGGCCAAAGCATCGTATGTAATAATCCAAGGATGGTAGAGTGCCGCGTATTGAGAGTCAATTATGTCCTTGTGTGTCATTATGTCAGTAACAGTTTTCTTCTCTCGAGGGCAGTCTAATATGGCAAAACGACTGCCTAAGTTTTCGCAATGTGCTACGAGGCTCAACTGAACATTAGGATCTGTAATTCCAGGAATGGCCATTATGCTTACTTCTGTATTGTCAACAAAAGATTGCAAGCCCGTACGTTGTCCTAGTCCTTTGTCAAAGCCAACAAAAACAGCGCTGTCTACTTGATCCATTGTTCCGTCGCTACCGCCACTTAACATGATCCTGTATTTGCCACTATCTTCTCCTGATAACAATTGATAAGGATGAATATTGCTAGGTTCAGTACTAGCAGTTACTTCAACTAATTCCGATTTGGACATTACGTTACTGATGAAGTTAGATGCATTGACGTTGAAAGATACATTATCAAAAGCTTCAATAACGTCTAAGCATTTCACTTCTACATTTAACTCGCAGGTTACTAAGACTTTGGTAGGTAACAGTTGTGTATCGATAACATCAACGTCAAAGTCTTCTTCAAATTGCAATAAACCTTCTTCAACAGCTTTTACTACGTTATATTCCTTTTGTTGGCCGTCAGTAAAAGCAACAACGTCACCTACTTGAAAGCCAGCGCTGTTCTTGACTTTATACTTTTTCCCAGCACCTTCAACAGTAGTTACTTCCAATACTTGAGTTTTTGCTTTACTGGCAGGAACAAAAGTTATATTTATCTTGTTGCCCCAAGCACCAGGATTTTTCGCTTGAACATTAAAATTTAGTCTTTCTTCTTGGCTAAAAGTTGCAATCTTGGCGTTTTCTGGTACAACACGAGAGATGTAGCAACGAGCACCTCCGTTAACAAAGTACTGATGAACAGCGTAGCCTAAGTAGCGATATTCGCCAAACTGGCTCTCCGACAGAAAACCTCCAAACTTTCTAGTAAATTCACTATAGTTAGTAATCAATGTGGGTAATCCGCCAACAGGTCCTCTCTCTGCTAAGCCAACGAAACCTGTGGTGCTGGTGCTAACACCTTCCATGGGGACAGAGGCACTGTCAAACTCCTCAACATACACACCTGGAGAAAGATATTCTGCCATTTACTTGCTCTCCTTTCTGTTGATTTTTTGGTTCTTTTTTTTCTTCTTTCTTCTTTTGTATACCATAAATAAAAGGTTCATCGCACTCAATAGATGCTTGGAGCGTGAAGCTTTCTTGGCTATCTTGACCTCTTGAACTTCTTGGCTAAAATCAATTTTTCTTGGTCTAGGTAAGAAAGCATCAATTTCTTCAGGTATTCTTTTTCTTCGCCTAATAATAAGATCAAAAAAGTCATTTCGTGATGGCCGTCTAGGCTTTCTTTCATCCCAAGTAGGTTCTATAGGTTTTGTTTGGTCAGAAGTTGGTTGCTCTGGTTTTGACTGGCGCAATTGAAAGTCTATTTTTATTTTTTGGATAAACTCTTGCTCTTTACTTTTCTTTTGTCCTATAACGCGATCTGTGCTGTGAATCTTTTGATCTATTTTTGTGCGTAGTCTAGAAGATAGCTTCATCTCTTTCTTGACTTCTCTAGCAAGGCTTCCGTCTTGCTCTTCTTTTTTCTGATCTAGAAAGGGAGCAACGCGCCTTAGATTACCGACATCCTCTTCTTTTTTTAGAAATCTTTTGATTATTTTTGTTGCTTTGTCAGAATTCAAAGGGCCTGCCGTGGCTACAGCGCCATCATTCCAGTTGTGCGAATATGTTTTCATGGTTTCATATCTTTTTTGTTTACTTTTATCACTGTGCACCCGTTGCTGTTCGCTACGCAAAGGCTCTGTTTTATTGTCTTCCCGCCGCTCTGTTGTTACCATCTTACGACTGTGACTTTCTTCATCATATCTTATATGTATCTGTCCCGTTGGTAAGGACAAAAGATAGTTGGGCTCTTGCTGATTTATTGTCCTGCGACGAATCGGAGTTGCTAATTCACTAGCTTGTTGTTTATCCTGTTCTAATTCCTGATCGTCCAGTAGCATAAGCAACAAAGCTCCAGGATCTTCTTTTTTGGTGGCATTTGTTTTGTGAACAAGATCGTTACGAGAGTCATTGCGGGAGTGTTTTGCCAATATCTTGAGTAGCTTATCCAACTCGTGCAAGGGCATCACCTGCCTCTAAACTATCTTCATAAACACAGAAAGGGATGTAGACAGCTTGTAAGTACAAGTCTTCTCACCCCTCTAACTGTCGACCAAGCCTGTCTAATTACATCTTTTGTTAATTGTACCTTTTAGTTGCTCCATAAAGGCTTCTTCAGGTATTCATTCGTTACTTAACACGCTTAGAGTCCTATATACTTTTCTAAATTGTCTAAATGTAATTCTATTACTAATTTGTTATTGCCATGAAGCTTTTGTGCAGACAATAACTCCTCTGATTAATCATAACATATTTCCTTAGTGACTAGCAATAATTGTCGATTCTTGTTTTAATTATCATTTGCATCTCTTTTTTTCCCCTAAATTCACATCTGTAATTCGACATAATGACAAATTACTCACAAAAAGGCCCTGTGGCTTCAGCATCTTTTTTTATTACGTTTAATATGCTAGGCAAGTATTTGTTCATTGTTACGACATTGTTATAAAATAACTGACCAAAAATATCTGGTGTAAATGTTATATGGTTAATGTCTAAAGCAGTTTTAAAACGAACTTCTCCGTCATCTATGTCAGACTCAAAATTTCCAAAGCTTAAAGTGTAGTTTATAGTCATTAATAAACTTACTATCTCGTAGAGTTGTTTTTCTTGCGCTTTTTCAGGGCATATAGACAAGATGATACAGCGCTCATTAGGCTCTGAGATAAGATGAATGAAGGTTTCCCAGTTGCAATCATTTCCATTTAGCTGAACTCTTATGACAGGATGACCTTCATCGACTATTACTTTGAAGTTATATTCATTGCTTTTCAAGTATTCACAGATTACTTGCAAGCTTGCTTGGTAATCCTGAGCTACCCAATAGGGCGATCGTGGGTTATATTCTGCATAGGCCCAGGCAGTGCTATAGCCAAATAAAACGTTACCACCTTGAAGTTCTACTGGTACTTCTAAGTGCTGTTTTACGTTAAGGCTAAACCAATTTTCTGTGTTAAAGAGAAGATGCTCCGGCTTGCTTTGTGATAGGCTGATTAGATATTTCAATACATCACTAGCTTTAGAGCAATTTTCTGGAAACTCCTGTAGAAACTGTGCATTCAACCTTGCAGAAATGATCACACTTTTATCAGGATCAAAGTTACCTCCTAGTAAAGGACCTCGTAAATATCTATTAAGATTAAGTAGTTCTTTTGACTCAAGATCTAGGTAAGTATTGTAGTCTACATTAAAATCTATTTTTAATGCTAAAAGCTTACCTTCTGAAAAAGAGGTTTCCATATTCTCAAGAGCTACCGTTATTTTTTGCTGTTCTCGATCGTAAAGGCTTATCTTAGTCATCAGCGCACCTCCTCGTTTTATTTTTTATCATAACCAAAAATCCTGCGAATCGCTTTTACGTTTACACTTTTCGAAATACTGTCGTAGAGTAGCTCATCATTCTGAATCTCACCTTCAATAATGTCACCTATTTCATGAGTATCACCAGAACCATAAGCTATTTTAAATATATAGTTTGAACTACCAGCAGTTTCTTCGTCTAACTCTCCATCGTTTTCTTTAAAAGTAAGTTTTAATGTTCTTGATTTACCACTCTCATATAGACTCTTATCGGCTTTTTCTTCTTTCGGTTTTAAGTAATTTTTGAATTCTCCTAAGTAGTCTCCCTCGCCTATATATTTTGCCAATGAGAAAAGTTTTTGTCCTAATTGTGCCGTGACCATGCCTTTTGACAATTTATTCTCTTCTTCTGATTTGATTTCTTTGTGGAATTTAATGAGTTTTACAGATACTTCACGTAGTATTTCAATAATCTTGAATAATTCAACGTTAATATCTACTCGCCATCCATCTTTTTTGTCGCTTATTGCTTCGAAAGAGGCGTTACCAATAGTGCTAGCAAGACTGAGGGTTCTATTATTAATGGCACTACCCATCTGTTCCTGCATTTTTTCTTGACGACTTCGTACTTTTCCGAATTGACTATTTTTTGCTTTTTCTACGTCTGTAGCTGTAATTTTCATTCCGCTTGTAAGGGAAGCTTTTGCTTCTAAGGCTAATTCTGGTGCAAAAGATAGCCCTGAGCCAACTTTAGCACTACTATTTGCCCCAAAACCCCCACCGGTTTCTACATAATGTTCTTCAATGTCTTTTTCTATAGCCTTAAGTTCTTTCTCTTTTAGCTCAATTTCAGTCGTTAGATGGTTAATATCTTTCTTGCTACCTTTGCTTGTTCTAGCATCTTTCAGTTGCTTTATTTCTTCTACCAGCTGTGTTTTTTTCTCCAAGTAGGGTGCGAAGATATCTCTTTCAATTGTTGCCGCCATTTCCTCAGATCTTAAGTACCCTAGTGAGCCTGAGCTTCCTCCGAAAGCATAGTTCGTGGCTTCAGCAGGTAAGATTCTTGAGGAGCGAAAACGTTGGTATAGTCCATACTTCATAAGTTCTAGCATCTGTTGACTATTATCACCTTGCGCCTCTAGATATCCTCCAATTTTTGCTCCGACGATAAATTGACCTATAGAACTTGGGCCGACTTTTGCCCCTCCTACGAGATCTACTTCTAGACTACCTCTCAATAAGTTTGACTTTTTGCCGATGCCTCTTTCTGCTGATAGTGCCATTTCTCCACCAAGATAGCCGACCCCTGATGGCTCGCAGGGCACATGGGCTTTTAACGTCAATGATGCCGCTGAACCTGCTTCTGGCAAATTTTCATCTATTTTTGATTTTAATAATTTGAATGTTTTGGATAAATCTTCTGTACTCTCTGTTTCTAGTTCTATCTTTTTTACACCAATATCGAGAACTTCATCGTCTTTTTTATCCATGTCTCGACTATTAATTGTTTCTTCAAACTTTTCTTTTTGGATAAGCAAGTCGGCTTTAAGGCTTTCTAGTGCTTCTATTCTTGATTGCTGTGTTGCTTCGTGTTTATGGTAATCACAATAGGAGTCAATGTATTTTGTTAGTTCATTAACATAAAAAAGCAATGCCTGAGCGTTTTGCTCTTCACCTTTTTGGTTTTTCACTTCAAGATATTGCTTGTACAAGTTGTCAATATTTCGAAGACCGGCACCACGAATTCCGAATGTTTTACTAGTTGCGTCTTTGTATTTATCGAACTCTTTTTGTGAGTTTTCATCAAGTATTCCAGTTTGAAGGCCTCTGGCATAAATTTCATTGATTAGGTTTTTCTTTTCTTCTTCACTTAACTTCTTGTGTCCATGAGCATACAATTTCCACTCTAATAGCAGTTCTTTTGCACGACTATCTAAGAGCCGATCTTCTACACTCTGTTCACTATCTTTTTTCCCAAATTTAGTTTGGTCATCTATTACTTCTCCATTGTCACTTGCTAAAAAGTCCTCGCCACCACTGTTTGCTTGCCCTATTCTTAGGACTTCTTCAAATCTATTCTTTTGTTCCTGTAAGCTTTCTTTGAGATTTAATAAGCCGTTTATTCTACTAGCTTGCGAATGATCCGAAGCATGCTTATTACACCATTGGTCAATGTATTGAGTTATTTCATTAATATATTTGACTAATTCTTGTACATTTATCTGCCCATCATTATAGTACTTAACTTCTAAGTATTTTTCATATAAAGTGTCGATATTCTGAAGTCCTTTACCACGTCTACCAGCAAATTTACTAGACTCTTCTTTATACTTTTTAAGTTCCTTTTCATAACCTTCGCCGATAATTTCCACCCAGAATTCAGTGGCATTAATGGTATCATACTCAACAAGTCCAGCCTCTGCAGATAAGCCTGTTGCATTAAATCCATCTTGTTGTTGCAACTGATTAAAAGCCCCTTGATGTTCTGTTGTATTATAAAATTGACCGTAATTGTTAGGCTGTACCTGATAGTTTTGCTGTACCTGATAGTTTTGCTGTACGTAATAATTGGGTTGTACGTAATTATGTGGCATGTAGTTATACTGCATATAATTATAGGGCATGTAATTGTTACCTTGGAATTGATTGGGATCTATCCCGTAATAACTAGGATCTTGAGCATAGTTGTAATTATAGGGTTGGGAATAATCGTAGCCATAGCCGGCATTGTTGTAGTCATAATCTTCATTTCTGTTATCGTCATATTCATTGTCATTTACTTGATCAAGTTCTGTTTCAGTTTTTGAATCTGCTCCAATGCTATTAATGTCCTGATCATTTTGTTCGACTGTAGTAGCTTTGGAAAGTTCTTCTCGATACCTATCTTTATGAAGAAGCAAGAGATCCTTTTGTTTTTCTAACTCATTTATTCTAAAAGGTCTATGTAAATTGTTCGCACACCATAAGTCTATATGTTCAATGATTTCGTCAATATAATTAATTAATTCAAGGTTGTCCTTTTGATTTTCCTGGTTTCTAAGCTCCCGATATTGCTTGTACATATCTTCGATAGTTTTCAGACTAGTACCGCTTTGCTTATCTACTTTTTTACTAGATGGACTACTTTGTTCTACACCATTCACGGCTAGCTCTTTCCATTGTTGTAACATGTCGCCTTCTGGGTTATTACTGTTACCACTTTCTATACGTTGCATTACTCGATCATTTATATTTTGGTTACTTTCTTTAACTTCTTCTGTTGGACTCTCTTCGATCGTAGGCAGGTTTTCTAGATCCTCTTCTGCTTGTAGTCGCTCATTCTCATGCTCTTGATCTTGCTCTTGCTCATCTTCTAATTGTTGGATAAGTTGAAGCGTTGCTCCGTTGCCAATCGCTTGTTGTAATTCTAGGATTTGCTCTGAGCTAAGTAGATCGGAGCTCATTCTTTCTTGAGAGAAACCTAGAGTTTTGCTTTTACTTTTACCAAAAGCATCTATGGCTTTTGTAGTGCTTAGCTCTTTTTGTATGAGTTCTCTATCTCCCATGCACCTATCCCTCCCTAAGACATGTGGTCGAGAAAGCTCCATAAGTCACAAGGCTTTTTTCTTTAGCCTAAGTATTGTTAATGTATCTGATTTTCTATTCTAAGCTTTCAAAAGGTAATTTTATCTTATTAGATATTATACCATCGGAAAATTATTAGAACTGTCGAATCTTGCAAAATGACGGGTTGTTTTTCTAATCTTTCAACAATTTCTGACTTTATCTACTTCTTCTCTCTTTAATGAGCCTCTGCAAAAGGCTTATTAATACTTTAGAAAAAGAGGAATCTCGGAGAAAAATGCAGAAAAGCCGTCTCATGTAGATCAGATTGATTACATCGAGAGGGCTTTTTTAGTGAGTAGATTTTTGGTGAATAGAATTTTGCTAGGGAGGGAGTTAGGATGAAAAAAAGAGAAAGTTTTTGTATTTCCTTAGAAGTTGGCATTGCTACAGCTTTTATTACTTTGGTATTAGTAACATCCATTTCTCTGAGCATAATTATATCATCATCAGTTAAGCAGACAATGCGGGAAGATTTACAGAAACAGCTACACAATGTTGTGTCTGTTGGTTCTTTATTAATTCAAGGTGATGAATTTGAATTGCTGGTCCATGAGAGTCAAGTTAATAGCCCTGAATATCTTGCTATTCAAAAAAAGCTACAAGAAATAAGGGATAGTTCTTTGGATATTCGTTATCTCTATACAATGCGCCTTACTTCTGAAGAGAAGCTAGCATTCATTGTTGATGCCGAAGATACTCCTGGGGAAATGAGTCTAATAGGAGAAGAGTATGATAGCCCCACAGATTTATTGAGAGAGATCTTCGCTAACCCTACGGGAAGTTATGTGGAAAATACCTTCCACAGCGATCAGTGGGGAACTTGGATTTCTGGCTATGCCCCTATATTTAATTCAAGTGGTCAAATGGTAGCCATACTCGGAGCTGATATGTCTGCACAAAAAGTCGTAGAGTATGAACGAAGCATGTTAGTCCTTATCTTTTTGACAAGCGCCGTAGTGAGCATTATTGTCAGCCTTATTGGTATGCAGTTTTCTAATCGAATAACGAAGCCACTGAAACTTCTAGAAGAAGATCTAAATAGAATTCGTCGTTTGGAATTAGATACAAATTTGCAGTTGCATACGATCTTCAAGGAAGTGAGGAGCGTTCATTCTTCTGTAAACAATATGAAAAAAGGACTACGCTCTTTTAAGAAATATGTACCGGCAAGTTTAGTTCGCCAATTAATAGATCTTGAAAAAGAAGCTACCTTAGCTATGGAACGGAAAGAACTAACGGTCTTTTTTTCTGATATCGCTGATTTTACAACTATTTCAGAAAAAACACCTCTTGATAAATTAGGTAATACTATGGTTACTTATCTAACTAATTTGACGCAAATCATCCATAAACAAGAAGGTACGATTGATAAGTATATTGGCGATTCTATTATGGCTTTTTGGGGTGCTCCTCTTGAGGTGAAAAACCATGCTTTACTCGCCTGCGAAGCGGCCTTAGAGTGCCAGCAATTTTTACAAGACTTTAATGCAGAAATGAGCTCTCGAGGTGAAGATGTCTTTGTTACACGTATAGGCATACATACAGGCGAGATCTTAGTTGGTAATATAGGAGCGGAAGATCGCTTAAATTACACTGTGATTGGTGACCCAGCCAATGTAGCCAGCCGTTTGGAAGGGTTGAATAAACATTACGGGACTCTCATTCTTATCAGTGAAGTAACACAAGCCAAAGTAAAAGATGTCATGTTGACTCGCATCGTCGATAAAGCTGTTGTTAAAGGTAGAAATACTGGTTTGGTTATTTATGAGCTTGTAGACAGATTAGATAGAGCATCAAGGGAAGTTCTAGAATTTAGCGAAACTTATAACCAAGGGATGGAGCATTATTTTAACCATAGATGGTCTTTAGCTTTGGAGCATTTTTATATTTGTCAATCTCTAAATGAAGCTGACCCTCTTGTGCAGGCTATGATCGAGCGTTGCCAAGGTCTTTTAGAAGCGGCATCAGATCAAGCTTAAATCGCTGAAGTTCCTTCGTCTATATGCTGTCTAGGCTTCGAGATCGCTTTAGCCGATTATATTTGAAAAAACTCTTGAACATTTTTAAGTTCTTTAACTATTTTTATACCTTGGGGGCAGTGACTTTCGCATTTTTCACAAGCTTTACAATTAACAGCTCGGTGTTCAGGCTTTACCCAGGCACTGTATAGCTTTCTGTGCTCTTCTTTTGTATCGGCTTTGCCAAACCTGAAGTAATCATTATAGCGAGCAAAGTTAACGGGAATGTTGACGCCGTAGGGACAGGGCATGCAGTATCCACAGTTTGTACAGTCTACTTTTACACGAGCTTTGTAAGCATGCTTTACCTGCTCGATAATGTTTAATTCTTTTGCAGAAAGTGAGTTGGCCTGACCAGCTTGGGCTATTTTGATATTTTCCAGAACTTGTTCCATTGTAGTCATGCCGCTTAAGACTACAGAAACTTCGGGATGGTTCCATACCCAACGTAAGGCCCACTCTGCAGGTCTTCGTTGACTGTCACCTTGATTAAAAGTTTGTAGTGCCTCATCAGGCAAGTTATTCACAAGCTTGCCACCGCGAAGTGGTTCCATAATAGCTATGCCTAAGCCTTTACTCGCCGCATATTGTAGACCTTCCTTGCCAGCCTGATAGTTTTCGTCTAAGTAGTTGTATTGGATCAAGCAAAAGGACCAATCATAGGCATCGACAATTTGCTTAAACAAATTCACTCGATCATGGAAGGAGAAGCCTGCGTATTTGATGCGGCCATCTTGAATAGCTTGATCAAGAAATTGGCGGACACCTAAAGCCTCAAGCTTAGGCCAAGAAGTAGCATTCAAAGAATGAATGAGATAAAAGTCAATCTGCTTCGTACCTAGTCGTTCTAACTGTTCGTTTAGATACTTATCCATATCTTCTCTTGTTTTAATTAACCAGCTTGGAAGTTTCGTCGCTAGCTTAACGCGCTCTCTATAACCGTCTTTTAGGGCTTTGGCTAAAAAAGGTTCGCTTTCTCCTGCGCTAGCCATACCTGTGCCGTGGTAGGGGTAGGCTGTGTCAATATAGTTGACGCCTTGATCTATGGCGTGGCGAATCATTTTGATTGCTTTTTCTTCATCAATTTGCGAAGGATCAGTACTCACTAGGGGTAGTCTCATGCATCCAAAGCCAAGTACGGAAACTTGTTCATTAGTTTTGCCAAAGTTGCGATACAACAATATAAAGTCCTCCTTAGTCTACAAATTAAGTAGCACCCTTACTCTTCTATTAAAGATTAAGGATGCCTTGCAAGCAATTATCTTTTTTCAAGTCCCACAAAAAGTCCGGTAAGGTTGCTCTGATTGTACAGGAGCTGTAAAGTACTCGTCTATTTCACAGCTGTGATCGTAGGGGTGCGCAAGAACTGCAAGTAGGCGCTCCATAATTCTGTAATCTTCTTCTTTTACGGCTGATTGAAGAGCTTCTTCAACAAGATGGTTACGAGGAATTACGGCAGGGTTGCTCTTTTTCATTAGCTCTTCTATGGCTTCTCTAGATTCTTTTTGCTTGCTTAAACGTGCTTGCCATTGTTCATGCCACTGTTTAAATTCAACTGCTTCAAAAAGGGCTTTATCTTCTAGTCTGTCATTCGTTAGGGCACGGAAAGTGTTGGTGTAGTCAGCATGATACTTTTCCATGATGCGCAAAAGTTCATTTATGAGCGATTCATCTTGGTGATCTATCTTAAAGATTCCTAGCTTGGCCCCCATTCCCTTGAGCCAATGGTGGTGGTACAAGGTAGTAAATTCTTCAATAGCGCGCTGGGCTAGTTCGATTGCTTTTTGCTCTTGCTCATCTATTAAGGGAAGCAGAGTTTCGGCAAATCTTGCCAGATTCCAGGCGCCAATAGTCGGTTGATTACCGTAGGCATAGCGACCCTGACGGTCAATAGAGCTAAATACAGTCGCTGGATCATAGTTATCCATAAAAGCGCAGGGACCATAATCAATAGTTTCACCGCTAAGGGTCATATTATCAGTGTTCATGACACCGTGAACGAAGCCAACTAACTGCCATTTGGCAATTTGCTGAGCTTGACGCTTGGACACTTCCTTAAGTAAGTAGAGATATTCGTTCTCTTCATCCTTGTAGTTGGGGAAGTGTCTATCCAAAGTGTAATCAGCTAGGGCTTGAATTTCTTCCATAGTTCCCCAGTTGGCAACATATTGAAAGGTTCCCACGCGCAGATGACTTTCTGCCACCCGTGTTAGAATTGCACCTGCTTGTATCGTTTCGCGGACTACTGATTCGCCTGTTGTAACGACAGCTAGGCTACGGGTCGTCGCAATGCCTAAGGCATGCATAGCTTCGCTGATAATATATTCTCGTAGCATAGGACCTAGAGCGGCTCGACCGTCGCCGCCGCGGGAGTAGGGTGTTCTCCCTGAACCTTTGAGTTGAATATCGAAACGCTTTCCCTCTGCTGTGAGCTGTTCGCCCAGCAAATGAGCCCGTCCGTCGCCTAGCATCGTAAAATGGCCAAATTGATGGCCTGCGTAAGCCTGCGCAAGGGGCATTGAGCCTTCGGGAATGTCGTTACCAGCAAAAATTGCCAAGCCATCATTGCTTTGCAGTTTCTCTGCCTCTAAGCCTAAGGCTGTTGCTAAGGGCTGATTAAAACAGATCAGTTTTGGCGCCTCTACGGGAGTTGGTTTAAGCAGGCTATATAATTTATCAGGCAAACGGGCATAACTGTTGTCTAAGTTCCAACCTTGTTTTGTTTTTACTTTTATCGTTGTCATTGTTTTTCCTTTTTTAACCTTGTTATTGCCTCTTACATACCCTTACTTATTCTCTTTTCTGGTCCTTCTTATTCCTGAAAGAACGCTTTCTCTTCATTCCTTTGTTTTGCCTTTATCGTTTTGGGCATATAAAAAAACAGCCCTACAATCATTCTTGTAGCCCTGTTATAAAAAAGGCGACACATTCTTATGAAAGAACTACAAAGGATTGAGTAGCTTTTCCGTAAGGTCTGTGAATAATTATACCATGGAGTGGAAAGATTGGCGAGAACTAATTTGCTTTATAAGCAAAGCTATTAATAGATTACGAAAGCTACAGCTAACGAAAAGAGGATTATCTATGCTGGCAATGTTGAAGTATATAAAACCCTATAGTCGTTCAGTTGTACTCATTGTCATCCTAACATTGATCAGTACGTTACTAGAACTATTACTACCTACGTTAATGGCCAATGTAGTCGATATAGGGATTGTGAATGCAGATATTCCTTATATCGTGAATACTGGTGGGATAATGGTTGGTATTTCGCTCCTTGCCGTTGTCTTTACCATTGCCGTTATTTATTTATCTGCAAAGGTGTCTCTCGGATTTGGGAAAATGGTTAGACGGGATCTGTTTGTCCATGTCGAAAATTTTTCACTAGAGAGTTTTAACAAGATTGGTCCGGCCTCGTTAATTACGAGAACGACGAATGACATTAAGCAAATACAAGACGTTTTAAATATGACGCTCAGAGTTATGACAAGAGCACCCTTAATGCTTGTCGGAGGCATTATTTTAGCTGTCACAAGAGAGGCCACTCTTTCCCTTATCTTCTTTGTTACCTTGCCGCTTTTGGTTCTTGGTATTTTTCTCATTGCTCGTAATGCTATTCCCCTCTTTACAACTTTACAGCAAAGGACAGACAGATTGAACTTAGTCATCAGAGAAAGCTTAACGGGTGTCCGAGTCATACGTGCTTTTAACAGGGTTGAGGCTGAAAAGAAGCGGTTCGATGACGCTAATGAGGCTTTTAGAGACACAGGTATTAAAGTAAATAAAATTCTTTCTGCCCTTTTCCCCTTCATGATGATCATCATGAACTTTACTAATGTAGCGATCATATGGTTTGGTGCCCTTAGGATTGATCAAGGCGCTATGCAAGTAGGAAATATGATGGCTTTTTTACAATATGCCATGATGATTCTTATATCTTTAATTATGCTGTCGTTGACCTTTGTAATGATTCCTCGAGCACAAGCTTCAGCTAAGCGTGTTAATGAAGTACTACAGCTTCAAGCGATGATTACAGATCCTGACGTAGAGGTAAAGGATAGAGGAAAAAAAGGATTAGTTGAATTTAGGGATGTTACTTTCCGCTATAGTGGGGCAGAAAAACCTGCTGTCAAAAACATCTCCTTTCTTTGTAAACCAGGAGAGACAACTGCTATTGTCGGTGGCACTGGGGCAGGTAAATCAACCTTAATTCAACTAATCCTTCGATTCTATGACCCTGAATCAGGGGTTGTTCTTGTAAACGGTGTTGATACGAAGCAGTTAACGCAAAAGAGTTTGCGACAAAAAATCGGCTATGTGCCACAGAAAGCAGACTTATTTAACGGAACTATTGCTGAAAATATTCGCTTCGGGAAGCCAGAGGCAACAGATGAGGAAGTACTCGAAGTACTACAGATTGCCCAAGCTATTGACTTTGTTAATGAAAAAGAAGAGGGCATCAATTCGTTACTACAACAATCCGGCACGAACTTGTCTGGTGGCCAAAAACAGCGACTGTCCATTGCTCGTGCTCTTCTTCGTAAGCCTGAGATCTATATTTTTGATGACAGTTTTTCTGCACTAGATTACCAAACTGATGCAAAGCTAAGAAAAGCATTAAAAGAGTATATTCAAGATGGGACAATGATTTATGTGGGGCAACGAATCAGTACGGTGCAAGATGCCGACCAAATCATTGTGTTAGATCAGGGTAAAATAGCTGGAATCGGTACACATGAAGAGCTAGTAAGAGAAAATACTGTCTATCAAGAAATCGTAGAATCGCAACTTTTCGAAGAAGGGGGGAGAAGATGAGTAAGGACGAAAAAGATGACAAATCAACAAGAAAACCAGTCGAGTTCAAGAAAACTCTTGGACGTTTAGCAAATTACTTAAAACCAGAGCGCAATAAGCTAATTGCGGTAGCCCTCTTTGCCCTCTTATCTACAGTTTTTAATGTACTAAGTCCTGTCATTCTAGGGAGTGCCACTACATCTATTTTTGAAAGTGTGACAACAGGTACTGCGATTGACTTTAGCTTTATTGGTCAAGTTGTGATGACATTAATTGTTCTTTATCTCTTTGCATCATTTTTTGCTTTTATACAGCAATATTTAATGGCAGGCATCTCCCAACGAACAATTGCGAGTTTAAGGAAAGAAATAAGCGATAAATTAACGCTGGTCCCTTTAAAATACTTTGATCAACATTCTCATGGCGATCTTTTAAGTCGCGCTGTCAACGACATCGATAACATTAACAATTCCTTACAGCAGGGATTGTCACAAATAATTACTTCCGTTGTTACTGTAGTTGGTATTATTGTGATGATGTTGTTGATTAGTCCCTTATTAACGCTCGTTATCGTGATTACGATTCCACTAAGTTTATTAGCTGTACGCATCGTAGCTTCTTATTCACAAGAATATTTTAGAAATCAACAAATGGAGTTAGGTAAGTTAAACGGCCATATCGAAGAAATGTATGGTGGTCATCAGATAGTTAAAGCCTTTGGTTATGAGGAAAGAGCAATAGAGCGGTTTGATGAAATGAACGAGCGTCTTTATACAGCAGGTTGGCGTGCTCAGTTTATCTCTGGAATTATGATGCCCTTGATCACCTTTATAGGGAATTTGGGGTTTGTCTTTGTCAGTATTGTAGGTGGCCTTCTTGTGATTAATGGAAGCATTTTAATAGGAAATGTACAAGCTTTTATTCAATATACCCAACAAATCTCTCAGCCCATGAGCCAAGTGGCAAGCATTGCCAATATGATTCAAAATGCTTTAGCTTCTGCAGAACGAATCTTTGCCTTGTTAGATGAAGAAGAAGAGAGTAAGGAAGAAGGCATCTCTGTTGATGTTGATGCCCTTAAAGCTGATGTATCCTTTGAGCATGTAGGATTTGGTTATGAGCAGAATGCCTTGCTAATCAATGATTTGAATGTAAATATTAAAGAAGGTCAAATGGTTGCCATTGTAGGTCCTACAGGGGCAGGAAAAACAACGCTTATCAATTTACTGATGCGTTTTTATGAAATTAACCGAGGAAAGTTAGCCATTGGTGGAATGAACTCCACCGATTTATCACGAGAACAGTTACGCCATATCTTTGCCATGGTTCTGCAGGATACGTGGCTTTTTAGCGGTACTATTAAAGAGAATATTGGTTTTGGGAAGAAAAATGCAACGGATGAAGAAATCCGAGCGGCCGCACGGGCGGCCTATGCAGACGATTTTATTCGTGCCTTACCAGATGGCTATGAGACAGTTCTCCAACAAGACGGAGCAAATATTTCGCAAGGTCAAAAACAGTTGTTAACGATTGCTCGAGCGATCATTTCTGATCCAAAAATCTTAATATTAGATGAAGCAACGAGTAGTGTTGATACAAGAACAGAGCTTCAGATACAAAAGGCGATGAAGCAAATGATGAAAAATCGAACAAGCTTTGTCATTGCCCATCGCCTTTCTACCATTAAAGATGCCGATGTTATATTAGTTATGGATAAAGGAAATATTATCGAAAAGGGAACTCATCATCAGCTCCTTGAACAAAAAGGCTTTTATGCTGATTTGTATGAGAGTCGGTTTGCACAGTAGGGTATGTTTTTTGACTTTTTAGCTTTCAGAGAAGTTACATCGTAACTTTCTCCTTGCCTCCTCCTGCTTTGAGGATGCGGGAAAGGAGTGCGCAAGCCTCTGCACGGGTGAGTGCCTTCTGGGGCTCAAAGCCTTGATTTGTGCCTTGCATAAATCCGTATTCTACGGCAATAGCTACTTGTTCTCTTAAGGCCGGCGAGATTTGTCCCCGATCGGAAAATTGATTCAACAAGTTAACGTTGGCACGGGCATTGGCTAAGCCTTGAGCCTTAACAATGGCTACAGCCACATCCTCCCGCACGGCGACGCTGTTTGGTTCAAAAGTAAGTGCACCTGTTCTGGTATCGCGGTAACCTGTTAGATAAGCACGAGCTGACTCTACCGTTCTAAAAGCCCAGTGACTAGTAGGCACGTCTGTAAAGGTTGCCCTAGCCGGTGTCGTTGTCTCCAGCTCTAAGGTACGCACCATGATGGAAGCAAACTCGGCACGAGTGACTGTGTTGTTGGGGCGGAAAGTTCCGTCGGGGTATCCGCTTAAGATACCTAGCTCTACCATCTCCATAATTGTGTCATAAGCCCAGTGGCTTCTATTTAGGTCAGAAAAGTGGTTTGTACTTGGTGCTGGAGTGACAGGAGGCGCTGGTGCTGGACTTACTGGTGCAGGTGTCGTTACTGGTGGTGTTGTAGGTGCAGGCGTAGCGCTGGCTATTTTTTGCCATTCATAGCTATAACGAACGCCCACAGACCCAGGAGATCCAAGGTTCACATTAAAATACAGAGCCTGTCTGTCCCCTACTTTTTGTGCTTTATCTCGGAATTGCAAGGATACATCGACGGCTACTGACTTTTGTGACGCTGAATCAAGTGGTGGACTTGAAGAAGTTCCAAAGCCCATGTTTTTCACGGGAGTACCGTCAGGATAAGTACCTTCGGCATGGGTACGAGGACCATAGTGTATGCCTAAACCGTCTTGTGCCATATAAAAATTGGCTCTAAAGGCGGCGGCCCATCCACCGGCTGAGTTGCTGATAACATTTTGATTAATCTTTATAGTTACCTTTTCTAGTGCCTTGATCCTGCTTGGTGGATTCGTCCAAGTATATATGGCATGCATGTTCATCGGTGGATCCCGATCGAGCCGTCCCCCTCTTGTACTTTTCACTTCGATAGTACCATTTTTTACAGTAGCGGAGTAAATTGCACTTTCACCAGCTGTAAAGTTGGCAGGGAAAATATGAGTGTCTACCAAGACCCAGGCATGTTCCTCGTTGGCCGCGGTAGCGGCAGTGGCCATGCCAAAAAACATTAACATGGCCAAGAGTAGCGATAGTACTTTTCTTCTCATCCTATCCATCCTTTCTAAAAAAACTTTGTGTTTTTTTTAGATTACCTTTCTTTCTATGCTCTAAAAACACACAAAAGGGGTAGTCTTGCTTCCAAAAAGCCCTACCTAAAAGGGGTAGGTGGCAAAAAAAAAGAGATAGCCTGCCCTTGTGAGGTGCTATCTCTTATCTCTTATCTCTTATCTCTATTTCTATGCTTACTCAGAGTTTTTCTTTTTCTTCCTTGGCAAAGAGTTTTATGAGCTCCATTTTGCTGTTGATCTGTAACTTTTGATAAATGTTTTTGGCATGGTACTTGATTGTATTGTCACTGATATTTAAGCTTTTGGAAATGGCTTTGTAGGTGTAACCACGAAGTAGAAGTTGCACCACTTCTGATTCTCTCTCTGTTAGTTGCTTTTTTTCTTTTAATTCTAACAGTGCTTCGTCTTGCTTCTTCTCTTCTTGATGAGAAACAGTCATAAGAAAAGCATGGCTTTTTAGAATCCGCGCCATTTGGTTGTTCAAGATCGGTAGTATTATAATAACTGTTAATACGATAACTAAGGCAATGATGGATGCTTCAAAAGTTGCACCATCAATGATTAGGTTACCAACCAAGCCACCTAGGAGAATGCCTAGGACATTCATGGACAAGCCAATTCCCCAAACTTGTACGGGATTTTCATAGTACTCTAAAAGGCTTCCCAAGATACTCCACCAAAACAAGTCGAAGACGCCAAAAGCGCCTAGCATCAACGTATTGATCAGCAGGTAACTACTTATGGAACTGTCTAGCAACATAAACAATAGGTAGGAAATCCCGATCATAGCCAAAGCCACATATAGTATGTAGGCTAAGTTCCTTTTGGTTGCTACCTTTCTAAGGATGAGTAAAGCTACAATATAAGGCAAAGCCCAGTAATAGCTAGTCAGGACAGGAAAGTGAGAAAAAGCCGGAGTAACAACTTGATACATCAGTCCCGAGTTGATGGTAATAATCAGAATAAAGAGGCTTAGCAAGAGCAGAGGTAGAACAGTAGCGGCCTTCTTAGGATGCACTTCTACCTTCTTGTCGGTCTTCTCCCCTTCTATTGCTTTTTCATCTCTCTTTTCTATCGAAGAGTCTTCCAACCTGAAGCTTAAAAACAGGGCGCCCAGAAGCCCCGTAATCGCTACAGCAAGAGCTAGCATAGGCGATGCGTTTACGGCTAGCACATTGATCAGTATCATGATCAGATTGGAACAGATGATTACGTCGGCCGCTATTCTAAGGCGTTCTCTTGGTGAGGCATAGATTTTAAAGAAGTAGCCCCAAGAGGCTACAAAAAGCCCTGCAAAAAAAGAACTTATCGTCAGTGCGATGTACCAGAAGTTGGAAAAGGGCAAGAAAAAAACAAGACTTCCTACTATGCAACAGAGGGTAGCTGTTATCATGGTCCTTTTCGCAACGATTTGCTTCTTAATGAAAAAGCCACTAATTAACAAGCCCAAAAAGTGCGCTAAGATAGCCACCATATTATGATTTGTTCCCTCTATGGTTGATTGATCGACAAGCTGATACAATACCTGTCCCTCAAAGGGTACAGCTAAAAGCCAGCCAAAGAAGAGAGAGAAACCGAGCAATTGTAAAGTCTTCTGATTTATGAAGTTGGGCTTACCAATTCGGAAACTTTTGGGGAGGTTCTTTATTGTTACGCTCAAAACAAAGTCCCTCCTCACTTATTTTTCCCTACTTTAACTATAGCCCAACTTTCTTTCGGATACAATTCCCTAGTTGATAGGATAAGGATGATTGGTAAGGTTACTAACGAACCTTGCCAATCGAATGATTCTTTGTATAGTAATCTTGTCCAGTTTTCTCCTCTTAGACATAATAAAAAACACCCCACATTTTTCATTGACGTAGGGTGTTAGTAGTTATGTTTGTCTTTCGGACAGGTTGATTTTTTTACCAAACAAAGTGCCCACAAAGCCTTGTAAATCAAGGTTTTTGGTGGAGGCGACCAGTTACCTGACAAAAGCACCGTCTTTAGCAATTGCCTTCTTTCAAATATAAAGCGTCGGGCAGTCTGTAATTCTCGACGCTTTATAAAGAATTAGAGCACCCCTACTCAAAAAGCTGGGCCTAATAAGTTCAGACATTCAAAAGAACATATTTCTTTAATATTACTTTTTGAAATTCAGGTGATATTCTGTGATAATCAACAATATCTACTCTAAAAGAGAGGTCCGAGTCTTGAAAGTCATCCTTAAGGTTGGCTAGCAGCAATAGATCGAGTTTGTCTTTTCCTTTTAAAGCGATATCTAAGTCGGAGTGTTCATGTGTCTTTCCTGTAACTCGTGACCCAAATACAAGAATTTCAAGGTTTGAAGCATAGGTTTTGAGGATGTTTTTCACGGTCCTTAACTCTTCTTCGCTTAACTTAATCATTACGAGCCTCTAATGCCTTTAGTAGATAAAGAGCATCTTCTAAAAACTCTTTGCTAATACTGTAAATCTCATCGGCTACTTCTCTGTTATAAGTATGTGAAGTTGTATTTCTAAGTTCATGGTATTTAACCCACTTTGAAAAGTCGGTGATTAGTTTTTGCTCAATGGCATGTCTGAATAATTCTTTTCTTGTAGAGCCATCCAGTAAACCTGGCATAATGTTCAATTCCAGCCAGCGTTTCATGAATTTCCAACAAAGTTCATAGGTGAATTCAAAATTTTGAATCACCCCTGCTTGGATAACTTCCTTCTCATCAAGTGATACATTGTTGTTAGCAAGTCTACCGTTTGCAAATTTATGAGCTCGCTCTAGTGATGCAACTGCCTTTTTTAAGCTACTTAAATCTAGCAATTTTTTATCACCTCAAACTTTAGGGTAACTTATAGTCCATTCTTTGGAAACTTTTCTAAGTGTAGTATACCACAAAGCATCTACATCAAGCGCGCAACTTTTGTTTTTTGTAGCAAAACAGTTTCAAGTATCAACCTGCAGTTTCCTTTGTTACTATACTCAAGGCAAAATATGTAATATTTTTTTGCAAAGATATCTTCCATGGTACAATTTTCCAAAGGAAGTGATGTTGAATGATATCTAACGACCTTAAAAAACAAGACATCATCGACATAACAATGCCCATTGAAACGAGATCTAGAAAAAGCTCTTGAAAAAAAAGAGCAAGCCTTAAATTCAAAGTCATTTCTGAGCTTATACATAACTCGACTATATTTTGGATCACCGCACTGACACAAGTTTTCTTGAATTACTATGAAATATAGTTCTATGTTCGTTTCCAAAAAGGTTCCCGTGCATATTGTTTCTCTATTCGATGTATTCAAATACGGCTTTTCTGGCTTCTTTCCGTGTTTTGGTCAAAAGAATCTTTGCCTAATAGCTGTCTAGCAACAAAATAGGAATTTAGAGATTAACGGAATCCTCATCTTGTTTTTCAAGGTGGGGATTTTTTGCTTTAGTAACGTGGGTACTGTTTGACGCTTACGTATAAAAAACAAAAAAGTCCACAGATTATACTTAAAAGAAATAAGGACAAAAGAGCTTATGGGGAAGAAAAACCTGACTTTATCACGGACGTTAAAAACCACAGTAATCGAAAAGCAACAACAAACAGATCAATTACGCCCCGAACTCAACAAGAATTACAATAGATTACTTCAAGATTTCTCTGACAACGCTGACGTGGTATTTAAGGAATTCACAATTTATCACCAAGTAAAGGTCCTTCTTTGTTACGTCGAAGGTATTAGTGATGAGCAAAACGTTCATGATGGCATTGTACGCCCTTTAGTACGTTTAACTTGTCCAGAACGATTCGACAGTGATTTCACTGTTACAAACTTTTGTCAAACAGATAGTGTTCTAAAACTACTAAAAAATAAGATTTTAACAATTGGTAATATCAGTACTAGTTCATCTTATAAAAAAATTGTTGAGTGTCTGTTAATTGGAATGTCTGTAGTAATCATTGATGGTTCTAGGGAAGCTTTGGTCGTAGGAACGGAAAGGCAGATAGGGCGACCTATCACGGAACCTATGACAGAAGTCTCTGTATTAGGCCCTCAAGAAGCCTTTACAGAATCCTTATATATAAACTATTCTCTAATTCGACAAAGGCTTCGGACAAAAAACCTTAAAATTAATACCCTTATCATCGGTGTTGAAGCAAAAAGCATGGTTGGCATTGCTTATGTAGAAGGCATAGTCAACCCCAAAATCGTGAAGGAATTAAAAAAACGTCTGCAACGAATTCAGATAGACGGTGTTTTAGATAGTGCTGTTATTGAAGAATTTATTCGCGACTCACCTTTTTCTATCTTTCCTACCGTGCGAAGAACGGAAAGAGTAGATAGCTGTACTGCTTCTCTTTTAGAAGGAAGAGTAGCGATTGTAGTTGATCGTTCTCCCTTGGTGCTCTTGGCGCCTTCCGTATTTTTCGATTATATTATGGCCGCGGAAGACTACTATGATCCTCCCATTGCCGCTACTCTTCTTCGGTTTCTACGTCTTATTGCACTTCATATAGCTTTGATCTTACCTGCGTTGTATATCTCTTTTGTTACCTATCATCACGAGATGGTACCAAATCCGTTGCTAATTAGCGTCGCCATTCAACGTGAAGAAGTTCCTTACCCTGCTTTAATAGAAGCCTTTATCATGGAAGCTGTTTTCGAAATTTTGCGAGAAGCAGGCTTACGTTTGCCTCGTGTTGCAGGGCAAGCTGTGAGTATTGTTGGTGCTTTAGTAATTGGGGAAGCAGCTGTTCGGGCTGGATTGGTATCACCTGCGATGGTCATCGTAGTTGCTCTAACAGCCATCGCATCCTTTGTAATTCCACGCTATACTTTAGGTTTTGCCATTAGAATTCTACGTTTTCCTCTCATGCTTTTAGCGTCTGTTTTTGGTCTTTATGGAGTCATTCTCGGCTATATGGCCATATTGATACATTTAGCAGGTTTACGTTCTTTTGGTATGCCTTACCTATATCCTATTGCACCTTCTGATGCTTCTGGATTAAAAGACTCCTTGATCCGTGTTCCCTGGTGGGCCATGCTACATCGACCTGCCATCTTTCTAAACGCTGATAAGCGTCAGCGAGTTGCTCCGAACCAAAGGCCAAAACCTCCTATCAAAAGAAGGAAATAGCATGAGAAAAACAATGTATCTTACCATAGTTCTTCTTTTATCTAGTTTTCTTAACGGTTGTTGGGATCGGCAAGAATTAAATCAATTATCGATCGTTACAGCCGCTGCCATTGATAAGGTTGATGAAGAATATATGTTGACTACTTCCATTATCCGACCTGTTGCTATGACAGCAACTGGTGGAGATGGAGGAACAAGCACTGCGACAGGGGATGGTGTTTGGATCGCTCTATCTTACGGTTCTACCATTCACGAAGCAGAAATAGAACTTAACCGCAGAGCATCAAGAACAGCCTATTGGGGACAAAATCGAATCATTGTTATTGGAGAAGAAGTGGCAAGAGAAGGTGTTCACCAAGTCATAGATATGCTAACAAGATATCCTGAACTTAGACTCAATACATGGATACTTGTTGCACGAGGCCTCGCCAGTGACATTGTTGTATCTGTACCGCAGTTAGAAAAAAGCGCTAGTGCAGAGTTAACAGGCTTAATAACGAGGCAAGAAGGTTGGGCACATGGACAAAAAACAGCCTTATTTCAAATATTGCGCAATTCAAACAGTCCAGCTAAAGAACCCTTGATTACTGCTGTTACAACGGCTGAGATACACCCTGCCAATCTTGAACACGAAGGACAACAACCTACGCCTTCAAAAGGTGTAGAAGTTTATGGCTGTGCCGTACTAAAAGAAGGTAAGCTGGTGGGATGGTTGGATAAAGAAGAGACACTTGGAGCGCACTGGATTATTGGAGACATAGAACGACGGGCTATTTTTATCGATGGACCTGACGGCAAACCTATTTCTATACAGTTGTTAGACGGAGAATCACAATTTGTTGCTGACTTGACTGTAGAGCCTCATAAGATCACCATATTTATTGAAACAGAAGGAAATATTATAGAAAATCAGGGAAACCGCGAAATAGAAACAACTGAATCATTTCAATGGCTAGGAAAAGAAGTAGAACGAGAAATCCAACGAGAACTTAACCTAGCGATTGAAAAAAGTCGAGCATATCAAAGCGATTTTTTCGGCTTTGGACGAACTATATACCGTCAAGATCCCAGTGCATGGCGACAATTAGAAGCAGAATGGAGCGACTATCTAGCAGAGAAATTAGTTGTTGAAACAGTTGTTACCGTTACTTTACGTAGAGCTGGAATGAATCGGCAATTTATCAATCCATGAAGGTGGGACAAGAACTGGTAAAAGAAAAAATAACCTCTGGTCAAGCTATTCAGCTCATGATCTTTGTTGTACTTCCCACAGCTGTTTTATTTTTACCAGCTCTGACAGCGAAGATTGCCCAACAAGACAGTTGGCTAGCACCGCTTATCTCTACGCTAGGGGGCTTTTTCATTGCCTTGCTAGTCAAAGGTTTTACAAAATATTATCCAGCTCAAACCTTGTTTCAATGGGGAGAATCTATCGCAGGAAAATACTTGGGCAAAATAATTGGGACGGCCTATGTATTTTGGTTTGTTCATACCAATGCAATCATTCTTCGAGAGTTTGGTAGTTTTATGACCAATGTCTTTTTTCCTAAAACACCGATGCTTGCAATTATTATTCCACTCACCGTTCTTTTGATCTATGCTCTCTTATTAGGTATTGAAGTATATGCAAGATTGGCAGAGTTGTTCTTTCCCCTTTTTCTTTTGATCGTTATAGGTCTTCATTTGCTTTCTATACCGTTTTTTGACATGACTTTGTTGCTACCTTTTCTGGCTGAAGGTTGGCAACCTGTTATTGAGTCTTCATTCACGCCTTTTGCATGGCGTGGAGAACTCATCTTGCTAGCGATGTTAATTCCTTTTTTGGCTCGCCCGGAAAAAGCAGCTACTGTTGTAGCGTGGTCTTCTATTATTCTGGGGATAATTCTGACTTTCTCTACAATCGGAATTTTAATGGTTTATGGTCCTAATTTGACAGAAAGCATGAATTATCCCTTTTTTTTTCTCGCTCGCTTGGTAAGCATCGGAGAATTTATAGAACGTTTTGATGCCTTTATTATGCTAGCCTGGGTTCCAGCTCTGTTTATTAAAGCTGGAATGTTTTTATTTGCTGCATCCCTTGGTGCCGCACAAGTATTGAATGTTAAGGATTATCGACCTTTCGTTCCAGCTACCGCAGTTGTTATGACAGCATTAAGTATTTTGATTTTTGAAAGTGATGTAGAAATGACTGAATTTATTGTTAACGTCTTTACACCTGTTGCATTTTGGTTTGAATATTGGATACCGGCTGTCTTGCTTTTGCTTGGATTTATTCGCCGTACTCTCCGTGTATAGGGAATTCTCATCAGTGTTCGTTTAAGACAGCAAATTCCAATTGATATATTCAATCAAACATAATCCATGGGTCTAATAACCTTTTGCGGTTAACATTCGGATCGATGGCTTCGGCAAGAAAAGCACCTGTCAATGGGTTGTATCCTCTAGGATTGATGCCTTGGTAAATCAATACAGCATTAAGGATGTTATGGGCTGATGCAGCAAAAATCCTCGACCACCGCAGTGTTGTAATACGTTTCGATTGCAAGGATATTGTTCTTTTAGTACTTGAAGAATCTGACGGCTTACTATCAACTTTAGAATAGCAGTGTAAACCAATGCTTCTACGACTTCTTCTTTTGCTGATGAGATGGTGTCGATAGCATAAGAACTCTTTAATTCTTTCATAACCAATTCAATAGTCCATCTGGCGCTGTAAAGTTGTGCTGTATCTTCTGCTGTCATGCACTCTACAGGAATATTGGTTACATATGTCAATACATCAACAAAGCCTCCAAGTTTTTTTGATAATTCTAAGGTAGCATCTGTCATAACTTCAGAAGTAGCACGTTCGATGCAACGCTTTAGAAATTCAATTAGCTCGGGCTTAAAGCGGTCATAGAAAGAAGATGGTGCAATCGTATGACTTGCCATTGATTTGTAGGTCCGTCTCAATTCAGCCATCGATCTTTGAACGTCAACTCCAAAGCCTAAAACTAAAGCCCAGAAGAAAACAACAGGATCAACCTTACGATCTCTCTTTAAGAAGCCTACTTCTTCCGCTGTTTTCAATAGCCACTCTCTGGGGAAAAGTTCTGTCAATCTTTTTTCTATGGCTTGCTCTTCTCGTGGTAGCTCTAGCATCTTGATTCCTCCACATAACAACCTTCTTTTTTAGGTTATTCGACAAAGAAATCAAAAATTCTAACTGGAATTTATACCTTACAACTGGAAATTACTTTCTTAAACGAACACTGATGAGGTGATAGTTGTAATCCTTGATCATTCTCGGTGCTGATCCTTCTGCTTTTTTCGCAAGCAAAAAGTCTGTCGCTGCTTGTTCCCAAGTCTTTTTCTCTTCAAAAACTAACTTCATGACTCGATTTTTTCTGTTGCCTAACATAAAAAACACCTCTCTGGAGATCCTCCAAAAAGGTGTTTCTATTGAACAGTGTCCGAATGATCAGGCTAGGGTCCGAAGGACTGGTGTCCGATGGACTGTCCTTGTGTCCGAAGGACAAAAATGTGGCCATTTTGGTCAATTGAACTCGCCTAAAACCATCACTTTTTCTGTAAAAAACTGGATTTCAGAACCCCGATTTCATGGGCTTTTCGCTATGTTTTGGTGGAGGCGGCGGGAGTCGAACCCAGCGTCCGAAGAAATACCCACATAGGCATCTACGAGCGTAGTCTCTCGTTTTAGATTTCGCCTTCCTTCCGCACGACAGACAAAGCGTTGGTCAGGCTATCTCGATAAAGTTCGCTTCAGACCTCCGAGAATTGGTGAGAAGCTAGCTCTCTATTAATGACCCCCTAAATCCCTCACCGAGAGCACAGAAGGTAGGAGGTTAGCGACAATTAAGCAGCTAAAGCGTAGTTATCTTCGGCAATTAAAGCCTTCCGCCCTTTTTACGGTCCTGGCGGCAACCCGGCTCGCTTCCCATGCAAATACGTTCCCCGTCGAGACCATTACGCCCCCATATATTGTCCCTAGAAGAACAAGCCAATCTTGACTCTTAGGGTCATTAAAGTATAACAGAATTCTAGAAAAAGTCAATCCCCTACTTCTACTCTGCCTTTTGCTTTGTCAATATTTTGTAACTTTTCTAGCTTTTTTAGCTTTTCAACTAAAAAGCAACCATTTTACATGAAGGACTTACGTCAAAGATATCAAATACATACTTTAGAATAGTAGCTATAAAAATGTGGAAATGACAAGATTGATTTTGGGGAGGGGCTTTTTTTGAGCATCCAGGAGTTGATTCGATATTGTAGCACGAAATCTTTCCCAAAAGATGAGATTATCGTAGTCGAAGGTGAGCCTGGAGATGAGATGTATATCATTCTCTCAGGAAAAGTTAATGTGCTATTGAACTCCATCGATGGTCTTCCAATTCAGGTGGCTCAACTTGATGTGGGCCAATTCTTTGGTGAAATGTGTTTGCTTGATGAAGGTACTCGTAACGCTACTGTACAGGCAGTAGAAGACACTACCTTACTATGTATTAAGAAAAATAACTTCGAGCAGGTCATTCGTGTACAACCAAACCTCGTTGTAAGAATTATTAACTCTCTAAGTACACGTCTAAAAAAAATGAACGAGGAAATCAGTCGTATCCAATCAGGTTCTGCACAACTAAAGTGTGAGCAAGTAGTTGACTCGGCCGCTCGTAAAAAAGCTCATAAAGGGATAACGGGTGTCCTTTTTCCAGAGAACCACAAGAGCTACGAGCTAGAAGCTTCTTCGACTGATGAGCATTATCTGTTCGACAAAAAAGTACAATGCCCTGTATGTGACAAAAATTTTTCTTCTAAAACCTTGCGCTCTCATCGACTTAATTTGAACAACGTAGAAGCAGATTTCCGAAAGCGTTATGAAAAAATAGAGCCATTATGGTATATGGTCTGGGTATGTCCACAATGTTTTTACGCTGACTTTTATCTTGAATTCGGCAAGCTTGCTGAAAGTGTTGAACAAAAGCTTCGCCAACGTATGAAAGCTAGAAAAGATACTGAGCCTTTTAATTTTAGCAATCCTCGTCATATTAACGAGGTTTTTCCCGCTTATTATCTACTACTAGATACCTTTGAAGCTTGTGTTAGTAGTCCAGCTAAATTAGCAAAAACATGGCTTTGCCTATCTTGGCTCTATGATGATGTAGAAGATCAAGAAATGTCTGATTACGCTTCGCGGCAGGCTCTTGACTACTATGAAAAAGCATATGACAAAAACGTTGGCGCATCAATCGCAGAAGAGCAACGATTAGTAATTCTTTTAGGCGAATTGCACCTACGGCATAACTCCTATGATGAAGCAAGGCAATTCTTCCTAAGAGGCATTACTAGACAAGGTAGTGATGATTTGAATCAACATGCCAGACAACGTATTACTGACCTTAAAGAACTCATAAAGTAATTATTCATTTAGACGACACTCTAATTTTACTAATCTTATTGGTAGATCTTTTCTATTTCCACTAAGATCTAAAGAGAGCTTGACACAATGTTGCTCCATCCTTTACCATTAAAATATCAAAATATTTATAAAACGACAAAAAGGGGGGCGCTATGTATGTTCAAGAAAGTGATGCTGTGTACCGATTTATCACCACCATCAGAGCTTTTACTTCAGACTGTAGAAACGTTAAAACAAGTAGGTCTAGAAGAGGTCTTGCTGGTCCACACCATATATACAGCCCATAACCCCGTTCTTGAAGCAGAGCTCCTAGAAAGAAGAACGATTCGTTTACAAAGTCAAAGAGAGACGCTTATGAACAAAGGACTAGTTGTTCATACGGAGATGGCTTATGGTATTCCTGCTCCAACATTAACAGATGTTGCTGAGCGTCATGAGGTAGATGCCATCATAGTCGGCTCCCATGGTAAAGGTATCTTCAAGAAAGCGGCTTTAGGTAGTGTTTCAACAGAAGTTCTACATATGACCTCACGACCAATTCTGTTGATTAGAGTTGAACTTAATAAGGAAGATAGGCAGTCACAATCTTTTGAGGAGCTTTTCTCTGCACCTCTTTTCTGCACCGATTTTTCTGATACTTCTAATGTTGCTTTTACCTACCTAGAGAAAGTGGTCACAGAATTAAAGTGCCCTGTTACGCTTTTGCATGTGCAAGATCGCAGTATTTCTGAGACTTATTATTTACAGCGCTTAGAAGATATTAACAGAGCTATTATTGATGAGATGACACCGTTAAAAGATAAGTTAATGTCCTTAGGTGCCCAAGATGTTAAGATAGAAGTCCCTTTTGGCTCGCCAAAAGAGTTAATCCTAGAGAAAGTGCGTTCTAGTAAGTATTCAGTTGTGCTTATGGGAAGTCAAGGAAAAGGATTTATTGAAGAGCTCTTGCTTGGTAGTGTTAGTTACAGCGTTGTTCGTAAATCTCTAATTCCTGTCTTAATGATTCCTTCACTTAAGTCATAGTTTTGTTAAAGTATTTATAAAAAACACAGAAAAACTGCCCTTAACAGGCAGTTTTTTCTATTTCTATTTTTCTGCCCTTAAGGCATTGTAAAGCTTAATAAAGGATTTTAAGACGTCTCCGGAAGGGGCTTCGTCTATTTCTTTTCTTTTTTTAGACCAAAACACGGTCACACCTCCCTTGCTTGCGCCACTTGTGCTTTGTGTTGCATGTAACTTTCTACAAAGCTTCTAAATCTCCTGCACAATATGAAGGTTTTTCTTTATAACTTACTAAAGTAGGAAATTTTACGTATATGGTAGTTCCTGTCATGCCCGTATCTACTAGGACTCTTGCTTTATGTTGTCTAGCAATGCGGAAAACCATGGCTAGACCAAGTCCAGTCCCTTGTTCTTTCGTTGTCAAAAAAGGTGTACCTAGCTTTTCTAAGATTTCAGTCGATATACCTATGCCTTCATCTCTTACAGCGAGTACAACATCATTACCTTCCATATAAGTACAAATAAAGAGCTTACCACCTGACTCCATTGCTTCCAGACCGTTGAGCACCAGATTATACAGCATTTGCCTAATCTCTTTGCTATCAAAGATTAGATCTTCTGTAGCTTCTAGTTTTTTGATTATCCATTTGTTATTGTTAATAGCCTCTGCTTGTAGTAAGGGCATAAGTTCTTCGATTACTTGATTAATATTGCCTTGAGCAGGGTTAGAAGGCTTCTTTTTGGTCATAGCTAGGAATTCTGTAATAATTGTGTTGGCTCTATCAAGCTCGTCTATCATCAATCGAAAATATTCTTTATCTTCATTATAACTCTTTTGTCTACCTAATATTTGGAGAAAGCCTCTTACTGTCATTAAGGGGTTTCTTATCTCATGTCCAATGCCAGCGGCCATTTGGGCAACAACATTTAATCGATCAAGATGGGCTATTTCATTTTCTAATTCTTTTTTCTCTGTGTTATCTCGAATCAGGGCAATGATAGCTATCACCTTGCCTTGATTATCTTTTACAGGTGTAACTATCTTAAAGACGTTAAGGCGCTGTCCGTTTTTTCTCAAGCGAATCGTTTCAAAGTGCTCAAAAGCACCATTGTTTAGAACTTTTTCTATAATATCGTCGCATTCTTCTTTTCTTTCTTCTGGAACAAAGATTTTTATATTTTTACCAATTATTTCGCTTTGACTGTATCCAAAAAGCTTCTCAGCCGCGCCATTCCAACTTCGAATATAACCTTCTCTATCAGCAACAACTATAGCATCTGTTGAAGCTTCTACGATAGAATTTAGTTCTCTTTTTATTTGTACTAACTTTTTATTTTCCGTCACATCACGACCTACGGCGTAGAATAAATTTTCTTCCATATCTATGGTTACTGTCCAAGAAACCCATTTTACTGTGCCCTTTTTGCAGATGTGTCGACACTCTAGAGACTTTTTACTTTTCAGATTGGTACATGTCAAGCTCTTCTTCTGCAGTTTTTGCAGATCTTCTTCATGCAAAAAATCTTTGTAAGGTCGAGATAAAAGCTCCTCTTCTGTATATCCTAGAAGCTCCACATAGGCTTTGTTGACTTGCTTTAGATAGCCATCAAAGCCTGCAACACACAGTAAGTCAACGGACAAGTCAAAAAAGCGATTTTTATATTGTTCCGAAGTTTTGTCTTTTTCCGTCGATGTCAAGACTTTCCATCCTTCTTTCTCTCTATAATACAGTATTATTTAATTTTACTACAGATTTGGCTTTTTCTTTGTCGAAATAAGTCACTAGATGTTTGTTTATTTGTTTGTTTTCTATGTCTTAGTAAATACTAGGTTTATGAAGACAAGAAAAGTGTATTACTGTCGAAATGAGTCATAAAGCAATGCAAAGTCTTTGGTCTAAGCACTTTACCTTATTAGTATTGGCTACAACCCTTTTTACCGGGACTTATTATCTTCTTCTTTCTGTCTTACCTTTGCATATGGCTAACCTAGGTGCTTCTAAGTTGGAAATTGGCTTTCTTATGGCTATATTCTTTGTTACTTCTCTTGTATTGCGTGTCTATGCAGGTTATCTAGGTGATCGTCGAGGTCGTAAAGGCTTGATCTGGTCTTGCGTTCTTTTATCCTTAATTGCACCGCTCTTTTTGTTTATTCCATCTTTAACTATGGTTGCACTGGCCCAATTAATTTTTGGTTATACCATAGGAGCTTTTACGGTTTTGGTTATTGCCTTGGTTACTGACAATGTCTCTTCTGCTCAGGTGGGACGAGCTATTGGTGTGCACAGCATTTCTCTTGTCCTTGCTAAAGGATTAGCTCCTGCTTTAGGTCTTCTGCTTTTTTTTCATTTTCAAGGATTGCCTGTACTGTTGTGGCTCAGTATTTCTCTGGCCTTAATCACTGCCCTGATCTTGCCTTTTTTAAAAGAAAAACCTCCTGTAGCAGGTGCGTCTGAACCTATTCCCTTTCTCCAAACCTTGCGCAGTCGCCATGTATTGATACCTGGTCTTACTCTTTTTACGATTACCTTTACAAACGGCGCTATTGTGACAATGTTGCCTCTTTTTGCTCTACAGCAGGCTATAGAATCTTTTGAGCTTTTTTTTGTTTTTAATACAGCCGCAGTTATTCTAGCTCGTCTTTTCACGGGCCGTTCGGAAAAGTTTGCTCCCCATCAAGTTATTGTCTTTTCTTTGCTTGTCATTATTATAGCTATGGTTGCTCTTGCTTTTGCTGATTCTTTGCCTTATCTGCTTTTGGTAGCATCTCTTTATGGGTTAGGCTTTGGTTTTATGTATCCTGCTTTGACTGCCCTGGTAATTACCAAAACACCTCCTTCTACACGCGGAAGTGCTATGGGAGTTTATACAAGTTTTTTTGATGTTGGCGTTTCAGCTGGTGCAGTTTGGGCCGGTTTAAGTGAATTCTGGGGTTTTCAATTGATGTATTTGCTTTCTGCTATGATTCCTGTAGTTGGTCTTTTGCTTTTTATGATGTTAAGAGATACTTCCAGCGAAAAAATCTGACAAAAAATCTAATAGATATAAGTAACCTTCAAGTAGCTCACGAAGTTTTATCACTTAATGAGTTTCTTGAAGGTTCTTTTTTTATGGCTACATACTTTTATTTTTTGTTATCTTCTGCTTCTTCTGCTACTTCGACCATAGCTTGGCGAAGGTCTGTTTCACAGTTTTGTCGAGCTGTAAAAGAAGCGTCATTATCAACGCCACGTTCAGTATAACCTGTTTTCTTGGCTTCTTCCCAGTTCAACTTGTCTAGCTGACTACGTGTGTCTATTTTGTTGTTATTATTTTTTTGGTGGCTCATTTTTCTCACCTCAGGGCTAGCTTTTCTGTTCTTACTCCAAAATATGCTTTTTTCTTCGGGACCAAATTGACATGATCGGCATATGATGGAGCGAAAACAAGGAGGTGCTACTTTTTATGGATCACTGCAAACCACCGGTCTGTAAGCCACCACGCAAGCATAGACCTGATCTATTGCCCGAGGTGACAAAACCTATCTACGATCCTAATGTTTATTCCCCCAAGCTAGCTGAGGCTTATGTGTTATGGCAGAAATATTGTCCTCCCTTCTACTCCCCTACAGAAGCACTAAAGAAAGGTACTTTGTTCCCTGAACTGTATCGTCCTTATGTTAAGGAGAAGCATCGACGTAAGTGTTAGAAAGGAGGCACTGTTAGAATGTCTCAACATCATCATAGAGATCTTTTGAAGCGGATTATGGAGCTTGACTTTGTACTTTTAGAGTTAAATCTTTTCTTAGATACTCACCCCGATGATCAAGCCGCTTTACGCGATTTTGCTAAAGTTCAAGAAGAAGTTAAGCGTTTGAAGTTGGCCTATGAGCAAAAGTATGGCCTTTTAACGATTTATGGCTACTGCCCCGAGCGCTATCCCTGGAACTGGATCGAAACTCCATGGCCATGGGAGATTAAGTACTAGAATTATTAACGGGGGAGGTAAGTTGTGACCCATGTGGATTTATGAGAAAAAACTACAATACCCTGTACGGGTGGAAAAGTGCGACCTAGGTATGGCAAAGTATCTTTACGCGCAATATGGCGGTCCTTACTGGGGTGTACCTAAAAAAATTATGGTTCGAAAGACCATTTAACTTCTACCTCATAATCAGGGTAAAGATAGACTTCCTGCACAAGGAGATGAAGAAGTTCCTGCTTTCTCTCTTGACTTAAATTGTCCAATGTAGATACATAAATAGTCATAAGTTCTGCCAGCTTAAGTATTGTTTCGTGTGCTGAGTCTACTTCAGCTAGTCTTCTGTTTAGTGTATCAAGAGTCAACAATAACTCTTCTTTTTCCGTACGCAACTCGGTCACTCGAGTTCGATATTCATCTAATTCAATTACCTCGGCTTCATAAGCTTCTTGCTGACGCTTTATAGCCTTTTCATTTCTTTTAATTTGACTTTGTAGTTCTTCTCTTTTATGTCGTTCCCTCTCTAATCCATCGGTGAAGATATCTTTTCTAGACTGAACGTATTGGACCATTTCATCAGGGTTTGTTAACATAATAACTTTATCTTGAATTAGTTTAAAGACTTCCATATCTACTCGTGCCATTTCATAAATCTTTGTTTTCGAATCACACCGACCATTACGTCCTTGACAGACGTATCGATAGTAATAATAAGTGACTTCTTGCCCGTTTTCAGATTTTTTCTTGTGTTTTGATCTGAATTCTGAGCCATACATATGTCCTTTGCAAATTCCACACCGCAACAGAGTACTTAGAAGGTATTTTCGCTCAAAACTGATTCGACGTCGATTATCTATTTTTCGTCTCGAAAGCATAATCTCGTGTACTTTATCCCATTCCTCTTGAGTGATTAAAGCAGGGTGAGCATCTTCTACTATTACCCACTCTTCCATAGGGCGACGAACACGTTTTCTTTGACCCGTAGCAGTTCGAAGCAGAGTTGTTGTATTATAAACCATAAACCCTAGGTATGCAGGATTTTCTAATAAGACTTTTATAGCACTCTCTCTCCAAATACCACCCCTTGAAGTTTTTATGCCTTTACTGTTTAACCAACGAGCTATACTGTCTCTTCCTTGTCCAGAAAGAAAACGAGATATTATTTCTTTATAAATTGGTCCTGTAACTGGATCTGGTTCATATTTTCCTTTATCTGTTTCACTGTATCGATAGCCAAAAGGTGGCTTAACATTTCCTTTACCTTCCTTAGCCTTTAGAATTTGTGTTACTTTAATTCGGGAACTTGTAGTTTTTCGTTCTTTTTGTGCCATAGCCGCATGAATCACCAACAAAAATTCATCGTCATCGGTTCGGCTATCGTAGTTTTCACGTATACTAATCATAAAGCCACCATAATCGGCTAAAGTTCGCTTAAGCTCTAAAATGTCCATTACATCCCGAGAAGAGCGAGCTATTTCTTTAGTGACAATACCTCTGATTTTTCCTGCTCGAATATCTTGAATCATTTCTTGTAGTTCGTTTCGATAACTTGCGTATTCACCACTTTTTACATCTATATACATTTTGAACAGTCTATAACCATTAACATCTGCCCATTCTGTTAAGTACTTCTGTTGATTTTCTACACTAGACTTTTGACCTTCTTTTTGCGTAGAAACACGAACATAACCTCCAATAGCGATACCTTTTTGATTTAAGGTGTCTTTGGAATGTGGCATTTCCTCTATGTTTTTGTAATTACGTTTTGGATCAACTAATTCAAACTTTTGTTTATCCAATTGACACATCCCCTTCATTTCCATAACGGCAATATTAAATATGTCCTTCAAAAAAAAAGGCAGTCGGGGTTCTTCACCCTGACCGCCGCTTATCATTTTTATCTTCAATAGCCCATTTTAGAAACAATTGATATAAGTGGTATTTTATCCATTCTTTTTTCCTTTTCACAATAAACCACCGCCATTATAAAGGGTTGTGGTTTATTGTTATGCAGAGAGAGCTTTGTCCTATTTCTCTTATCCTGCTTTTTTCTCAAGCACTTTCGCATGATTTTCTGCTTGTTGTTTTAAATCTTCCATAGCCCAACGAGCCAACAACTCATATGTTTTTTCCATGAAAATCTTGTTTGCTTGGGTTTCTTCAGGAGGCGCAACTACAATACTAGGCTTCATAAATCTTTCCTCCTCTGATTTAGCTCTTCTAAGCAAAAAGACGGTACTCCTACCATGGAGAACTGTCTTTTTTGCGTGTTTCTTCTAAACGATTATACTCTCATATTCTTTTTCTAAAACTTCTGCTACTTTCGTTGAGTAACCTTGCCGAACTAGCTCTTGAGCCGCTGCCTCGGCATTATAAACAACTTTGCGATACCGCCTTGGCTCTGTCAAAGCAGCGAATATGTCAGATGCGCTAACAATGAGAGATAGTGGGTTTGTCAACTTTTTACCCGTAGGATAGCCTTGTCCATTGGGTCGTTCATGATGCTCTTGAATGATTGTCAGAATCTCTATTGGGACATTTGGCCAAAGTTCTTCTACTATATAAGTTCCAGTAGTCGGATGACACCTCACTATTTCACGATCTCTCTCTGTTAGTTCTTTGTGAGAAAATTTATTGGGCCAAGTTGTTTTGCCAATATCATGAAAAAAAGCTCCTGCTGTCACGATCGATTCGGTTTCTTCATCCTCATTAAAAAGTTCTTGGACTAAAAATCTTGAGTATGCCGCAACTCGAAGAGAATGAGAAAATAGCTCTGTATCCCAATCTCGTATCTTACGAAACAATAACCAACGATTTGGACAGTAGATATTATTTAATGTACATTCAACAAGATTGTCATGGTTTCTTAGTAGGTTGACTTGCAGCTCTAACACATCCTTTGCTATCGTACAAACCTGTACAGTTCACTCTCAGGAATATCAGGAACATCTATTAAGACATGTAGGCTTAATGGAATACTGGGCAAGAAAGTCATTTTTATCATGCCTTCAACATGAACGTAGACAGCAGGGGACGTGATTCGGTGAAGATGTGGAGCCGGAGCCGTTTCATCAAGCCTCCCATCCTCATCATAGTTAAAAACAGCAAAACTAGAAACGCCTAGCTCTTCGTCAAGTGTTAGATATCTTATCGCTTTAGATTCTTTTTTCCATATCTCTTCAAATTGCTCTCTAGCATCTGCCTTCAAGCTATTTCTCATATCCTCTTCTATGAAAATATTTCTGTCTGCTAAATCAATTCTATTTACACTGCCGTAGCTTGCCATCAAAGCATGATCAATGGCATTGTAAATGACTCTACTCTTGGTTACATACTCTGCCATCGTTACCATGGATACGAATGCAATCAGCAAAAGCACTACAATGATCAAACCTGTCAACGCTGTGCCTGTTCCACGGTTATCATAGATAAACTTTCTAAAAAACAAATAAAACATCACCCCTTTCTTACTATCTTTTATGACTTGTTGACACGCTGTACATGGCTGGAGATGAAATTTTCACAGTCTTACTCTCTGAAGCTAAAACAAAATTTGTTAGTGTTACTCTGTCATACTTTTTTGTGTAACTTAGTTGCACTCCGATCCTTTCCCCGTATTCAGCTCTTTCGCCCTTAAGTTTTTCCGTTCCATCATCGTGAAAAGCTCTAAAGTCTATTTCTAATTCGCTTACTTCAAGACCTAGATGAACTGCTCTAGAGCGTACGTCCTGTAAAGCTTGGCTGCTTAATTCTCCCTGTGATTCAGCAAGAACTAGAGCGTAACGAGCAAGGCCGTTTATTTTGTCGCTCGTTCTGCTGAGATGAATAGGCTCTACCATGGCCAAAACGAAAAAAGCAAGAATGATAGCTATCGCTACAAAAGATAGAGCTTCTCCACCGCCACGTTCATTACGCCAGAAGGTTTTTAACATGTTTTCCCCCTACCGTGACACTAACTTTTTCAGTCTGTCTAAGATACCATTTGACATCTCAACTTGCGTGAAAAGCCTCCTAGCAATTCTTTCTATTTCATCGCCAAAAGAAGAATCAACCAGAGCTGGTATCTTGCCCTGGTTGATTATCCTCTGTATATCAGGTTTCCAATGAACCGCTCCATATGCTTTTGACTGAAGGAAATCCTCGGCATCGGAAATATCAATCCCTTCCTTACCTGTAATTCGATTAAAGACTTGCCCAACATCATTAAAATCACCGATTAACTCTCTTACTTTTAATTGAGTTAACCATTTCCTAGTATTGTGTAAAGTGGCCGTATCGAAGCCATTCATACAAATAAGCTTCGTAGCATAACGAATAGCCTCCGTTGTATGTATCTGTAAATTTGATCCGGTATCAACGACTACATAGTCAAAAAACCTTGGTAGGTTGAAAAGAATCTTCTTTATCCCGTTAGAATCTATGAACTTCTCATCTGATAATCCTGTAAGATTAGCAAGAACGTATATTCCACTTGAGTGTTTTTGCATTAATTCCAAAAGAACATTTTCTCGGATTACTTCTGGCAATGACTCCAAAAGAAAAAAGTCCTCATCAAAAGAAAGCTGTAGTTGAGCCGCTACATTGCCCCAGGGTAGATCTAAGTCAATAAGTGCTACACGTTGTTTTGTAATCTTATAGATTACAGCAGCTAGATTGACAGCCATTACCGTTTTACCTGTACCTCCTTTTGGGCTGGCAATTACAATGACTTCTTTTGCTAGAGTAGTACCGTTTAATGTTCTTAGAGCATAATTTTCTGAATCGACCTCTTCTTTTTCACTGGGCGATTCACTCGTGTCTTTTTTCTTACTAGAAGCTTTACTCTGCTCTTGGAAATCGCTTAAGCATATTTCTTTTTGTCTATTGTCATTTCTGTCTCTATCACCACCATCTTTCACGGTATTGTCTGTTTCTTTCTCTAGCCGCAACATAGCATCTCGATAGGTAGCTGGAGACTCCATTGCTTGTTTAAGTTTACTTGGTGTTATTGGGTTATAAAGGACATCATAAACACCGCACCGAATGGCCTCTGTGACTAAAGGAGCATCATAAGCAATCGATCCTGCCAGTAAAATAACTCGAATTTCTTCAAGTCTAAGGGATGTAATGATACACTCAATCTCTTCGCTACCTGGCAAAAACGCTGATAGTATTACGACATTAACGCTTTCTTTCTTAGCCATTAATACTACGCTCTCCCTATAGCCAACCCAAACCGTTTCTAAGCCAGTGAAAAGGGAAACGACATTATCTATTTGCTTGACTCCTGTTGCCAGAAGCACTTTCAACTTGCTCACCTACCTTTTGAGAAAATTTGCTTCACATAAAAGAAGCCCGAAGGCATTGAATGACTTCGGGCTTCGACGTAAGCTATTCTTTTGGATTGACCACTCTTCTTGGCTTCACTAAGTCATAGACACTGTACTTAATTTCAAAATCTCTTGCTGGAGTCATTTTTGTTTCAGGCGCGAATCCTGGTGGCTCTTGCCTTGCTATGCGATAGTAGATCGGATACTTGCCATCTTTTGTCCATACATTGACGATAAACTCACCATCCCACTTCCGCATAAAAGGAATATTGTTTACACTAGGATATTCGTGGGGTAACGTCGTCGCTTTCGTTAGGGGAATGGGCACATACCCAATACTGTTAATTGTTTCTGTTGGTGCAGGAGTTTGTTCTTTTCCTTTACTAGGCGGTAGCATTTTGCCTTCTTCAACGACCATATTATAAGGAACTAAAACCCATGCATGGGTGGCATACCCCTCGCTTTGTAACGAAACTTTGATTCGTTCTCCTGCCAATGCAGGTTGAGGACTTACCACTGGTTCTTTGGCAAAGTCTAATGGTGCAATCACCATAAGTGATTGTTCAAACCATTCAGATGAAAGATCCCATGAATCTTCTACCCTGAGTCTTAATTTATATGGTTTTTCAGATGGCATATTAATTTTGGGCCAAATCGGATTAGGACCAATAGGAAATTGACCAGAAGAAGCTGCTGGACTAGATAAATCACTTCGAATTATCAGCCAATTATCTATTAATTGACCAGATGGCGATAAAAGCTCCCAATACCAACGCTCAACCTTATTGCTAATGGGACTACCTAATGGCTGAAAGGCTTCAGACTGATCTACTGTCCAGTAGGGTTGTGTAACCATTACTACATTAGAACCTATTATTGATTGTACATTAAATCGAGCTTTTGGCTTTTCTATAGGTGGGGTCACTGGTAGCGTCATAGTTGTACAACCCCAGTGGTCAACTATATTCGGATCGCCATACACGTCGATAACACATAGTTTTATCTCATATACACCAGCAGTGGTAAAAGAAAATATAGGATTTTGTGTGGTGTGAGTTATGTTTCCTGAACCATTGCTAGGAATCTCCCAATGCCACCTAGTAACTTTATCGCCATTGGGGTCTATACTCTGGTCTATAAATTGTACTGCTTGTCCAACAATAGCTGGATAATGACTTGTTGTAAATCTAGCCACAGGCGGATCATTTTTTACGATCACTTTGTTCATCGTCCATGTAGACCAGTAGCCAAACTCATTCATTACCCTGAGCCTAAATGTCCATTCACCCGGATAAGGTAAAGACGGTGGAATACTTGTGAGCCAAAGCGCTCCTTCCTCGCTTTCTTGTAATACCTGTTGTAAAGAAGGGTGGGTATGCCAGTTAGATATTTTGTTTCCATTCGGTAACTTATTAAACTGAATACGCCATTCGTACTGTACAATGCCTTTGTTGGGCCTGCTTCGGATATCTATAGATTCAGATTTGTCTATGATTGTAATAGGCTTTCCATGACTTATTGCAGTACCATCAATTGAGCGAACTTCAAAATCAGCTACAGGTGGTCTTAGAACTAGAACTGTTCCTCCTGTTTCATTAGACCACTTAGAATAGTGATCAATTAAATTAGATTGAGTAGGTGGCGTATTTTGAAGTCCAGGCAAATCTTTAACTCGATACTTGATATTATACCAGCCTGGCTTGGTAAACCATCTTGGCGGCATAACAAGTGTTTTGTTATGTAAAGAACTGTCTATGCCAAGGTGGTTTTCAACAATACCTTTGCTGTAACTAGGATAAAGCTCTAAGTCTATTTTATTGGGAAGATGCTCAAATAACCATTCACGACCGCTAGAAGGATCTAAAGGATCATGTTCAGGGTCATTTTCGTTAACCTTAAAGTGTAATGGTTGATATACCAATACAGTATCAAAACGAGTGTTTTTCTGCTCAAAGAACGATAGAATATGTTCAGAAATTTCTCCCATTGGAATGCGCATGTCATTGTTGCTATTTACCTGAAAACCACCTGAAGGTAAATATAACCATTTAGGTACAACTTCAGGTGAACCGATTAAAAATAGCTGAATTTTATTCGTTTCTAAAAAAAGACGAATGTTTTGAAAAGTAACATTATCTTCCTCTCGAATTTGTTTATCTGTTGATAAAACGACATACTTATTGGCTTCCTGTGAAAAAGAGAGTTTTTGAAGTTCATCTAATAAACTGCGTGTATTTAGATCTTCTACAAAAGTCCAATATTCTCCCTGCTCTCCATTCATTGCCACACGTTTTCTACCCTGTGTAACATTTTTAATAGTCTTTCCTTCAAAAGGCCAAGACTCAATAGTTTTTTCTACCTTTCTAGTTTTTAAATCAGCGGCTACTTTGTAATAGGTTCCAGTAGGCCAATTGTAAGGAGTATAGAGTATATTACTGTCATTTCGAATAGTCAAAGTCCGCCAATTAAAGAAATTCGGTGGGAGAGCTGTGTCAGCATCACTACTATGATATTCAATTATTCTTTCATTGTGATACCATTCTTTATTTGCCCATGGGGAGGTAGAAGTGCTCTTAAAGTATTTTAATTTCACACTGTTGGTATAAAAAAGATAAGTATCTATTCCCAAAAAAGAACCATCTGAAAATTCTGCGTAATGTGTTAGTCTTGCATTTTCGTGAAAAGCTGCTTTATCCATTTGATAAGAATAAGTGTTATAGACGTAGTGACTTCCATACTTTTCTTCTATCGGATAAAGACCTACGCCATGCCAAGTATTGTATAATGTTGTATTAACAATAATATTTCCTGCTGAATCAAAACTTTTTCTGTAAACACTATCACTTCGTATCTCTAAAAGAGTTATTTCTTGATCAATAGATACCAGTTGGTGAAATTTATTGGACCTGCCTAAAAAACTAGCCCAAGAACCTGCATGAGACAAGTTTTTTAAAACCGTACCATTAGAGTTAAGGAATATTAACCTCTGGTATCCATGTCGATGGTTCCCCCAATAATGGTCATGAGCATACCTTGCAATCCCTATGACCATGTTTCCATTAGAGAACATTCCGGCAAAATTTAATCGTTCATATTCCTCACCATTTTCCAATGGAATTGATGATGTCTTCCACGTTCCATTTGGCAATAGTATGGCAATCCTAGCAGCGGAAGCTACAGCGTCTCTTCCTACTAAAAGAACAAGTCCATCTACCTTATCATTAAATGCAATGTACTCGATAGAAATGTTGCCCCAGGGCCATTGACCATAAAATTCACCAGAAATACCCATTTCTTTGCTTTCTGATGAGTATTTGTTCATACCTAACTTAGACAATGCTAGCCTAAGATCTGTATTTGCCTGAGCTAGTGTTTCTTTTTGATTTTGATTAAGGCCTGCTTGAAGGAAAACCATCTCAATTTTTTCAGGTTTTTTCTCTAACTCAAAACTTACATAGGGTGGCAAATTATCTACGTCAATGACAGACTTATCAATGTTCTTTTCATCCGTATTGGCCACAGGTACTGTAACAGTACGCTTTACACCGTCTCTTCCGATGTGTGTAAAGGTTTCTGAGTAAAGAACTCCATTATACTCATATCCTTTGTATACTTTTAAGTGTAATTTGTATTTGCCTACATGCTTGAAGCGGATAGAAGGTGCAGTGTCGTTATCGTTTTTTGTAATTAATTGAGCATAGTCAGTCTTTTCGTTAGCAAGTATAGTTTGATCATACATACCGTCACCATTGCTATCATAAAACAATGTCCAAACTCGCTTAACAATATCATCTCCACTTGCTAAATCCGTCCCTTTAACATAACTCCCATCTATTACCTTTACGGTATAGTCTTCCACAGAGGCTCGCAAAGCATGGTTATCAACAAAAAAATCTGCTACGGGCATAGCCTCAGATTTTACTTGTATATTCTTTTCAGCCCATCGACTTACTAACCCTTCATTGTCTGTAACTTGCAAACGAATCTTCCATATCCCTTCCTCATAAAAATATGGATTGATAGGCTCTCCATTTGTAGGCGGTTCTTTTTGAATACCAGTCCAAGCTACTGTACCGTTTGGTCTGATTAATTCCCATTTGTTGAGCGAGTCATTGATGTAGCGGTTTCCGAAAGCACGAGAGCCTTCATCGGTAATATCTATTGGCCGGTTGACGATAAGAAAGTCTCTACTTGTTTTTATATTAGCAATTGGTTCTGCAGTGGCTACTGGAACTTGTAAAGTTGTAGTTGATGTTTCACCGTCCTGATCCTCTACTGTGAGCATCACGTTGTATGTACCTGGTGTCATCCATCGAACTACTTTATCCCCACCACTTTTAAAGTCGTTTTCACTTTCAAAATTACCTGGTTCCCCAGATTCAATATTCCATTTCCACCTTGTAATCTTTTCCCCAAAATCTTCTCCCTGGTGAAAGCTTTTGTCCACGATTGCTAACCATTGACCTTCTTTAGGAAGATCTCCATTTCCAGTCTTATACTCTAATAATGCTGTAGGGGGATAATTTGGTGGTGGCCTTACAGTAACAGTTCCCTTTCGTTCTGTAGACCAAGCACCACAATCTGCCATAACACTAAGGTTAACTTGATATATACCAGAAATCTTAAAGCCATCGAAATAGAAATCCGCCTTACCTGTATGGTCTGAGTTGTATACTTCTTTTCCCGTGGGATCTAAAACACGCCATTTTGACTTTACAATCATAATATTGTCTTCTTGTGTGGTATTGGTAAAGTTTTCAAAGCCACCAAGATCCACTTGACTCTGCGTAGGAAGAAATGTTGCAATAGGATTACAAACTAGTTTTGGTGGATCGGGAGTTATGGTCGGTTTTTTAATATCGTCTGTTGTCGGTGGTTGCGATGGATCGACAACAACAATTTGAGCTACTTTAACGATATAATCAAAACTGTCTTTCCAACCCTGATCACCATGCCACCATTCAGTTGAATCTATCCCTTTGTTATTTCTTCGAACTCCATCTGTTACATGTAATCGTACTTCATAATGACCGGGCTGATTCCATTTGAATACACTAGTCAAACCACTTTTGCTTGTAGTAAAAGGTCCATCTTTTTTATCTGTTACCATAGCTTTCGTGTTTGGACTACTACTTGCCTTTACCTCGAGATACCCAACGTTGACACCACCATTGGTTGCATTTACGTCAAAGCGAAGCTGTACCGCTTCTCCAACTTTAACCTGTGGTCCACCTTGAACAAATGTAAGGTTACCTGTAGGTAACGGGGTAGTTAGGTGATCGAGTACTCTAAATTGTACCCAGTCCCATGGCTTGCCCGCTTTTGCTCCACTTAGAGCATAAACAAGACTAAAGTTGACACATTTTACCCCATTGATACTCATTACGTATGCTTCGTTAGAAGTAATTCGGCTATAAACATATTCAGGATTCCCCCCCAATCTTTTTGACCAAACTTTTACATCAACGAGTGGAATGATAGCGTATCCTGCATCAGCAATTTTTCCTACTTCGTTCAGGTTTAAAACATATGCTTTATCGTTGTTGTAACCAGGGTATTGGAGCCCATTAATATCAACACGTCTTACTCCCCCCGACTCATATTGTCTGTTTGCTGGAATTTCGATTAAAGTATGATGGACTTCAAAATCATGAGGAAATCTGTTAGGTGGAACAGTAATAATTTTTCCTTTCTTATTAGAAAGATAAAATCCACCGTTTTGTTTTTCGGGCCAGGAAAAAGTCCAACTTTCTGGAAAACCCTGCAACTGAGGATCGTAACCTCCTGCTGCCTCAACAATTTGCAGCGGTAACATACCTATCAACAGAAAAAGAATTAGTAGTCGAGAAATAAAAGTTATAATACTCTTTTTTGATGGACTCATCAAAGAATCTCCCCTTTAAGTTATACATCACCTCTCCTAAAGTTTTAACTAACACACAAACAAGGGCTTTCTCCCCTTTCGGTGCCATAATGCTTTCTCTTATAAGAAAAAACCTTCCTCTCGAAAGCGAAAGGAAGGTTTTTTCTTAGTTTGTAATTGATAAACGTTCAACCGTATGCCAGTAACCATATTGAGAGCTATAACTAAAATCATGTTCTGTCCACTCATAGGAGCAGTCCATATGTTTTAGTAAATCTAAAGGTATTAAAGCTCTTCCGTTGTTTGTAAGAACTTTAGGAATCCTCGTTTTTATGCCATTAACAGTTGCTATATCATCCTCTATTTTTAACTGCACGTCATGACCATTAATGAATATTTGAATAGCCTGTACTTCATCATTCCAACATACTTTTGCACCTAGTAAGAGTAAAGCATTTGCAGGGAAGTAAAGAACATGACCAATTCTCTGTGGTGATGTTTCAAGATAGGTTGCATCGGCAGAGTTGGCTGTCCAAATACTTGTAGCCGTTAAACCAAGGTGCATGTTGATTGTCGTTTTTCCATCAGGTGGTAATTTAGGATATACCTTATTCATGTACGTTTCAGGGTTTTTACCTGTACTAGAGCTTGCAACGGCTTCTTTAATTAATCTTGCTCTTTCTTCATCTAGCCTCCAAGGCTTACCATTGATAGAGATAATATCGTATGAAGGATACATCAGACCTACTTCTGCTCTATAACCAGTAATTTGCGAACTTGTAATTCCGGATATCACTGCATGATCCTCATAGTGTCTCCATGCCCTTGAGTCCTCTACCATTAATGTATTACCCATACGATAAATCATCCACTCTGTCCCATCATTCGGTGGCTCGTAATCGGGTGTCCATTTGTTTATATCTTTTAGATGTAGTTCTCTTGCTGCTTGTTCAAATTTTTGATCAACGGCCTTACTTGTCCAACTTGCTTCAGTAGTCGTCAACATTGAGGCGAGTAAGACAAAAGCTAGGTATCCTATAATTAAAGATCTGCTAATTATTCTCATGGCAGCTACCCCTTTCAATAAACCGTGTAAATAAAGATTACAATTGTACCGAGTAAAATCGAGGGAGCCAGTGGTATTTGTAATTGCCTAAACTCCTTAAAAGATAGGTTTCTTCTCCAGTTAATTAATAAAGCTTCCATAATTGCAAGAATCAAGCCTGCAAGCACTGCATAGACAGATAAAGTTATTCCATTAAATGCAGTGATAGCAATGAAAAGCTTGCCATCGCCACCAGGTAATAACCAAGGTACCTTGAATAAAAAAGGTAAAAGCACCATGCCGAAGATTAAAATAGTTTCAAAGAAACGAATTAGTCCTGCTTCTACAGAGAAGGAACCTTCAGGTAAAAAGCCAAAGAAAAGACCCACTACAATCATGGTTATAGTGAGCCAATTAGGAATTGTAAACGTCTTTTTATCTATCAGAGCCGCAATAAAAAGTCCCAAAAATAAAAGAACCGACTTTATTGTAAAAATCATGGCGTAAAATCTCCGCTAAAAACAGTTCCCATCCCCATAAAAGCTAGTAGCAACGGCATACCCACAAGGATAACAATGTTCAACACCATCAACGTTGGAAATATGGGGGCTATCTCGGCTTTTTTCTTCATCCTCCTTGATTCTTCGTGCTCCATTTCTCGATTGATTAGTTCTTCTAGTTTTTGAAGCATCAATACAATCCTACCCGATGATTCACTTTGACCGAGTGTAAGGGCAAAACTGTCAATTTCACTCATATTAATTCGTTTGGCAAACTCCTCGAGTCTTTCCTTTAAGACAGGTGTCGCTATATAAGTAGAAGCAAGTCTTGTCAATTCGTCTCGTAAAGGCCCTTTTGAAACAGCTCCTGGTAAAGAAAGTAATATTTCTCGCCAACCAAGACCTTGTTCAACACCTCGTTGCACCCTTCTTAACATTGATGGTATTTGCAATCTGATTTCTGTAATACGTTTTTTTCTTTGTCCACTGATATAGATAAAGGGCAACATCATTCCAAGACCCGCAATAACCATGCCTAACAAGCCATCAAAAATCATCAAGATTAGAAACGACATGCCTATAGCTCCCAGTTGATAGGAAATTAAATCTTTTATCGTCCATGAAAGCCCCGCTTGCTTGAGAATACTTTCTAGCATTTGACTAAAATAAAATCTTTTTTTCTTGTAAAGCTTTTGTTTTAATGGATTTTTTTCCGAAAGTTCATAAACAATGTATCCTGTAAAAAGGGATGCCATAATTTTCGAAAAGAGAAATAGCATTTCATTCAATAACCTACTCCCTCCCATCGCGCATATCGATAAGTCATATACATGGAGAAAGACGAAATGATTATGATAGAGACAACAGCCCATTTACCAAGATTAGATGTTCTAAGCAGGTTCATCATCTCAGGGTTTGTTGCTGTCATGTAAAAAAACATGCCTATCGTAATGCCAAGGAAAATCCATCCTAGCATTATGTTGGCACTCATTTCAGTTTTATAACTTTCCGCTCGGTTGCTTTGAGCAATTGCTTCTTCTACATAAGCTTTAATGCAAGAAGCCATATCACCACCGAACTCTACGATGTGCCCATAGTCTTTTAGGAACTCTACGAAAAGCCTGTTTTCAACTCTTTCCTGTGTCAGTCGAACTGCTTTTTTTACACTTACGCCAGACTGAATCATGCCAGCAATGTTTGCTGTTAGACTTCTTAATGGCTCATCCATGTAATCTGAAACTTCAGCCATCGATTGTACAGGATTGCCTGATGCTTGATGATGATTTAAAAGTGTTAAGAAAAGCCTTGGAAGCCTAGTCACAATACGCTCTTTATTCCATCGTAACTCTATCTTCAGAACGTGAAAAACCATGTATCCACTAAGCCCTGCCAATAAAACGCCTGCCATGGGGTTATTCAGCCAAACTTTAAATTGCCATCCTACCAAGGCACCTATAAAAAAACATAAAACTAAAAAAGCCCATCCGGGAATCGGATGGCCATTGAACCGCAATATAAGAGACTTTTTTAACAATGACTCTAGATTTTCGTAGCTTTTTATTAGCTTAGAAGGTTCTTTAACCTTTGGAATCCATACAGTGCTTGATTTCTCCAAAAGTGCCCAAATTAAGTAAGCTGTAGAAACCGCAGCAAGGGAAGAGGTTATGTACATGCTCACCCTTCTCCCCCCTTGCGTACAAACTTCCTTAATCGTAGCTTTCTAGCAAATTCCGAAGAAGGTTCGAAGTAGTGATGAGTTGGTTCACCTGTCTTTTCATCAATATCCAACTTATAAAGATGGTTAATCAAGACCTCATGACCTTTCAGTCCTGCTATTTCAGCTACTTCAATAATCCTGAAGTTTTCAAGATGTATGGCTATATCGACGGTATCTACAATCATTAATAGAATCTGATCATATGTAAGTGGCGTTTGAGCATACAACGACATAAATGCCGCCTGGTGTAACGCTGATTGAATGTTCCGAGCATGTAAAGTAGCAGCTCCACCATCGTGACCGCTCCCGAAAGCTCGAATAAGACTTAAAGCTTCTTTTCCTCGCATCTCACCTAAATAGATACGCTTTACGGCAGAACGCATTCCAGTTCGAATTAAGTCGCTGATTTCTATATGACCCTGTAAGGCCTTTCCGTTTTCATCAACAATACGTTTTTCTTGTAGCTGTAAGCAGTTTTCTCTGTTAATCCCTGCTTCCCGTTCTGATTCGCAGATCATAACACGCTCACTTTTGGGAACGCATTCATTCACGCCTGCTGTAAAAAGCGTTGTTTTCCCTGAACCTGTTGGCCCTGAAATAAGGAGATTAAAAGGATTTCTAAAAAACATACGAAGCATCTCACCTAGTTTTTCAGGAAACATAGCTGATTCTTCTAGCTGTTTTAAACTAAAGTGTTCTTCAGGGTGTTTTCGAATGCTCATCCAAGGATATTCCGCCAAGGGAGTCCATCCTACACTAATGCGTAGTCGATTGGCTCCATCTTTTAAGTCTTGAAGGTTGTTTACTGGATCAATTTTGCCACCTAGTCTGGTAACAACGGAGCGTATGAAGTTCTCATATTCTTTCGGTGAAAAAGTAATGTTGGTCTTAATATCATCTCGACCGCGGACACGCTTTATTATCTCGTTGGGCTTGTTCAGAAAAATATCCGTAACATTAACTTCTTCAAGAAGATCATGGACAGGACCATAACCAAAAAGACGCTTATAGGCATCTGCCTGAATGACTTCGTACGAAAAAGGCAAGTTGGTTTTTACGGACAAGTCTTTTATTGCTTTTTCAACAAAGGGAAGAGCAGCTTTGGGTTCAATATTTCCGGCAAAAATGTCTTTGAACATACGACTATGTTCTGATGAAACTCGTGCTACTACTTGAGAGACAATTTCTTCTCTCTGATGACCCCAGCTAGAAAGATCTAAATACTGAGAATAACCCACGCTTACTTTTTCCTTCAGTGATACCAGCGCCAAAACTAGCACCTCCTTCTTGAAACGTAATTCTTTTAAGTAATGGCTCTCCAAATCCTGTCCACTTTTCTATCGGCTCATCTGACCTGGCCATATCGAATACAACTCTTTCGCTCTTTGCCGAAAGTGCTTCCATATTTACAGCTACAGGAATTACTTTTTCCTCAATATCTTTCTTCACCTGATTCAACTCTTTTACTTGTTCATTGTTGATTTCATAAACCCACTTCGCTCTATAAGGTGTAATAATATGAGTTGATGAGCAAAGTGCTGAAAAAGTAAGCGGTAAGAGAGCTATTGTCGAAGTATCCACTACAATCGACGAAAACATTTCTTGAGCTTTTTTGAAGAACTTGATAGCAAAATCTTCTGTAAGTCGATTAAAGTCATTCAAGCTACTGTACCCCGGAATGAGTACGCCCCCAGACCAATTGATTAAAGATTGCTCAATATCTTGTTTCGTAATGGTTCCTTGCCCCTCATAGGCAGATATAAGATAAGCCAACCCTTTGCCTTCACTCCATTTTAAGCGCCTGGATATTTCCGCACCGCTACCACTATCCACCAATAACGTTCGGTTTCCTCTTCGATTCAGTTGATAAGCCAGCTCCATCGAAATAACTGCTGTATGAGAACCAGCAGGAGTAAATACACTCACAATGTTTCCTATGCATTCTTTGAAATGTAAGCCGAGCAAAGAAGTTACTTTCTCTATTGGTGTGATGCCGTTCTGTAGCACTTCCCACCCGGTTTTATGTAGTTTGCTTGCAAGCTCATCTTCGTCGCTCTCCAATAAGGCTACTCTTTTCACGCAGTTAATTTGCATTGCCCACTCAAACAGTTCATCAGCACCCAAAATCCCTGGAAGCTTGCTTGAAAGCAATATAATATCACAATCATCTTTCTTTTCACTAGACAAGATCTTTCTTAAGGAATCCTGACTTCCTGCTGTCCAATCTAAGTGTGCTTCTTTAAAAACTAGAGAAAACTCTTCAAGCCAAGGTATGGCTAATCCAATCTTATTGGTCATGGCCTCTCCTTCTAAATTAGATCTTCGACAATTTCTGTTTCTGCATCCATGACTTGTTCATTCTCTTCTCTTTCATCATTGACAATTGCTGAAATGCCATATCCAACTACGCTTAAATCCCAACCATTTTTAATCGCCTGACGAATTTTCAAGGCAGTATAAACATTAGGTACATAGATTTCGATGAACGAAGGTATATTGGCTGCTTCCTTACTTTTAGTACCATCAAGGTTATAAAGCGTCTTGCCATCTTTGTCATAAACGAATCGAATTTTTGCACCAGGCAGAATAACTTCTGTTTCGTTATCAGAAACGGCTAAGATGTCTACTTCATCTCCCGGCTTAATGGTCGTACCTGAAGTGATCATGGAAACACCAAGTCGCATAATCCTGTATTCTGGTGAAACGATGGGTCCTGATTCTAGTCGTGATTCTCTTACGACTTCATTAGCAGCCAAAGGCATTGTACTAACCTTTCCAACAACCTGATCTAAACTTTTCACTGAATCGGTTACCCGTAAACTTTGAGGAATATCTATGACTGTAACCATTGAATTATTGATCACCGTTCCTGCCTGAACAGGTTTCACTGCAACGACAACAGAATGCCGAATTTCAACGTCTTTAAAACCTTCTGCAGTCAGAGCAAAATACCAACTTACAAAAGCTACCACAGTGGCAAGAACTATCCTTACGACCTTTTGTTTTTGCAAATACCGCTCCCTACCTTTCTTTATTAGAAATAAAAGGCCGTTTCGAGTTATAGGTACCTCGAAACGGCCTTTTCTCTTTATCCCTGTGAAACTACACTGAAACTAATTTTAACTGCATCCATTTTATAGGTCTGAACCTACGCTAAGTCCCGACTCAGCATGCTCCTGAATCGCTTCTGCTGTCCCCTGCAATGTATCACTCAAAGTAGAACCTAAAAACCGCAAGCCACCGAATAGCACTAAAACAACAAATACGATAATAGCCACTGTCTCAATCGAAGGTCCTCCAACTTTATCTTTGAACCATGCTTTTAAATTACTCATTAAAAATAAATCCTCCATTATGTAAATTTAGTTCGGAATAACGCTCATTGTAGCTCCAACCCAATACCATAAACTGCCTGCTAAAAACAAAGCCAAAAAGCCCATAAAAATAGCACCGATTCCGGCGCCTTTTACTTTATCGATACCGAATAACATTCCTACGACCGCTAATATAGTACCTCCAAGTATCCCGAGTACAGCAATGATTCCTGTAACGCCTGTAATTCCAGTGATTAAAGTACCACCTTTATCCGAAAACTCATTAAAAGCTTCTTCTAAGCTAACAGGTCTATATTGACCGCCTGAAGCCTTTTGTAACATCTGCTCTGTTGTTGTTAAGTTATCTACCACCTTTGTCTGTACTTCATTTGTTTCAGCATTTGCTGGCAAAAGCAGGCACTGAAATAAAAATAAAAATAAAAAGAGTCTTAGAAAACCGATATGCCGAACAACGTTCACCCCCTTTCATCGTTATGAATTACATCCCTTCATGCCTCGATACGCTCTATGACCAAATAAAAGCTGCTCAGGATCTTTTAAACCTACACCCGTGCCATTGCGAACTTCTAAATGCAAATGAGGTCCTGTAGAGTAGCCTGTATTACCTAGATAACCAATCACTTGTCCCATGGCTACGTTCATCCCCACAGAAACTACTGGACCTGGACTGTCTAAATGAGCATAGATCCAGATATTCCCGTCATGCCCACGAACCCAAACGACGTTACCATAGACATTTTGATTAATACTTCCGTAGTTTCTATGGCCGCTTTCTGTATGAATGACTTCACCACCTACTGCAGCCACAATTGGTGTACCTGTTTCACCTGCAAAATCTGTACCACTATGACTACCCGTTGATCTGGTTTCCCCATAACCACTACTAACGACCCAGCATCCCTTTACGGGATGTGTGTATTTTCCATGGCCAAACTTCTCTTGCCATCGTAGTGAATTTGCTATCTGTAAAACTTTATCGACATATTGATTAGAACGATTGTAGGCAAAAAGAGCTTTTCTCAAAGAAGTTTCATCATCACCCCCTAACTCGTAATTTAAGTAATTGGACGCAGCATAAATTGAATCTTTTGGACTAAAAGGATTGGCTACACTGTCACCATCAGCGTCTACGCCAAACTTCTTCCACGTCGAAGGTAGAAATTGCATTAGTCCTTGGGCGAGCTCCCCCGTGTAATTAGGTGAACCTATGGCTAAAGGATTAAAACTGCTTTCGATCTTTGCAATCGCAGCAAGTAAGGCCCAATCTATTATGGGATCTCCCTGTTCATTAAAATGGCTTGCGTACTTTATTGCCGCATCTTTAAACCACTCTAGATATACAGGAGGTATTTCTGCCATCCATGTATCACGAATTGTTTGTACATATTGATCTTTCGTAGCAAGCCAATCTAGCCAAGTAGACTGCATACGAACTCCTTCAGCAGCTTGTAAAGTTAGCTCTCTAGCGACCTCTTTTGCCTCCTGCTCACTTTCTCCGTACCATAAAGACAAGGCTTCATCGAATCGTTTCCAGCGCGTCTCTGGTAGTTCTTCAATGCGATTCAGCTTATCATAGGTGATCGTGTACTCTCCGACAGTCTCGCTCACTCGTTCGTAATAGTGGGTATATGTAGCTTTATAGGTATCTGCTCGTTTTAGGAGATATACCGTTTCGATATCACAGCAAGTACTTCCGTCATCTCCACAGGGGTAACAAGTAACAACTGTAGACTTTTCATAACTAAAGTAAGGTCGTAACACCTTTGCTTTTTGTAACGCTTTTTGATTGAATCCCTGATTGCTTATTTGCATCTCGTAAAGATCGGCAGAGTAGACGATTTCCCAGTCAAGGTAGTAGTACTCTTCTAAACTTCCTTGTGAGATAGGTGGCTTCGTTCTCAAGAAACCATCCCTATCTGCATTCCTATTCATTTCGTCTGTCACATCAAAGTAAAGTTTGGCGATTTCCTTATCATCTTCACCAAGTGTAGTCTTGCTGTAATTTAAATCTCCTGAAGCAACGACAGCATAAACACCAAGAAGCAAAAAGATTAGCATCATCATTAAAATAGCTGGTAACCCAAGAAGAGCTACCAGCCACAATAATGCTTTTTTTATAGCCAACCATAGGGCTTTTGTTGCGACTATCCTTACTTTATTCGCAACTTTGCCTCCTACTAATAAGCCTGATTTTATTAGTTCTTGTGCAACCTGACCTGCTTGTTGTTCATCTTTCACTGTATTCCCACCTACCGATGACGGTATCCGTCTAATAGATTGGGCGCATTCTGAACAGGCCTGTTGCCACTTCCTCTTTCACCGGAGTTACTTTCTTGTTTTATGATTGTCTCCTTGTTGTTTTGTCGTTTCTGCTGTCCTGTTCTTTGTTGCGGTTTTGGGTGGTTTTGATGGCTTGAGTTCACAGTTTTTTGAGGTACAGAGGTAACTGATTGGGAGCTTGCAGGAATATATCTAGACTTATCGACTTTGTGAGTAGGTGGTTCATACTTTTTCTTTTCAATTTTACCGCCTCCATGAAAAGTTACAGAGGAAGGCAACCTTGCTTCCATATTGTTAGAAAAAAGTTCATCTTGATTTATCGGTGAAGGCATAGACTGCCTTAGCTCTTGGATCTCTTGTCCTATCGTTTCAGCTCTTGTGTTGAAATCTGGAACCGCGCTCATGGAAGAATCGTTTTGTGTAGCACCACTTTGACTACCCGAGAAAATTCTCTGACCGACTTCCATTGCCTTAGAAACAGGAATTTCTGCAACGCTTCCTGTCCATTGACCCAATCGACCACCCATTTGGGCACCCGATTCAGCCCCTCTTGTGCTAGATAATCCACCAAGACCAGCGCCTGCTACTGTGCCAAACAACCTTGTTGTAGCCTGCGTAACACTTGCATTTTTATCAAGACCAAGAGCATCCTTAAAAGCCTCTCCTGTTGTAGGCTTAGGATCTTGAAATAATGTTCCTTGTGAGCCATCACTTGAACCTAGTTCTAAACTTTTGCCCGATACATTTTGACGAAAACGATTAGCTACACCAACTGTTGCACCAACAGTTCCACCGATACCACCGCCAACACGAGCACCGGCAGCACCGAAAGTTCTTGCAACCCCACCTGCCATGGGACCAAGACCTAATCCTATGATGGAACCTACACCTGCACCAACCATTCCACCTACTTTTCCTCCGAAAGTAGCTCCTGTTCCTGCTCCTGAAAACTCAGTCCCATGTGATGAATCTAAGGAACTCCCATTTTGAGAGAAACTAGAAGTGTTTGTACCAGCCATTCCAAATCGACTTATGGGACTGTAAGAACGAGCATAGCCACCACTTGCCATTGCACCTACGGCACTAAGTCCACCTGCGCCAATTGCCATGAGCGATGCAAGGCCTGTTGCAGCTCCTAATCCTTTTCGAGGAAATACACCAGCCACTTCCAAAAAGGCAACTGTAAAAGTTCTCATAAATGCTGTAATCAGAAGCAAAGAGGGAATCACGATAAAAACATGCCAGAAAGGAGAGCCGCTTGCGCTACTGTACATCGCCAGTATAGCGATAGCAGCTGCATGACCCGTACTCATTAAACCGTAACTTAATAGCTCTGTAAGCCAAACAATAAATCCTTGTCGAGATTCTCCTGCCCAACCGATGGCCGCTAGAGGAGCTAGTACCCACAAGGTAAAGAGCATTAAGTCGCGATTAAAATAGAGGAAGTTCATTATGATTCCAAAGACAGTTAGTACTAGATTGGTTAACGCATATAGAAGAGGGCTTTCCGCTTGTAACGTTGCTGCGTTTTCTCCCATCATAGCCGCATAGCTAATGGAATCTGAGCCTACATTTTGTAAAAAAACAGCGACAAGGTATTGGTCCAAAGCATGAACGATTTCAAAAATAATACCCCCAAGAAAAAGCAAAACAATCGCTAACAGGTGATTAAGAAGCACCTGTTGTATTGTCGCTCTTTCTTGGGGGTTACTTGTTGCTGATGTTGCCAGTTTGCGTCCTTGGTTTGCGAGAGATAAAGCAATGATTACTGTAGCAAATGCAGCAAGAGTGGTCACAACTGGCGTAGCCACTGTTTTTACACCGCTTGGAAACCATTCTGGATTTGTCACTAACTCACCAAGTGTTTTGAAGCCAAACCAAGTTAATGTAAGTGGTGTCGTCACTGCCTCGACTACCCATGCAAGCATTTTTTCGAGCATCGTTGGACCATTTGCCCATGCTGGCGTTATTACAAAGAAAAAAGCACCTGTTAGTAGGGTGATACTAAGCAATTTGTGGTGTTGTGTTAAAGAACTCCAACTCTTCAGGCGTACACACCACCTCTACGGCCAATTTTTCTTTGTCATACTGTAGAAGACCTTCACCTTGACCACAAGATGCAATAAATTCTCTCTCCCCTTCAGTGAGCTTAAAGACTTCGCATACAGCATCTATGTCTGTCGGTGACTGCTTCATCAGAAGTCTTGTCATGGCATTGGTTAAGATTGCTTTTCCTTTTGGGTTTTCAACAAATTCCACAAATGATTGTGAGGCTACCATGAGCGAAATGTTCCATTTACGACCACGCCTTGAAAGAAGCTCTAGAAAAGAAGCCATCTCTTCATATCCCATCATGACCCAAGCTTCATCAGCTATAAAGCGTTTTCGTACATGACGATTTCTTTTAATCCATGTTTCCCATGCCCAGGTAGATACGATATACATTGCAAGCGGTCTTAAAAAACTTTCACCCAAAGGCTTTAAGTTAAAACAAATAACAGGCACATCTTTTAAGTCGATTTGAGAAGGGCCATCAAACATTCCCATAGTGCCTGTTCGTAAAAAAGGTTTGAGAATCCTCGATAGCCTTATTGCCCCTTCTTTTTGAACGATTCGATTGTAAACGTTAGAAATCGTAGGCATCTCTTTTCTTCGATATCCCAAATTGATCTCTTCTGCTTCACTGGACTCAATGGGAATTTCCTCGTAAAGGCTATCTGGTTTTTCGCTAATGCCAAAGTCATCCCTATAAGTTTCTAAAACGGCTTCTTCTATGATAGCCCTTTCTTCAGCAGAGATAGCCTCACCATGAGTACCCATACACATGATTGTGAGTAGGTCGGCTACCTGAACAACCTTTTCCCTTACCCTAACTTCTTCTTCACCTGTATCATCGTCAATATCTACTTCGATCTCTAAGGGGTTCAACATTGCAGGTCTATCAGGATACAAGGGAATATGAGCACCGCCTATCATAAGAGTTGTGTTTTTGTACTCGCCTTCTACATCGACGATTAAAGAGCGTATTCCTTCAATGGCGCCTCGGTTAATCACTGCTTTCACGGTCACTGACTTTCCAGCGCCAGCCGTACCGATAAGTACCATGGAATAGTTTTGTCCTTTGAAAGAATCAAAAAAGATCGGCGCTCCTGTGTGAAAATTTCGTCCTAAGAAAATACCCGAATCATGTGTTAGTTCTGGATTTAGAAAAGGAAAAAGTGATAAGGCTCCACCCATGTTCAGCGTGCGATATATGTCCATTACTTCATTTCTACCAAGAAGCAAGGTACTTCGATAAGATTCTGCTTGCCTGAGAAACATAGAGCGTAGTTCCATCCCTCTACCAGCAAGTCGTTCTTCAAGAATTAGCGATTTTCGGTCAAGGTCTTCCGGTGAATGAGCAGATAAATTGATTAAAATGGTCGTGTGATATAGTTTTTCTCTACCTGTTTGAATCGCTTCTCGAAGTTGCCAAAGGTCATCTCTAGTGGCCGTTAGCAAAGATAGGTTATAGATATCACCACGTTTTTCTTCGATGATTCTTTGTGATTCTAACTGCGTTATCTGCCTTGTCAATTGCTCTACCGCGCTTTTTCCGTTTACCGGGTACAGGTGAACGGATACATCCACATCACCTAAGCCGTAAACAATTTCTAAAAATCCAACCTGTACGATTCTAGGTAATTGCGCGATTACAAAGACACGAGAATACCTTTTGGAGCCTACTTGCATGTAGTTCTCTGTTTCTTTGTATCCATCAGGAGCAACAAGATCCTTAATAGACGGTACCGAGCCTTTAAGGGATTGTCCGAAAACTATTTCTTCTTCGCTTTCTAACGAGAACTGAAGTTCCTCTTTCGTTTTCGGTTTTGTAAGCTTACTTTTTTGCTGGTTTTGTTTCTTTTCTTTTTTCCTGAACCACTCAAGCATGTTTGCTGTCACCTACTTTGGTTGTTACCTTCAACAAGTAAGCTCATGTAACCCAGTTCTTCGGCTTTACTTGGACCAGGCGCATAAGATGCTCTTTCCTTATTTTGAGATACATATAAAACATCCAAAAGTTCTTGTGTATTCAAGACCTTGCATTTGACTCCCATTCGACTAAGAGCGTCTATGGTCGTCTGAGCAAGCCTGTTCAGCTCTCCATAAGCTTCTTCAGGCTTTTCGTTTTTCGACGAAACAACTATGTAGTTTTTTCGGATTAAAGTAGACCTTTGGGCTGACCAGTCTTCTAGAAACTTTGCAAGATTATCGGCATAGCCCTGCAAGACTGCATTGTTTTGTTTTTGTGAATTCCCGCGGATCTGAGTGATTGCCCAGCGCATATCTACTTGACGAGTTTGAATTTGAAACTGAACATTTCTAGTTAGGCCAGCTATATAGCGGGAAAAGGATTGCTCTATGGCATACTGCTCATTCATGCTGAGCAAAAAATAGTTTATGGAACCACATTCGATGGCAGCCCTGTACTCTCCATCACCCAAACAGATTGTGTTATACCGAATGTCTTCAACCCTTAAAAATTCTTGGGCACTCGGCAAAGTTTCTTCTTTCTCTTTTTTCTGCCTATGTTTTTCGTAGAAAAAAAAGCCGCCAAAGACGGCGGCCAACAAACTAAGTAAGCCCAATACATAAGTCAGTGAAAATCAGACCCCTTTTGAATGACCTATTTGTGAGACAAGCCTGTCTTGTCGATAGGGATACTTTCTATCACGATATTGATAAAGCAATCGGAATCTCCAGTATTGATCGGCTGTCATATCATGCTTTTCGATTCGCCAAAAAGCCATGTATGCTCCAAGTATCGACGGAAGTAATGAGATTAGTACCGCAACAAAAATAAGTTTGGTGAGCTTTAATAGAATTACTCCTAAAATTGCGCCTGGTACAAATCCAACGAGCAAAAAAGTAAACTGCCGAAGGCTAAGCATACCGCCAATAATCTTATCTTCTCCCTCTGGTTGCATAGGAAGATGATAGGTCCCCCCCATAGGTCACCCCCTTATTGAAAGATTCCAAGTCCAACACTGGTTAAGAACCATGCTCCACCGCAAATCGCTGTACCACCCATGGCAACAAGAAAACCAGTCATCAAGTCTGCTCTTTTTTGAGGATTAGAACCTAATGCAGCCATTTTAGCTCCGATAGCAGCCATGGCAACAGCACAAACAATTGTTAGGATTGCCATTACCCATTTAACTACATTGAGTATTTTGTTGCCTGCATCATTCAGACTTTGACCTTGAAGACCCTCTGTAATGCTTGTTGGCGCATTTGCAAAAGCTGTACTAACAATCAGTAGAGTACAAATCGCAGCTCCAACAAATGCCATAGCCTTTGTTTTTTTGATTGGTATGTCACCCCCTTACCCTATGCCTTTAAATGCAGAAAACCCACCTTGCAAATCACAAGGTGGGTTGTTTCTCAAAAAGGGCAGACTTTTATTAGGGGGTCAAAACGTTACTTGTTTTTAAGACGCTTTTTTAATCTAAAGAATATTTTCTAAACCTATAAAGATCATACTAATAATTAAGCGATAAGTCAACCTTTTGTTACTATTTTATGAATTAACCCTGTGTTTCTTTGACTTATCTTATTATTACGAATTGCTAGATGCAAAGCTTTTTGTGTGCCAACTAGAATGACCATTTTCTTTGCTCGTGTTACGGCTGTGTAAAGTAAGTTTCGCGCCAACATAACATAGTGTTGCGTTGTTACAGGCATGATGACGGCCTCGTATTCTGAGCCTTGACTTTTGTGCACCGTTACCGCGTAAGCTAAAGACAGTTGCCCTAATTCGTTTTCTTGATATCGGACAGTCTCGCCGTTAAAGCTAGCTGTTAGACTCATAACTTCTCTACCTTCATCTTCGTCGTAGAAAGAACCTACATTCTGTACAATTCCAACATCACCGTTAAAGACTTGTTTTCCATAGTTGTTTTTTGTCTGAATGACTTTATCACCTATACGAAAGACTTCATTGCCACTCGCTAGTTCATGCATTCCGTATATTTTTGGGTTTACTGTTGACTGAATAAGTCGATTCAAATTCGTTGTTCCTGCTGGTCCTTTTTTCATTGGACATAAGACCTGTATTTCTTCCATGGTCATGCCTTTTTGTAGCAACCTTCTAACAGAGCGTAAAATGAGATGAGCAATCTCTTCTGGATCTTCTTTTGCTATGAAGAAAAAGTCATCTTTGTTCACAGCAATGTCTATATTTTTCCCTTGGTTTATCCTGTGAGCATTGATTACGATCTGACTTTCTTTTCCCTGCCGAAAAATTTCTATCAAGCGTACTGTTGGTACTCCAGCATTGATTAAATCATTTAATACATTTCCCGGTCCAACCGATGGTAACTGATCGATGTCTCCTACAAGCAATATTTTTGTATCGTCGCTTATAGCCTCAAAAACTCGTCTCGCTAGAGAAATATCCAGCATTGAGGATTCATCGATCACCAGCAAATCACACGGTAAAGGATTGTTTGTGTCGTATGTTGGCTTGCCGCTTTTGTTGATTTTCAAAAGACTATGAATCGTTCCGGCTTCTCTTCCTGTCACCTCAGACATTCGCCTTGAAGCTCTTCCTGTAGGAGCTGATAAAACAATTTTTGCATTTGTATTGACCTGTTCAAAAATATCTATGATGGCACGAGTGGTTTGAGTTTTTCCTGTACCAGGACCTCCTGTTAGAATCAGCAGGTTCGTTTGAAAGATGGCTTCTACTGCTTCTCTCTGATTTTGTGCCAGTTTGATTTTGCTTCGTTTTTCGTATAGCTCTATCATCCGGTGAAGGGGAAAATGCCTGTTGGTATGCACAGAGCTTGCGAGGCTTGAAATACGATTGGCAACAATGGACTCTGCCCGAAAGAGTCTGCCGGGATATATTTGCTCTCCCATTTGTACCAGTTGAGAATCCAATGTACTTAAATAAGTTAATTCTTTTTCGGCACTTTCCCAGGATACATTGCTGTTTTTGTTGAGTAGCTTTAATGCTTCTTCTAAAGTTTCGTCACGAGTCAACCAACAGTGTCCAGTAGACTTAGTTGTTTCTTCTGTTACATGTAAGATGGCTGCTTGTATTCGTTCTGAAGAATCAGTCGGTAAACCTAAATGGGAGGCTATCTGATCTGCTTTGTGAAAACCAAATAAGTTTACTTCTGTAAGTCTGTAAGGGTTTGTTTTTACGATATCTACGGTCTTACTTTTGAAGTGCTTATAGGCTCTCTTAGCCATACTAGCACTAAAGCCTAAGTGTAAAAGATTAAGCAAAAGGTGTTGTTCTTCCATGCGCTCCACAATGGATTGATGAATATGTTGGGCTTGTTCTCGATTAATGCCTTTAATATTGCCCAATACATCGGGGCCAGTTTGAATTACATCCAATGTACGCTCACCAAATTCACGAACGATCCTGGCTGCTTTTACAGGACCAATGCCTTTTATATGACCACTAGCAAGGTACTTCTCAATCTGCTCCATCGTTGAAGGCAATGGCCTTTCCCATTTTGAAACTTTAAGCTGATGTCCGAATTTGGGATGACTCTCCCACTCACCCCAAACGGTAAGATCGTCTTCAGGAGCTACGTTGAAAAAATCTCCAACAATCGTAATTGGCTCTTTTGTTTTTTCGGCCATGAAAGACAGTATGTGAAAGTCATCTTTTTGAAAAATAATTCTTTTTATAATTCCTTTTATAATCGCAGTGGAAACTTGACTTGTTTGTTGTTCTATTTGTTCTGCAAACAATCCTACCACTCCTAATTCATCTTTTTTCCGGTGAAAAGAATACATATCTTTCAAGTTCGAATATTTTTCGTTTTTGCGAATAATGAAGGCAAATAATTTCTTTTCACTGGAAAAACAACTACTGCATGCCCATTAATTCTTCATACTGCTTTCTAGTAACAAGAACGCCATATTCCTCTTCCTGCTTCACAATTACTTTTAAAGGCATCTTTATGTTGTGCTGTTCAATTACATCATTACGTTTTAGTAATAAACATGTTCCCATGTTTATCTGTTGCAAGTCACCTGCATAAATCAGCTCTGGATTCATATAGATCTCTCTTTGTCGAACAACTTTGCCTAGTCTTTCTTTCTCTTCTTCTGCAGCGGAATCAAGCTTCTCTAGCAGAATACCTTTTTTAATCAATTGACTGACTACCCTGGTAACTTGTCTTCTAGACTTTCCGTAAATGTTAGCTATTTTGTTAAGAGATAAGGCCGTGATCATTCCGTAACCGTGGCTGTACTCTTCGGCGCTAACCAAGAGATTAGAACTTGGGCTCAAATAGGGGCAAAGCTGTATGCAATACCCCCAGTCCTTACTTGAGAGATAATTTGATTCAATCAGAAATTTAATATTTGCCGATACTTGTACAATTCCTTGGTTCAAGCCTCCCAGCATTGTTACTGTCTTTGTTATTTTCATGTAAAGCTCCATTATGTTTTTTTGGTTAAAAATGTATTTGGATTTTAATAATAAAGAGTGAGAATAGAGGGGAAGTGACAAAATCGCTCAAACCCTTGATATATAAGGCTTTGCGGCCCTTTTTAGGTGTATCATTTTTGATTCACATGTATCTTATTTTTGATACACATGTTGGACATTTTTGTCCAACCCAAAGGACAGATCTGCAGAATTTCTGAGCTACAAGAAAAAATTTAGGTGTTTTTTGCATCAAACACCCTTTTATTGGATTGTTTTTTATAGTTGTACTTTTTTGTACTCTAAGTATTTCTTCCTAGTAACAAGCCTAGCGTACTTATCATGAGGAGATAGCCATACTTTCCAAGGGAGCTTCATACTCTCTCGCTCAAGTACATCCGCTTCCATTACAAGCTTAGCCAAAATAGCGTTTATCCTGTTTCTGTCGCCTGCAAAAATGATCTCAGGGTTTAAAAAAAGTGGGCGTTCTCCTACGACACGCCCATGCTTTTCTTTCATACTTGAGTTTACATATTCCAAAACGATACCTTTTTTGAGCAAGGCATTTATATTTTTACTAGCTTGAGTTCTTGATATTTTGAAAATTCTGCAAATATCAGAGATTGTCATATACTTGCCTAAAAGCGAATTCTTATCTTCTTTTTTATATTTAGTCTTATCTATTGGAATCATTAAAGCGTTAGAGTGCATCTCCAGTACACTTGAAAGGAAAAAAAGAAATGCTCTCTCTGGAGATGAAAGATAATTATTTATTGACAAATAGTGAACATTTTCTGATATAATTTGACTAAATAAAGCTTTATTTTTTCTTTTGAAGCGAACCAGGGAAAATCCGTAATCATTAACCCTATCCTCTTCTTTATTTACGTTCTGTATTGCTCTGTTTAGGGTAAAGGACGTATTTTTTTTACGAATTATCATTGTTGTAGCCCCTTAATGTAGTTGGCTATCTCAGGGTAATTACTTAAGCACTCTGCCCCTGCAAGACGATCTTACCGATTGCTGTAGGAACTTCCACCCATACTGTTAATGCCAAAACTTCTTTTTGGATTTTGATCACCTGTCCTCTCAATTTTCCTATTCCTGTTTCTTTTTCAGTCAGAAAAATCCAGTCCCCTATGTGAGGTATGGTATTCCGTTCGACTTTGAACTCATGATGCACTTTTTGTGATAAACACAAGTACAAAGAAACATCCTTTTCTGGCAAAGGTACAGGGCTGACTCGAATAAAGCCTGGTATTTTTTTTACGTGCTTCAAAAACGAATTAATATTATTAGGGTCAGTCGTAGAAGCTAAAGAGATCATTATGTACCCTGGCATGATGGGCTCCACCACAACACGGGCGCGCCTACCAGTCTGGAGAGCTTTTTTGCAAATGGAGTTGACGGTCACAATCCCAAGAGCCTGATTCTCTTTTGCAATTCCTGCAATTAAGGAGGCCACTGCTTTTTCCTGCCCCGTCATCACTCGACAGGCGTACCAGTCTACATTGTTTTCAGCCCTACTAACAAGATGTAGTTGCACCCGATGCCCTCCTTTACAAAGTTACGAGAGCTTTTTGGCGGATGGAACTTTTGATATCTCTAACTCTACTTGCTGATATCCCCAAGGCTTCAGCTATCTCTCTACTCTTTAAGCCCCTTTTGTCCAGCAAAAATGCTTCTCTTTCCTTTTGCGATAATTTCATATAAAGTAGCGCATCATCGTACTCTAAGCCATATTCATCAATAGCTTTCCTAAACTGTCCCACATTCTCTTCTATCTTTTGAATTGCTTCCCAAAATGCTTTTCGAATGTCGCTTTTACTCATTCCTAAATAACTTTCTGCAGTATCAACATCACCACCACTCAACCTCCAATTAAGTACTTTTCTTTGTCGTGATGAGAGATCTAGCATGTATACTTCTTCCGTCATTACATGACGTTTCACACTATCTGCCTGTAATCTCGAATTGCTTAACAGGAAACTAATTTGCCGAATTTGCTGATGGGCTATGTTGTCTTCGTATTCATCAGTTTCGTACACTTTCATGGCTCGCTCGTTTTCTTTGTGTAACTTAATAGAGCGAAGTCGTGATTCCTCTTTTCTGAGACTCTGGTACATTTCGAACCATGTTGTGCTGTTCAAATAATCACCACCTAAAGTGTTTAAGAGTCCTCGTCACTTCCCACTGCACCTCTGCCCATGCTTATCTTATCCCCGTTAAGAGACAGCTCTTACCATGTGCTGTCTCTTAACGGAGATAAGATAACGCAACTATCACCCCTTTCATGCGATTAAAATCCAATCCAAATCAAGATTTATTTGTTTCCTCACTTTCAACTGTGTTTTCCCCAAATAATTGCGCCATAGTTACGCCTAAAGCTTCTGCAATTAAAGGAATATGCTCTGCCCTTAATCTCCTTGCACCTGTCTCAAGCCGATTATAGGTTGCATGTCGAAGACCCATTTTCTCAGCGATGTCAGCTTGTTTTATCCCTTTGTTTATTCTGATATCTCGCACTCTACTTGCTATATTCACCATCTTAAACACCTCTATTCCCGTGGTGGTAATTTAATTTTATTTTAAGCTACCACTACGGGAATGTCAATACGGTATTCCCTCTTCGGTATCTGCGTGTTTATTCTGATTACCAATATGGTATACTTCTAGAGGGAGGTGACACTTTTGATTTCATTTAGTGAAAAATTAATAGAAATTAGAGAAAAACATGGATTGCTTCAAAAAGAAGCCGCTTTGAAAATAGGTATTGAACCAAATACTTATAATAGATATGAAAAAGGCACCAGGAATCCTGATCCTGCTACCTTGCTAAAGATTGCTAATTTTTATAACGTTTCTATGGACTATCTTTTTGGTCGTTCTACTACAAGCACTATCACTCCCACAGAAACCTATGTTTTTACTGAAAAGCCCGATACTACTTACGGTTCAAAAAAACGTTACATCCCAATCTTCAAGACCATTGAGCCTGATATTCCTGTTTTAGAACAAGCAAACTTGGAAGAAAAATTAGAAATTTCGTCAAGCATCGATGCTGATTTTGCAATTCAAATTACAGGTGATTCAATGAGTTGGGTTGGCATACATGAAGGTGATATTGCATTGCTGAAACAGTGTCCCGAACCTACTCATGGTTCTATTGTTGCCGTTATAACTGGGGCTGTAGAAAAAAAAGCTGCTTTAAAGTTTTTTATTAATGAAAATGAGCAACCCTATCTTAGAGCTGCTCATCCGAAATACAAAGATGTTCCTCTATGTCCACATTACAAAGTAATCGGACAAGTTGTAATGCTTCTGAAAAAGCCTCCATCATCAGAAGATTATAATAATCTGCTCGTCACAAAAGAAATATATGATGCGCAGTGGAATGAAGCGATAAAAATAGCCACCCAGCAAGGACTAGGTGGCAAGGAATTATGTAGATTAGTTGAATTGTTTGCGAATATGACTAAGCAAGTAATTAATAAACCATCTAAATATTAACGGCTTGTTTTGTTAATTGGTTTTAAGAAAAAGATTTAATTCACCGTTATTTGGTGTTTCATAGCCTCAAACCGAGCATCACCAATACCGCTAACCCTTTTAATTTGTTCAATCGAAGTAAATGCTCCATGCTTCTCTCTATAGTCAATAATATTTTTCGCAATAGCTGGACCTACTCCAGTAATCTTTTGTAACAGCTCATAGTCCGCAGTATTGATGTTAATTAGTCTTTCCTGTGTAGAAGGAACACTGACACTATCCGTATTAATAATCGGTTGAGCGATAGGTGCTTGGACAGGCAGTACTGGTTGAGTGATCTGTTTCTCCGTTTTGACGCTATAGGTTTGGCCATTCGTAGCAATTACAACAGTGCCATGTATATCATTTCTGAACACGTTTACTGAAGCGTTGTACAAGCGATTCAAAACTTCGTTTGTCGGGTGGCCGTAGCTGTTTCCTTCTCCGACTTGAATCACTGCCACTTTTGGTTTAACAGCATCTAAAAAAAGTTTTGTCGTCGAGGTAGAAGAACCATGATGACCAACCTTTAGCACCGTAGAGTTCAATTGGTTCCCTACGTACTCTAGCATTATTTCTTCTGCTTCTTTCTCTGCATCTCCAGTGAAAAGGTATGATACTTGTCCATATGTAACCTTCAATACAATAGAGTTATTGTTTGCATCTCCCATTGTAGTGCCTGGGTGAAGTATCATTATGTCTAAGTCAGGATCGAGATTGATTTTGTTTCCACGATGAGCAATCTCAAAAGGTATGTTCTTTTCATCAACAGTAATCAAGAAGTTTTCGTAGGTCTGCGAAGTATGGGGAAACCCACTATCGTAGACTTTTTTCACTTCAAAGTTATCAAATATGGCTTGCATTCCACCGATATGATCAGCATGTGGGTGAGTAGCAACAATCTTGTCGATTGACGTTATACCAGCTTTCTTCAAGTAGCTAACAACTTTTTGGCCAGCCGTTTGAGTACCAGTATCGATTAGCATGGTAGCTCCGTTTGGTGAGATGACGAAAATACTATCACCTTGACCAACGTCAATAAAGTGTACTGTCATATCTTTTAGCTTATCTTTTTCACCGGAAGAAGGAGCTTCAATGAAAACTGCTTTTGATGTAATGATTGCAGCTCGTTTTTGTCCATCCCATCGCACATCGTCACCTAGTGCTTCCCCTATGAATCGCAAAGGAACTAAAGTTCTCCCATTGATAATTTTTGCAGGTACATCTAACTTTACTGTGTTGCCGTTAACAAATGCCCTATTAGCACCAATTACAAGTTCGATTTGATTGTTTCCTCGAAATGCAATTACTTTCTGTTCTTCCCCGATCCACTCTAAACTTGCTCCTAACGCTTCAAAAGTAGCTCTTAAGGGTACCAGGGTTCTGTTATCAACGATTTGTGGTGGTACATCTCCGAAGTCAACTTGACTATCATTGACTATAACCGAAATACCACTTGCCATCGATGGCGTAGCAAATAGAAAGACGGCCAACATCACTACCAGAAACCATCTATAACTTCTCATAAATACTACCTCCTTTGATAAGGTTCGCCTATAGACTACCATTTCTAGATAAAAGCTCTTTTTCCTTCTTAGGAAGAAACTAGTTATCACTAGCTCGTAGAAAGTAAATTAGCATTTAAATTTGTGTTATGCTTGGTTTGATAGGATTCCGACTAACGTCATTAGAAAGAAAAAAAGCACATGGTTATTAATTATGATGTGCTTTATCGTACCGCTTTTTCTCAAGTTCATTCTCTGTTTGTTACAGCTTTCCTACAAACAAGAAAGATTCTACTTCTTATTATTCCAAAAATCAATTTGATCTAAATACCACAGCTGTTTAATTTGCAGTTCTTTCATTTTTCGCTGTATCTTATTTTGCTTATGCAAAGGAGCATCTTTAAATTCCTGCTGCAACCCATTGATTTCTTTCTCTGTTTCTTGAATCGCCTTTTCTAACTCAGCCTTGTCCAGCTTAGACATACAAAGATTCCTCCATCACATTAATAATTCTTAAGAAAAATCCTGCCTTATAAAAGGCAGGTACAGTTACTTCTAGTTTCAAGTATGTATTGAATATGTACGCAATGGACTTTTTTAACCATTTTAAGCTTTAGAAAACTTTATTTTTAGGATATCTCTGTTTTAATCGACTCATACGTTTCCAATAACGATTCATACGACCTAAACATGTCAAGCACAGCCGTAAGCTAGCAAGTCTAGGTGAAGCACATTTGACACAAACTCCTTCAGAGGCTCTCTCCCAATATTTTTTCTTTTGCCATTCATACAATTGGCTTCGTCTGATACCAGACGGATCGTGAAATAAAGCCTTTCCTCGTTCCGTCTCCACTTTAGCACAAACAGAGCAATACCTTTTGCCTGGAACAGCTTCTCTTTGAAAACACCGGATACAAATGCCTTCCTCGGACTTTTTTCGTCGCCATTCCTTTTGATAAGAGTAGACACAAGCTTTATCACCACAGGTATATTTAATTTTTCCCTGAGGATGTGGAAGAAATACTTTTCCGCAATAAGGACAAATACCTTTTATGTTTTGATTTATTTTGACTTTCTTTTTCCACCATGCTTTTTGGTTCTCTTTATGTCTAGCTTTCTGACATTCTGGCCGACTACAAGTGATTTGCTTTGGATTTTTAGGTTCGAACGACTGACCGCAATAAGGGCATACTTTTGGCAATAACATAGTGTATCTCAACTATCCTTGATTCTTATTTTTTAGCTTTTCTAGTAGGCCTTCTACTCGTTTTCGTTGTCTCTGAGTTTCATTTTTATCGATAGTCATGCTGATGGTAATTATATCGCCTTCTCTAGCTTCAGATGGGAGCATGTTTTTTGGCCAGTCTACAATACCTTCTTCTTCACCGACTAATAAAACAGCATAGTATCCCTCAAAACGATCAATGGTTGCTTTAATCTTCATTCAAATTTCCCTTCCTAAAATATCTTTTCTACGTTGTATCTTCAACAATAACAATATTAAAAATAATTCAAACAAGCAAAGAAACACTCTTCTAACGTTAAGATGAGTGTTTCTTTGCTATGAAATATTATTCCTTCTTTTACTTTTCTTAAGCAGATTCTTTATTTTGACTATTCGGTTTTGTTATCTTATTAAATTCATTAACAAAGGTTTCTATGAGATAATTTCTAGAGTCACTACTGTTTACGATACTGTATTTTTCTTTCCCTTTTCGAACGATCTTGCTTTCCCATAATGGAGAATCTTTTCTATAGTCCATGTCTAGCAGATTTGAAACAAATCTTTCCCAATCATTTCTATGATTCTGATATAGATAAGCCCCTACTGCTACATAACCATAGAAAGTAAAGTTTTCGCAAATTAATGAATCATCTCTTCCTTCCAGACGTTTTTCTGGGTTTCGAATCTCTTCAATAACTGAAACCAATACATCACAATAACGTACAAAGAAATTAGCTATTTCTTTTGCTTCATTTTTTCCATCAATGCTTATTTGCATGTATCTTAAAGAACTTTGTATTGCGGCAACAATTGTACTGAATGTTACAACAGCCTTTTTATCATTTTTGCTAACGTTGTTTTTGACCACTTCAACATATTTTCCTAGATCACTGGATGAAAGAATCTCTTTTGCTATTAAATTCTCATACTTACCCTGATCGTTGTTAAGGTATTCGGCTCTTGTCTTGCTAATTTTTGAACCCTGGGTAAACTGATAAAAAGCATCCTGTGCCTTCTCTTTAGAAAGATTCAATATCATAACAGGGAAAGGTTCAACAATGTTTTCGGCAGCCTCTCCAACACGTTCTAAAGCACGGAGTCTATGTTGACCGTCTAGTACCTCTACGTTACCGGATTCCACGGTGAGAGTTCCGTCTACGACTGCTATTTTCTCTGCACCATCATTCATGATATTAAGAATGATGGTGTCGGGCTTGTATTTTCCGGCCTTCATACGTTCGGCAATCTTATTAATGTTGGTTCTACTGAAAACGGGAACAGTTTCTTCTTTTTTATTTCGGCGTTTTACAACTTTTTCTCCTCGTTGAATTTCTGGGTTATATTTTATAACTCCAGACACCCAATACTCCCGAAGTTTTTCTGCATTCATAACCGATATGTATCCATCGTCGTTAAGGGTAAGTACATTATGAGCAATAAATTTTATAGCGTTGTTGTCCATGATAACCTCCATAAACATATAATTTGTTTCATTCTATCGGATTATATGTTTCTTTGTAAAGCAATTTAGGTTTTAATAAGGAGCTAAAAACATAAATTCGTATTTTTAAAGTTTTCATGTCACGGAGCTACACAAAAATTTTTGGGCTCTTAACAGATGGTTGCTATGGTATACTAATTTAAGTAGTTATGGAAAGGTACGCTATAGCAATGAAAAAAAGAATTTTCGATCCATCATCGAGAGATATTCAAATAGTCGGTGAACTTGATCTAGAAAAAGTAAAGAGCCTTGTAGGTGTGCAGTTCCCTGAGGCTACGGTGTATATCTACCCAGGCGCTATTAAACATATCAAGAAGAAGCATGCAGATATTTTTGAAATCCATTACTTCTTTATACCTGAAATTATCGTAGCTCCTGATTACATAGGTAAAAATCCTAAAGAGCCTGCTAGTATAGAGCTTTATAAAAGATTGAATCCTACCTTGCTTGTTGCGGTTAAACTATCACCTAAAGGGTACCTGTATCTATCTTCTTTTTACGATCTAGACAATGCTGAACATAAGATACAGAAAAGATTAAGAACAGGCAGGATAGTTCCTTACAAATAATTCCTCTTGTAAAGTAAATTTTACAGTGCTAAAATTAAGTTGAACGACATACGTTTATATTGACAAGCTTTTGAGGTGGGAAAGGTTCCCCACGCGCTTGCCTTTAGGTGAGTCAACAGAGATGCCGGATACGCCGCCCGGCCATTAGCTTGTCGCGTTAAAAGCGCCAGATAATCAAGTTCTGGTGCTTTTAAATTTTAAAATAATTAAATCATCACTCGTAAATAATGGCAACTATCTTTAATCTCAAATATTTTCTTGCACAAATGCTTTGAACTCATAGACTAGACGACAATAACTATCTCGCCAAGTTTAGCGAGATCGCTTAAATTTAGTGGAGGTTTTTAATAATATCTTCATGCCATTTGAGTGATTCTTTTGTTCCCTCTAGCTCTTTGATTAGATGTTCTTGTACACTTTCAGAAACTTGAATTCCAGCAACCTCAATGTGCTCTAAGAAGCATGGTAAAGGCCAGTAGGTGAAATGATGAAAATGCTGTCACCTTGGCCTACATCTATTTGCATTATAGCACAGAAGAATAACGACGAAACCGCCTTCATCCCCATGGCTAAAGCCAAGGGCTTTCGGCTACGAGTTGGTAATACAGCCCCTTCAATAACTTTATCGTACATCTCAAAACTTACTATTTTCTGATTCTAGGTTACTAAGGACATCACCTACCTCTATTCCATAAGCTTTTTCACAACAATGTTAACCAATATAGGTGAAGAACTGTAATTAACAGGTAAACGCCAAGAACTATCATCGAGAGCACCATAAACCATTGTTTCTGCTCCTTGTACCATAATCGAGGAAGCAGCAATCCTAAAGCAAATGAGAATAGAACTTTTAGAAGCAATGCAACAAATGGATGCTCTTCCACCATGATAACTGTCAATGGATTGGCCTCTTCAATGTATCCTTTGTTGATTCCCCAGGTAGTAGCACCCCAATCGAACATATTCATCCCTAACAATATTGGAAGAAATAGTCGCCAATACAGCGAAAGCACATAGGTATTTAACCCATGTGCTTTCTTCTTTTCTATACTCATACCGCCTCTACCAAATCATGCCGTGGCGATTGCTGATATTTCCGCATATATTCAACGATTAACTTGTCCATTTCACAAGATAATTTGTACAGCTCTTTGCTACTAACGCCTTTTTCAAACGCCTCATACATAGCTTGACGTTTTCGATTGATTCTTTTTAGCAAAGATAGTTGTTCACCCATGTACTCTCACCCCTTTGTGAGGAATTATTTATCTGTTTCGACAAATAACAGCAAATTCCTCTTTTTAGGTGAAAGTTTTTTCTTTTTCCTATAATGATAATTAATTTCCATTACTCCAATAATCTATTTTGTCTAACTGCCACAGTTGTTTTATCTGCAGTTCTTTAATTCTCTTCTGCAACTCCTCTTGCTCTTTCTCTGAAGCATTCTTTAATTCATCTTGAAGCCGTATGATCTCTTGTGTGGTATCCTGGATGTCTTCTTCTGAAATCCTTTCTTGTGCCATGATACCAGCTCCCATTAAATTTAACGCAATCATTTTCGTGTCCACCTTTTTGTCCGACCAGTTCGCTTCCAATACCTAGCCATCCTACCTAAACATTTTGAACAGAGCCTTAAACTTACAAGCTTTGGCGAACCACATTTGACACAAACACCCTCGGCAGCCCTCTCCCAATATTTTTTCTTTTGCCACTCGTACAATTGCTTTCGTCTATGCCCCGATGGATCGTGAAACAATGCTCTTCCACGCTCAGATTCTACTTTCGCGCAAACAGAACAGTATTTCTTTCCCGATATAGATTCCCTTTGGTAACATCGAATACAAACGCCTTCCTTTGATTTTTTAGCTTGCCACTCTTTCCGATATGTATAAACAACAGGCTCTCTCACCACATGTATACTTTATCTTCCCTGCACGATGAGGAGGAAATTCTTTGCCACAGTAGGGACAAATACATTTAATATTTTGATTTATTTTAACCCTCTTTTTCCACCAGGCTTTTTGCTTTTCTTTATGCCGGGCTTGCTTACACTCAGGTTGACCACAAGTTACTTGCTGTGCATTTCTAGGCATAAAGGTCTTTCCGCAATAGGGGCAAGATTTATTCGATAACATTTTACTTACCCTGGTTCTTCTTTTTCAGTTTTTCAAGTAGACTTTCTACTCTCTTTTTGCCAGCCTGGGTTTCCTCTCTGTCAATGGCTATGTTAATAGTGATTACATCACCTTCGCTAGCTCCCATCGGCAACAAGCTTTTTGGCCAGTCTATTACATCTTCCTTTTCACCGACTAAAAGAACAGCGTAATATCCCTCAAAACGATCTATAGAAGCCTCGATTTCCAATTCAGCACCTGCTCTCTACTTTTCTATTATTACGGTATAAGTATTCCCATTTGTCTTGACTACAATATCACCATGTAGATCTTTGCAGTAGGTTTTTATACTTGTGCTCTATAGTAGCTCTAATACTTCTCTATGCGGATGCCCATAACAATTATTTACACCTACTTGAATAATTGCTACTTCAGGAATAACAGCCTGAAGAAAGTGGTTCGTCGTTGATGTGCTATAACCGTGGTGACCCTCTTTTATAATGGTGCTGCCGAGCCTTTCGCCAGCGTATTTTATCATCATTTCTTCAGAATCTTTTTTAGGTCACCTGTTAACATGAATGAAATATCACCATCGGTAAGCAGAACTATCGTTAGCATTTCTTTGTGGCTCTGGTGGTTTACAGACGGCTGGTTCGGATGGACAATCCAGGCGGCGGTGTTTGTGCGACATGCTGTAAATAATGCACTTTGCCGTTAGTGGCTCAGCTTCCGAAAGGGTGGCTCAAACAAACCGGAATAGTGGCTCATTTTACTCCGGAGTATCCAGTTGAAAATTATAAGCGTGTTCTTAATATCGTCCAGATGTATTAACCTTCCAATCTTTAGCCCTTACACTGAATGAGTGATGAGACAAAAGAAGTGACGGAGAGCACCCCCCGCCACAAATACTTTCCTGCTATTGTATTGGAAAAGTTGGATATGTTACGAACACAAAGTAAGAATCACCTGTGCCAACGTGTAAATTCTTCCCATTAACTACAAAGGTTTCATGACCTCTATAAACAAGCTCTTTTTGCCGTTCGCGGGCAATTCTATTGACTGCAGGTATGATGCGATCCGCGATTTGCTTTCCATGGAAAGCAACAATGGCGTCGTAAATAGGTTTTGTGTCAATATTTTCAACAGGAACCCCTGTATTGCCTACCCCTGGATGCCACACAATTCCAACATTATAACCACTACCATCTGCTCGAACTGAACCTTGTGGAAAAGAACGAGGGAGCATGTTGTCTCTTGTGGTTTCAAAAAGATGCACCCAATTGTCTGAAGTGTTTTTTTTCAATTCTACACCCCAAACTTGTTCTAATTTTTCTTTGTATTCGCTTTCTAACATAGTTATTTGCACTTTATAAGAGCTACCAAAAACATATAAACTCTTTCCGTCTTGCAAAGTAAACTTTTTAGACTTTTCTTGAGGAATTTTTTTTTCTTTACGTAGACTAACGAATTCCTCTACCGTAGGCATAATACGATTCGTATCATTTTCACCTACTAGATGATAGAGTGATTTATGTATCGAAGCTATATCTACACTTTCAACATTTCTCCCATATTCAAATCCCAAATCGTAACCATTACCATTTACGTAAGTTTTTGCCCAAAATTCCCTCTCTGGCCACGTGCCCCGACCATACCCAAATTCACTTGCTGAATAGTTTAATTTCATCGAAACACCTAAGGCTTGTTCAATTTTTTCTTTATAATAGGTTGAAGGAATGTTTTCATCTATGATTAACACTCTACGATTTACATTATCCCACTTCACTGTCGACTCCAAAGCTTCACTAACAAATTTCAAAGGAACCATTATGCGACCGTGTTCTAGCTTAACAGGAGCATCGATAGTATTAGATTTTACTGTACCATGAATCCGATTCGAGCCAGGTTTGACTATAACCCACTGGTTTTGCCTGTGTATTGCAGCTTCTTTACGTTCTTCATACCAATGAACATTTGCTCCTAATGCTTCGGTAACAAAACGAATCGGAACGTAAGTTCTGTTAAACCTTGTGTCAATATAAGGCTTTTGATCAGGAAAATTAACTTGTTCATTATTGACGTAGATTGTAAAATCATACCGAAGATTTGCCTCAGCTTTTGTAGTGGATACACTTGACACCATTAACACCGTAATTATGGTCGACGTCAAGATTGAAAGAATTTTTTTCATCTTAATCACCTCGTAAAAGTTTTTGAAGGAACTACCTTATATCGATTGATTTCACGATTTCAATTCCATACTTCTCCATGGTCCAATCTACAAATATTTCACGTGGACTAATAGATACCACCTATTGTCCGTTCTTCTATCCTTCGATCTTCAAAACCATTTTCACTCATCCACTCTATCCGACTTTCGTTATCCATAAAATGAAAATCGTAAACATAACCTATTACATGGGCAAAAGATTCTGGTATGTAAGGTTTAAAACCTCTTGACTGCCCTACCAAAACAACGACATAACCCCAGGTTACAGGAAACACAGTTCCAAAAGAATCACGAAGGGGCACGCTGTCTGTCGGTAATACAATAACCCAGACTCGGTTAAGTGTCTTAGCTGGTAATCCTTTAGCGATCATACACTCGCCCACAGGCCAACCGCTTCATTGACGGTCATATCGTGCCAATCCAGGATGTGGCCGTTTGCTAGTTTTATCTTCGACTTATGTTGTGGCCAAGGCTGATCATCCCAACGGTAGTTGATCGTTATGAAGCTGCTGGGAAGTTCATCGTATATACGTGCAGGTGTGTTAACCTCAAAAATGGCGAGAAATAGAGCGCCTAAAAGTAATAGAAAAGCAGCTAAAGTGCCGTATATCGTTTTTCTATTAACTCCTAGTGTGATTGTAAGGAAACGGGGTCCTTTAGATTGCATAGTCAATCTCACCGCTCAACAATTAGAATAAGAAGGGCTTCCCTTTCCAATCTTTCGACATATTTACATTTTTCCCCCTTAATTTCCACGTTAAAAATAGAAAAACGACCTTGATTTTTAATCATAAGCAGTAAAGAGCTAATATAGCTGGACTGAGAAGCGATCCAGTCTCTGAGTTGACAAGTAATATGAAGTGGCTCAGCTACCACCGGAACAATGGCTCTCTGGAATCATAATATACATCTTTTTCTTTATTTTTCCCATGAAATTCTCTCTACGGCATTTTGAAGTTCCTTTTTACTAGCAGTGACATATCTCCGAGTTTCTTCTATAGAAGAGTGACCGGCCAATTGCGCTACCACTTGAATAGCTTGCCCTGCATTAATCAAATTTTTACAAAAGCTATGCCGCAAGCTATGTACTGTAGCATCCTCTAAACCAATCTGATCATAATAATGCCGTAGTGCATATTGAACTGAACGTTCTGTAAGTCTTTTTCCCTGCTGTGAAATAAACAGTGGCCCTTCCAATTGAACACTATCTCGCCAAGCAAGCAGTGTACGATAAAGATCCTTATTAATAGGTACAACCCTATATTTGTTCCCTTTTCCTCGTCGAACAACCAAGGTTCTTCGATTTAAGTCCACATCGCTCTCATCCAGAGCAACAACTTCAAAAATACGCAACCCTGCCTGAATCATGCACTGTACGATGGCTAAGTTTCTTATCCTGTTGAACTCTCGCTTCTCTTTTTCTACTGTCATTAAAAGTTTTGCTTGTTCATGTCTGGTCAACCATCTAGGTGCTACTTCTGACTCCCTTACTCTCTTTGCTTTTACTTTTCTAGTAGGATCATAAGCTGTCTGTTTTGTATCTATCAGATATGACCAGTAAACCTTAACGGCTGCAATTCTCTTTTTTATCGTCGCCGGGGCCAGTCTTTGTACAGTCTGCATGTGACTGATCCAATCGTGTAAATCCAGTGGTGTCACCTGGTCGTAAGCATAGTGTCCATATCTTCCTTCTAGCCATTTTTTTAATTCAGTGAAAGATTGGTTATATGATTGAATTGTTTTTATATCTTTACCTTCTTGTTGAAGCCATTCGGTAAACATAGCGCTCGCTCCTTTCTCGGGTTCTAGGAAGTGTATTCTCATGCCTATTTTACGAGTTCTAGGAAGTTTTGTATAGCATAAAAAAAGAAAAACTTCCTAGAGGCTTGGTTCTAGGAAGTTTTTCTACTTTAAAATATTTCGTACGCGTACCCCGTCTTCGACAGTCGGTAGACACACAAAGTGCCTTCAGGCCAATGGGGATAAGGGCTGAGGGCACTTGTGGATAACTTGGCGTGTGTCTACGATTTTTGGGCTTTTCGAAGGCAAATTTCCCATATTAACGGCGGTTCTTCGAGTTTTAGAGTATCAAATATATACTTTTGTTTTTGTGTAATTTTAAGACGTTGCCATACTCTACCGTCTTCCGATTTATATTCAATTAGATGAAGTTTTTGCAACTCTAACCGAAGGTCTCTCCAAGTTTCTTTTGTCTGAACTTCAGCCAGTTGAATTAAGATTAGAGCCAACCAACACAAGAGTACATGAGCTTTGATTCGCTCTTCTTTACGGTGATAAACAGGACGAAGTTCTAAAGTTGTTTTGATGGTACGAAAAGCCGCTTCTACTTCTAGCAACTGTTTGTAGACTCGGTGGCTGTAGATACGACAGTGGGTTTTGGTGTGAGCATCACCATCTAACTCTTTTAATCTTTGTAGTTTCGCTTCAATATGTTCTAAGTGCTTCTTGCGAGTCATTTTATCTCTTGTTGCTTCATCAGGATTATAAACAAGAACATATCGAATGCGAGCTTCGCTATTACAAATAATAACTTCTTTTGTTTTCAAGTTTTCGCGTATGGTCTTGTAACGTCCAGGGTAAGAAAGTACTTCTTCTACAGCTTTTTTGCCGGCAGAAAGCTTTTCTCCGGCAATATAATGACCACCAGCTCTTTGTAGGTAACGTATGTTGTCTTCAGAGGAAAAGCCTCTATCAACAACAGTAACAACACGACCGAGTTTCCAGCCGATTAAGTCTTTTTTCACCTTCTGGAATGACAGTCATATCATTGGTGTTACCTGCCAGACCCAGCAACGAATTGGAATTCCTTCACGGGTGACAGCTAGACCAATGACTACTTGCGGCCTATCTGGGCGATGGTCTTTGGAATGACCTTCTCTTCTGAAGTCGTCATCCTCTAATCCTTCTGTTTCAAAATAGGTAGAGGTGGTATCAAAGAATAACAAGTCCACTTCTAGGTTGAACAGATCAGCCACAGCGTTAAAGACTTCGTGCTGAATGGTTTCTTCCGACTCAAGTAGAAAGTCCATGGCTCGATAGCAATGTTGAGCTTCCATTCTATCTAGCTGTGGAATCACTGCTTCGTGCTCTACCCAGTGCTCTAAGCCGAGCTTGCTAGATGGATTCAAGGCTCTATTGGCTACCATGGCAAAAATCGTTCTTTCTACAGGAGTACGAAACTGGCGGTCCTCAATTATATTCATCAGTGCTTTATCAACACCGATTCTCTTCCAAAGCTGATCTAGAAACCACGAACCTCCTAAATCTTTACTCGTCAGCATTTCTAAAGGTGAAGCCTTGACAGCATCTTTCTCCGTAGAGGTATCTCCATCTCCTAAAAAACGGTGGATGCTGGTAGAAAGATGATGCTATCTTCTATGCTTCTTTTAAGTATGGGGAAGGCGAAAAAGAGAGAAATGGTCGATTGTTCAATAACTATAATGAAGAAACATTCAAAACGTTTCTTGTCATCATCGTCAATTAGACATTCTTCAGATATGGTAAACAAGAGATGTTCGGCCTAACAGAAGCGATGAGAAATGGTTGAATCTGTTGATGAGGAAGGAAAGTTGAATCAGAAAAAACGAAGCAGCTTTAGCCCTATAGAATATATTCTGAATCCGCATCAAAAATTTGATAATGTGTAAAATTACTCGCCGTAAAGGCTAAGACTTAGAAATAATTGAATCAATTATCCTTAATGGATTCTGCTTGGTTGATTCACAATATTTCGGTCCTAAAAGAGTACTATTAACAAGCCTCACAAAAAGTATTATTTTGAGGTTCTAATAGTTGGTTGAACTATAAAAATCCTTCTTCGTTTTTACGCAAAGGCCATATAGAGTCGTTCGAATGTCATAAACTAGGGGCTATGGCTGGCCAATCGTAACTTCCACCGTCGAGCATGGTAAACCAATCGACTGGCAAGAACGATGAGATTCTGGATGATGGTTTTAATTCTTCTACGTTGAATACTTTTTTTCTCAAGGGGTGTAGGGATTAGACACTGAACTGGCCTATGATTCTCAACAAGTTGTAGGTGAAGATACCTAAATGTAGAACCAAGTCATTGGTGGAAAACTTGCCACTGGGCATTCTCTCGAGATCTAAGTCTGTTTTTATTTCGCTGTGAAACTGCTCAGAAGTCCCGTGATCCTGGTAAAGCTTGATGATCGTTTCAGGAGAGTAAGGTAAGGATGTCCAGTTGGCGGGGTAGGTTCACCCCTTGGTAATTTAGTTTTTATTTTTTTCAATTATTATTGCCCCTTATATTTTTTATTTTTTCTTTTATCCCCTTATCTTGAAGTATACTCGAGACTTTACCATCAATATTATTACCTAATGAAGATAGTAGAGTGCCAACCCCTTTCGTAGCGGCTAAAGCTTTCGTAACTCCGAGCTTTTTGGTTTCTGCGATAATATTCATATTATTTAATTTGTCACGATCATTATAATCTTCCGACACATTGGTATTCTCATCTAATTTATTTTTCCCTGTTACAGTTTCATTCTCTGCAAATGCAACTGTTTCGTTAATATTACATTCCTCAACTTCAAAATTTATTTTATTCTCTTGTTCTTTACCGTCATCAAATCTTATACTATTATTTATACTGTTAACGTTTTTTTCTTGAAAACTTAAGCCCGTTTGACCTTGTACGAACATAAATAAATCATTTCTTATTCTTTTCGATATTTCAACTTGAAGCTTTGCTTCACTTGAATCTGCGTATATATTTTCTGCAAGCTCCCTATATCGCACCTCAACACTTTGAGTTATGTAATCCCAAAGGCTTAAATACGCTTCCTTTATCTTTTCTTCATACATTTCAAATCGTTTGTTAATATTAGTTTCGGCCTCTTTTACCATTTTCTCTATATAATCGTGTTTTTGTTTTTCAGGCTTACTCACAAGTTTAGCAATGAACCCTCCTGCTACAACTGCTGAAACTATTATAATACCTGCTGGAGGAAATGCTATTGTGGAGGCGGTTCCTATTAACTTAATAATAGCAGTAACACCACCACCTATTATGTAAGCTGTTCCATAGGATAAGAACTTTCCAGTTCCGTTAAGAGTACTATCTACTTTGCATAATACAACCGTTTTTGTATGACTGATATTGCATAAATCGTTGTAATCTTTTTGAATCCCTTTATAACTATCAAGACTACTTTTTACTATTAAATCTACCTCATCGAATAACTCCTCTGTGCGGTTCTTCCAGTATTCAAAATCATTGTTCAGACGATTATCCATTTCATAAACATATTTTTGCACCAATAACGCAGCCGTAGTCCTATTAAAGGAATCCCATTTTTCCTTGCCTGCATAATCTTTGCCTAATTCACGAACCCTAGTTTCTATGGCACTTCTTATAGCTTCAATTATTTCTTTTTTTGTTCTATCAATATCTTCTTTAGCCCTACTATGATCTCTAACTATAAGCTCTTTAATAGATTTTAACCTTGACTGGATTTGTTGATAGTTAGACTGAGATAATTCAAAAAACCTATTTGATAAGTTTTCCATTAACTCTAGCGTTTGATTATTCATAAACTGCTCATTACTTTTGTGTAAAAACGTTTCAGATTCTTCTCTGGAAAGCTCTAAAAGGAAATTCCTTTTACTCGTAATCCAGTCAATATAATTAGAATCTCTTTTTGAATTTAATGCAAGACTAGACAACTCGTTAAAGAATAAGTTGAAATCATCTGTTTGTTCATGCGAAACTGTTTTATTATCACTTGTATTCCGAGGATCAAAAGCAAATATTTTTATTTTTTTCATTAAGTTGTCATTCTCTGTTCTTGGCGATACCATTCTTACCCAGTTTTCTACCTCTTTAAGCACACGGGCTCTTTCATTATCTGACGAAAGTCTATCGATATGTGTCAAGCAGATTATTAAGTTTGTAGCTTTTCCTTTCTCCATCAAATTATATAGAAATATCCGTTCCGATTCGGTTCCGAATTTATCAGCTCTCATTACGAACACAATACAATCCGCATACTTAGCTTGTTCAAGTGTTATATGATCGCGAACTTTAATAGGATCATTAATACCAGGAGTGTCTACTATTGTAATACCATGACGCAAACATTCTAGCGGTAAGCCGAAACGGGCTTTTTCAACTAAATAGGCATAGTCTCCATGAGCAGTTATGTAATCTTTCACATCTAGTAAAGATGATATTGCCGTAATTTTTTCTCCTGGCTTATACCCTCCAGAATTTACGATTTCTTGAATCCTTTTAACGTATTTTTTTACATGGTTACTATCATTATTGTCTGAAGTAAACCTTAATATATTATCAAGGGTATCACTATTCATCCACCATGCTTCATAATTTGGCTCATCAGAATAGTACATTTCTACGACTACAGCAGTTGTTGCAGTAGCTTCTCCTATAGGACTTAGGTTTTTCCCTACAATCCTGTTGAATATTGTGCTTTTTCCGTGCTTAATCTCTCCAGTAAGAACAACTTTATATGGGTTAGGTTCAATTTGTTTATGAAATTCAATTACTCTTTGCGATAGGTTATCACTATTTATTAAGGTTGCAAGCATTTTTGTTTTTCTTATAAAATCTTTGCTCTTCATGTTTTCGATTTCCCTGCTTGTCTTAATTGATTTTAGCCCGAAATTATAATGTTTGTTATGCAAGAATTGTTTTTCTTCCCAATTCAATGGGGAATCGTTCTTTATTGACTCAAGTTTGTTTTCGTTTTCAAAGACCATCTTTTCCTCTTCATTAATTAAGGATTCGATACTTTCAATTTCTAATAACAACACACTATTTGTAATATTTAAATCTTCAGTTATTTTTTTAAGTATTTTTATTGCTCTTGATCTATTTTTGTTATTTTCTTTAATTACCTTTAACGCATAATCTATTACTATTTCCCTTGTTCTTAAAGTAACATGAAGTTTGTTTATCAAATTGATTAGTTTTATACTGGTATCCTGAATTTTGGGTGGGTTTATAAAGATTTTCAATATTTCTACCCTGAGCATCACATCATCTTTTATTTTCTTTCCGAACAAATTCATGACTGCATTGCGATACAATTGGAATTTGCTAGGAAGCAACCAACCATCCAAGTGAGCAATACCCGCTAATAACGAGCAAACACTAAGCTCAAATTCATATTTTTCAGTAGCTTTCTTCTCAGTATACTCTGAAGATAAATCTATTGTTCGTAATGAGAGTATATCTTTTTGTTGCATAAAGCTCCCCCTCCATCAGATTTGATAAATTACAATTGAGGTACTGTCCTATCAACCACAACATCTCCCGTTGTGGTTGATAGGACAATATTTTCTTTGACATGAATCGACAAAAGTCGACAAGTGTCCGAAAAGCAGGTACATGTCAAGCCCATATATTACTATCAAAACAAATGATGAATTCATCAAGTGCATATTTTATTTTCCTTTTTTCCTTCCCGAATATATTCTCACATCCTTATTGACCGGATACTTCCATAAAATCACTAGTCGATAGAGCAATCTTTTTCGGCTAATAAAACATAAACCAGCACCCAGTTGCTAGGAACAACTTTGGGCTGGTTTTTCTTGAAAGATTTTTAAGTTTGTACTTATTGTACCACTTCAAGCTCTAAAACCCTGTCGAATTTTGTTGCTTTCTGATATTTTTATAAGACGCTCTTTCCGTGAAAAACTAACTAAAACTTCCTCTATACCAGCAATTGTTGTGTTCCTATTAGAGCAGGATTTGTGGATTCCGGTCTAGAATTCAAGGCTATCTTTACATAAAGAACAATTGGAGGGCTATGTATTATGAAGAAGAAAATACTATTACTTTTCCTTGTTGTAACTGTCATGCTTCTTCCTATTGGCTGTAATTCCAATGACATTAATGAAGAGACATCGGTAAGTCTCCCCTCACAATCTGAAGCAGTTGAACAAAGTGATAGCCAAGCTCTTCCTACTGAAACCACTACTACTACTGCTGCTCCCTCTTCATCTACAATCTCTACATCAAATCAATCTACGATACATTCTTCGCTCTCCTTAATTGAAGCAACGGTAACTCGAGTAGTAGATGGCGACACCATCAAGGTTACTTTAGAAGGAAAAGAAGAAACGGTAAGGCTAACAGGAGTCGACACCCCAGAGACCAAACATCCTAGCAAGCCTGTAGAGCCTTATGGTCCTGAAGCTTCTGAATTTACTAAGAATACACTGGCCGGGAAGAAGGTTTTCTTAGAGCTCGATGTTCAACCAAGAGATAGATACGGCAGAATACTTGCCTATGTATGGCTATCTAAACCAGCAAATGATTCAGATCAAGAAGTGCGACAGAAATTGTTTAACGCCCATCTTCTACTACGGGGTTATGGTCAGCAGTTGACCATTCCGCCGAACGTAAAGTACGCAGACCTTTTCCGCACCTATGTAAAAGAAGCAAGGGAAAGAAAGGCGGGTCTTTGGGGTCTAGGCAGTAACGATACTTCCAATGAAGTAAAAACGACTTCTACCCCTACAAACTCATCCACCGCAACCACCACAGGGCCTGGACCAAACGGAGAGACGATCAAAGGCAACATAAATAGCAAGGGAGAAAAGATTTATCACGTTCCTGGCGGCCAATTCTATGAAAAGACAGTACCAGAAGCTTGGTTCTTTACGGAAGAGGAAGCTCGCTCGGCTGGTTTCCGTGCAAGCAAGCGGTAATAAAAGACCAACTGAGGCTACAATTGCTTCAGTTGGTCTTTTATGGGTTTAAATTTGCATTCTATTCTGGCTTACCCATCTTCTCGCGATGTTTCTAATGAATAAAGGCCGTGTGCTTGCGATCAAAAGGTTCTATTCCATCGGGTTTCTGTGGCCTCAAAATATGTTTATTCATCCAGTGGTAAATGGTTTTAGCGCTCATTCAGTGCTTGAGCGAAGGACGTAATAGGCTGGCCCACATTCTCACTCTGGCCTGAATAGTCAACACTTTTGGCTCCGCGGTATACATGCCAGTAGATGCTTCTTGTGGTATAGAGTGCTCCCCTTCAATGATTCATTGCTTTATTGGACCTCGTTCTAGGTTCCCACAATGTTTAGCCTTCTCCTACTAAATCATTCTATATTAATAGTTTTATTGTGTCTCTGTTGCTTCTAGGTCTTCTTTCTGTCCAAGGGAAATTGGGGCCATATTTATCATATAATTTTGATTCTAACTCTTCGCATTGGGAAACTTCACAGTATTGCCATTTAACTTTAATCCTTGAGGTCTTCCCGGTTTATTAGACACCTATAAGTGTGGTTTTCCTCGTTCGTTCACAGGATTGCTTAAAGTTACAATTCTCCTGAATCTTTATGTTAATCAACATCAGCGTCACCGCCGCCTGCAGGGTCTCACACAGCCAGCCGCCAGTCAAGGGCTGAGGGCTTCGCCTCGCCTTCGGCGACCCTTGACAGTCGTCTTTCTGTATGAAGGACGCATCAATTAGGCGGTCGACGCCAGAGTCTGCACTTTCGAGTTTACTTTTTGCTTTTTAGATTTCCTATGTTCTTCTAGATATTCTTTAGGGGAAAGATAACCGAGGCTTTGATGCAATCGCTTTCGGTTATAGAATATCTCGATATATTCAAAAACAGCTTTTCGGGCTTCTTCACGTGTTTTGTACCGTTGTAGATAGATTAGCTCTGTTTTAATAGTGCTAAAGAAACTTTCAGCCGGTGCATTGTCGTAGCAGTTTCCTTTACGACTCATGCTTGGTCGCATCTGATGTTTTGTAAGCAAAGCTTGGTAGTCTCTGCTACAATACTGGCTTCCTCGATCGGAATGGTTAATGAGACCTGCCGGGGGACGATGCTTTTTGATAGCATTTTTTTATGCTTGGATAACTAAATCTCGGGTCATAGTGCTGCTCATGGCCCAGCCAACAATTTCTTTATGAAACAGATCTTTTACGGTAGCTAGATAGTTCCAGCCTTCGTCAGTCTGCACATATGAGATATCACAAACCCATGCTTTATTAGGTGCATCAACCTCAAAGTCTTGGTTTAGCAAGTTTTCTGCAACAGGCAAGTTATGATTTGAATTGGTTGTAGCTTTAAACTTTCTTTTTCTTACTGAGCGAATTCCGTTTTCTTGCATCAATCTGTGTACTCTTTTGCGACTGCATCGTCTTGTTTTTCGAACGTCAGCTAGGATCTTGTCCAAACCATAGATGCCTTTGCTTGATTGGTAACTTTCTTTGATTAACTCTAAGACTTTTAAATCATCTTTTTTACGACGGCTGGGCTTTCGGTTTAACCAGGCGTAATAATTGCTCCGAGGTAGCTCAAATAATCTGCACATCTTCGCCACCGAATGTTTGGAGCTATTGTCCCGGATAAACCGGCACTTTACTTCCGATGTTGTTGATTTGCGAAGTCGAGTAGACCAAGGGAATTTCACCCTCAGACCCTCACAGAACCGTACGTGACACTCTCATGTCATACGGCTCTT
>NZ_WBXO01000033.1 GCF_008933955.1 Heliorestis acidaminivorans
CCTTCACTTCAAGAATTGCTCTGGCTTGCTCTGAAGTAAGAATATTTTTCATTTCTATTAAGGTTCTTTTGTCCATAGGCTTCACCTCTTTGCCGTAAATAGAATCTCTCTTACTAATATACCATATTTTTGAAGTCTATAGTATAAGGAATAAGACTCGTTGTTGTTACTTTTTCTTCGCCAACGACCGAACCCTTTTCCTGCCCGTATCTAAAATATCATTCACTGGCGAAGTCAAACTGTGTACCTCCCTCACATCACTTTGAGTTAACGCTAGATATCGTTTCGTCATATTCAAATCAGCATGACCAAGAATACGTTGAACCGTAAACACATCTGCTCCATTTCGCAAATGATGCAAGGCCGAGGCGTGTCTGAACATATATGGCGTTACGTGAACACCAATGTTCTTCCCTTCTCATCGTCTTTTCATCGCCTTTCTGACAAGTTTTCTGGCCAGAAATAACGAAAAAACCGCTGACCTACTTTGTAAATAGGCCAACGGTTTACTCTTTTATATCGCAGTTTTTAACGATTTTTCGGTGCTTTACTTGAAGCTTCCAAAAAGCCCACAAAGCCCGATATATCAATGGTTTCAAAGGTTTTGGCAGGGGAGACAGGACTTGAACCCGCAACCTACGGTTTTGGAGACCGCCGCTCTGCCAGTTGAGCTACTCCCCTGTAATCACTTCATGGTGCGCCCGGCAAGAATCGAACTTGCGCACCTGGTTCCGGAGACCAGTGCTCTATCCACTGAGCTACGGGCGCAAATGGAGCGGAAGACGAGATTCGAACTCGCGACCCTCGCCTTGGCAAGGCGATGCTCTACCACTGAGCCACTTCCGCTTAATTGGTGCGGTCGAGAGGACTTGAACCTCCACAGCCTTGCGACCACTAGAACCTGAATCTAGCGCGTCTGCCAATTCCGCCACGACCGCTGATTTGGGGTTTTAATGGTCGGAGCGACACGACTTGAACGTGCGACCTCTACCACCCCAAGGTAGCGCTCTACCAAGCTGAGCTACGCCCCGTGCTATAAGTGGAGCCAGTGACAGGACTTGAACCCGCAACCTACTGATTACAAGTCAGTTGCTCTACCAATTGAGCTACACTGGCAAATTTGGTGGCGGAGTGGGAGGGATTTGAACCCTCGCTGGACTTACGCCCACTAACGGTTTAGCAAACCGTCCTCTTCAGCCGC
>NZ_WBXO01000009.1 GCF_008933955.1 Heliorestis acidaminivorans
TTTCTTGGCATTTTCATCGCCCTCCCTAAGAGTATTTTATCTCACTCTTAGGTGTTCAACAAATCGGGTACGGGTCACTCATCAATGGCTAAGTTTGCTTTACACACGAATGCACCACTACTTGTTATTACAAGAGGTACTTTGCGCTGACGAGACGAGTCTTCAAGTGCTCCATGAACCAGGTCGGGAGGCGCAGACTACTTCCTATATGTGGTTGTACCGCACTGGTCGCGAAGGTCCTCCGATCGTGCTTTATGACTACCAACAAACAAGAGCCGGTGAGCATCCCCGTCAGTTCCTTTCGGGATTCAAAGGCTTTTTAACTGTCGATGGCTATTCGGGCTATCATAAAGTTGAAGGCGTTACCCTGGCTTGCTGTTGGGCTCATTCCAGGCGGAAATTCACAGAGGCTCTTAAGGTGTTGCCTGATAAGAAGAAGCGTTCTGGCAAGACCGTTGCAGACGAGGGCTTGGAATATTGCAACCAACTCTTCGCCATTGAACAGGAATTAAAAGATTTGACTAATGAAGAACGCTATGAAGAGCGACTAAAACGCAGTCAGCCAGTGCTGGATGCTTTTTTGGCATGGCTTCATAAACAAAGCCCCAATGTACTGCCAAAAAGCGCACTTGGTCAAGCCATTAACTATTGTTTGAATCAATGGGATAAACTCATTGGATTTATGTTAGACGGCCGCTTGGAATTAGATAATAATCGCAGTGAGCGAACCATAAAATCCTTCGTTTTAGGAAGAAAAAATTTCTTATTCTCCAATACTCCTCGCGGTGCCCGAGCTAGTGCGATTGTATATAGCATTGTCGAAACAGCCAAGGAAAATGGCCTGAATCCTTTTACGTATCTAAACTATCTCTTCGAGATACTTCCCCATGTAGATACTAAAGATGAGCAGGCGCTGGATCAGCTACTCCCTTGGTCTGAAACCTTACCCGAACTTTGCCGAGTAACTAAATAAAAGTTTAACCGGAACTCCATCTTGTCTTCAAGGTGGGGTTCCTTTTACGCTTACATTCATAGCGCCTTGGTGCTTGGAAAAGCCGCCGAACGTACCCGAGAACATCACGTTCTTTGTGCGGCCCTGCTTCACGATATTGGTAAAGGAGTAACCGATCCTTCCTTATGGCCGCGCCACATTGGCCATGAAAAGGCGGGAGCTGAAATGATTCCTGCACTAGGGGAGAAGTACGGACTTCCCGACGATTGGATTGCGGCTTCGCAGTACGCAGCTCGCTATCATATGGCCGCCCATACTGCAAAAAAAGCCGGAAAAATAGCCGAGATGATACTCGGCGCAGCAAGAAACCCTATTGGCGTCGATGGGTTTGCCACCGTGGTATGGGCAGATCACAATGGACGCGGGAGGGAAAATGTGCCGAACGCCTTCGCCGATTCTGCAACGGATGTCTATAAGGCGATTGTTGAGGCATCCAAGCATTCCCATGATCCCTCAAAGATCGCGCAGGCGGTTAGTAAAACGCTAAAGGGTTAGTGAGGTTATAGAAAGCACTTGTAGACTTGAGATAGCTGATCTCGTTGTCAGCCTTTTGTTTCTTTTTTAAATATTTTTGCATTATTGCTCTATTGCCTTCATGCTTCATTGTTTATAATTGAAACTGGATATATTGAAGCAATGAAAGGGTGTAGATAGTTTTGGTAAAAAGAGCTGGTCTGCTCACTTTAGTGCTTTACCTATTTCTTTTACCCGTCTCTGCTGTTTATGCACTTGAACAGCAAAGTAAGTCTGTGAGTACTAGTGGGGGTTCAAGAACAGTACAGTACATACAATTCCACCCCAATGAATCTCTAGAACTTCGCCCCGTCTTCGCCAATAACAAAGTAGGCCAGACGGAATCACTTGCTTCCATGGCAAAACGTACAGGCGCAGTCGCGGCAATCAATGGTACATTTTTTAACGCTTATGATCAAAAAGATCTACAGCCTATGGGCGCTGTAATGATCGATGGTACTTTCCTTCACCTTCGGGGAGGCCCTACTTCTGTAGGTATCAAAACAGATAACACTTTGTCTTTTGCTTCGACAAATGATGTAAAAATACGCGGTGGCATCAACGGTTCAAGAGTCTGGCCGAACAACTGGTATGCTTGGTTTATGAACCATGAACCTAATTCTCAAGAAGAAATTGTTGTCTTTACTACAGCTTTTCGCAACCATAACCTCTCTTTTCCTGGCTTTACTTTTATCGTTGTAACAGGAGATACAGTTACGGCGATACGCAAAGACAGTGCCACTATCCCAGCCAATGGCTTTGTGATTGCTTATGGACCTCCTACCACTTACGCCGTGTCATTGAGCTAGCACCTAATAGCCAGCAAGCCATAGAAGCAAGAAAACTGCTAGCACAACAGTAAAAACTTTCTTTCCGCACCCCGAAAAGTATCTGTAGCAGAGAAATAATAAAAAAGGTCACAGGTTAAGAATAATCTCTAACCTGTGACCTTTTCTCACTCTAATTCCTAGTGCTTATGCCCACAAGAAACTAAGTCGTCTTCTTGCACTTGCTCCAGATTCTTCTCCACTAAGCCTTGTACAGCAGACTCAAGACTTGTCGGATTAGTTTTATATATCTCTATGCCCGACTCTTTCAGTGTTCTAAAGACTCCACCACCAATACGCACTACGATGACTGCTTCCACCTCTTTAGATAAGAACCACATAGGAAACTCGTCGTGTCTGTTTTGCATAGGTGGCGTTGCAAGAATTTCTTTCTCCATAATTTTGCCATTTTCTAACTTAACAAAAGCAAAAGCTTTGCTATGACCAAAATGATCACTTACTTGATCGCCATCAACAGGTACAGCTATAATCGACATTTTGATAAGCCTCCTTTATCTTTTACTATTCCTATTCCAAGCTCAATCAATTCTCTTGAATTAAGCAAGATCTGATACCTCTTAAGTGTAATAATAACAAAAAAGCCAGATGAAAGATCTCTTTGCATCTGGCTTTATCATATCCTTGTTAAATATATTGAATGAAACTGAATAGCTTTAATCAAAAAAGACAACTTCACCAGACTTTAATAGATACTTAGCACCAACAATAGCTACTTTTCCTTCTTCTACTAATGGACGCAGAGCACTGTTATCCATTAGTTTGGCTACTACTGTCTCTACGTTCTTATCAGCAGATACTTCGTAAAGGGAATCGTCTTTGACGCCTTCATTCTGAGCTTTTTGTACTGATGGGTGGATCAAGGAAAGCAAAGTAGCCATATTGCTTTCACCTGAATTATCTAGAGGGGTACAGCAGGTATCAACAGCCGCTCTTACAGCACCACACATTTCATGACCTAGCACAACAACAAGTGGGCTTTTGAGATGGCCTACGGCAAATTCTACAGAAGCAGAAGCAACAGCGTCGACGACGTTGCCAGCTACACGAACGACAAAAAGGTCACCTAGAGCTTGATCGAAAACTATTTCAGGTGGCACTCTAGAATCGGAACAACCAACAATAACAGCAAAGGGAGACTGTCCTTGTTCTTTAAGTTCCGTACGTCGATCAATACATAATTTTTTGTCAGCAAGCTTGTTTTCAATATACCGCTTATTTCCATCGATAAGCCGCTGTTTTGACTCGGCAGGCAATAATTCTGCATTGATCATGCTTTCTCACTCCATACTTCCATACTTCAACGACTTTCTCGTCATCGACTATTTATTATATCAATAATAAGTGAAATGTCACAGCCTAATTTTTAAAAAAGATAACTCCTTTCACACTTGTCAAATTCTGCTGTAAGCAGTAGAATTCATCAATAAGGGGGGGGGGTTTGTGCGACCTTTTTTAAAATGGCCTGGTGGCAAACATAAATTAGTGCAACGAATTGAAAAGATAGTACCCCCTGGCTCTAGACTAGTAGAACCCTTCGTAGGCTCTGGGGCTTTTTTTCTGGCTACAGAGAAGTTTAACCAATTTCTTCTTGCTGATACTAACGCCGATCTAATTCATCTCTATCAATGCTTGCAACAAGAACGGACTTTTATAGAAGCTTGTCGAGCCCTTTTTACTCCGGAAAACAACAGCGCAGAACGTTACTATGCTTTGCGTGACCAATTTAATCAGAGTCAAGATCTTTGGGAAAGATCAACTCTTTTTCTTTACCTTAATCGACATGGCTATAACGGGCTCTGTCGCTATAACAAAAAAAGAGCCTACAACGTACCCTTTGGAAGTTATAAAGCACCTTACTTTCCCGAAAAAGAAATGATTAATTTCCATGAAAAGGCGCAGAGAGCTACTTTCCTAATAGCTGACTTTAGAGCTACCATGGCCATGACAGTACCAGGTGATGTCGTCTATTGCGACCCGCCTTATACACCCCTTTCAGCTACTAGTGATTTTACGGCTTATGATGGTCAAGCTTTTAGAAGTGCTGATCAGAAGGACTTAGCTAATGAGGCAGAAGAGAGAAGCAAGCAAGGCATTGATGTGCTTATCTCTAATCATGCTACAGCAGAAACAATAGATCTCTATAGTGAGAGCAAACTAGAAATCTTTGACGTACGTCGGACTATTAGCTGTCAAGGTGATCAACGCAAGACAGTCAAGGAACTTCTAGCTTACTATCCTGCTTGTTCGGCAATATAGAAAACAATAAGATACATAAGTCCCTTGCCCATTTTCTAAACTATACAACCGCCTGAGCTTTAATAAAGCCGCAGGCGGTTTTTTCAATACTTGACAGGAAACTGTAAAAAACATTATTCACTTGCAGGAATTTCTAACAGTTATTTCGAAGAAATGGAAGATGTAAAAAAGCTTTGTTCAAATTTTCATAATGCAAGAAAATTTATATTTTTATCGAAAAAGAAAGATATATGGCAACGACCCTATTACGCAACTTTTTAAGTTGTTTTACAATCGGGTTATAAGGCAAATAGATTCTAGGGAGGGGAAAAGAATATGACCGCCAAGGAAAAAGAAACCTTTTATGGCGCCTTAGAAAAAAGGGGCGTAAGTCGGCGGGACTTCCTTAAGTTCTGTACTATGATGGCGGCGTCTCTAGGCTTAAGCACTAGTGGAGCATCAGCGATTGCGGAAGCACTAGAGACAAAAGTCAGATTACCTGTAATCTGGCGACATTTCCAAGAGTGCACCTGTTGTACAGAATCTTTTATCAGAACTTCGCACCCCATCGTATCAGAAATTATCTTGTCTATGATTTCTCTTGACTACGACGAAACCTTAATGGTCGCCGCTGGAGAGAGAGCCGAAGCGATGGCTCGCAAGACTATGGAAGAACATAAAGGTAACTACATATTAGCTGTAGAAGGCGCTATTCCATTAGGTGACGGTGGTGTTTACTGTTGTGTTGGTGGCCATAGTGCACTGGAGTTATTAAAAGAAGAAGCCAAATACGCCAAAGCAATTATCGCTTGGGGCTCCTGTGCCGTTAACGGTTGTGTACAAGCAGCTAAGCCTAACCCAACAGGTGCTGTAGCAGTACAAGACATTATCAAAAACAAGCCGATCATTAATGTACCAGGCTGTCCGCCTATTGCAGAAGTAATGGCTGGCGTCATTACTCACGTACTTACCTTCGAGCGCTTACCTGAACTTGATCAAGAAGGTAGACCAAAAGCATTCTACGGTCATCGGATTCACGACAAATGTAATCGCCGCGCTTACTTTGATGCAGGTATGTTTGTGGAATCCTTTGATGACGAAGGAGCCAAACAAGGCTGGTGTCTTTATAAATTGGGCTGTAAAGGGCCTAATGCTTACAACAACTGTTCCAACATTGGCTTTAACGGTGGCGTAAGCTATCCTATTAAATCAGGTCACCCCTGTATTGCCTGTTCCGAAAAAGGCTTCTGGGATTACACAGGTGGACAGTCTTTCTATACTCACCTTTCTGATGTACCAGGCCTCAAAGTAGGTATGAATGTTGATCAGTTTGGTGCTATGGCTGTAGGAGGTGCTATTGCTGGTGCCGCCGCTCATGCCGCAGTTTCTGCTGTAACGAAGAAGATGAATGATCAGAAAAGCGAAGCGTCAGAACCAGTAAAAACAGAAAAACCTCAAGATAACGATAAGAGTATAGGAGGGTAACAGACGTGGCAGAACGGATCGTAGTCGACCCCGTCACCCGTATTGAAGGCCACTTGCGGGTAGAAGCAAAGGTAGAAAACGGTAGAATTATCGATGCAGTTAGCTCTGGAACGGCCATTCGAGGCTTAGAAATTATTCTTCAAAACCGTGATCCTCGCGATGCCTGGGCCCTTGTCCAGCGTATCTGTGGTGTCTGTACAACTATTCACGCTCTTACCTCTGTACGAGCTGTAGAAGACGCTTTAGACATCAGAATTCCTCCTAACGCTGAATTAATTCGTAACATTATGTTTTGTGCTCAATATGTACAAGACCATGTGGTACACTTTTATCATCTTCATGCCGCTGACTGGGTTGATATCCCTAATGCACTGCAAGCTGATCCTGCTCAAACAGCCGCATTAGCTCAAAGCATTTCTCGCTGGCCCAAATCAACAGCAGGTTACTTCCGAGATGTGCAAAACAAACTGAAAGGTTTTGTGGAAAGCGGTCAGTTAGGTATTTTTGCTAACGCTTACTGGGGTCATCCAGCATATAAATTACCACCTGAAGCTAACTTAATGGCTGTAGCGCACTATCTAGAAGCTTTGAACTGGCAAAAAGAGATTGTTAAGATTCATACCATTTTTGGCGGCAAAAACCCTCATCCTAACTATCTCGTCGGTGGCATGGCTTGCGCTATTGATATTAATGGCGACAACGCAATTAACATTGAACGCTTCAATATGGTCGAAAAGTTGATTAATGAAGCTATTGAATTTGTAGAGCAAGTTTACATTCCCGATCTGTTAGCTATTGCTTCATTCTACAAAGATACTGCATCCTATGGTGGTGGCGTAGGCAACTTCCTATGTTATGGAGACTTGCCCACAACGAACATAAATGACTTTAGCAACTATCTCTTGCCACGTGGGGTCATTTTAGACAAGAACTTAAACGAAGTGCTCGATGTCGATCCTCGCGATCCTGAGCAAATACTTGAATATACAGAACACTCCTGGTACGAAAACTCCAAAAGTGGTTTGCATCCTTGGGATGGCGAGACCAAAATGAAATATTCAGGTCCCAAACCGCCTTACTATACGCTAGATGAAAGTGGACAGTTTAACAACAAATACACCTGGCTCAAAGCACCACGTTGGAAAGATAAGCCTATGGAAGTAGGTCCACTAGCGCGCATGCTCGTAGCTTATGCCAAAAAAGATGCTCTTGCCCATGATCAAGTCAAAGAAGAAGTTGATAGCGTCTTAACTAATTTAGGTGTAGGGCCAGAAGCGCTCTTCTCTACTTTAGGACGCACTGCCGCTCGGGGCATTGAATCCAAACTAGCGGCACACTGGCTAAAACGTTTCTACAGAGATCTGATCGACAATGTAAAAAATGGTGACCAGCGCACCTTCAGCTCTGAAAAGTGGGAACCAAAAACGTGGAACAAAGACAGCAAAGGTGTAGGTTGGTCAGAAGCTCCTCGTGGCGCATTGGGACACTGGGTGCACATCAAAGACGGTAAAATTGCTAACTACCAATGTGTTGTACCGACAACTTGGAACGGTTCACCTAAAGACCATCAAGGTCTACCAGGCGCTATGGAACAAGCGCTGATTGGCACACCTTATGTAAAAGAAGATGAGCCATTAGAATTATTGCGTACAATCCATTCTTTCGACCCTTGCTTGGCATGTGCCGTTCACTTGGTAGATACAGAAGATCAGAAGGTAACGACTATAGAAGTACAGCGATAACCCTTAAGAAGCTACCGTAAGGGGGGGCAAGAATGAATAAGCTCAAGCCTGTTTACGTCTGGGAGCTACCTGTGCGCATTTATCACTGGGTCAATGCGCTTTGCATGGTACTTCTTTTTGCCACTGGTATCTACATCGGAACGCCTTTTTTGCGGCCGACTGTCGTTACAGGTGATGCCACCACTGTTTTTTGGATGGGTAATGCGATTACAGCTCATATGGCTATAGGCTACCTGTTTATAGCTAACTACTTATTTCGCGTCTACTGGGCTTTTGTAGGCAATGAATATGCTCGCACACACCACTGGCCCTGGCAAAAAGCCTACTGGGGCGAATTCCGCGATACACTTTTACATTATCTTTTTATCAAAAAAGATGAACCTCATCATTTAGGCCACAACCCTCTAGCAAACCTCGCTTATTTCTTTTTCATCATGGTAGGCTCAGTAGCTATGGCTATTACAGGCTTTGCCATGTACGGTGAACTACATCCTGATGGTATGATGTTTGCTTTTTTTGGCTGGGTTATTCCTCTCATTGGTTCAAGCTTTGAAGTGCACATGATTCATCGTCTAGGTGCTTGGTTGATGATGTCCTTTGTTTTCGTACACCTCTATATGGTGATTCGTCACGACGTCTTTGCTAAGAACGGCACTATGTCTTCTATCTTTAGTGGCTACAAGTTTGACGTAGAGAAGTAAAAGTAAGAAAAATTAGCTTAGAAAGTTTTGAAGACCATAAAGGTAAGAAAGTAGATAAAAAGATGAAAAAAATCGTCCTTATGGGCTTGGGTAATTTGCTTTATTCTGATGAAGGACTAGGTGTGCAAATTGTGCAAGCCCTGCAAAGGGAATACTTTTTTCCTGACAATGTAGAAGTCGTTGATGGAGGGACACAGGGATTACTTTTGCTTGAATATCTAGAAGAAGCAGATTACTTTCTCTGTGTCGATGCCATCAATGCAGGCAAGCCTGCTGGTACATTGATCCGTCTCGTAGGGAATGAGATTCCTCAATACGTAGGTATCAAGATGTCACAGCATCAGCTCAGCTTTCAAGAAGTACTAGCCTTAGCTAGTTTGCGCGGTACTTTGCCGCAAGAGATGGTTTTTCTGGGTATACAACCTAAGAGCTTAGAATTCGGATTAGATCTTTCTGCTACAGTGCAATTATCTTTGCCCGCACTAAGAGAGGCCATAGTAAAACAGCTAGCACAATGGGATGCCCAACCTTTCAAGATTGAATAAAGTTGTAAAGAAGCAAGTAAGGAAGGTAAGCCTATGCATGAAATGGCTTTAATGGAAAGCCTGGTGTCAGTACTTCGTGAAGAAGCAGAGAAAAATGATATCAAGGAGATCAAAAAAGTCAAAATGACCGTAGGCACTTTAACCCACGCCTTACCATCGGCATTACAATTTGCTTTTACCGTACTAAGGGAGTCAACACCCTTTGCACCTTTGGCAACTTTAGAGATTGAAACTGTATCGGCACAAGCAAAATGTCTTGCTTGTGCTCAGACTTTTGATGTGTCTGATGAGTATCTGTTTACTTGTCCTCATTGCCAAGCTTTCACAATTAAAATTATTGCTGGTCGAGAGCTCAAGATTGATTATTTTGAAGGAGAGTAGTTGAGCCTTATGCAAGTCCATATTAACCAAAAACTATTAGGAGCTAATGAACTTGTCGCCAAGGAAAACCGAAAGCGTATGGCGGAAAAAGGTGTCTACCTGCTTAATTTGATGAGCTCTCCTGGCGCTGGCAAAACGACAGTACTAGAGAAAACATTACCCTTACTAAAAGAGCGCATTAAGGTAGCTGTCATTGAAGGTGATATAGCTACTGTGCGCGATGCAGAGAGAATTGCCGCTCTTTCCGTACCAGTCGTCCAAATCAACACTCATGGCGCTTGTCATCTTGATGCAACAATGATTCAAGCGGTGCTTGATAAGTTTGACCTCGACAATTTAGATCTGCTCATCGTAGAGAATGTAGGTAATCTTGTTTGTCCTGCAGAATTCGATCTAGGCGAAGCGGCTAAAGTAGTACTACTTTCTACAACAGAAGGTAATGATAAGATTCCAAAATACCCGCTCATGTTCCACGAAGCAGATGGACTACTAATTAACAAAATTGACTTACTTCCCTTTACCGACTTTAGTCTGGAAGAAGTAGCAAAAGATCTTCAGAAAATTAATGCCCATCTTCCTACCTTTCCTTTGTCAGCTCGAACTGGTGAAGGGATGGAGGCCTGGATTCACTGGCTTCTGCAAAAAATGCAAGAAGGAAGGGAAAGGCCATAGGTGCTATCATTAAAGCCCAAAAAATAGAACTGCGTGGGCTAGTGCAAGCTGTAGGCTTTCGTCCTTACATATACAAACTAGCCCATCAGTGGGGTTTGCGAGGTTGGGTTAATAACCATACAGAAGGTGTAACGATTGTAGTCGAAGGTTCAGAAGAGGCCATAAAGCACTTTCTAGAAGTACTACCGCAAGATAAACCGCCCCTCAGTCGCATTGATAGCATCGTCCTTACGGAGCAACCTTTACGAGGATATCAAGACTTTATCATTCGTGAAAGTCAAGAAGGACAGAGGCTCTTAACCTCTGTCCCTCCTGATGTTGCTCTTTGCCCTGATTGTCGTTCTGATCTGCATGAACGGAAGAGCCGCTATTATCAATATCCTTTTACTAACTGCACCAACTGTGGTCCTCGCTTTACTATTGTTCAATCACTTCCCTATGATCGAGCTAGCACATCAATGGCTTCTTTTGAACTCTGCCCTACTTGTCATAGTGAATATAAAGATCCTTGGAATCGACGATTTCACGCCCAACCGATTGCTTGTCCTACTTGTGGTCCTGAGGTTTGGCTCAGTGACCATCAAGGAAAGCCTATCGAGGGTGATTGGCGACAAAAGTTCCAAGAAAAAATGAGAGCAGGACAAATTGTAGCAGTAAAAAGCCTTGGTGGATTTCATCTTGTCTGCCATGGTCGCCATACCAAAGCCCTTGAAAAATTACGTCAGAGAAAAAGAAGACCTCACAAGCCTTTGGCCTTGATGGCTAGGGATAAAGCTGTCATAGAAGAGATCTGCTTGGTCAGCTTAGCAGAAGAAAAGATGCTAACAGGACCGCAAGCTCCTATAGTCATCTTAGAACAGCGTCCGTCAGCAGTAACCAAACTTGCTACCTTACCTTTGCTAACAGGGGTCATGAAAACTATAGGCTTTATGATGCCCTATACACCTCTGCATGAATTGCTTTTTGCTGATGATTTAGACCTACTCGTTATGACATCAGGTAATCAAGCAGGCTTCCCCTTAGCTAGAACGAATGAAGAAGCTCTTACACAGCTGGCATCTATTGTTGATGCATTTTTGTTTCATAACAGACCTATTTTGAGCAGGGCCGATGATTCGGTCCTTCGTTATATCGATGGCACTTGGCATTTTTATCGACGCTCTCGAGGCTTTGTGCCAGACAGTATAGCTCTGCCAATAGCAGTGCAAAAAGACAATAGAGGCCACCCAGTAAGTACAGCAAGCCAAGCCAACAGCAGAACAATTCTTGCTGTTGGCGGCGAGATGAAAAACACCTTTGCCCTCTTAGGAGGAGACTCAGCTGTACTGAGCCAGCATATCGGTGGTGTTCATACTCTAGAAGGACAAGAGAACTTCTTAGAAAGTCTTCAACATCTTCAAAAACTTCTTGATCTAGAGCCTGAACTGATTGTTTGCGATCGTCACCCAACCTATCATACAGCACAGCTGGCACGGCGCTGGTCAAAGCCTTTGTTAGAAGTTCAACATCATCATGCTCACTTTATAGCCACACTAGCTGACCACTCCGTAACTGAAAAAAGTATGGGAGTCATTCTTGATGGTACAGGCTATGGAGATGATGGAACAATCTGGGGATTAGAAATTATTACAGGCGATTATCGAAGCTTTCAGCGACACTATACGTTGCGACCTCTACCGTTACCAGGTGGAGATAATGCCGTAAAAAAACCCTATCTAACAGCGGCAGTTTTTCTTGGTGAAGCTTTTGGTGAGCAAGGTTGGGAAGAAGCTAAGCGCTTTTTCCCTGAAGATGCAAAAGCTATCACAAGAGCAAAGCAGATGGTAGAACAAAAGATTAATAGCCCTTTATCCTCTAGCGCAGGTCGCTTTTTCGATGCTGTCTCCGCCTTGCTAGGCATATGCAAGGAAAGCACTTACGATGGTCAAGCTGCCATAGAACTAGGCGAAGAAGTAACATTGCGCCTTGGTCTAGCCGGAAGAGAAGTGAAGAGAGCAGAGATTGAAGAAGCCCTATCGCTAGGGCACTATCCTTTCTCAATTCGTAAAAAATTGCCCAGAACTATTCAAAAAACTAGTCAGGACAGTCTAACAAAGGCTGAGCAAAATAAGGAAAACTGCTCTCTGCTTCGTTACTTAGACTATACAGAGATTCTGGCAGGCTTATTAGCAGATATAGAAAATTGTACAGATAAAGGGATCATAGCCCTTCGCTTTCACAATAGCCTAGCTTTATTCATCAATGAAGCGGTAAAGGAACTTGCCATACGAGAGAAACTGTCTACAGCCGCTCTTGGTGGCGGTGTTTTTCAAAATCCTTATCTGTTTACAATGGTGCGGCATCTCTTACAAGCACAAGGCTTACGAGTCCTCTGGCCACAGCGCATTCCAGCTAATGATGGTGGATTAGCTTTTGGACAAGGGGCAATTGCAAAGTGGCAAGGGGAAGAAGGATCAATAATCAGCAAAGGTAGGTGTTGAAGATGTGTCTGGCAGCACCTTCACAGATCACGCACATTGAAGAAGGCGGCTTCATGGCAGAAGTCGAATCTTTTGGCAATAAACGAAGAGTCGCATTAATTATGGTACCAACAGCCAAGGTAGGCGATTATGTTCTCGTTCATGCGGGCTATGCAATTCAGATTCTTGACGAAGAAGAAGCCAAAGAAAGTTTGCGCTTATGGGAGGAAATATTGTGCTCTCAGAACAGCTAAAGCGCTTTCGAGAACCCCAGTTAGCTAAAGAAACAATCGTTAAAGTAAAAAAAAGCCTGCAAGCTTTGCAGACTTATCAAGGCCATAAAGCGATTTTTATGGAGTTTTGTGGTACTCATACAGCCGCTTTTTCCCGTACAGGACTGCGCCAAGAGCTTAAAGAGTACGTAACTCTGCTGAGTGGTCCCGGTTGTCCTGTTTGTGTTACTTCAGCTCAAGATGTAGATAGAATTATTGCCTTTAGCCAAATTCCTCAAGCAATTATCGCTACCTTCGGTGATATGGTAAAAGTACGAGGAAGCGAAATGACTTTGCAAGAAGCAAAAGCGTGTGGAAGTGATGTGCGCATCGTCTACTCTTCCCTAGAAGCTTTAGAAATTGCTCGAGAAAACAGAGAACGTCCTGTTATTTTTATTGCTGTAGGCTTTGAGACGACAACTCCTACAGCGGCGCTTACCTTAACTAAAGCTATCGAAGAAGGCATTGACAATCTTTTTCTTTATTCATTACATAAGGCCACAGCACCAGCGCTGAAAGCTCTACTACATAGTGAGCTAACTACAACAGATAAGCGAAGCACCAACATTGATGGCATTATTTTGCCTGGTCACGTAGCTATCATTACAGGTCGAAAATGTTGGGACTTTGTTGTTCAAGAGAGCAAAATTCAAGCAACGATTTCTGGTTTTGAAGCTCTTGATTTGCTCTTAGCTTTGGAAGATCTTACTCAAGGCATTATGAATCAACATGATCAAGTAGGCAACGCCTACGGACGAGCTGTATCAGAAGCGGGGAATATTGTAGCACAGCAAGCTATGGAGCAAATCTTTGAATTACAAGGTGGAGACTGGCGTGGCTTAGGAAGCATTCCTCAGAGTTCCTACAAACTAAAAAAAGAATATGCCGCTCATGATGCGGAAAAAGCTTTTACCCTACCTGCTTTGCCAGAAAGCAAAGGCTCTTCCTGTCAGTGTGGAGATATTCTAAAAGGTATCAAAACGCCTCTGCAATGCCCTCTCTTTGCAAAATCTTGTGATCCTGTTCATCCGCAAGGACCTTGTATGGTTTCTCATGAAGGGACTTGTGCTACTTACTATAAATACGAAAGAAAGTTGTAAAGAAGGTGATTCTGTGGAGGGAACAAGAGAAAAACGCATCTTATTAGCCCATGGCGACGGTGGAGCTCTTACATATCAACTTATACAAGAACTGTTCTTGAAGTATTTCACAGAAGGACCATTGCAACAACAAAATGACGGTGCTCTGCTTCGAGATTTACCAGGGCCGCCTGTTGTATCAACAGATTCCTTTGTTATAACACCTTACTTTTTTCCTGGCGGTGATATTGGTAAGCTTGCTGTTGCTGGCACGGTCAACGATCTAGCCGTTACAGGTGCAGAGCCCCTTTATCTTACAGTGTCCTTTATATTGGAAGAAGGACTGCTTATGGCTGATCTTGAGAGCATTGTTGCTTCTTTGGCGCAGACAGCGCAAGAAGCTGGCGTTGCTGTCGTAGCTGGAGATACGAAAGTGGTGGAAAAAGGGCGCGGTGATGGAATCTATATCAATACCACAGGTATTGGCTTTTTGCCAGAACAGCGAGAACTAGGCTACCAGCGTATAGAAGCGGGAGATAAGATATTAATTAACGGAACAGTGGGGGATCATGGGCTAGCTATCTTATCAAAAAGATCAGGCCTTGCTTTTGATACAGAACTGCGTAGTGACTGCGCACCACTTAATAACTTGATTGCTACAATTCTAGAAAAGTGCCCTGGTGCTGTCAAGTTCATGCGTGATGCTACTCGCGGTGGCGTTGCTACAACAGCTAAGGAGATTGCTTTAGCAACAGGGAAAGACTTACTTCTCTGGGAAGAAGATTTACCGATTCGCGAGGAAGCGGCCGGTGCTTCAGAGTTTCTAGGACTGGACCCTCTTTATATGGCTAATGAAGGAAAAGTTCTCTTTATCGTTCAAGGCGACCGAGCGCAGGAAGTTCTAGAAGTGATGAAAGAACATCAACTTGGTCAAGAAAGTGCTATTATTGGGACTGTAGAAAAAGGAAAAAGGGAAGAAGGCCATGTGTTACTGAAGACCTTCTTCGGTAGTCACCGAATCTTGGAAATGATGGCAGGAGATCCACTGCCAAGAATCTGCTAAAAGGAGAGTTCGCTATGTGTACAGCACAACAGTATTCGGGGGAGCTACAACTAATCCTTAAGCAACTAAAAGGTCGTAATCATCGACTTGTTCACGATACACAAGATATAGCACAATATCTAAAAGCAAATCGTAATGAAAAAGAACTATCTGAATTGCTCATGGAGATGGCTGAAGCGCTCAAAAAAGCAGAAGATCTAGCCAAGCAAGCAATTACTTTAGTAGAAGAAAAAGAAGTTCAAGAACAAGCCCAATCATCGCCAACCATAACCGTCTTTTCTTAAAGGCGACCAAGACGTAAATCGACGAAGCCTTCTTCTCGAGAATAGTTAATTGTCTTATTTTCCCACACTACAGCTCGTTTTTGTCGTCCTGCACCTTGCTCTTTGGCACAATCTGACTTGGCCTTAAGCTTATTCATATCCAAAGTTGTAGTGAGCTCCGTAGAGCCCGAAAAAAGTAGCGAAGAAAGAAGCACTGTAGCCACTAAAGGCTTCATCACTGGTCACCTACCCTTAACGTATTCTTGTAACTTGTAACTCTTTTTAGGAAAAACAAAAAGACTCAACGACCCGAGGCAAGACCTAAAGATCTTTTACTCGTCGTTGAGTCTTATCTATTCCCATAGCTTATGATTGTATCTTATGATAAAGTGAAGACAACGTCAATAAGGAAAATTACTTTTTTCTTCCATCGATAAGATGTTGAATAGCTAAGACAGGGTGATGGCGAATCATTCTAGGTCCTGCATAACGCATCACAGCAATAATCTCTTCACGACGATTTCGCTTGTAACAATGAACTGTACAATTGCCACAAGTAGGCTTATCAGCACCAAAAGTACAACGGCTTAATCGTTCCATCGCATACCCATAGAGCTCTTGGCATTGCTTGCAGAGGGGCTCCTTAGGAGAGCTCTCGTATGATTGGCCATGATGATGGTCACAATAGATTTTAATCATCTTCTGTACCGTTTGCTTTTCCCGTTCAAGGCGTCCTTTTCCTAGCATAATGCCAAACTCCTTATCTTTTCTTTTAGATCGCAATTTACTATACAAAAATCCTAGGTTACTACTTGAAAGTCCTAGGTTATTGACCCAGGAGGTATTGTTGAACTTATGTTAATTGACAGCCACGTTCATACTCGTTTTTCTACAGATTCAAAAATGACTATCGAAGAAGCTCTGGAAGTAGCGAAAGAAAAAGGTATTGGATTTATTGTTACAGAGCATCTTGACTTAGATTACCCTGAGGCCGAATCTTTTTTGTTTGACCTAGACCAGTATTTTTCCGAATATGAGCCTTATCGTGATGATAACTTAGGCTTAGGTGTAGAGATTGGTATGGTAGAATGTTTGGAAGAAAAGTATAGCCAGATAATCTCAGCTTATCCTTTTGACTTTGTTATTGGTTCAATTCATGTCGTTGACACCGTAGAGGTACACGTAGAAGAGTTCTCCAAGCTTGGTACGAAGCGGAAAGTCTACGAAAAATACTTCAAAGCTATGAACAGATGTCTTGAAAGTTACGATATTATTGATAGCCTTGGCCATATTGACTATATTGCTCGCTACTCACGCTTTGTTGATCAAGAAATCTACTATGAAGAATTTCATGAACATATTGATCCTGTCTTGAAAGTGTTAGTTGAAAAGGAAAAGGCTTTAGAAATCAACACGCGGAGATTAACGAAAAAAGAAATAATTACGGCTTTACTTCCTATCTACAAGCGCTTTCGCACACTCGGAGGAACAATGGTTACTATTGGTTCTGATGCCCATGTAGCTAAAGACGTAGGTAAAGGTATGGCAGAAGCGCTCGAAATTGCTGAGCAAAGTAATCTTAAGGTTGTAAGCTACAGTCAACGTAAACCAGAATATATCAACTTATAAGTTACTAGAAGGTAAGAAAAAAAGCGGTATCAATTATCACAGTGATCAAAAAAGGTGATCGACTTAATGAAAGTCGATCACCTTTTTTCTAGTTATCTCTCCTAATTATCTGTTCATATTGCTTTATTATAAGGCCTATTTTGCTAATGCTCTTACATCTCTACAGTACTTTTCTTCTTAGGAACTCTTGGCTTGCGACGCCATAATTTCTTAGAGAAATTAGAGAATTTTTCATTAGCTCCGTCGAAGAGGGAGTAGAGAACAGGTACTAGTACAAGAGTAACAATAGTATGGAAAGCAAGTCCAAAGATTACAACTGTAGCAAGGGAAGTTTGCAATTCTGCTCCTTCAGAAAGACCTATAGCAAGGGGAAGTAAGGCTAGGATAGCTGTTAAGGCAGTCATCAAAATAGGGCGGACACGGTTACGAGCCGCTTCTATCAGCGCTTTATCTAAATCCCAGCCCTGAGTACGAAGGCGATTGATGCGGTCTATGAGCAAGATAGCATTAGATACAACGATTCCAGCAAGCATAATAAATCCTACATAACCAAGGGGATTGAGTGGTCTCTGCGTTACAATCATACCAAAGACTACACCAATAACAGCCATAGGCAAGGATAGCAAGATAATGAAAGGATGACTGAGGCGACGGAATTGGGCTACCATGATTAGATAAATCAATAAGAGAGTACCTAACATAGCATAAATAGAGCCTGTCACAGTGTCAGCTTGCTGTTGTAAAGCGCCAGCAGGTTTGATGCGGTAGCCTTCTGGTATATGCAGTTCAGGAAGTCTTTCTTCAATAGATCTACCGGCAGCGGCTAGATCAGTACCTACTAATTCAGCCGTTACAGTAACGATACGATCACCCATACTGCGTTGAATCTGTTGCGGTGTCTTCAGCATTTGCCACTGACCTAATTTTTGTAAAGGAATTAATTCACCCTGGCGATTAGTGATCATTAAGCTGCGGAACTGTTCGGGATGCTGCATAGCTTGATCACGATATTGAGCTTTTAGATCAATATCAATGCCGTCTAAAGTCATTGTAGTTACTGTATGCTCACCTATGTAGAAAGACAATTGCCTACTTAGAGAATCGGCGGGAACGTCAAAGTAACTTAGGGCCGACTCGTCAGGAGTAAAAGTGAGCTTATCAATACCTTCTTGAAAGTCATTACGTGGATTACGAACAAGGGGCAGTGAATTCATCAGCTCTTCGAGGCTACGTGAGATTCTTTCTAATTCTTGAATATCACGACCAGTAACTTCAAAAGTAACCATAATATTGGAATCACCAGAACCAAAGCCAACTTCAACACGCTCTGGACCTCTAACAGTGTTCAACACTTCGTTCATCTGATCCATTAAAAGGTCGTTATCAAAATCTTGCTCCTTCTTGCTTTTTAAAAGCATGTGAAGATGAGCATGACTGCTACGAGCATCAATATAGATTCGCTCTACCTCTGGCATTTCTCTCAGTAACGCGTCCGCTTCTCGGGCTATGGCTGTAGATTCTTGCACTTTCGTACCTTTAGGCATAATTAGAGCAACGCGCATGTAAGAGCTATCAATAGGCATTTGCACTGTCGATTTCACAAAGCCCATGCCCCACAGTGTAACGGAAAAGAAAAAGACAGCAAAAGCGATGATTACTGTTTTCCAGCGATGCCTTAATGCTACGGTAAGTGTTTTCTCTAAGAGGGAAATAATCTTTCTGCGCAGAGCGTTGTCACTTGATGTTATATTGCGATCAGCGCTTAAGAAACTGCGGGAAAAGACAGGGACAAAGAGAAAAGCTGAAATAGTAGCCGAAGCGATTGCTGCAGTAACAGTAAAGGCTAGCGTAATCATGATTGGTTGCATATCAGTACCGCCAACGTTAGCCAGAACAAGAGGCAGGAAAACAATGACTACTGTAAGCTGTGATGTAAAAACAGGTGTGATTACTTCACGAGCACCTACGACAATCGATTTGGTAAGGTTTATGCCTTTTTCTCGATAAGCATAGATGCTTTCTAACACTACAATAGCGGCATCAACAATTAGTCCAATCGCTAAGCTTAAGGAAAGCAAAGTAATCAAATCAATATTGTAACCACCTATTTTCATGCCAATAAAAGTCATCAACATGGACATAGGGATGGTTGTTGCGATTACTAAGGTAACTCGCCAGTTGCGCAGAAAAACAAAGAGAACAAGGACTGCTAGCAAACCACCGATAGCTAGATCGCGAGTTAGATTGTTTAAGGAGTTGCGAATAAAGTCGGCACCATCCATCAAAGGAGCTAAAACGTAAAGACCATCAGCTTCTTGGTTTAACTCGTTAATCACTTCACGAACTGCTTCAGAAACCTTGATGATGTCGCCGCCAGCACTTTTATAGACGATTAACTGTAAGTAAGGTTGATCTTGGTAAACAAAAACAGCATCAATGCTTTGCCCACGTAGATTAGTTACAGTCGCTAAATCTTTAAGTGGAACGTTCCCTCGAGGTGTACGAATAGTAATTTCGCCTACTTGTTGTACTGACTGTAGCGAACGATCAATTTCAATAACTGTGTTAAAGCCATCATTTTGCAAAAGGCCAATAGACTGCCTTACATTGCTACTGCGAAGTTGGCTGATCACATCGGAGGGAGTTACTTGATAGAGAGAAAGTAATTGTGGATCTAGAGAGATCTCAACCTTATTACTCACATTCTCTTCACGTACTTCTACTTTTTTTACTTGATCTATGGCTTCAATACGGTCTTTAATGCGTGTATGAGCCAAGGAGAAAAGAGCTGGTAAGTCATTTCCTTTCATAGAAATGCTCATTAACCAGTCCATGCTGTAGCTATCTTGGACAACCTCAACAGTAGATATTTCAGCGGGAAAACTGTTGCGAAGCTGTCCTACAATATTTTGAACTTCTTGACGAACATCTTCACCTTTATCTTCATAAGCTCGTATGTAAATGCTTGTACGACCAGTGCTAGTAGTAGAAGAAAAACGCTCAATGCCATCTAATGATTCTATTTCTTTTTCTATAGGCTCTGTTACTTTATCTTCCATTTCTTCTGGCGGTAAAGAACCACCAGCTACCAGCACTCTAATGCCTGGCAAATCGGCTTCTGGTGTCAAGTTGCGATCAAAGGTTAAAAGAGAACCTAGACCAGCGATAAAGATCAAAAGAGTGATCATATAAATAATGATTTTCTGACGTAATATGAGACGAATATATTTTTCCAAAAGCTTTCTTCATTCCTTTCTGAAGGAAACTAGCCTGTCAATAAAAATAACGCTATTACTTCAGGCTTCTACTTAAGGCTCTACAAAGCGAGGCTCTACTTCTTCGCCTTCTGTAAGAAAGGCTATACCTGCTGTTATAATCCAGTCTGCATTATCAACGCCAGAAAGAACTTCAATGCGATCTTCAACAACCAAACCAGTTGATACACTGCGACGTACTGTTTGGCCTTCTTCAATGGCAATTACATAATGGCCTGCTGTATTCATGCCTACAGCACTTAAAGGAAGCCAATAGCCTGCCGAGTTATAAGGTACTGTTACCCGAGCAACCATCCCACTACGCCAATGGCCATCGCCGTTAGAAACAGTTACTTCAACAGCAAACTTACCACTTCTTTCGTCTACTACAGGAGAAACAAAGGAAATAGTCCCTTTACTTTGATAGCCTCGTTCTCCCAAAACGTCTACTTGTTGGCCTGTCCTATAGTAAGCAACTAAATCACGATCTACCTGGAGCATTACTTTTACATCAGAAAGGTCAACAAGGTGGATAATTGTGTTACCAGGAGAAGCTTGCTCTCCCACTTTTCTCGTCACATCAGCAACAATACCAGTAAAAGGAGCGCGGATTTGTGCAGATGATACATTGCGCTGTGCCTGTGCTAAAGTGTTAATGCTATTAAGCACGCTAGATTCAGTGGAAGAGAGGAGGCTAGGATCGCCTTTTAGCATACCATCAAGAGTGATTTGCTCTCTTTCTAGGGCGCTTTCTGCTCGAGTATACCTTGCTTGTTGATCTTCCCAATCTTTTTTGGAAATAGCGCCATTTTCAAAGAGAATTTCCATTCTCTCCAGATCAGCTTTCGCTTGCTCTAGATCTCTCTCTGCTTCCGCAAGTCGAAGACGCTGTCTTTCAATATTCTCTATACTTTCACCAGTCGGTCGTTGAGCTCTGTTTTCTAAAGCATAGTCAACAATGTTGCTAGCTGACTCTTGCGCTCTAGCGTATAGATCGCCACCTTCTACTTCTGCAAGAAGTTGACCTTGACTAACTCGTGTACCTTTGTCTACATAGAGCGCAGTAATCGTTCCTGAAGTACCAAAAGAAAGATTACTCTCTTTTTTGCCTTCTACAAAACCTGAAGTTGTAAGTGTAGCTTGTCTATGCTGATCAGATACTTCAAGGGTAGACATGACTTTTTTTCGCTCTTCCCTTACCGTTTCTTCAGGTTGAGAAGGACTACAACCAGCTAATAGCAAAAGTGACGCAGTAAGGGCTATGATAGAATATGTACGGCGCAATTGACTCTCGCCTCTTTCCTAATAAAATTAAAAGACTGATTTGAAAACTACATAAAACAAATTAATGATAGCTTCTTAATTTATATGTATATTAGTATCATTCGATGAGATAACTTCTTCTTGAACAAGTCCTTTTTTTAGTAAATGAATCTCTTTAGTGTAAATTTTTAAGGATTCTTCAATAGTTAATTCTTTGGCACAAGTTTCGACAAGATTATGGATAGTGACTGCCGTAAGTATGCGCATTACGTGAAATAATTCCTGCTCATCAGTAATAGTTAGATTGTCTTTTCTTACCATGTCCTTAATCTCTAAAAAATGCTTAATGTCTTTATCGTTAAACTTTCTAGTAAATCGACTTTCAACTTTATGATTCATATTAAGAAAAGCATTTTTGAAGAATGCACGATCCTCCTGGTTCTCAAACTTCATTATCATGTAATGAAACATTTCAATATAAGTAAGAAATAAATCTCCATTGAACTTTTGCAAACTATGAATAAAGTAAGCTTTATTATTTTCAATATGTTCATCTAGCAAGAATAAGAAAGCATCTTCTTTGTCTTCAAAATATTGATAGAAGCTTCCCCTAGCAATAGAAGCAGATTTTACAATATTTGAAATTAAAGCCTCGTTATAAGGGGCTCTTGAGAACTCTTTTTTTATTGCCTTTAATAAATTTGCTTTTTTTTCTTCAGAAAGATTAAAAAAAGTTGGCTTGGGCAAATTCACTTCCTCCTAACTAATCCCAACCCAACATGACAGGGTGTCACAATTGAGTACAAAACAAATTCTATATGACAGGATGTCATAGGTCAACGAAAAGTAAAACAATTTACATGAAAATCTTAAGTTAGACAGAATACTTTATTGTCTAGTAGGGGTAAAAAAGCTATAATTATATGATGATGAGAATCAAAATCAAATGCTACTTGCGATGATTTTGTATGCTATAGAAACAATGTTAATTTTTTCGTTATTATGTTAATTAATCAACAAGACGATTGATCTAGTAAAGCGCTTGTTCTACGATAAAAAAAAGGGGAATGTAAGTGATGATAAAAGGAAAAAGAAAAAGCCCCCAGTGGCGTAGAAGTCTTACAGAAGGCATCATGCTAAACCATTTAATGGAAGGGTTATCATTAGCTGGCGACTTAGCAGAGGGAAAACCAACAGAGCATGCCAAGAACATGGCTTTTATCGCCTCATCTATTGGCACAGCTATGGATTTACCAAAAACAGAGATCAGATTGCTTTACTACGCTGGTCTACTGCATAATATTTTGTGTGATGACTGCGATCATCATCGCATCAGAAAGATTCAAGAAGAAGAAGAGGGAGAAGACGTCGTCTTACCTCTGCTTATGGAAGTAGAAGAAATTGTCATGCTAGCCCATGAGAACTGGGATGGTTCTGGTCCTTTGGGGCGACAAGGCACAGAAATTCCTCTGCTGGCGCGAATCTTGGCAGTAGCTATGATAATGACAGAGGCCTGGGATACAAGTAGAGATTATCTAACCTGGCGTCCTAATATCGAAAGATATATCGAGAAATACAAAGGTATTATTTTTGACCCCACCATTGTTAAAACAGCCAAAAATCTTTTAAAGGATTATCGCTTTACTCTTGATATATCTAGAGTTGTAGAACTTGATCGCTGGAAAGCTTTATTTGAAACAGAACAGCGCATCTATGGTGATAGTCTTAGAATTGTAGGCGTTCTTTTTGCTCATTTTATTGATCAAAAAGGTATTGGTACAGCAAATCATAGTCGTGATGTAGCAGTAGTAGCTAAAAAGCTGGCTCGTAATTTTGAATTAGGTCCAGAGAAAGAAGAAGAGATATATATAGCAGGGCTTCTTCATGATCTAGGGAAAGTTGTAGTACCTAAAGAAATCTTAGAAAAAGAAGGCCCTCTGACTAAAGAAGAACGCATAATTATAGAAAGGCATCCCTATTATACAGCTCTGATTCTTGACCGAATTCCAGAGCTAAGTTCTATTAGTCGTTGGGCCGCCTCACATCATGAACGGTTAGATGGCTCAGGCTATTTTATGGGAGCTACGGCCAAAGAATTATCCTTAGAAGCGCGCATTATTGCTGTATCTGATGTATATGCAGCCTTAGCTAGTAAGCGCTCTTATCGCAATGCAATGGATCGAAGTATGATAATTAACATTTTACAAAGCGAAGCCATGCAGAATAAATTAGATAAAGAAATAGTAGAAGCGCTCGTTGTAAACTTTGATAAATACAAAAGGTTACTTGCTATTACTTATTCCGCAGAAAGCCCTTCTCTATATATGTAAACAATAAAGGTATAGTTATTATGAAAGACCATCGACAAGTTATCGATGGTCTTTATTGATTTTTATCCATTTTCTTGTGTCTATCTAGTATACTATAAATAGAAAAAATTTTATAAAACTTCCTTCTCGAAGGCATTTGCAAGGTTGGTGAAGAGTTTTGGGAAAAGAAGAACAGGATATCAATAAGCTGAAAGAAGAAATTGCACATCTCCAAAAGTTAAATACAGCCTTGTCTCAAAAAATAAAGCTTCAACAAGAAGAGCTAGCAACAAAAGAATCGCTTTATCAGGAAGCAATAAAGGAAAGTGAACGCAAACTAGAATTGTTTTTTCAGCAATCTATGGATGGCTTTTTCTACATGATGATTGATGAACCAGTGCAGTGGGATGATACTGTAGATAAAGAAAAAGTTATGGAGTATGTTTTTAAACATCATAAAATTACTAAAGTTAATGATGCTATGCTAGCACAATATGGGGCCAAAAAAGAAGATTTTATAGGACTGACGCCTCGTATTCTTTTTGGCCATGATATAGAATACGGCAAAGCAGTTTGGACTAAATTTTTTGATCAGGGCAAACTTCACATAGAAACGAAAGAGCAAAAGCTAGATGGTACTACGATGTGGATTGAAGGAGACTATATCGCTTTCTATGACCTAGAAGGTCACATTACAGGTCACTTTGGCATACAACGAGAAATTACGGATCGTAAAATAGCAGAAGAAAAAATTCGCCGACATTTAGAAGAGCTTCAAATTCTAGTAGATACAATTGAACCGCATATCTGGTATCTCACAGACCAAGATACTTACGGCCTTATTAATCAAGCTCATGCTGATTTTATTGGTCTAAAAAAAGAAGAAGTAGAAAATAAAAAACTACGTGATTTTTTTACTCCAGAAGAAGTAGAAGTATGCAAAGAAGTCAATGAGCGCATTTATGCAGAGAAAAAGCAAATAAAAACAGAAGAAGTCATGTATAACAGCAAGGGAGAAAAAAGACTTCTAGCCATCACAAAAACTCCCAAAATTGATAGTCAGGGTAAGGTGGAATATATTGTTTGCTCTGCAGAAGATATAACGGAAAGAAGACAATTAGAAGATGAACTAAAAAGAGCCAAAGAAGAAGCAGAAGTTGCTAACAAAGCAAAAAGTGATTTTCTCGCTAATATGAGTCATGAAATACGAACACCTTTGAACGGTATTTATGGCATGACAGAATTATTACTAGATACTCCATTAAGAGTAAAGCAGAAAGAATATGCTATTACTATTCGAGAGTCATCAGAACTTTTGCTGACTGTAATTAATGATATTTTACAATTTTCCAAAATCGAAGCAGGTCATATGGAAATTGAGAATATCGAATTTGAATTGCCTAAACTACTTAATGTTGTCATAGATCTGATGAGAATCTCAGCAGGTAACAAAAATCTTCAACTAAAATGCTTTATAAGTCCAGGAGTACCTAGCTGTTTATATAGTGATCCAGGGCGTTTGCGGCAGATACTACTTAATCTTATTGGCAACGCCTTGAAGTTTACCGAAGAAGGCCATGTTACTTTGCAAGTTACCTTACAAAAAGATGAAGCATCCCAGCCCTGTATCTTATTCGAAGTCATTGATACAGGTATTGGAATCGATGATGAAGTGCAAAAAAGATTATTTAAGCCTTTTATGCAAGCAGATAGCTCCACATCAAGGAAATACGGAGGAACTGGTCTAGGTCTTTCCATATGCAAACGCTTGCTTGAATTGATGGGTGGAGATATTGGTGTTACAAGCAAAGTAGGGGAAGGATCTCGCTTCTGGTTTACACTCCCCCTAGTGGATGCCCCTAAGACTATGCAAGATAATACTCTTCTCCAAGAGAACTATTGTAAAGTGCCGCCGTCTTCATGTAACCTTACAGATGTAGATGATGTAGCAGGCAGAGTACAACCAGAACATAACTTCTCCTATGATGGAAATAATAAATTATTACTACTTGTAGAAGATAATCCAATCAATCAACGTTTAACGAAAATGCAGTTAGAGAAGATGGGCTTTGCTATCGATGTGGTGAATAATGGTCTTGAAGCTCTTCAAGCCGTGGCAATAAAAAAATATAATCTTATTCTGATGGACTGTCAAATGCCTGAGATGGATGGCTATGAAGCAACAGAAGAGATCAGAAAAAAAGAATCGCTAGGTCATATTGAACCCATTAATATAATAGCTATGACCGCCTGTGCGATGGAAGGAGACCGTGAAAAGTGCCTTCAAGCAGGCATGAATGATTACATCTGCAAGCCCGTAAAAGTTGAACAATTGAAGCACTTGCTTATCAAGTGGCTAAAGTAAAAAGATAGGGCCGTACTTCTACTGCAAAAAAAGAAGGTTGTACTGAAATTAGACAGTACAGCCTTCTTTTTTTTGATACCTAAAGAACTTGATGATTAAAAAGTATAACTTTGCTTTCTGTCATCTCCTGAACAGCATACTTAGGGCCTTCCCGTCCTGTTCCGCTATTTTTTACGCCTCCATAAGGCATAGAGTCGGTGCGATGAGCAGAAGTGTCGTTAATTATTACGCCGCCAACGTGAAGTCTTTTAGCGCATGTTAAAGCTATATCGATGGAACTAGTAAAAATACCAGCTTGCAAACCATATTCTGAATCATTCGTTTTCTCAATAGCTTCTTCAATATGGTCATAAGGAACTACTGTAACAACAGGTCCAAAAATTTCTTGACACCAGACTTTCATCTCGCTATTCACATCAGCTAATATAGTAGGTTCAATCAAATTAGCTTCTCTTGTGCCGCCATGGAGAAGTTGAGCACCGCCTTCAACAGCTTCCTTAATCCAGGCCATTACTCGGTCTGCTTCTTTAGTAGAAATCATAGGACCTACGTCAGTTGCAGGATCTTTGGGATTACCGACAACTAGAGCTTTGGTATGCTTGACAAGAGCGGAAGCGAAAGCTTGATAAACATCACGGTGAACAAGCAAGCGCTGTACAGAGATACAGACTTGTCCTGCATTGGCAAAAGCCATACGAGCACAGAGCGGTGCCGCTTTTTCTAGATCAGCATCTTTATGAATTATCGTAGCAGAATTAGAACCTAGTTCTAGCGTAGTCTTCCTTAAGCCTGCTCTTTCCTGAATACGCTTCCCAATTTCATAAGAACCAGTGAAGGTGTAGTAATTAATTGCAGGATCATCTAGAAGCCATTCACCTACTGTCGACCCAGGACCAACGATTAAGCTATACCAACCAGCAGGCAAACCAGCTTCCTCCAGAATCTTACCTACCATCAGTGCCGAAAGAGGAGTTACAGAAGCAGGCTTGGCAATCACAGCATTACCTGCCGCCAGAGCTGGCGCAACTTTGTGGCAAAGCAAATTCAAAGGAAAGTTAAAAGGTGTAATCGCACAGATAAGGCCACGAGGAACACGAATTGTGAAAGCAAGACGATTTTCTGAGCCAGGATAAGCTTCTACAGGAACCATCTCACCAGTAATTCGCGTAGCTTCTTCTGCTGACAAGCGAAAAGTTTCCATAGCGCGACTTACTTCTACCAAAGCATCTTTGAGAGGCTTTCCTGCTTCTTTGGCAATAAGGCTGGCTAATTCTTCGCGACGACTTTTGATGATAGTAGAAGCTTTCATAAGGATCTGTGCTCTGCTGTAAGGACTGAGTGGCTTATTGAGAGCCCTCTTTGCTGAAGCAACAGCGGCCTCTACATCTTCCTGACGAGCTTGACTGATCAAAGCAACTGTATCACCTGTGTACTTATCTTTTACAGGCAATAGATCGTCTGTAAATATTTCTTGACCATCGATCAATAGACCATAACTCTTAGTTTCAGACAAGATTCTGTCCCTCCTTCACATTCCTAGTCCTTACAAAAGATCATTTCTCCATATTGATATAAATCCCTTTGCAGAAAGAAGGGGATCAAGATATAATTCAAAGAATGGAGAGGAAGGTGGTAATATGAACCTGTACCGTTTTCCATTAACAGCAATTGACGTTGAAGAGACGCGCCGCTATGCTGGTCTAGCAAAAGCAGGAGAAGCCTTTCCTGAAAAGTTGCTACAAGCGGCTTGTCAGGAAGGGCTTCTTTACATAGAAGGTCGAGCCACTTGGACAAGTTATGGCTATGATCATATGCAAGGCCTTATCAAATCCCCTAGACCTTATCAGCTAGAGGGGCAAGATATTCTTAAGCACCTTTCTAAAGCAGAGGAAGTAGTTATTCTTGCGGCTACAATTGGTCCTGAATTGGAAAAAGCTGTAGAAGAGCATTTTGCATCTGGCCTCTACACCCATGCTGTTCTTCTAGATGCAGTAGGTACTACAGCTATTGAAGCTATTGCCAATCAAGCTAATCGATTGATAGAAGAAGAAGCAAAGCGTCGAGGCTACGAGGCTACTTGGCGCTTTAGTCCTGGCTATGGAGATTGGGAACTGTCTGTGCAAGGTCTTTTACTTAGTCTAACTGAAGCTAATCGACTTCCACTAGACTTAACGACTCACTCCATGTTACAGCCTCAAAAATCTATAACGGCTATTATTGGCCTTATACCAAGAGAAGAGAGAGAACAAGCTGATATAGCAGGCTCTATAATTTGTAGAAACCAATGTGCTAGTTGCAAGCAAAAAAACTGTCCCGCTAGAAAGGAGAGCATAAGATGATTAAAGTTTTTGACGGTGCTATGGGGACGATGTTACAAGAAGCCGGGTTAAAGCCAGGTCAATGTCCAGAGAAGATGAACCTCGATAATCCCGATGCGATTACAGCTATTCATCGCCTTTATGTAGAAAAGGGAGCTCAGATTTTAGAGACTAATACTTTCGGTGCTAACCGAATCAAGCTTGCCCATTATGGCTTAGCAGATCAAGTAGAAGCGCTTTGTTATGGAGCAGTACAAGCGGCGCGCAAGGCCTGTGGACCTAATACTGAAATAGCTGGCTCTGTAGGCTCTACAGGAAAACTGATTGCACCATTAGGCGATCTTACTTTTGACGATGCCGTTGATGTATTTAAAGAGCAGATCGGCGCTCTTGATCGCGCTGGTGTCGATTATATTATTATTGAAACGATTATAGATATTCAAGAAATGAGAGCGGCCCTCTTAGCCGCAAAAGAAGTAAGCAATAAGCCTGTTATCTGTCAACTTACTTTCGGTTCTGATGGGCGAACTGTGACAGGTACAGATCCGCAAACGGCGGCTATTTTATTAGAAGCAATGGGTGCTGACGTTATTGGAGCAAACTGTTCCTTAGGCCCGGCTCAATTGCTACCGATTGTTGAAATACTAGCCAAATCTACAAGCAAACCGATTAGCATTCAAGCAAATGCAGGCATGCCTGTCTTAATAGACGGTAAAACAGTTTTCCCCATGAAGGCTCAAGAATTTGCAGATTGGGCGCCTAAGTTAGTTGCCGCTGGTGCAACTTATATTGGCGGTTGCTGTGGTACAACGCCAGAACATATTGAAGCTGTCCATAGAGCACTTGCAGGCATTTCTATTGCGACACGTCCTAGCACTGTAGCTAGTTCTTATACGGCCTTAACTAGTCGCAGTCGCACTGTTTTTCTTGGTCCTGCTTTTGCTCCTGTTATGATCGGGGAGCGCATTAACCCTACAGGACGCAAAGTTTTAGCGGCTGAAATCAAAGAGGGCAGTTGGAAAATGGTCAAAAAAGAAGCACTCGGTCAGGTTTCAGCAGGAGCAGACATTCTTGATGTAAATATGGGAGTACCTAGTATTAACCAGAGTGAAGCGATGGATAAAGCTATCACAGAACTATCTATGCTTGTCGATGTACCGCTCGCTATCGATACGACCGATGTTAAAGCTTTAGAAGCAGGCTTAAAAGCTTATCCAGGAAGGGCTTTGATTAACTCAGTTAGTGCAGAGCCAGAGCGAATGGAAGAATTTTTGCCACTAGCCAAAAAATATGGTGCTGCCATTTTATGCTTACCGATTGCTCCAGGTGGTTTGCCTGAAAAAGCTACAGAAAGAGTTGAAGTAGCTCAACAGATCGTAGATGCCGCCTATAAAGTAGGCTTACGTCCTCAAGATCTCTTACTTGATCCATTAGTTTTAACGATTGCCACCGGTGCTAATGCTGGTAGAGAAACCTTAGAAACTCTTCGATTATTCCGTAAGCATTTTGGCTTCCCTACTGTTATGGGCTTAAGTAATATTTCTTTCGGCTTACCGCGCCGGAATTTGCTAAATGCCACTTTTTGCGCCCTAGCCTTAGAGGCAGGTCTTGATGCCCCCATTATGAATCCTTTTGACTCAGCTTTACGAGATGCTGTTGATGCCGCCAAAGTTTTATTAGGCCATGACCAGCAAGGACAAGCTTTCAGTATTCGTTATAGCAACTATACAGAACCAGCAAAAGGTACAACTACCGCACAAGTTCAGCAAAATAACAGCACTTCACTCAATCAAGAGGCAGTGGAAGAAGGCGACTTGCTTGCCCAAATTCGCAAAACTGTTATTGGCGGAGAAAAAGAAAGCATCATTCCCTTAATTCAAGAAGCGTTGCGCCAAGGCATAGAACCAGTAGAGCTTACGGAAAAAGGCTTAACAGATGCTATGACAGAGATCGGAGAAGCTTACGGCAGTGGACGTTGTTTTTTACCACAAGTTATGTTAGCTGCTGAAACGATGCGTGCCGCTTTCCAAACTTTGAAAAAAGAACTACCAGCCCAGTCAATGACGAGCAAAGGTAAAGTCTTAATGGCTACTGTCAAAGGTGACGTTCACGATTTAGGGAAAAACATTGTTTCTGCTTTGCTAGAAAATAACGGCTTTACAGTTATTGATCTAGGCAAAGACGTACCAGCGGAAAAAGTAGTTGCCGAAGCAAAAGCCCATGAAGTAGATATTGTAGGTCTTTGTGCGCTTATGACTACTACCTTGCCTGAAATTGACGTGACCATTGCCGCGCTAAAAGCAGAAGGCCTTCCCACTATTACTATGGTCGGTGGTGCTGTAGTTACAGATGAGTATGCCCAAGAAGCTGGTGCTGATGGTTACGCACCTGATGCAGTATCAGCTGTTAAGCTGGCCGAAAGGCTGATGAAGACTAAAGTATAAGAGCCTATGGACGGTAAGGAGAGAGTATATCTTTTAATCTCTTATGGCAAGATGGGTAAAGAAAAGCATCTGCTAAGAAGAGAGGAAGATAAAAATGGATACAGAAAAGCATGAAAAAAAGCTCAACCCTTGCGAAGCTGAGCCAAGAAAGCCTTTTCCTGCTTTAGATCCTGAGATGAATGAGAATATGGAAAAACCGGACAACACAGCCGTGTTTACTACATCAAGCATTAACCCGCAAGATTTTGACGATGATTCAGCATTCAACCGTCAGACTACTCTAGAGGACTGAGTAAACGTTCCTCAACTCGTCCCATCCTAAAATACTGAAGCATCTCTATAAAAGGCTCTGAATGCTGAGGATTATCGGTAAAAGCAAAAAGATGACTCGTACACTTACAATCAGAACAGCCAAAGCCTGGCACTGTCCACTGAGCTAAGCTAGCTAGTCGCCCTGCTAAATCATGTTCAATCCGTTCTGTCGTCCTAATCGGCAGAGCGGAACAAGTAGTTGCCTTTTCCCTGAGGTAGTCAACATGCCACCGCAGGGTTTTCTTTTTGCGCAAATGGCGGTTAACTCGTTGAGTTAAATTTGTCTTAGCTGTGCCCACATAGACATAGTAAGCAGGCTCTAAAATTATCTCTCCAAGACTACCTACAGTAAGGGTAGTTCTTTCAGGTAGATGCATAACTATTAGATAACTACCACCGTCATTAAGTTCCTGAGACAGATAATCCCAAGGGATAGTTAAAGGAGCTTGTCCTTCCGCTAAAGTTAAATCATCATTCCAAGAGATGGCTAAAGCTTGATAATTTATATGGTTTCGTAGTTCATAGAAAGTCTGAGCAAAAGCAAGATCAGCATGATAATCAGGTAAGAAGAAGCGTCCTCGCGGCCATTGCACCAAAAATAGAACACCACAATCTATTTCTTCATTCTGAGCTAATTGCGCAAGACTTTCTAAATGACTGCGACCACGTTCAGTTACAGCATCAGGAAACATAGCTACAGAACCTTCGAAAAGAGTACAAGACTTTACTTCTAACATATAAGGGCGACCTTGATAGCGAAGTAAGAAATCGAAGCGATGATGACCTGAAGTAGCTTCTGCTTTGACCACTTCAGCGCCTTCAAGTCCTGGTACACGATTCGTCTCTATGAGATGTTGTACTACTTTATTCGTAACATGGGTATGCAACATAATCGGCATACCATCACGCTCTACGGCAACAACAGTGTATTCTGTCTTTTGACCTTCTCGGTTAGGTGTAAGGTAAAGACTACGATTAGGAAAGAATAACTCCCAGAGCCGCCCAGGATTGGGTAAATAGGCTCTTTTTTTTTGTCCATCTATCCAGCAGTTAACAATAAACCGATTGGGACGATCAATAAAAAGTCCTTTTACGACCTTATCAAAAAAAGATTTCGACAAGAATAGCGCCTCCTAAGAATGGATAAAAAACTATAAATTACCACAAATGGTAACAACTGCAAAAGAACTTACATAGGATGAACTACCTGATAAGAAAGGAGGTTAACAAAGATGATAAAAAAGAAAAAGAAGAAAGTGGTACGCTGTTATCATTACTTCCCTAAAGCTGTTAGTAGCAGTTGTGATGTGGCAGGCGCTGTTAGACCAAAACCTAAAGAGCCTTGTCCAAAACTTCCTGGTACCTTGCTAAGAATTTATATTCCACCAGGTGCCGTTATTAACTTACTCTTCCTAGAAATCAGTTCTCCCGCTGGCATTTGTCTGCTTGTAAGAGTTCCTCTTCTCGGTAACCTCTTCAACAACAATGATGTAAATAACATGATCGACCAAATCAAAAAAGCTGGAGGAACGGTGCAAGTGGTCACGTAATAAGTAAGAGGTGGTTCACAAGAACCACCTCTTTTTTCCATTCTTGCATACTTAACATATTCATGAAAAAGAAGCTCATAAGAGCCGCTCCACCAGGCAGAGAAGGCTGAATCTACTACTGTCTAGCTAGTAATAGTTAGTCTAGTATTCCTTGCAAATAGCTTTTGACATCTACACGTATAGGCATAAAGTAGATATTTCCTTCTTGTTGTCGTGCAAACTGAAGAGCTTTTCTAGCAAAATCCACGTTCCACTCCAGTGTGGGCTTAAAATCACGTGGGAATACTACGTGATTTTTTGTTTCCCAATAAGTGACTGATTTCTCTGAAGTTACAGGCGATAGACCCCAGTAAACATCAGTACCCTGGAAGAGTTCGCCGTAAATCTCCATCAAACGCAAGTCGAAAAAAGGTTGTGTAAAAAAACCATCAGCGCCGGCATCAATCTTGCGCTTTATGTAGTCGGCCTCTTTATAGATGCTTTTGCGATAAGGATCTATAGCGGCATAAACCTTTACATCAGGTAGCTCTTGCTTAAACTTTTTAATCATATCAATAGAGTTGCAAGGATAAACCTTACTGCGCATATCAGCTGGGGGATCACCTGTTACAACAAGTACTTCTTTTACCTCTAATTCACGTATACGTTGAGCCATAGGCAGGGGCTCTTGAGGATTAATATCGATAGAACGTATATGAGGAATAGCTTTTTGGTAATAGTCTTTTACTATGGCACAGGCATCCCAACTGCGCATCTCAAAGCGAAGCAATTCTGGAATATTAATACCTTCTACCGTGGGGAAATGATTTTTAATAGTATCTAAATCTAAGCGAAGAACCTCTTCGGACCGAGGAACTAATTCAACAACAATTCGAGTCATCTTTAACATCCTCCAAGTTAAAAGTACATGTCCAATTTTATACCACTATAGTAGGAAGACTCAAGGATTGAAATCAGGGGATAGAAAAAAAGTATGGAAAGTAAAGAATGTATAAAAAAAGAATGACTTTGTGGCAAGTTATCACGAGGCTATGTTATAATTCAAGGGATGGGCAAAATAACCAAAAGGCCCAAGTAATCACATATTCATAAGTTATTGATAGGATTCTAATAAAATTGTAGAAGGAGCGAGTCAGATGGAGAAGAAAAAGGTAATAATCCACGTTAATGACATGGCAGGATGGATGAAAATGTTTACCGGTCTGGACAACTTTCTCAATGATGTAGGTCAAGAAAAGGCAGAAGTATGCGTCGTTGTTAATGGTCCTGGAGTTTGTGGTTGTCCTACTGCTATCAACTTAGAAAATAACGCCCAAGCCTTAGCCAAATGTGGATCTAATCGCCCTGAAAAGCTGATGGTTCAAGTTCGAGAACTTCATGCTCGTGGCGTTACCTTCATTGCCTGCCGCAATGCCTTAAGAAAACACTTTATCACAGAAGACATGATTGAATCTGTTTTCGTCCTTGTTAACTCTTCCATAACTGAAATGATCGAGCGACAGCAAGAAGGATATGCCTATATTAAAATGTAGTTCGACAAAATAACAACAAAGTCGACTTTTTGTGGTTTTGTTTTCCATATATGGATGATGAAACCTTGTCTTGGAAAGTGCGATAATGATAAACTTTATGTGCGTAAACTTAGTGTGGCTAACTAGAAGAAATATCCTATTCTTATGAAATGTTAAATCAAAGTATTCAAGTAAGGGAAAAAGGGGGGGCAGTAAGTAGCAACAGGTCGTCTGCATTAATTTTTCTGTTAATTTGAAATCTTTATACTATTAAACTGGAGGTATGTTGTTTGTTCCAATTCTTGAAGAAAAAATCAGTTGCTTTTGTCGCAACAGCAGTCCTTTCTACATCTTTATTGCTTACAGGGTGTGGTGATTCGGGACAAATTGATGGCAAGCCCTCCTCAATGACTATTGGCTCTGCTTCCATCGGTGGTACCTACTATGTCTATGCTGGTGGTATGTCTCAGATTATCGAGAGAGCCACAGGCATACCAACAGGTGTAGAAGTAACTGGTGGACCTAACCATAACATGACCTTGATACACAATGGTCAATTGGAACTAGGACTTGTTACTATGGGACCAGCTTACGAAGCTTGGCATGGTGAAGGTGACTGGACAAATGGTGTTGAACACCGCAATGTACGAGTCATATTCCCCATGTATAACACTTACTCTCAGTGGTGGGCTACAGAGAACTCCGGCATTACCGGTGTAAGAGATTTAGAAGGTAGAATTGTAGGTGTTGGTCCTCAAGGTGGTACGGCTGGTACATACCATCCTCGTATTTTAGAACTTCTTGGCATCAACGCTACGATTCGTCATGCTGGTATCAGTGACCTTGTCAGTCAACACCTTGATGGCCAGTTGCACGTGAATAGCTTTGCGGCAGGTCTTCCTGTAGCAAGTGTTCTGGAAATGTCCAATCAACGAAAAATTGTTATGTTTGGACTCGATGGTGAAGATAGAGACAAAGTAGTAACAGAATTCCCTTATTTTACACCAGCTGTAATTCCTGCCTCCTCCTATGACTTCTTAACAGAAGACGTAGAAACTATTGGTATCTGGAATATGGCCGTAGCTCATAAAGAGCTTGACGATGACCTAGTCTATGATATTGTCAAAGCTATTTTTGACAATCGCACTACTTTAGAACAAGTACATAGTTCTGCCTCCGAAACTTTGATGGAGAACATTGATAAGAATACGTGGATGTGGATGCATCCTGGCGCTATTCGCTTCTTTGAAGAGCAAGGCATTGAACTTCACCCCGATGTTTATCCACCAGAGTACGTAAGATAAAAAGCGTCATAATAAAAGCCTATCTTTTGGAGATGTTTCACCAAGTGAGGCATCTCCATACTTTTGCCTCCCCATAAGTAAAAGCCTTTAAGAAAGGGGTCCGCATGACAGAAGAAAAGAACAAAAAGACAAGTATAGAAGAGGAAGAAACGAAGAATATGGCCTCTGCGGAACAGAAAGAGAAGGCAAAAATCAACTTTGACGTTGATGATGAGATAGAACTAAAGGCACAACGGAAGCCTGAAGGTTGGCTTGGTAAAGTAATTGCCTTGATGGCCGCTTTAACAGCTCTTTTTCATATTGCCAGTCTTGTCTTTTATCCACTAGACCCTTGGGTCTTTCGCACTATTCACGTAGTGACCTTATCAGTACTTGGCTTTTTATTATTACCAGGCTGGACTAAAGCTTGCAAAACAAACCCCCATTGGTCTGATTGGCTTCTAGCTGGTGCGACTATTGTCGTTGGTCTTTACATTATTATGAACCATAAAGTCCTCATGTTTCGCATGGGTGTTATGCCTACCGATATGGACTTCTATGTTGCTTTAGCTGGAACTATTTTAGTACTAGAGATTGCTCGACGAGCTAGTGGTTGGGCTTTACCGATCTTAAGCATGGTTTTTATTGCTTATGCTTTTCTAGGTCCTTACTTGCCGGGTATTCTTGAACACAGAGGTTACTCTCCAGAGCGATTCTTTACCTACATTTATGGACTTGATGGGATCTTTAGCGTACCGATCAGCATCTCTTCCAAATACATTATATTATTTATTATTTTCAGCTCCTTTTTAACTGTTTCTGGAGTTGGTAAATATTTTGTTCAGTGGGCTTTTTCTGTAAGTGGTCATTTACGCGGTGGTCCAGCTAAAGTTGCTATTTTAGCGAGTGCTTTAATGGGCACTATGAATGGTACTTCTGCTGGTAACGCTGTTGCTACAGGCAGTTTGACCATTCCCCTGATGAAAAGAGTAGGCTATAGCCCTCGTTTTTCAGCGGCTACGGAAGCAGTAGCTTCTACTGGTGGGCAAATTATGCCTCCCATTATGGGCGCTGGTGTATTTATTATGGCTGAAATGACGGGAATTCCCTATCAAACTTTGATGATAGCTGGGATTATTCCGGCTCTGCTTTACTTTGCTTCGACTTACTTTATGGTAGACAAAGAGGCGAGTAAGCTAGGTCTTTACGGTGTACCACGAGATCAGCTACCGGCAATCGGTGAAGTGATGAAGCGTTCTTATATGTTTTTCCCTGTCTTAATCCTTTTTGGTATGCTTATGATGGGGCAATCAGTAATTAAGTCAGGCTTCTATGCTATTCTTGCCGCTTTGGCCATTAGCTGGTTAAACAAAGATTCGCGTATGGGTTTTGCTAAGACCTTCCGAGCTCTAGAGATGGGAGCTAAAGGTACAATTCAGCTAATGGCTGTTTGTGCCGCCGCTGGTATTATCATGGGCGTCATCGCTTTAACTGGTATTGGCTTGAAGTTTTCTTCTCTGCTGTTGGGTATTGCTGGGACAAGCCAGTTCTTAGCGCTGTTCTTCGCCATGCTTATTGCTATCGTTTTAGGTATGGGCATGCCTACAACAGCCGCTTATGCTGTTGCCGCTTCTGTTGTAGCTCCAGGCTTAATTCAGATGGGTATTCAACCCTTGCTGGCACACTTCTTCGTTTTCTACTTCGCTTGCGTTTCAGCGATTACACCTCCAGTAGAGCTAGCTTCTTACGCCGCATCAGCTATTAGTGGCTCTGATCCCATGAAAACAGGCTATACTTCTTTCCGCTTAGGTATTGCCGCTTACATTGTTCCTTTCATGTTCTTCTATGCTCCAGAAATATTGATGAATAAGGAACTAATGGAGCTCTTCGGTTATACTTATGTAGACGTTGCGCTTAGAGCGGCTACTGCTATGCTCGGGATTTTTGCTCTTTCCTCAGCTATTCAAGGCTGGTACTTTGGCTCGGTATCACCTTGGAAAAGAGTATTACTTTTTGCCGCCGCTCTACTACTAGTAACTCACCATACTTGGCTTGATATCATCGGCTTTACTATCTTAGGTGCTTTGTTGGCTCTTGGTTATATGAATAAAAAAGGAGATCATAAACCGGATAAACCGGCAGTTCCAACGGGCACATAAGATGCTTTTTACTCAGTTCAATTATTTCATACAAAAAAGAGAAGGGGTTATAGGCTTAGGCCTTTCACCTCTTCTCTTTTTTTGTTATCTACTTATGTGCTAAAAAAGGCGCTATCTCTAGCTTATATATTCTCCTTTGAACGCTGTAATCGCCAGCAAAGTAGCTAATTGCCTAGTCTCTTAGCGAAAGAAGTTTTTGCTTCAGTTCTTGCTCCATTTGTGCTAGCTCTCGCTCTACTTCAAGTCGCTGTCTGCGGCCTTCTTGTTGAATTTGCAGTGTTTCATCGAGGGTAGCCATTAAATGCTCTTGTGTCTTTTTCAATGTATCAAGATCAACTAGCCCTCTTTCATTTTCTCGAGCAACACCAGTGCTGTTAGTGCGCAACATTTCAGCGTTACGAAGAAGAAGCTCGTTCGTTGTGTCGGTAACTTGACGCTGTGCTTCTAAAGCTTTCTGTTGGCGATAGAGAGAAAGAGTTAAGACAAGTTGATTTTTCCATAAAGGGATGGTCGTCAAAATAGAAGATTGAATTTTTTCGATTAATACTTGGTTGTTATTCTGAATCAAGCGTACTTGTGGTGCTGTTTGCATCGTAATAGTGCGACTTAATAGTAGATCATGGATTTTCTTTTCTAAACGGTCAGCAAACTGTATGAGGTCATTCAGTTCTTGTACAGCATGGCCGTCGCTACTTTTACTAACTTTACTTTGCATTTGAGGAATAGTCTTTTGGCGAAGTTCATCTAACTTATAGCGAGCACCTGCTATGTGAACGTTCAAGGATTGAAAATATTCTTTGTTTTTTTGAAAAAGATTTTCCAACAAGGTAAGATCCCTAAAAAGCTCTAGTCGTCTTTTATCTAGAAGATCAGTAATTTGGTCTACTTCCTGACCGACTTTTTGGTAACTAGCCATTAGTTTTTCGCCTGATTTTACGGCTGAGCCGAAGAAGGGCAGTTTAGATAAGAAGCCTTTTGGTTTATCAAGTTGCTCAGGCTCTATGCCTTTTAGTTTTATCATTAGATCGCTGATTATTTCTCCTACAGGGCCAGTGTCTTTAGTACGTATATGATCTAAGATAGTGTCAGAAAAACGCGATAGATCTGATTGCACAGGTAGGCCATATTGTAATAAACTATGAGGCTCTTCAGGGTTAATCGAATTAGATAGTTTCTGAGCTTGAGCTCTTTGCTCAGCAGGTAAGGAGTCCAAAGCAACAATTTCTAAAGGGGGCTTAGGACGATGAGTTTCTTCTTCTGTTAGAAGAGAAAAGCCTTCTTGCGTTAATTCTTCTCGTTTCATATCTCCTAACTCCTTTCACTTAGCTGACTCGTTATGGTTTCTTCTGATTTTTTTGATCCATTGACTTTTTGAAGACTTCGAGCTCTACGTCTAGATCAAGCACATCATTAGATAAGATTTGAGCCAATTCTTTTTCGTAGGCCACTTTTAACTGATCGAGAGTAGCTTCTGTTTTCTTGAGAGCTCCTCGGATCTCAGCATCGTGAACAGGTTTGGACGATAAGTAAACATATTTCTCTAAGATGGTGATGGTACTGTCTAGATAATGGGAAAAGAAAGTGCGAGCTAACTTTACCCGCTTCGGATCTTTGTGAAGAACATCAAGGATTTCACAGCCTAGTCGGTGAATCTGACCTACTTTACGGCGTATGAACCATCCTTTGACCTTACCGCGAAGTCGATCAATTTGCCGCAGTTTTTGCTGTCCTTCACGCAAAGTTTGTTGCACATAATTAGTATCAAGGCCATAGGGACTTAGAGAATTGTCCGGTAAAGCTTTATGGGCCGATGCTCCTAAGGCGTAGGCAGTACCTCCATAAACTAAGAAACCTATAAGTAAAGACAAGAAAAAGCCTAGCTCGTAAGCGGCCATAGAAAAAATAAAGCCGGCTAAACCAAAAGTGCCGGATACTAGTTGCTTGAAAAATAGGAGAAGCTTATCTCTCATTATTTCATCTCCATTGCCCTATTCTAGATCTTATTATAACAACAGGAGAAGGATAGAAAAAGAGCAGATGAAGACAAAAGAGATTGTGAGCACGAAAGGATTTTCTAGTGATTGGGTAGAATAAGAGAAAAAGCAAATGGTTAAATATGGATGGGCATTCGATTAACATAGCAGTTATTTCAAGAAAAGGCTGGTAGCTATCATGGAAAAAATCATTGTGGAATCTATAACAAAAGAGTTCGATCCTTATCTGATAGCACTATTTGGTTCTGCCGCAAGAGGTGAGCTAGGAGAAGATAGTGATATTGATATTGCCTTTTTGACAGAAAAAAAAATAGATTCCTATCAAGTATTCTTGCTAGCCCAGACTATGGGCGAGCAATTGCGGCGTCCTGTCGACTTGATCAACTTAGACGAAGTTTCTACTGTTTTTCAAAGTCAGATTGTAAGTACCTATCGTTTACTATATTGTAGTGATCAAAAAAAACGTAAGCTTTTTGAAATTTTAGTATTGAAGAAGTATGCAAAACTTAATGAAGAGCGACAGATTGTATTAGATAGAATTGCCAGAGAGGGGACTATATATGGTAAGTGATGTTATTTTGAATAAGGTGCAAGTGATTGAACGTTGTATGAACAGAATCAATGAAGTTTACGATAACAATCCTGATAACTTACAAGACTTAACCAAACAAGACTCTATTGTATTAAATCTTCAGCGTCTTTGTGAAGCTTCTATAGATCTAGCTATGCATATTGTCTCGGAACGCAAATTAGGTATTCCTCAGAGTAGTAGGGATGCTTTTGATATGTTAGAGAAAGTAGGAATTATTGAAGCTTCGATGGCGAAAAATCTTAAAGCTATGGTAGGCTTTCGGAATATTGCTGTTCATGATTACCAGAGTCTTGACCTTATAGTTATTCAAAAAATTATTGAAGCTCAGCTTGATGAGATCAAAGCGTTTAGCAAGAAAGTGGTAGCCCTAGCTTTTGACAATTAGAAACTCTAAGCTTGCTTAGAACAGGGCTACCACAAAAGGAATAGTTTTTCTAACAGTCTTCTTAACGCGTCAAAATCTTCTCGGCCTCTTCTTTATCCACTTCCATGATATAAGGAATACCACTTATCTTAGCCGCTTTTGGTGTTAGGGCGGCAATGTCGTCGCGACTTACATAATCGAGGCTGAATTTTCTTAAGCCACAGAGGAATTGTTGCATACCCTGCTTTAATTTCTGATAGTAGGAGTACATACCTATAGCTCCTGGTGGTAATTTGTCGAAGTCCTTACCAAACCGTTGTTGTAATTCTGTAGCATAGATAAAGACTTCTTCTACTGTTTGACCGTAGGTGCTGTAGGCTTTAATTTCTTTACCTGCTTTGAGGGCATCGTAAATATTTTGTCCTACGAAGGATGCGATAACAGCAGGGCGAGAGAGACCAATCATTTTCGTGTAAGGAGCGCCTAGAGCAAGTCCTTTTAGGATCATATCTTCAGAGCTAAAGCCACCAGCAAAAGCAATAGCTGGCACATACTTGCCCATCATTTTAAGCTTGTGAGCGTATTGATAAGTGAGGGAGTGGATTTCTACTACAGGAATGCCCCATTCATTCATCATGCGCCAGGGGCTCATGCCTGTACCACCACCAGCTCCATCAATAGTTAGTAGATCAAGTTTAGCATCAGAAGCAAAGCGGATGGCACGAGCTAGATCTGCGGGGCGGTAAGCGCCTGTTTTTAAGAAAATATACTGAGCACCAGCTTGGCGCAATTCTTCTACTCGGCGATGGAAGCTTTCTTCTGTTACCATGCCAACTCGAGAATGTCTCTCGAACTCTTTAAAAGCACCTTTTTTGTAGGCTTTCTGAACATCTGGGTCTTCGGGATCAGGCAAAACAACATAGCCACGAGACTTTAATTGTAAAGCTCTCTCTAAAGAGTTTAGCTTCACTTCACCACCAATGTTCTTAGCGCCTTGTCCCCACTTAAGCTCCACTGTAGTTACGCCAAGCTTCTCAATGGCGTACTCTTGCACGCCTAGCTTGGTATCTTCTACATTGGCCTGTACGGCGATAAAGCCTTTGCCTTCATCATAATCTAGAAAATCTCGAATGCGCCTTTCTAGATCAGGCGAACGTACCACGCGACCATTTTTTACTTCTAACTCAGGGTCCATACCACAGACATTCTCGCCAATAACGATGCCTGTACCTGTAATAGCCGCTCCTGTAGCCATGCCAGCCCAGAAGTCAGCGGCGATCTTGGTAGAACCCATGCCGGCAACTACAAGAGGCATATCTAAGCTAATCTTGTTCAGTGTTGCACCGATAGATGTACTAGTAGAGACGTTAGGGAAAATGGCCTGATCACTATCTTCGGGAATTCCCCAAGCGCCTACTGCTGTCCCCATCACATTAAAGTGGGAATAATCAATGGGATAAACTTTCTCAGAACCAGCTGTTATAGCACCAAAAGGCTGAGGATAAAGAACTTCTTTGCCTCGATAAGCCGCTTTGGCTACTTCACAAAGACCAGGGCACTCTCTGGAACAGGTAGCGCAGAGACCGCTGATCGTAGTAATTGAATTAGGTGTTCTGTTTCGTGCGAGAATAGCTTCTGAACGATTGGGGCGGCTAAAAGTCATAAAGCATTACATCCCCCTTAATTAAGTAATGACCATAAAAGGTATGTCAACTAGAAGTATTCTCATCTCTATCTCGAAATATTTTGTGAAATAGAGCAGGGAAAAGCGTTTTTCTGGCGAAAAAATCAGGCTGGAGGTGTAAGTTGTTGAAACAGTGGATGCCGAAAATATTAAAAGCAATTGGAATAGTAGTTCTTTTGTGGGGGTTTTACGCTGGTTTCCAAGTCCTCGGTACGCTTGATGAAGTGAAAGCTGAATTAGGGATTACTGAAGAAGTTATGATGGAAGCTAGTGCTAGAGGAGAAGAAGCGGTTGCGGAACTAGAGGCTCTAATTGATGACGACGAAGCTTTGCGCGAACTAGCTACCTTAATGTGGTTTTATATCATGGCTGGCGTTATGGGCTTTGTTTTATTTTTTGGCGGTGCTTACCTTTTACAAAAAGCTTGGGATGAACCGGAAGGAACTGCTTAACTTGCAAAGATCATTTACCGGGCTTAACAATTTTTAACCAATGAAGACCTTTTTCCTTAGAGAAGAAGGTCTTTGTTTTTATGGAGAAAATTAACCATCTGTCAGAAGTATAGGTAAACAAAGTAATCAAAAAAATAGACTTATGAAAAAGATTGTGGTAATAAGTCTAGTGATGTTACTAGCACTAGCTTCTCTTATCTATTGGGAAAGACCCTATCTAGGCAATGAGCCCATAAACGAAAGAGAATGGAATGTAGAAAGAGTAATTGCCGATCAAGAGACGATAGCAAATGTCTATATCGTCTTTCTAAACGGACTAGGTTGCTATTCTGATGGCAGTCGCTTTAACAATATGGGTTTTCATGAGATTCGCAAAGCCTTAACGAAAGTTGGCTATAACCTCTATGATGATCGTTTTTTACAGTATAGCTATCTAGGAGGGGAGATACGTAAAGGCATCTGGCATCCTAGAAAATACTCACCAAGAGATACAGGTCAACCTATGCAAGTAAGTGTACAAGCCTTAGAGTCCATGATTGAAGAATTTACGCTTTTACATGAAGAGGCTCAATTTTTGCTGGTCGGTCACAGTCTAGGCGGTAGAATTGCCCTTGATTTTGTAAGTAGAACTAATCATGAGAATAGGGAAAGAATAAAAGGTGTTGTAACACTCAATTCTCCTTTGCTCGGTTCTTCAGCTCGACTTCCAGAGCCGCTAATGCGTCTTCTGGAGTATAGTGGCCATGTTTTCTCGGCACCAGTTGTTAAACAGCTGATCTGGGAGTACAGTGCTTCACCAGACTTTATAGATACAAAGCGTCAGATGATTGAAGCCTTACAAGAAGAAGGTTTGCGTGTAGCTACTTTTTCTGCAGAAAGTGATCTAATTGTCCCTGCTTTTACATCCTTTATCGTTGATGAACAGGGTAAGCCTATAGCTGATGGTAAGGTCATCGAGGGTGGTCGATTGTTTCATCGCGATTTGTCAGGTCATATGTTCATTCTAAGTCGTCAAGAAGTTCAGCAATATATCCTTTCCCTACTAACAGAAAGAGAAAGTATAGTAGCTACAGAACCACAATCGTAAAACCTACTACGATCAAGATGATAAAAAACTGGGTCAATAGAGATTTTCCCTAATTAAGGCAGGACTTCAAAAGCATAAGGTAGAAAAAACCATGGAACTCCAATTCTGGTAGTAGACAAGTAGTGAGTAAGAGTAGGAGGGGTAGACATGGCCTACAATCGCCTTAAGCGAGAAGAAGTCCTTCTTTTGGTCATTGATGTTCAGGAAAGGTTAGTACCAGCTATCGACAAAAAAGAAGTGATCCTGCGTAACATTGCAATTTTGGCGCAGACAGCTCATAAGTTGGCCATACCTATCCTAATTACGGAACAGTATCCTAAAGGTTTAGGTACGACGGTACAAGAATTGCAAGAAGTGCTGGCTGAAGCAAAAGTCCTAGAAAAAGTCACCTTTAGCGCTTGCAACGAAGAATTACTGACAGAACTAGAGCAAGTAAAGCGCAAAGATGTTATCGTTGTCGGTACAGAATGTCACGTTTGCGTCTTCCAAACAGTACGAGATCTCCTAAACCAAGGTTACAGAGTTATTCTGCCTAGCGATGCTATTGGTTCTCGCAGAGAACTAAACTACCAAAATGGTTTGGCTATGATGAAAGAATTAGGAGCGGAGATCTGGAATAGCGAATCAGTTTTTTTTGACTTACTAGAAAGAGCTTGTACTGATGAGTTTCGAGCTTTAGCACCTTTAGTGAAGTAAAAGAAAAGTTGAATAGCATATAATACAAACTAGCTTAAGCCACTTTTGCCTAAAGGCATTAGTGGTTTTTTTCTTTAATACCAACTATGGAAAAAAGCTCTTTACAGAGCAGAAAAATGGGAATATAATTGAAAATGAGTATCATATCTTTAATTATAAACTGAAAATTACAGTCATTATCACACTGAAAGGGGATGAGTATATGCCCTTGTACAACATAGATCAAAAAAGCAAATATGTGATTGAACAGATACCACAAGTAGGCTTGTTAAAATCTCTAGGATTACGTGAAGGAGCTACAGTTACAGTGCTTTCTCAACAGCCTTTAGGAGGTCCTATTGTTATCAAAATAGGGAGTCGCCATATAGCAATCGCCAAAGATTTAGCTGATCAGATCACAGTAAAAGAGACTAGTTAATCGATTCTATTCAAAGTACAAAGAAGGACTATTAAAGAGGTGACTCTGTTGGACTGCCATTCGCAAGAAGAACTACTTTTACCAGTACGAGCTGATGAAATAAGAGTGCTCTTAATGGGTAACCCCAACGTAGGTAAGAGTGTTGTCTTTTCCAAACTAACTAATAAAGAAGTATTATCTGCTAACTACACCGGTACTACCGTCGGTTTTACAAGTGGAAAAACAGAATACCGTGGTCAAGTAATTTCTCTGATTGATGTACCTGGTACTTACTCTTTAGAGTCTACATCGCCTGCTGAAGAAGTGGCGATTAATATGCTTGGCGAAGGTGCTCATCTGATTTTATGTGTTCTTGACGGAACTAATCTGGAACGTAACTTAAACTTAGCCCTACAACTAAAACAATGCGATATTCCTATCGTTTTTGCTGTTAACTTTTTAGATATTGCAGAGCGAGAAGGTATTTCCATCGATACAACAGCCTTAGCTCGTGAATTAGATGCGCCGGTGCTTCCGATTATTGCTATTCGCAATCAAGGTTTACAAGAAGTGCTGGATCAAGTTGTCAAGACGGCCAGTATTGAATTGAAATCTTGTAAACCTGATGGAAAGCCACAAAAAGAACAGTGGCAAGAGATAAGTCGAATTGTAGATAAGGTTCTGAGGGTAGAGGAAAGGCAACCTACTTTTCGCCAACGCCTTGGTGATTGGATGCTTCGACCAATGCCCGGGTTGCCAATTGCTCTACTCGTACTTTTAGTGGCTCTAGGCTTAGTCGTTGGTGGCGGTAAAGCTTTACGAGCTGTTTTTTTCTTGCCTGTTACACATGACCTAATCGTACCTGCAATTAAGTCTTTTGTTGCTTTATTTGTGACGGAAGGACTTCTTTTTAACATATTAGTCGGTGAATATGGCGTTCTTGTGAAGATGATAGAATGGCCTTTTGCCTTGATTCTACCTTATATCTTTTTGTTTTACATTGTCTTGGCTTTTATGGAAGATAGTGGTTACATGCCTCGCCTAGGTGTGCTATTAGATAGAACTTTACGCAGTATGGGTCTACAAGGAGGTAACGTAGTACCTTTATTTATGGGCTACGGTTGTGCTGTGCCAGCCATTTTAGGTACTCGAGCCGCAACGACCTATAAAGAGCGCCTTATCGTAGCAACTTTAGTGTCACTAGCTATACCTTGTGCCTCGCAAACAGGTGCCTTTGTCGCCTTACTTGGAGAACGCTCCATAACAGTGTTAATACTGATGCTAATTATTTCTTTTGGTGCTCTTGTGGTGGCTGGTAATATTATGGGGCGAATAATTCCCGGAAAAATCGATCCTATGCTATTAGAGATTCCTAATCTCTTGCTCCCCGATCGGAAAGCTATTACTAGGAAGATATGGCTAAGAACAAAGAACTTTATGGTTGACGCACAGCTACCTTTGTTTTTTGGTATTGCTTTAGCCGCTCTTATGGTAGAAACGGGTGCTTTAGAGGTCTTTGGCGAATACATAAAACCTCTCGTGTCAGGTTGGATGGGCTTACCACCAGAAGCTAGCTTGGCGCTGGTGCTTGGTATTATTCGTCGTGAACTAGGTGTATTGCCTCTTTTGGAAATGGATTTAACTACACTACAACTATTAGTAGGTTCTGTTGTTGCTTTGTTTTACGTACCTTGCTTGGCTGTTTTTGGCGTACTATTTAAGGAATTTGGTGTCAAAGTTGCTGTGTATATCGTTGTCTTGACTATAACCAGTGCCTTTTTCTTTGCTGGCCTAATTAATCAGGTAGGTTCCTTGTTACTAGGCTTTTTCTAGTAACAAGGACGTCCTTTTTTAATATAACTTACTTTTACATAAGTCACATAGTTCCTGTTTATAAAGGAACTTTTCTATAAGGATTAGAGATGATTCATCATTACGAAAAAAGGGGGGCTTTTCGCAATATGATGAAAATGAAACTTATTAGCAAACTGACACCCTTGGTAGAGCAGGTAGCATTACGCTCTTCCTGGATGTTTCGCTTACACAAAAAATATTATGAAGAAGTAGTAAGTAAAGAAATCCTGCTTGGTAGAATAACCAAGGAAGATAAGGTTCTCTGTATTGGTGGTGGACCTTTACCTTGTACAGCTCTAGAAATTGCCCAACGTACAGGTGCAAGGGTGGACGTTATTGATTGTGATCGAAGTGCTGTTTATTGTGCTAGAAAATTTGTTGAAAAGTTAGGGTTAACTTCACAGATAAAAATCTTTTGTGCTTCCGGTCAACATATAGATACATCACCTTATACCGTAGTTCATGTAGCCCTACAGGCTATGCCACAGGATGCTATCTTGCGCAATGTGTGGCAAGGAGCCCAAAAAGGCACACGTGTTCTTCTCAGATGTCCCGATGATATGAGGTTGTCTTTTTTTGACCAGGAGAAGAATCCCTATTGCATAGCCTGTTCCATAACGAAACAAAAAAAGGCTACCTTGAAAAAAACGATCCTTCTATTAAAAGGGAGAGAGCGCCTTGATGAAAGCGCTACTGTATGTGGTAGGACTGTCCATTCTGGCTTTCCTGCTCTGGTCGGTACCTATCAGTGAATTAATTGATACTTTGAAAAGCATGGATCGCACTTTGCTTTTTTTCGCCTCTTTGTTGCAGATATTTACGGTAGCTTTAATAGCCTTGCAGTGGTATATCTTTGCCAAAAAAATAGGCGGAAAAGTTACTTATCTAGATATGGTACATATGAATTTAGCAGGTACTTTTGTCGAGTCAATAACTCCAGCTATGAAAGCAGGCGGTGAAGGAGCAAAGATCTGGCTTTTATGTTCGAAAATGCGCTTTAGTTTGTCGCAAGCTGTGGCTTTATTGACCTTGCAAAAAGCGATTAGCATTGTTCCTTTTCTGCTCATTAGTGCCATTGGCTTATCTTGGCTTATGCTTAATCACAGAGTGGAAGGCTTGCAGGGGCAGATTTTTTTGGGAAGCTTTCTTTTTCTTTTAGCAACAACGGGCTTGATCCTTCTTTTTTTGCTTATCCCAAAGCAAATGATGGCATTGCTTGAACGTATACCTTTGTCAAAAGGAAGGAAAGAAAAAGCTCTTGCTGGCATTGATGCTTTTCGTCAGGCTATTGCAGAAACTAAAGGGGACCAGGCTATTTGGATGGGGCAAGGTGCTCTTTCTATTTTTATCTGGCTTCTTTACCCAGTGAAAGCCTATATTGTTGTGTTAGCTTTTGATGTGCCTATCTCTCTAGCCCTAATTGGCGTTATAACTTATCTTGCTTACATGGTTGCGATGCTTCCTTTGTCACCTGGTGGAATTGGTACTTTTGAAGGAGCTATGGTACTACTGTTGAGCTCTTTTAACATTCCTTTGCAAGAAAGCCTAGCCCTTGCCGTAGCTATACGCTTTGTTACCTTTTGGCTAGTCTTTTTGATCAGCGCTATCTATCTGGCTAGTCATAAAGTGTGGAACTTGTTACAGAATTTGCGAAAGCCAATTGTGTCATGAAATATTATTGCTAATTAAGAATAACCCTCGCTTGCTTTGATATGCTCTTTTTGTGGAAGAAAAAGAGTGATAAAAAAATGCAGGTTAATGATGTGCTTACCTAGTAATTTCTTTTTCTCCTAGTTGGTTGTAGCATATCTTATTGACAAGGGTTACAAAAAGCATTAGAATTCAAATGAGAATAAATATCACTCGTTATATTGGAAGGGGTGACATTTTTTACTATGAAGGAGCTCTGCCAACTTTACCGACAGGTAGGTGAACAGTTGGGTGTCCTTTCACAGGTGGCTGATCAGACCTATCTGTTAGCCAAAAAAGCAGAAGATGAAGTAACAAAAATGGGTTTTCAAGATGAAGAGATCGTTTCTATATCTAGTAACTTAAATGCTCTTAGCCATCAAGTTGCAGTTGTGGAAGAGAAGATTTACGAGCACTTGATCACACTAAAAGTAAATAAGCGATGATCACTACATAATATTGATCAAGAAGCTATTCTTTTTTACTCCCCACATAAAGCTATCTTGATTCCAATACTTTTCAAAAAATGTTTGCTTTCTAAGACTTGCTGTTCAGCAAGACTTTTTTTTATAGAAAAAAGCCTCTATCACAGGATGGGCATAACCAAAGTGCTGTGACAGGGCTTTTTTTCTTTTCCTTTTCTTACCTTTTATTTCACCTAAAGCATGCTCTCAGCAAAACTACGCTCTCGGTGGCAAAGCCTTCGCAATCTCCCTTTTCACAGGTGAGGCTTTCGCAGGCAGAACAGCGGCAGTGAAAGCCTTGCGAGACTCCAAAATCCCTAAGCGGCGCAAGCGCGCTCGAATGATGGGATAGTGCTTTTTCAACAGGTAGGCAACAATACTCCACCAGAGCATATTGCCGATCCTCAAGCGAAAGAGCTTTCGATGAACCATTACTAGCACTACACCAGCGCCTACTTTAAGTAGAGCAAGAGCTGGCGTAGTTGTTGTTTTGCTAACATTGTTTAAGGCAAAAGTATCTTTCGGCGCTGATAACAAGGCTAGCAAAGCTTGTTCTGTAATCTTTGCAACGTCGTACTTAATTAGAACGGTCTTAGAAAGAGCGTTATAATCTACCGACTGCACAGCAGAGAGCCTTTCCATCGATTCTAAGCGGTCGAACCAAAGCGACTGCGGAGAAGACTCTAGGATTTGCAAACGCATGCGTCCTGGAATCTTATGCAGAATCTTCCATCTTAGCAAGGGAACCACCTCCCAGCTCTTTGCGACCTCCTTCTACATCAAGAGGATAGATTAGCAAACGACCTGAGTTTAAGACGACACCTAAAGTACTTAAGTTGTGAAGTAACGCGCCTGTTAGAGGGGAGATAATGTTCAAAGCACCAAGCAGAATTCCTGTAGCATTAATACCAACAGCAAAAGCGAAGTTCTGACGAATCACTTCCATGGTACGGCGACTTAAGATGACAAGTTGTACTACTTTGGTAGGGTCATCTCCTTGTAGTACAATAGGCGCTGTTTCAATGGCGGCGTCACTACCAGCTTGTCCCATTGCAATGCCTACATGAGCCGTTGCTAGGGCAGGAGAATCGTTGACACCTTCACCGACCATGGCTACTTTATAGCCCTGGTCTTGGTATTTTTTGATAATATCTACTTTATCTTCGGGCATAAGACTACCGTGGCTGAGTTCGATACCTAGTTGACGAGAAATGATTGACACCGTTTCCGGATTATCACCGCTAATGATGGCCACATTTTCAATGCCTTCGGCGTAAAGCAGATCAATTGCTTCTTTTGATCTTTCACGTAATTTATCAACCACACCGATGAGACCTATTAAAGTTTTTTCATGAGCTACATAAAGAACTGTTTCGCCAAGGTTATGCATTCTTGTAGCTTCAAAATCAGCATGTTTGCGCTCAATACCTTCATCGTCCATCCAATGACCACTACCTACTAAGAGTGGTCGACCGTCAATAAGTACGCGGATTCCGTGTCCTATAACAACTTCATCATCTGTATGTTCTGGAATAATTAGCTCCATTTCTCGCGCTTTTTCGACTACAGCGTTAGCTAGTGGGTGATTAGAATGCAATTCTCCAGAAGCGGCCAGAGCTAATACGTTTTCTGGGCTGTAGTCGTTATGTACGCTAATGATACGGCTTACACGAGGACGACCTTCTGTCAAAGTACCAGTCTTATCGAAAAGAACCGTGTCAAGAGAGCCTGCTTCTTCTAAATAATGACCACCTTTGATTAAGATACCACGTCGAGCACCATTGCCCATAGCGGCACTTACTGCTGTCGGCGTAGCCAAACCAACAGCGCAGGGGCAGGCAATAATCAACATAGTCATAGCTCTTCGGAAATCGCGAGTAACAAAGAAAACAGCCAGAGCTAATAAGAAAGAGAAAGGAACAAAGCGCTCAGAAAAGCGGTCGGCAAAGTTTTGGATAGGCGCACGATGACTTCGTGCATCTTCTACAAGATGAATAATGCGAGCTAAGGCTGTATCATCTCCAACCTTAGTCGCCAAGACACGTATGTTACCAGTTTCAACCATCGTACCGCTGAAAACACTGTCCCCAGGCTGTTTCATTCGTGGGATAGATTCACCGGTCATCATTGCTTCGTTAACAGCCCCTTGGCCTTCCTGAACTTGACCATCTACAGGAATTTTAGAGCCAGGCTGTAGAACAACCACATCGCCAGGTACGATATCTTGTACTTGTACTTCTATTTCCACACCATTACGAACTACCCAAGCTTTTTCTTCTTGTACTTCTAATAGCTCTCGAATAGCTCGGCGAGAACGTTCTAAAGTCAGAGTCTGAAAAAGTGTAGAAAGATTAACTAAGAAAACGACGACCAGTCCAGTAACACTTTCCCGTAAGAGCAGAGAAACGAGAGTGGCCATGCTAATTAAAAGATCGTTGTTTATCTTTTTGCCACTTAAAGCACTTAAGCCACTACGTAAGATAGGATAGCCAGCTACAATTGTTGTAAGGGAAGAAACAGTATGTACGGTACGACTGGCCGATAATATGGAAGGACCTAAGAAAAGCCTTTTTACACCAACCCAAAGCAAGATGGCACCTGTAAATACAGATTGGATAATCTGCCTTTTTAAAGGTAGCTCTTCAGGCTCTTCTGCTACAGGGCGACAACGGTTAGTTTTACATAGACTCTTGTTATCATCAGAGTTGTCTGTAGAACAAGCAGAGCCTAGGGAGTCCTTCGACTCATCTAAGCTATCTGTACTTGAAGAGGAAGCTTCAGCAAGAGCCGCCGTTAGCTCCAAGCGTATCAGCGTTTCCTTATCTAGATTTTTTAGCTTTAGTAATTCTTTTTTTATCTCTTCAAGTGGTACTATGGAAGGATCATATAAGACTAAAACATTACCAGAAGCAGAGCTAGCTGTAATTTGTTTTATTCCGCCATAGGAAGAGAAAGTCAGTTCAATCACTTTCGCTAATAAAGCATTACTCTGTAACCCTCGTAAGGACAGACGAACTCTTCCCGGCAGTTTATGAATAACTTCTACCATAACTAGGTATCGCCTTGTTCAGTGTTCTTTCCGTTCTTTGGTGTGTCTCCTGCTGAAGGAGCAATTTCTAGATGGCCTTGAGCTTTAATTGCGCCCTGATTTTCCACAATTGCGGAATTAGAAGGTGCTGTTGTTACAGTACTTGTTACTGAAGAAGTTTTTGTAGCATTTACTGACTCTACTTCATTGTTGACACTTTCCTGGCAAGATACTTCTTGTTCTTGCTCAGTGGCCACTTTTTCTTGATAATGCTTAAACTGAGCTTCTGCCACAATATCTTCCACGTTTTCTTTCAGTTGAGCACCTTTAGCGACTGCTTTCTCAGTTATGTCAATAGCACCTTGAGTAACTTGTACAGCAAGAGGTCTAAGAGCTTTAGCTACGGTAGGAATGAGAGCAGTAGCTACTAAAGTAGCACCAACGCCTAAAGCAAAACCTTTACCACTTTTACTTCCCAACAAAGAAAAAAGTTGTTTACGCACACCATTTCCTTGATTCATGAAAAAACCTCCCTTTGAAAATAAGTATCAACTACATAATCAATTGTATTAATATTTGCCAAAAAAGTAAAGCAAAAAGATACACAATTCGACAGGAGCTTTAGTGGAAAAAAGATATGCTAAAAGTTTTTTTTTAGATTGACAGATCTTATCTAATCTCATATCATGATATTGAAAATCGTTTTCTAGTGAGGTGGCTTTAATGGCATCCTTAGTATCTTCCCGTTTAAGTGAAAAGAGCTTGGTAGAGAGCCAACACAAAGCACACCAACAAGAGACACAACAAAAAGCTGTAGAAGCAAAAGCCAAGTTACTTCTTCAGCAAGGCAAATCTATCATTAAGGTCCATTGCCATAACTTCGAAGAGCAATGGCGTCAGAAAATGAATCAGGAAATTGATAATGTAACTGAACAAGCTTATACTTTGTTAAAATATAAGGAATCTGATTTTCTTCCTACTGGTAATGATTTACAAAAATTATTAGAAGATATTCGCTTTGACTTAAATAGGATTCATTCAGAAAAGTTCGGAGAAAAACTTTCTTTACCAACTTACCTCCCTTATCCGTCAACAATTCAACAAGGAGTAAGGGAGCAGAAAGCGACCTTACTCTTAACGGGCTTTGCAGAAAAGCAATACAATCAACTATGGAATCATACTTTGCAGTTAGCCGTCCCTTCATCAATACCTAAGTGGGGAAAAAGCTTACTACAACAAGGCATGTCTTCCTTAGGTATCGGTTCTTTACTATTGAGTGTTAATGAATGCACTTATGAACAAGAAAAAAAACGTTACCGTCAACAGATTATTACTCGCTTTGACGGATTGCTTTGCCGTTGGCGACATTACTTGTTAGAGCAATGGCAGGAGCAATTTCAAAGAGCTTTGTACTCTTGGTATGATCAACAAGTTGCCTCTCTCGAAAAACAGAAGTAAGCAATAGGACTAATCAGTAAATATATTATATAAGAGAATGAATAAAGGCCATGACAGTATTACTTACTGTGTGGCCTTTATCGTTTTTCCTAGATGTATTAAGTTAATAAATGTGAAGCTATAGAGTTATTTAATTTTCACCTTTATTACTGACTAGTTTTCACAGCTGTACCAAAGACGAGAACTTCAGCAGCTCCTTGCATAATCGACGATGTAGAGAATCGTACATTAACAACAGCATCAGCGCCAAGCATTCTTGCTTCTTCGAGCATCGCTTCTATGGCTAAGTTTCGTGCTTCATTTACCATTTTGCCATACTCCTTCATTTCACCGCCTACTAATTGGCGTAGCCCTGAAACTATGTCACTACCGATATGCTTGGCTCGAATACTACTTCCTCTAACTAGGCCTAAGGTTTGAACGATTTTTCGGTCGGCAATCGTTTCCGTATTAGTAATTAACATAGAAAAACACCTCCTTATCTTGAATCTATAGTGTTTTTTCTGCACAGATAATCTATTCCCTTGCTTTTTAGCTAAAAAAACCAATAAATCTCTTTATAGAGAGTAGAGTTAGGATGAGAAGCCTATCTTGTAACTCAAGAGCAGGCTTTTTGCTATTTCTGGGAATGAAAAAACCTTGTACCGCACTAGCACATGAATGTAAAATAATTGTATGAAAAAGAGAGTATTGCATAGTACTTATACATTTAATGTTTAGTCCCTTTTCTTAGGCGATGTTATAAAGAGGCCAGTTATCAAATAATAAATTTACAAGCAAAGTCGTCCCTTAAGAAAGTAGGTGAATTCAATGGATCCTATCTTTCGCACTGAAAAATTAAGCAGGCTTTATCAAATGGGTGAAGTCACCGTTCCTGCGCTAGTAGATGCTACTTTCGAGATAAACCTAGGGGAACTTGTGGTCATTCTCGGTCCTTCTGGTTCTGGCAAAAGCACCCTCCTAAACCTTTTAGGTGGCCTTGATTCAGCTACTTCAGGTCACTGTTATTATCGAGGACAAGATCTATCTTCTTTTAATGAAAAAGCTTTGACTAATTATCGTCGCAATGCTGTGGGTTTTATTTTTCAATTTTACAATCTTTTGCCGGCCCTTACGGTTCGTGAAAACGTAGAAATGGGAGCTACCTTAGTTAAAACCCCCTTAGATATAGATGAAGTATTAGAACATGTAGGACTAGCAGAGCGAGCTAGTCACTTCCCAGCGCAATTATCAGGAGGAGAGCAACAGCGCGTTGCTATAGCAAGAGCGGCCGCCAAAAATCCTGATGTGTTACTTTGTGATGAGCCAACAGGCGCTCTCGACCTTTCTATTGGCCGCAAAGTTCTAGATTTTCTACAAAAGTTTAACCAAGAGCAAGGCAAAACAGTTTTTATCATTACTCACAACGGTGCAATTGCTCAGATGGCTCACCGTGTGCTGGTCATGGGCAGTGGGCGCATTGTGGAAAACAGGATTAACGCCCAGCCTTGTGCGGCTGAGGAGGTGACCTGGTGATACTATGGCGCAAGCTTTGGCGCGAAGTACAAGGGCGCAAAGGAACTTTAATTGCCGCCTCCTTAGTCATGACTGTTGGTGTCATGATTTTTATTGCTTTTTTCTCAACGAGTCGCAACCTTTACCAAGCCAAAGAGTCCTACTATGAAGAGCTCCAATTTGCTCACATCTTTGCCCAGGTACGGCAAATTCCAGAAACAGAACTTGAATACCTGCAGGGCTTACCGGGTCTAGAAGCTTTAGAAGGTCGCATAGTTCAAGATCTTTCTTTGCAAGACGGTAAGACTTTACGTCTCATATCTTTACCTGAAGATAGAACTAGTCAGGTTAACGACATACGTTTTGTAGAAGGTAGTCGTTCAGAGAATGCTCTCGCCAATCTTGTTCTTGATCCGGCTTTTGCAACAGCTAATGCTTTGCAAGTTGGTGATTTTGTAGAGTTGCTAGTCAAGGGACGCTTAGTAAGCCTTGAGATAACAGGCCTGGCTATTAGCGCTGAATATATCTATACCTTGCGAGACGGTGCTGAAATGGCACCTGATCCGGAAGGCTTTGGTATTGCTTACATAACTCATGAACGAGCTCAGGAGCTATTTGATTTACAAGGCCTCTATAATGAAATAGTTTTTCGAAGTTCTAGCTCCGATAGTGCGTCTATCATGGCATTAAAGGATCTGCTAGAAGAAGAATTAAAACCTTACGGGCTTATATCGATTTATGATCGAGAAAAGCAGATTAGCCATGCTGTCTTAATGCAGGAGATCGAAGGTCTGGAAATAATGGCCTCTTACATGGCTGTTGTATTTTTGCTTTTATCTAGTTTCATGCTCTTTAACTTACTTCATCGCTTAGTAAAAAGTCAGAGAAAGCAGATTGGAACTTTACTAGCTTTTGGTTATCATCCTCGGCAAATTTTATTACATTTCATGGTCTGGGGTTTAGGTGTTGCTTTTCTTGGTTGGCTTTTTGGCGTCTTACTTGGAACAACAGTAGCTAATGGCCTTACAGAATACTTGGTTACTTACTTTAAGTTACCTGATGTATTCATCGGCTTTGATGGTCAGCGCATGGCCATAGCCTTTTTCTTAGCCGCTTTGGGAGGTGCTTTAGCTGGTTACTTAGGAGCTAGAAGTGTTTTGCGCCTAGAGCCTGCTGAAGCTATGCGCGCTGAAGCACCACAAAGTGGAAAAGCCTGGCCGCTTCATCGACTTCCTTTTTGGCCTCTCTTGCCTTTTACTAGTAAACTGATTTTGCGTAACTTACTGCGCAATCCAGGACGCTCTCTTTTAACTTTTGTAGGCTTGCTAATTGCATATATTCTAACTGTTACTGGTATGGCCTTAGATGATTCAGTAAATTACATGTTCGAGGACTACTATGTAGAGAGTCAGCCTTTTGATTATCAAGTCTATTTAGCACAGCCTTTACCGGCTGATGATGTAATAAGTGAGATCGAAGCTTGGCCAGAAGTTCACTTTGCTGAAGGGCACTTGATTATTCCGGCACGATTAAAAAGTAGAGGAGCTAGTGAAGAAGTAGCTCTCCTTGGTATAGAAGAAGAGGGGCGACTCTATCGATTGCTTGATAAGGAGGGGGCTGATCAAGTCCTCTATGCAGAAGGTCTTACCTTATCGGAGCGATTAGCAGAACAACTTAATGTAAAAGCCGGTGACACAGTTCAGGTAGAATTTTTACTAGGTGAACCTTTGGAAGAACTTTGGACTATTGCTCAAGTAATACCCCAATATATTGGTTATAATGCCTTTTTGCCAAGACAAGTAGCTAGTAAGGTCATAGGAGAAAGAGATGTTACTACTTCTCTCTTGCTCAAAGTAGAACCGACCCTACAGGAATCGCTAGAAGAAAAATTGCAAGAAGCTGATGGAATTAATACTTACCTCAGTCAGATCAGACTGCAAAACAACTTAGCTGAATTGATGGAAACGATGATCTACACATCTATCGTAATTGTTACTTTTGCTATGATCTCAGGAGTGACAAGCCTTTATGCTGTCACATCCTTAAACTTAGAAGAACGGCGCAGTGAATTAGCAACCTTAAAAGTGCTCGGCTTTTCCAAAGGTCAGATGCTAGCCATGATTGCAGGAGAAAATGGATTATTGGCCCTAGGCGCTGTTCTTGCAGGCATTCCCTTGAGTACAGCCTTAGTTGCGGCCTTGCTTAAAGCAACATCAACTGATTTTTATGAAGTGCCACTGTATTATTCCGTTGATGTCTTTCTCTGGGCCGGCTTGGCTATAGTTAGCTTTGTATTACTAGCTCACTTATTGCTTTATCGCAAACTAGTTCATTTTGATATGGTTGAAGTTTTCAAGGAAAGGGAGGGTTAGTGGTAATGATTAAGAAAAAATGGCTTCTCTGGTCACTACCAGTGCTATTAATTATCTTGTTGCTTTTCTATTGGGCTACCACAACAGCTAATGGTAATATCGAAGTTCAGAAGCCTCAAGTTGGAAGTCTAGAAGTGCAATGGAAAGAGCGAGGTTACCTAGTAGCTCAAGAAGAACAGGTTCTTTATCCTCCAGTAGCAACTAAAGTTTTGGAAGTAGCCAAAAAAAGTGGTGATGTGGTAGCCAAAGGAGACTTTCTTTTGCGCCTTGATAACCGCCCTTTACAAGAGCGGCTAGCTCAGCTTGAAGCACAGCGAGAATTGATTATGGCTGAAGTGAATCAGGAAGCGAAAGTCTGGCAAGTTGCCATCGTGGCAGAAGAAATAGAACAAAGCAGGCTAAAACTTGCAGAACTAGCTACAGAGCGTGAACGAGTTGAACAGCTAGTCTCAGCAGGCGCTGTACCTCCTGTAGAATTAGAAAAAATTGAAAATAGAATAGCTTTAGAACAAAGCCGCCTTGCTCAAGCAGAAGCGCAGTATGAGCAGGCACAGGTACTGCGTGATCAAGGTGACTGGACTGAACGATTACGAGCAATAGAAGCAGAGAAAGCAGGCTTAATTGGAGATTTAGCGACTCTTGAGATTCGAGCACCCTTTTCAGGCACTATTAGTGAAATGAACCTTTATCGTGGCCAACTAGTAGACCCTTCTAGACCCTTATTGAACCTGACAGGCAAGAAAGATCTGGAGATACAAGTAGATGTGCTACATGAAGAAGTGAACAAAGTTCATAAAGGGCAAGAAGTAGTAGTAAGTCATCGGGGCACAGGCAAAAGTGTACAGGCTAAAGTAGACAGAATTGGAACTAGAGCAGAAGCAAAAATCTCACCTTTAGGATTAGAACAACGTCGCGTACCTGTCTACATAACTGTCGACCCCATACCAGAACAATGGCTTGAAGGCTTTCCCATCGATGTTACTTTCTCTTGGACTACTGAAGAAAGTTTGCTTATTCCACGCAGTGCTCTTTTAGCAACTGCCGAAGGGACTTTTCTTTATCTCATGGAAAATGAAGAAGTGAAGCAAGCGCCTGTTAGCATTGGCATTATAGCTAATGAGAAAGTACAAGTCTTAGCAGGACTACAAGGTGATGAGGAGATAATACTTTCCCCAGAAAATGTTAAGGTGGGCCAAAAAATAAAAGCTACTCAGCTCTCTTTCACTTCCTCTGAATAAGTTGTATACTAATATGATGTGATGTTAGTCAGATTGGTCTATTCTTAAGAATTAGCCTGGAGGAAGAAATATAATGACAACTGCTGAAATGTCAACGTTAGCCCAAGAAGTCAATCGTCGTCGTACTTTTGCTATCATCTCTCACCCTGATGCAGGGAAAACGACTTTAACAGAAAAGTTACTGCTTTACGGAGGTGCTATCCGCTTAGCAGGTTCCGTAAAAGCAAGAAAATCTCAAAAGCATGCCCTCTCAGACTGGATGGAGATTGAAAAGCAAAGAGGCATCTCTGTAACCTCCAGTGTGTTGCAATTTGACTATGATGGCTTCCGTGTTAATATCCTTGATACACCAGGTCACCAGGACTTCAGTGAAGATACTTATCGTACTTTAATGGCAACAGATAGCGCCGTAATGGTTATTGACGTTGCCAAAGGCGTAGAAGACCAGACGAAAAAGCTTTTCCGCGTCTGTAAACAGCGAGGAATTCCTATCTTTACTTTCGTTAATAAGCTTGATCGCTTTGGCAAAAGTCCCTTTGACTTAATGGAAGAGATCGAGAATGTTCTTGGCATCAGGGCTTATCCAATGAACTGGCCTATAGGAAATGATGGCAATTACGTTGGTGTCTACAATCGAAAGTTAGCCCAAGTAGAACTTTTTGATACAGAAGGTGCTCATGGGCAGAAGATTATTCCATCACAAGTAGGCTCTGTTGATGATCCTGCTTTTGCAGAGCTTTTGGGAGAAGAAGCTTACAAAGCTTTACAAGAAGACATTGAGTTACTTGATCTAGCTGGTGATGTTTTTGATGAAGAGAAAGTAGCGGCTGGTGAATTAACGCCAATGTTTTTTGGTAGTGCTATTAGCAACTTTGGTGTACGTCCTTTTCTTGAAGAATTCTTGCAACTAGCGCCGCCGCCCCTGTCCCGTAAAGGTGTCGAAAATGCTGTAGAACCTCATGACGAGCGTTTTTCAGCTTTCGTCTTTAAGATTCAAGCGAACATGAACCCCACCCATCGGGATCGTATCGCATTTATTCGCATTTGTTCTGGCAAGTTCACCAAAGGGATGGCTGTTAAGCATTTAAGCACAGGAAAGACGATCAAGCTTGCTCAGCCAACGCAATTTATGGCTCAGGAGCGGACGATCATAGACGAAGCCTATTCTGGCGATATTATCGGTCTTTTTGATCCCGGTGTCTTCGGTATTGGCGATAGTCTTTGTCAAGATGGTCTGACCTTCCAATTCGAAGATTTTCCTGTCTTCCCACCAGAACTTTTTGCACGCGTTCAAGCCAAAGATACTATGAAGCGCAAGCAATTTAACAAAGGTATGACTCAGCTCACTCAAGAAGGAGCTGTACAAGTCTTTCGTCAACCTGAGATGGCCATTGAGTCTTACATTGTAGGAGCAGTAGGTTTGCTTCAGTTTGAAGTACTAGAGTATCGCTTGAAAAACGAATATGGTGTAGATATTGAAATGAACCATCTTGGATATAGCACTGCTCGCTGGATCGATGAAGGAGATCTTAAGAAAAGTATTAAAGGCATCGATAGTGCTATGATCGTAAGAGATATAAAAGATCGCCCCGTAATTCTTTTCCGTAACGAATGGTCCTTCAACTGGGCCAAAGAGCAGAATCCGTCGGTGAATTTTATGATCGTGCCTAAGTAGAGGAGGTCTGTCGTGCCAATCAAAAAACTTATCTATCTAGCTATTTTTCTTGGCACCGCCTTCTCAATCTGGCAAACAGAATGGGGAAAAACCTTTCTAACCATGTCGCTGACGACAGATATAGAAGCGCTTGCTACTTATCTTAATGAGCTAGGTTGGAAAGCCTGGTTAATTGCTATTTTTCTTTCAACGGTGCAAAACTTTATCGCCCTTATACCTAGTTTCTTTTTAATTGGTGCCTTTGTTCACGTTTTTGGTTGGCAAACTGGTCTGCTTATTGCTTGGATTGGTGAAATAGTAGGTGCTGCTTTAGCTTTTGTATTTTTTCGCTACTATGGTCGTTCCTATATGGCAAGCTTGTTAAGTAGACATAAGAAGCTGAATCAATTTGATCATTGGATTCGCGATAACGCTTTTTGGAGTATCTTACTCTTACGTTTAGCACCTTTTGTGCCTACTGGTGCTATCAATATAACAGCTTCTCTAAGCGGTGCTTCCTTTGTCGCTTTCATTGCCGCTACTGCGATAGGTAAAATTCCCATGGTGCTTTTTGATGGCTTGATCGGTCATGATATCTGGAACCCCCAGGAAAATGCTCTGCGCTTAGCTATTGTAACGGTTGTTATGATCGTCTTTGCTCTGCTAGTTCATCGATATCGAACCAAGTTCTATCAGGCAGAAGCAACATCTGCAGAGGAATCAAAAATGAACAGCTGAACGATAAATAGTCCAGACACGCTTTGCTCAATCGGTACTTGATCACAAGTACCGACTTTTTTTGGATATAAAGAATTTGGGGTTTTATTCAAATTAATTAGGTTAATTAGGTTAGCAAAAAGAAGTAAATTAGCAAGGAGAAATATTAAATAAGTCGAATATGTACGCTAAAGATCTATGTTGCATAAACAGCTTTCTATAGAAGACTTGATTTTAATCAAAGATCGGAGTGGATAGAATGAAAAGCCTATTTAGTGGCTTACAAGCAAAGTTGATCTTAGTGATTCTTGGCATACTTCTTGTGGCAACGACTATTTTTGCTCTCTTCTCCATCTACACAGCCAGCGATCGCTTTGAAAGGGTTTTCATAGAACGTATCGAAAAAAATCTTCTCGGTATGGAAGAGCTTTTGTCTATGTATAAGACGCAGGCCTTAGCACAGAGTAACATCTTAGCCCAACATCCTCAAATTGTTGAAGGTGTGCAGAGAAATGACTTTAGCTATCTCTTGACAGTAACAGCGCCTTTAATGGAAATGGGTAAATTAGATTACCTTGTCATCACAGATCCTACTGGTCGTGTGATCATCAGAACTCATGAGCCTCAAAAGGTCCCAGCGCCTGATGATAATATTTCTAATCAGATTAATATTCAACAAGCTCTTGCTGGCAAAGCTTTTGTGGGCATTGAAGAAGGTAGAGTCGTTAGACTCTCTGTGCGTGCGGGAACGCCTATTTACAATGAGGCAGGTCAATTGATTGGTGCTCTTTCAACGGGCTATGTGGCCAGTGCTAATGGCATGGTAGACCAAGCTCAACATATGTATGATGGCGTATTTAGTTTGTTTTTGGGAACAGAACGGGTAGCCACAACAACAGTTGATGAGAGCGGGAATCGGCAGATTGGGACAGAAGTACGTAATGAAGAAATTGTACAAAGGGTGATACAAGAAGGTAGTCTTTTTGTTGGCATGAACCAATCTTTTGATCGCAATTTCATTACAGGATATATGCCTTTAGAAGGTGCTGATGGAACTACTATTGGCATGATTGGCACAGCCATCCCACGTGCGGAGATTCAAGCTATTGAAAGGGCACTAGCTACTCAAACAACCATAGCGGCAGTTGTTATTTTTACTATAGCAGGATTCATTGGTTGGTTCTTCGCAGGTCGCATAGTTGCTCCTATTCAAGAACTTCAAAAACTAATGACAAAAGCTGGTGCGGGTGATTTAACTGTACAAGGTACAGTTCGCTCGAAAGACGAACTAGGTGAGTTAACTAGTTCCTTCAACGAAATGATTAGAAGTCAATCGCAAATCATTGCTATTGTTCGTCAAAGCTCCGATGAATTAGCAGCTGGATCAGAGGAAATGGCTGCTTCAGCCCAACAAGTAACCTCAGCAACACAAGAAGTAGTACGCAATATTCAAGATCTAACGGAAGATGCAGAACAAGGCAACCAAGCCGCTCTCAATGCTTCTGAAGTTCTCTTAGAGCTTTCATCGCTCATTCAGATTGCCAAAAACGAGGCTATAGTTGCCGCAGAAAATGCTGTAGACTCCCTTACGGCAGCAGAAGTTGGCAAGACAACGGTAGAAGAAACAGTAAGTCGTATGGTAACAATCAAGAAGAAAACGATAGAAACAGAAGAACAAATTGCTACGCTCGATCAATATTCCAAGCAAATTAGTATGATTACCGAAACAATTACTAACATCGCTGGTCAGACTAATCTGCTAGCACTTAATGCCGCCATTGAAGCGGCTAGAGCAGGAGAAAACGGTCGAGGTTTTGCAGTTGTAGCTGATGAGATTCGCAAGCTAGCAGAACAGTCTAATCAAGGCGCTGAAGAAGTGTCAGCTCTTGTCAAAAAAGTAGAACAAAGCACTAGAAATGCTGTAGAGGCAACGCAAGAAAGTCGAGGAGAAGTTGAGAAAGGTGTTATTGTAGTCAACGAAGCAGGAGAGGCTCTGGAAAAAATAATGACTACAGTAAAAACAGCAGAAAAGGCAGTACAAGACATTGTATCCTTAACAACAGAAGAAGTAGCTAGCTCTGATAAAATTGTCGCTTTAATTAACTCTGTTGCATCTACAATTGAAGGAACAGCCCATAAAGCACAAGCAGTAGCCGCCGCTTCTGAAGAAACCTCGGCGGCTATGGATACTATTTCTGCGGCAACAGAAGAAGCAAGTGCCATGGCTTTAGAATTAAAGTCCTCAGTAGAACGCTTTAGTGTGAACAGCAAGTAAGTGTAAATAAAAAATAATAAGCATGAGCCTCCTTTTCTTAGGGAAAAATAAAAAGAAAAGGAGGTAACTTTTTTGCCAGAACATGAACAGCAAAATCCTTATGAGCAGGGAAAAAAAGGCAAGGAACTACAAAACCAGCTTAATAACGAGGGTAATGAGTTAACGAATATTCCATCGGCAGTAGATCCGGAAAGCTTACAAGGTATTCCTGCCGCTCCTGGTATAGCAACTATTGAAGAACATGATACCTTGCCAGAGATCTCGAAAGATCCCCGCTAAAGTAAAAAGAAGAGTAGCTCAAGTATCTAGTACTAGAGCTACTCTTCTTCTGATGCTGAGTAGGGCTTTCTGATTAGGCTTCTGTAAATAAGACTGTGCTCAGATAACGCTCACCCGTGTCAGGGAGAACAGCAACAATACGTTTACCTGCGTTTTCTGGACGCTTTGCTAATTGAAGAGCGGCATAAGCAACAGCGCCAGCAGAAATACCAACGAGTAAACCTTCTTCTTTGGCCAGACGGCGACTTGTAATAAGGGCATGATCATCGAGAACAGGAATAATCTCATCGACTACATCTAGATCGAGAACTGGTGGAAGAAAACCAGCACCAATTCCTTGAATCTTGTGTGGACCAGGCTTACCACCAGAAAGCACAGGAGAAGCGGCTGGTTCGACAGCAACAACCTTAATGTTACTGTTATACTTTTTCAAAGTCTTACCAGCACCCGTAACAGTACCACCTGTACCAACACCAGCAACAAAGATATCAACTTTACCTTCTGTATCTTTCCAGATCTCTTCGCCTGTAGTTACTTCATGAATAGCTGGGTTAGAAGGATTAGCAAACTGCTGGAGTAAAATGGCATTCTCAGTCGTTTCAGCCAACTCTTCAGCTTTACGTACAGCACCTTTCATGCCTTCCGCACCAGGGGTCAAGACTAGCTCAGCACCATAAGCGCTTAATAAGTTTCTTCTCTCCATACTCATAGTTTCAGGCATAGTAAGAATGAGTCTATAACCTTTCACGGCCGCAATCATGGCTAGAGCAATACCAGTATTACCACTAGTAGGTTCAATGATCAACGAACCTTCTTTTAACAAGCCTTTTTGCTCCGCATCGAGGATCATATTCAAACCGATACGATCTTTTACACTGCCACCAGGATTGAAAGATTCTAGCTTAGCAAGCACTTCAACATTCTCAGTCTCCACAATACGATTTAACCGTACCATCGGTGTTTTTCCAATTAGTTCGCTAACGTTTTGAGCAATCAAAGCCATAGCAGAAGTCACTCCTTACTGTTTTTAATCCCTAGTAATCATATCGGATATTAACCATATCACTTAAGTTCATCATAAAGGCAAGATCGACCTTTGTCAAGCATAGCCTTTTATAAAATTTCTAGCTTTCTGTCGAAAATAGCCAACCCAAAAAAAGACTTGACCTAAGGCGACAATACCTGTAATCTTATATCGGAAAACTAAACATTAAGTTTCTTATCAAGAGCGGCGGAGGGACAGGCCCTGTGAAGCCCGGCAACCGGCGGTATTAACTGCAAGGTGCTAAATCCTGCAGGGAAAGTCCCTGGAAGATAAGGCATAGTGCTTACTAGAAGTCTTCTCTTCAAAAAAAGGGAAGACTTTTTATTATGCAATAATAAGGAGGATGACGTCTTGCGTATAGAGACTTTGTTGGCTCAATTGGGAAATGGAAAAGATCATACAGGAGCTATTAGCTATCCTATCTACCCTTCTGCTACCTATCGTCATCCCGCTTTGGGTGAAAGTACTGGCTTTGACTACAGTCGTTCTGGAAATCCCACCCGTAAAGTTTTAGAAGAAGCTATTGCTCAGCTGGAAAAAGGCAAGCGAGGTCTAGCTTTTTCTTCGGGTATGGCCGCTATTGCCTCTTGCCTGTCCCTTTTTAAGCCTGGTGATCACCTTATCCTTTGTCAGGATCTATATGGGGGAACTTACCGACTAGTAGAACAAGTTTATGGACCATTGGGCCTGACAGCTACTTATGTTGATACACGTTCTAGTCAAAAAATTAGAGAAGCGATTAGGGAGAATACGAAAGCTATTCTGGTAGAAACTCCGACTAATCCGACGATGCATATTACAGACTTGAAAGAGATGCATCAGATTTGCAAGGATCATGACTTACTCATGATTGTCGATAATACTTTTATGAGTCCTTATTTGCAACGGCCTATTGAAGTAGGTGCTCATATCGTTATTCATAGCGGTACGAAATACTTAGGTGGTCACAACGATGTGGTAGCAGGACTTGTTGTAACAGCAACGGAAGAGCTAGGTGAGAAGCTATATTTTTATCAAAATGCTATAGGTGCAGTGTTAGGTCCCTTTGATGCTTGGTTACTGTTACGAGGCATGAAAAGCCTAGCGTTACGGATGGAACAAAGTCAAGCTTCTGCTCAAGCGCTGGCTCAATGGTTACAAGAACATAAAGAAGTAGAGCAAGTTTATTACCTTGGCTTACCTGAGCACCCTGGTCGAGAAGTTCATTTTGCTCAGGCTAGCGGGGCAGGAGCTATGGTTTCTTTTGCTCTTCGTAAGGAAGAGCAAGTTGAACAAGTTCTCTCTCGTGTACAATTAATCTCTTTTGCTGAAAGTTTAGGTGGAGTAGAATCTCTAATTACTTTCCCAGCCAAACAAACGCATGGTGATATTCCCGAAGAATTACGTTTACTAACTGGCGTTACGTCTACTCTCTTGCGCCTTTCCGTAGGCATTGAAAACGTAGAAGATTTAATCGCAGACCTTGATCAAGCTTTACGGGATTAAGGAAAAACTAAAGCCTGATTAACACAAAAGGGTAGGTAAGAAGAATGAAAAAAGCAACACAGGTTATCCATACAGGGATTGAACCGGAAAAGCATACTGGCGCTTCAAGCGTACCAATCTTCATGGGTTCAACATTTCATCAAACAGATATTGACGAAATACCAGCTTATGAATACTCTAGGTCAGGCAACCCAACTAGAGAAGCTCTAGAAACTGCACTGGCTAAGTTAGAAGGTGGTACTAGAGCTTTTGCCCTTGCCTCTGGCATGGCCGCTATGACAACAGCTATGGCCCTATTCGGTGCTGGCGATCATGTTATCGCTTCCCGCGATATATATGGTGGTACTTATCGATTGCTTAGTAAAGTGTGGACTCAATTTGGTGTGGAAACGACTTTTGTCGATACTACAGACCTAGAAGCTATAAAAGAAGCAGGACAGCCTAACACTAAAGGGTTAATTCTTGAATCGCCTTCTAATCCCACCTTGGCTATTACAGATATTAAAGGTGCTGTAGCTATTGCCAAAGAAAATAATTGGCTTACGCTAATTGACAATACTTTTATGACACCCTATCTACAGCAACCTTTAGAGTTAGGTGTTGACGTCGTAGTCCACAGTGCCACTAAGTTTTTGGGCGGCCATAGTGATCTCGTAGCAGGTGCTGTTGTTGTAAAAGATAAAAATCTGGGCAAAAAACTTTCCTTCTATCAAAACGCTTTCGGTGCTATTCTAAGTCCTCATGACAGTTGGCTTTTAATAAGAGGCCTCAAAACTTTAGCTGTTCGCATGGAAGCTTCTCAAAAAAGTGCAGAAATAATTGCTTCTTACTTAGCTAAGCAAAAAGGGATTGAAAAAGTCTACTATCCTGGCTTAGTTAGTCACAAAGGCTATGACCTACAGCTCCAACAAGCAGAAGGAGCGGGCGCCGTACTCTCTTTTGATCTAGGTAATCGAGAAAAAGTGAAAAAGTTTCTTCAAAAAACTAAGTTACCTCTCGTGGCTGTCAGCCTTGGTGGCGTAGAGTCGATCTTATCTTATCCAACCACCATGTCCCACGGTGCTATGGAGCCAGAAGAACGTCTTATCCGAGGCATTGGCCCAGGTCTAATCCGACTTTCAGTAGGTTTAGAAGACCCTGACGATCTAATTGATGATCTACATCAAGCTTTAGAAGACTTATAATCATAAAGGAACCCCCCGCTGGTCTTGCGCATAATTTAAAGACCAACGCGGGGGTTTTTTTATGGCTTCCTAAGAGCCCGTTAGCGAGGTGAAGAGATTGCTCCAAGGTATGAAGAAAAAAGCGACAATGCCAAGCCCCCAGGTCTCGGGAATCATTCTGCTCATTATGCTAAGCTTTATAGTTACTGCTTGTACACCAGGAATGCTTGGACTAGGGAAGAGAGAGGATTATACCAGAGAAGCCGTTCTTACTATTTCCGCTTACTCAGTGACCAAAGAGGCTCTAGAGCGTGAGATAATTCCAGCTTTTCAAGAGAAGTGGGAAAGAGAGCAAGGAGAGCCGGTCATTATACGACAAACTTATGGCCCTTCAGGTGCCCAGGCCAGAGCTATTGCAGGTGGCTTAAGAGCCGACATAGCTTTGTTAGCCTTAGAAAGTGATATGAATTTAATTGCTAGGGAAGGCCTCATTACCGAACCATGGAAAGAAAAAAAACATGGTGGTCAAGTAACTCGTTCCATCGTGACTTTTGGTGTAAGACCAGGCAATCCTCTAGCTATTGAAGATTGGCCCGACTTGATGCATGAAGGCATTGAGATCATCTATCCCAGTCCTCGAACATCAGGTGGAGCTATGTGGGTAATTAATGCTATCTATGGGTCAGCTCTTAAAGAAAGTGAAAAGGTAGATTACAAGAATCATCAAGGGCTTGACAATCAACTAAAATTGGATAGCCAAAAGCAAGAAAAGGGAAGAGAAAGACTTAAGCGGATTCAAAGCAATGTACGGGTCATGGACAAAAGTGCTCGTGAGTCCATGACAACTTTTGAGAAAGGATTAGGGCAAGTTATTATCACCTATGAAAATGAACTATTGCTACGCAATCGAGAAGAAAAAATATATGAAATTATTTATCCATACTCCACTATCTTGATAGAAAACCCAGTTGCTCTTATTGATAAAAATGTGGAAAGAAATGGTAACAGAAAGATTGCTGAAGCCTTTCTAGATTATTTGTGGAGTAGAGAGGCACAAGAAATTTTTGCAAACTATGGTTTTCGTCCTGTTCATGAAGAGGTGATGGCCGAACGTATCGATCAATTTCCTCAGCCCGAAGGACTCTTTGATATTGACTACTTAGGTGGCTGGGATGAAGTAAGAGTTAATCTCTACGGGCCTCAAGGTTTGTGGACGCAGGTGATCGAAGGCAGAGAACAGGGGTGAAGATAGATTGAAAGGATGTAGCTCGCGGCGAGAACAGGATCTTTCAGCCATAGCCTTACGTAGCATACTTTTTGGCTATCTTATACTCTTGATTATATTGCCTTTGGGACATATTTTTGGAGAAGCCTTTCGGGAGGGTTGGTCCGGCTTTTGGCAATCACTACAGAAAGCAGAAGCCCTTTTTACTCTAAAGTTTACCTTCGCACTGGCTCTATTTACAGCCATTGTTAACGCTATAGCTGGCACATTGACGGCTTATGTGCTGGTGCGCTTTCCCGTAAAAGGTAAAACCATACTCAATGCTCTCGTTGACTTACCTTTTGCCATCCCCACAGCTGTTAGTGGCTTGATGCTCTTGCTCCTCTATGGACCACAAAGCCCCCTTGGGAGTTGGCTTGGCGATCGAGGTATTGATATCATCTATGCCATACCTGGTATTGTGTTGGCTATGATTTTTGTAACTTTTCCTTTTTCTATTAGATCTGTACAGCCGCTTTTATTGGAGATGGGCCAAGACAAAGAAGAAGCAGCTAAAACCTTAGGCGCTAGCTCTTGGCAAACTTTTCAGAAAGTAACTCTGCCAATGCTTTGGCCTGGCATATTGTCTGGTTTCTCTTTAACCTTTTCTCGAGCTCTAGCGGAATTCGGTTCTGTAATCATTGTTGCTGGCAATATTCCCTTGCAAACTCAAGTTGCTTCCGTCTATATCTATGGAGAAGTAGAAAGCTTTAACATGGTAGGGGCCGCTTCTGTTTCGGTAGTTTTGCTTATCTTATCATTTACCTTGCTCTATGCCCAGAACCGCTGGCTTGCTCGAAAAAGGAGGGGCGATAGATGAACAAAAAAAAGACCCTCTATACGGGCCTACTTTATCTCTGGTTTACAATTTTTTTGATGGCTCCTGTAGGTGCTTTATTAATGGGTACTTTCGAATTTGGACTAAGCGCTTTTTGGCAGGAACTAACGAGACCGGAAGCCCTGCACGCTTTAAAACTAACTTTTATCATTACATTGATTGTGGTATTCATTAACACTATCTTGGGCTTACTGACCGCTTACGTAATGACGCGGCAAAAATTCTGGGGTCACTCCGTAATCAATGGCATTATTGATTTACCTTTTGCCGTATCTCCTGTTATTGCCGGCTTTATGATTTTGTTACTCTATGGTCCTCAGGGTGTCATCGGAATTTTTTTCACGGAAGCTACTTTCTCCATAATTTTTGCCTTGCCTGGTATGATTATAGCTACACTTTTCATTACTTTTCCTTTTATGGTACGAGAAGTGATGCCTCTATTAGAAGAAATGGGTCGCAATCAAGAAGAAGTTGCCTATACTCTTGGTGCATCGCGGTGGATGACTTTCTGGAAGGTTACCTTGCCATCTGTAAAATGGGGTGTCCTTTATGGCATGGTCCTGACTACGGCTAGATCACTCGGTGAATTTGGAGCTGTGCTCGTTGTGTCAGGCAATATTATCATGGCTACTCAATCGGCTACCTTATATGTTTATCAGGCCGCAACAGACTTTAACATGATTGGAGCTTTTGCTGTATCACTCGTTCTTGCAGGCACATCTTTTATAACGTTGATTTTTCTTGAATTGTTAAAACGCAAGAAGGACGTGATGGAATCATGAGTATAGAAGTAAAGAATCTTATAAAAAACTTTCACAACACCGAAGTCTTAAAAAACATTACTTTTCAAATCGAAGAAGAAGAGATGACAGCTTTTTTGGGGCCTAGTGGTAGTGGTAAGACTACATTACTGCGTATTATTGCAGGGTTAGAACAACCTAGCGCAGGTGAAATTTATATAGGAGGAGAAAGGGTTGACCATTTACCACCACAACGTCGTGGTATTGGTTTTGTCTTTCAGAATTATGCTCTCTTTAAGCACATGACTGTTTTTGACAATATTGCTTTTGGCCTCAAGATTCGAAAAAGGAAAAATGAGATTATAGGCTGTAAAGTTTTTGAACTTTTAGAAAAAATGGCTTTGCAAGGCTTAGAAAATCGTTATCCTCATCAGCTATCAGGAGGACAACAACAAAGGGTAGCTTTAGCTAGAGCTCTCGCGTCAGAACCCAAACTGCTTCTACTTGACGAGCCTTTTGCTGCTGTGGATGCCAAGTTACGTAAAGAATTACGACAATGGATTGTTAAACTTCACGAAGAAATGAAATTAACAAGTATCTTTGTAACTCATGACCAACAAGAAGCTCTAGAAGTAGCTGATCGTGTTGCTGTTTTCAATCAGGGAAAACTAGAACACTTTGGTACTCCAAGAGAAATCTATCATCGCCCGGCTACACCTTTTGTAGCTAGCTTTGTAGGTGATGTTAACTATTACCAAACAAAAATAAAAGGCGGCTATGCTGATGTAGGGCCAATTCAGATTAAAGCTTATCGGCTTGTAGAAGGTAGTGACGTAGAAGTCGTAATTCGTCCTGAAGATGTACGTATAGAACCTTATCATGACAGAGCAGATCTAAAAGCACAGGTAAAGCAAACGACTTTTTTGGGAGACTTTTTCAAAGTAGAAATGGTCTTAACGGGAGACAAGACTATTACTGCCACCGTATCAAAAGAACAGGGCTGGGTGATCCAGCCCCAAGATTGGGTATCACTTCGAATTCTATCTACTAAGCTATTCACGAAAGAGCGAACACCAGCTTTAGAACTCTTTCATCAGCGAAGACCAGTTGAGGAGCTAGCAAAAACAGCAGATGCTTCACTTTAGAGCGGCTTTTAGCGTAGAATAGCCTAGCAGATCATAGACTAGACAATAGCCTAATAGACCTTGGACCATTTGCCAGATACCGAGAATGGCAAGCAGAGATTGTGTGATGGGCGCAGCAATAGGGAAGAGGAAGGCTAACAACAACAACTGGGCACCTAGGAATAGGCGAATCAAGCGGTCAATGTGACCTACGTTAGGCTTGAATTTCAATTGCATCGTCATAGCTCACTCCCTTTTCTAGTTACCCCTCGGTAGTTACCTTTCTTAATAAAGGTAGGTTATAGAGAAAGTATGCGCTTTTTTTTTGCTTCTCATGTTGAAAAATAATGTACTGTCAAACAAAAAAAGACACCGAAGAGAGCAAGTCTCTTTAGTGTCTTTTTTTGATAATAGCCGCGGCTATTCGTTTGTCGTAAAGGGCAGTAAAGCAACGTGGCGGGAGCGCTTAATTGCTTGAGTTAACTGACGCTGGTGTTTCGCACAGCAACCAGATACACGACGTGGTAAGATTTTACCGCGTTCTGTAATATACTTGCGTAGCTTGCCCACTTCTTTGTAATCTACATTATCGATTTTATCGACGCAGAAGAAACAAATGCGACGGCGAGGACGACGTCCTCTGCGACCGCCTTTGCGTTCTGGCTTTTCGCCTCTATCTTGCATGATAACCCTCCTTTACCCAGCAATGGTATGCAAAAAAAGTCTAGTTGACAGTCTTGCTTCGCTGATTACTCTTCGTTACGAATGACTAAGAAACGGACAATGTCATCGGAGATTTTCATAACCCGTTCTAGTTCTTGAGCAACCGCAGGTTCTCCTTTGAAATAAACGAGAACGTAAAAGGCTTCTTTGATCTTATTGATCTCATATTGAAGCCTGCGCTTGCCCCACTTGTCAACCTTGACGATCTCGCCACCCTCTTGGGTAATGAGGTTCGTAAACTTGTCCACAACAGCTAAGAAAGCTTCTTCTTCTAAGTTGGGGCGTACTAAAATCATCGCTTCATAATTACGCAAACCAGGCACCTCCCTTCGGACTAATGGCCCTATCTTCTTAAGGATAGAGCAGGGATGTAGGCTCTTAAGCCACATTTGTATACTATATCATGATGAATAATTTTTGGCAACTATTTCTGCAAAACTAATCTAAGACTTCATATCCTTCTTCTTCGATAACTTCAATTAACTGTTCAGGATTAGCTTTTGTACCATCATAGCGGATCGTTACTTGCTTCTCTTCTAAATTAACTGAAGCTGATTCTACAGCTTCGATCTTAATAAGAGCTTTTTCTACAGCAGATTTGCAATGGTCACAAGACATACCCTCAACCGTAAGTGTCAATTCAGTCATTTCAAAGTACCTCCTATAATTTAGTTCATAAACCCATAGAGAAAAGCCAAAATATAAAAGGAATTCCTGTGTTGGATATCGAAACAATTGTATTATAAAAGAACAAGGACCTGCTCCAAGTCTTAATTGAGGAGCAGAGGGAGATGAGAAAAAGGTAAAAAGAATAACTTACTCTTTGGCCTACCGATAAAGAGTCAGGGGCAGAAAGCAGGTATCAAACGATGACAGCGAAGAAAAGGTTTAGTTTTGCCAGTAGTCGTTTCAATGTTGAAAAAGCCGTATACATGATGCTTGAGGATATTAAAACAATCCCTTGGAAATCTGGTGATCTTGATTTTATTAAGTTAGCTTTGATCGAAGCGATGGTCAACGCTGTCGTTCATGGCAATCAAGAGTGCAAAAGTAAGAAAGTAAAGGTTGCTTATGAAGTGACGCATCATGCATTAACAGTAGAGATCTCCGACGAAGGACCTGGCTTTTCTTGGAACGATGTAGGGGAACCAGACCTGCTAAGTGAATCAGGTCGAGGAATCTTGTTGATCAATGCATCGATGGATGAGGTATCTTACAACGAAAAAGGGACAACAATCTACATGACTAAGTATATACCACAGAAAGTCTCTTTGCCATCTTATAACAAAAAAGCTGTTTTTGGTGACAACCCGCTTTCCAATTCAGAGAGGAGGAATCAGAAATGAGTCAGAACAACAGTGGTGAGCTTACCGAAATTCAGTTGGTCGTATTCAAGTTAGGTTCTGAGGAATATGGTGTTCCTATTACGCAAGTTCAAGAAATTAATCGCCTGATGACTCCGACCAAAATTCCTCAATCACCACCTTTTGTCGAGGGAATCATTAATCTACGAGGCAAGATTATTCCTGTTATAGATCTTAAGAAAAGATTTAACTTGCCGCTAGTAGATCATACAGCCAACACCCGTATTATCGTCATCAACATTGGAGAAAACACTGTTGGTGTTGTTGTCGACGCTGTAACAGAAGTTCTTCGACTCCCCATGTCCTCTTTAGAACCACCACCACCGATGATTAGCTCTATATCTGTAGATTATCTGAAAGGCGTGGGCAAAGTTGGCGACCGATTGCTCATCCTGCTAGATCTAGACAAGATTCTTACAGAGAAAGAGAAAGAACAGCTTGCGGCAACTGAAGCATGCGCAAAGGATACCGTGAAATTTTAAAGGATCTGGCTTTGCAACTAGGGTTTGCGCCTGAGCAGGGTGGTCATACTAAGCTTATGAAGCAGGTTAAAATTTCCAACCCTGCCGAGGTATCCTTTCACATCGGTTGCGATATTGTAGAGATTCAAAGAATTCAAAAGGCCGCAGAACGACATAGTCGCTTTTTATCGAGAATCTTTACAATTGCAGAAATTGAAGAATGTCAACAAAAAGCAGACCCTTGGCCATCATATGCCGCTCGCTTTGCCGCAAAGGAAGCGGTCATCAAAGCCATGCCTGGTGACTTTATCCCAGCTTTTACTGACATCGAAGTTACTCGGCAACAACAAGGGAAACCACAACTACTTTTTCGTGGAAATACCCAGGCTTACTTAGAATCAATTGGCTGGAAAGGTTGGTCTGTTAGCTTGTCTCATGAAAAAAGTCATGCCATGGCCGTTGTCTTAAGTTGGCGTGAAGGTGCAAAGGGGGTGGCACCTTGCGAATTGTAACAGCGGCTGAAATGAACCGCATCGACGATAGAGCCACAGAAGAGTATGCGATTCCACCGCTTTTGCTGATGGAAAACGCGGGACTACAAGTGGTTAGAGAGGTAACCAGTCTTCTAGGTGATTCATGCCGAGGTCGTAGAGTTCTCATCCTTTGCGGAAAAGGCAACAATGGAGGTGACGGTTTTGTTGTTGCGCGCCACCTACTCAATCATGGCGCCGAAGTAAAACTGTTTCTACTTGCCCCCGAAAGAGATATACGAGGCTCAGCTCTCACTAACTTGACCATCTATAAGCGTATAGGTGGTAAGATTTATTCTTTAATGGATCACAAAGACTTAAATGCTCTCCGCATGGCTCTTTTGTCTACAGATCTGATTGTAGATGCCATCTACGGAACAGGTTTTACTGGTGTCGTTCCACCACTTACGGCAAAAGCCATGGAGATGCTCAATGAATTGTCTTTACCTACTGTTGCTGTAGATGTACCTTCTGGTCTAGAAGTAGATACAGGTAAGATTAAGAGCCAGTGCTTAGAGGCTACAGTAACAGTTACTTTCGGACTCCCCAAACTAGGACTACTCATTGAACCAGGCGCTACTGTAGCGGGGAAACTGGTCGTAGCTGACATCTCATTGCCCAAAGAATTGATTGATAATCCTCTCTTAATGAGGAGACTTCTAACTAAAGAACTTTGCAAAACTTGGACAGTAAAAAGAGAAGCAACTGCCCACAAAGGAGACTTTGGTCACCTCTTGATCATCGGTGGAACTGAGGGGATGGCCGGTGCAATTGCCTTAACCGTAAAAGGAGCTTTGCGTGCTGGTACAGGGCGTACAACAGTAGCTGTACCTGAAAAGATTGCTCCCTTCGTTATTCCACAAGTACCAGAGTCCATGAGCTGGTCTTTGCCAGCACCGAATGGTCGCCTAGAAAAGTCATCATTACAGGACAAGGTTTTTGACAATTTTGACAGTCTTGTAATAGGACCCGGACTAGGTCGATACGAAGAATCTGCCGACTTTTTGGAAGCAATCTTCGAAAGAACAAGAGCACCCATAGTTTTAGATGCCGATGCACTATTTGCTCTTGAAGATAACATAGAACTTCTTGCCGCGGCCCAAGGACCCTTAATTCTAACACCACACCCAGGAGAAATGGCACGTCTAACAGGTCTTACGGTAGAAGAAGTACAAAAAGAACGACTCCAAGTAGTAAGTCATTACGCCAAAGACTGGGGCGTTACGGTTGTTCTAAAAGGTGCTAGAACTTTAGTGGCCACACCTGATGGAGATTTGCTAGTTAACTCATCAGGTAACCCAGGTATGGCTACAGCAGGAAGCGGTGACATTCTAGCTGGCATTGCAGGTAGCTTACTCGCCCAAGGCAAAAATCCTCTAGAATCTGCGGCACTAGCCGTATATGTTCATGGATTAGCAGGCGATATAGCAGCTCAACGATTTGGGGACATAGCCATGAAAGCAGGAGATATTATCGACTGCCTACCGCAGGCATGGAATTTAATAGAAGATTAAGGGCGATGGTGGTGTTTTTGTGACTTCCAAAAAAGTAAAAGCAGTAGATATAATGACCAAAGAAGTTCACTCTGTCTATGTTGATACACCAATTAGTGAAGTAGCCAAAGTACTTACAGAGCAGAAGATTAGCGGCTTGCCCGTATTGTCTCGGCAAGGAGAAGTAATAGGAATCGTATCAGAAGGTGATTTGCTCTACAAAGATAGAGAAGTAAAGTACCCTTCTTATATTGCCTTGCTCGGTGGCTTTATTTACTTAGAAAGTCCTAAACGTTTTGAAGAAGAATTTCGTAAAATTACGGCTCTTCGTGCAGAAGAAATAATGACCAAAGAAGTTATTACAATTGAAGAAGATACCTTAGTGCAAGATATGGCTGCGATTATGACAGAACAGAGAATTAATCGACTCCCCGTTGTTCGTCAAGGAAAGCTTGTTGGCATTGTGACACGGGCAGATATCATAAAAGCTTTGACTGAAGAAGCGTAACACGGGGGCTCGGGGGATGCAGGAAGAGACAGAGTGGCAGGGGAAAGAGACAAGTAGACCTGCCTGGGCAGAAATAAAACTGGAGAATTTTGCCCATAATATAAGGTCTTTAAAAAAGCTTACCACTGCTGGAACAAAATTTTTTGCTGTTCTAAAAGCAGATGGTTATGGTCATGGTGCCGTACCACTTGCTAAAGTGGCAGTGCAAGAAGCTGTTGATGGCTTTGTTGTAGCAATTCTAGATGAAGCTCTTGCCTTACGAAAGGCTTCTGTGAAGCTACCTGTTCTGATTCTAGGTTATACGACGCCAGATAAAGTGTCGGTAATCATCGAAGAAGAATTAACACAAGCTATCTTTACAAGGAAAGCCGCTGAAGAGCTTTCCACAGCGGCAGTAAGAATCGGTAAAAAAGTAAAAGTGCACCTTAAAGTTGATACCGGTATGGGACGAGTTGGCTTTCCTGCCATAGGAAGCCTAGAAGATCTTAAAGCTGTTGCAAAGCTACCAGGTTTAGAAGTGGAAGGCCTGTTCAGTCACTTTGCAACGGCTGATGAAGAAGATAAAAGTTATGCTTATCATCAGCTAGAAAGCTTTTTTAACATAGTGAGGCAATTAGAAAAAGAAGGTCTTTGCTTCCCTATGCACCACATGGCCAACTCAGCGGCGCTTCTAGAGATCCCACAAGCACACTTTAATGCTGTACGAGCAGGCTTAGCTATCTATGGACACTATCCATCAGTAGACAGCGAAAACAAAGTAGATTTACTACCATTGATGACTCTAAAAGCTCGAATCGTACAAATCAAAAAAGTACCGGCTCAAAGTCCCATTAGTTATGGTTGTACCTATCGTTGTCCTAGTGCTACAAGATTGGCAACGGTTCCACTTGGTTACGCCGATGGTGTACCGCGAATTTTATCAGGAAAAATTAAGGCTTATGGAAAAGAAAGCATCATTTCCCAGGTAGGACGAATATGTATGGATCAGATGGTTTTTGACATTGCTGATGCGCCCCTTGAAGAAGGTGACGAAATTGTTCTATTCGGTCATCAACAGGGAAAAAAATCTGTACCAGAACTAACGATGGAGCGATGGGCAGAACTAGCGGGTACAATAGCTTATGAAATCATGACGGGTATTTCACTCAGAGTTCCCCGGATTTATCTATGAATGACAAGGGTACCATTAATTGGATCATTCCGCTTGCATAAAACCCCTTGCCTTTAGGGGTAAAAAGTTTATATAATAAACAGACGAAAGCGGAATTTCCCTGGGAGGTGCACTGCGTGCCCGATTTGAAACGCATTCAGGTTACCTTACCGGAAACTTTGTTGACGGAACTAGATCGAGTACTGATGGCCGAAAAGATGAATCGCAGTCAACTGATTCGGGAAGCCGTAAACCTGTATATGATTGAGCACAAACGAAAGGTGTTACGTGACCAGATGCGTCGTGGATATATAGAAATGGCCCGAATCAATTTGGAGTTAGCCTTAGAAGGGTTTACCGCTGAGGTTGACGTTGAGCGATTGTTTGAGGCTAGGCTGGCCAGGTAAATAAATATGGCCCATATACGTCGCGGAGAAGTCTACTACGCAGAACTTAACCCTGTAGTTGGCTCGGAGCAGGGAGGTACCCGCCCCGTTCTGATCATACAAAATGATATCGGCAACCAATATTCACCTACAACTATTGTAGCGGCTATTACATCGCAGATTAGTAAAGCCAAGTTGCCGACCCATGTTGAAGTGCCATCTAGCAGAAGCGGATTGGATCGAGACTCTGTCGTACTGCTGGAACAAATTCGAACCATCGATAAAACTCGGTTACGTGAAAAAATCGGTCTACTAGACGAAGATATGATGAGCAAAGTTGCGCAGGCCCTAGAAATCAGCCTAGGTCTGATCGAACTTTAACCAACAATCCGCTCGGGAAATCCCGGGCGATTTTTTTATGGACAAAAGTCGCCGAGTTTTATGGAGGTGTTCGACAGATGAAACCCCTTGTGTTAGTTACTCCTTCTTTCGAACGAGGACGCCTGATGGTGCGTCGAGAGTACCTTCAAGCCTTACAAGACGAAGGCGTACTGCCTTGGCCAATTTCCATAGAAGCCATAGAGGAGGCAGAAGCCTACTGTAACAATGCTCACGGTCTTCTACTTTCAGGTGGTGGAGACATTGACCCACTCTTCTATCATCAACAACCTCATGTAGCACTAGGCGAAGTAGACCCTGATAGAGATAGACTAGACTTTGCGATTTTGGCTAGAGCATTACAAAGACAAATGCCTATTCTGGCTATTTGTCGAGGTTTACAAGTACTAAATGTTGCTCGAGGTGGTACACTCATTCAAGATCTTCCTCGTCAACGTCCCCAGGCTCTTCGGCATCAACAAAGAGCACCAAGATGGCATAAAAGCCATAGTATTGACATTTGCGAAGGAACTATGTTGCGCCAAATATATAGAAATAGCACAGGGCAAGTTAACAGCTTTCATCATCAAGCCGTCGATCGTGTTGGAAAAGACTTAGAAGTTGTTGCTCGATCAAACGATGGTGTCATAGAAGCGTTAGAGGGCTTAGGAAAGAACTTTGTAATGGCAGTACAATGGCATCCAGAAGATCTTTATAACAATGATCTTGAAGCAAGAGGATTATTTCGTGCTTTTGCAGAATCTTGTATAGAATATGAAAAAATATGTAGGGTAACCGGAGGGTGTTCCAGTGAGCAGACAAATCCATGTGACCCTGATTAATAATGACGTACGCTTAGCCAAACCTGTTTATAGCAAGACAGGTGCTGTCTTGCTACCTATAGGTAAAACTATCAATAACCGCTATGTATCCTACTTAAAAAATCAAGGTATTGAGTTTATTGACATAGAAGTAGGAACAACAGAAAGCCCCACTAGTCTCAGCAAAGAGAACACAGTACAGAACAATGAGCAAGAGCAAGGTCAAGATAAAGAGGCATACAAAGACAAAGCTAGAGATATTTTCAAAGATGCTGTAACGAACAGCTCAGACTTCAATTTTCTTTACATGTTGAAAAGAGATCTCTCTCTATCTGTTCAAGAAAGTGTATGCAACTTTGCAAGACAAGACAATCAAGACGTGGCAACAGTCAATGTAATTATCAGAATATTTGATGATATCCTACAAAATCCCGGTGACATCATCAACCTTTTAGCCTTAAAATCGACAGACGGATTTACTTACAAGCACTCTATTAACGTGGCAGTACTTTCTTTGCTCATGGCCATGAACTTAGGCTATAGAGAAGAAGAACAAAAAGTTATTGCTAAAGGTGCTTTTTTTCATGATATAGGGAAGCATAAGATACCGAGAGAGATTCTCTTCAATGATGGCGTTCTAGATGCAGAATCACGTAGAAAAATAGAAGAGCATCCTAGAAAAGGCTATGAAATCTTAGAAGGCTCTACTCATATGACGGAAGAAGCGGCTAAAATTGCTTTACAACATCATGAACGATTAAACGGCACAGGCTATCCGCAAGGCTTAAAAGGCAAAGATATAACTTTAGCTAGTCAGATTGTAGGTATAGCTGACGTTTTTGAAGCGATGATTTCTAATCGAAAACATCGAAGTAGTTACAATCCCGTGGAAATAATTGAATACTTGATGACTTTAGCAGGAACACACTTTCAAGAGCAAGTCGTCAAAGCTCTACTCAACAGCATAACGATTTACCAAATTGGCTCCCTCGTTGAGTTAAGCAACGGTGAGCGTGCTGTAGTCGTCGAAGTAAATTTTTCTGTGCCTACAAGACCAGTTGTACGTGTTGTTTTTGACAGTCGTGACCTACCTGTTCGCCAGAAAAGAGAAATAGATTTGTCAGCAAAAGAAAACATGACACTGAATATACAAAGATCTTTCGGTTAGTACTTATATAGTACTAACCGATTGAAAGGAGCAAAGGAATGAGCACCCTACTTGTCGAAGTTACAAGAGGCACAATGGTTGAAAATCGTCACTACGGCTCTATAGTTGTAATTGATCATGAAGGTCGTATATTAGCTTCTGCTGGTCAAGGAGGTCCTACTTACATGCGGTCATCATCAAAACCCTTGATGACCATACCGCTAGTAGAAAAAGGTGGCATGGATGCTTTTCAATTTCAAGAAGAGCATCTGGCCATTTTTACAAGCTCCCACACCGGTGAAGAAGAACATCGGCGCTGGGTCTTAGATAGTCTACAAAAAATAGGACTAGAAGAAGAAGTCTTAGCTTGTGGAACACACAGGCCCTTTGATCGTAAAACAGCAGAAGCATTGCTCCGAGCAGGAGAAAAACCAGGTCTACTGCATTGTAACTGCTCTGGTAAGCATAGTGGTGTTTTAGCATACTGCTTGCTTAGAGGCTATCCATTAGAAGGATACACATTGCCGGAACATTCAGCAGAAAAAGATATTTTATCGGCTGTGGCTGACCTAGCAATGCTAAAGGCAGAAGATATCGTAATTGGAATAGATGGTTGTGGCATTCCTGTTTACGGAATGCCCTTAAAAAATATTGCCCTTGCCTTTTGTCGCTTTGGCATGGCTAGTGCAGGTAATGAAGCACGGCAACAAGCATGCAAACAAATTAGAAAGGCCATGATCAAACATCCCTTTTTGGTAGCCGGCACAGGTCGCTTAGATACAGACTTGATGACAGTCACTGAAGGAGCTGTTGTTGCCAAAATCGGAGCAGATGGTGTCTACGCTTTAGCTGTACCGGAAAAAGGCTGGGGCATGGCTGTAAAAGTCGATGATGGCAATATGGTTGCTTTAGGCCCTATCGTCATAGAAGCTCTCAGCCAACTAGGTCTTCTATCTCCAGAACAAAGACAAGCTTTGGCCTCCCATGACCAAAAGACGATCAAAAACAATTTGCGCCAAACAGTAGGAGAAATGAGACCTTTTTTTACTTTGCAATAGATAGAAAAGAGAATAGGCCATGAGAAAAATAATTTATGGAGCCCAGGTCTGGACCATGACAGGAACAAATTACGCACCTGGGCTGGTTGCTTTTGATGAAGATGGAATCATTAGAACCGTAGAAGATTGTCCACCTTCTTTTGAAGAAGAAGGCGTAGAAATCATTGATGGACGTGGGCAAATACTTTTACCAGGATTTATAGAAGCTCATTGTCACGTAGGTTTGCTAGAAGAAAATACACCTGTAGAAGGTAATGATCTTAATGAGACATCAGACCCAATTACACCACAGATGAGAGCCTTAGATGGAATCAACCCTTTTGATCCAGCTTTTGAAGATGCACTTCAAGGTGGAGTTACTACTGTATGTATTCTACCGGGAAGCGCTAATATCGTTGGTGGACAAGCAACAATTATGAAAACAGGACCTCTCTCCTGGTCTGAAAGGGTCGTAGAAGAGCAAAGTGCCATAAAATGTGCTCTCGGCGAAAATCCCAAGCGAGTCTATGGCGATCAGAAGAAAGCACCAATAACTAGAATGGCTTCAGCGGCTTTGTTAAGAGAAGCCTTTACCAGAGCTAAGGCATATCAGTGCAAAAAAGAAAAAGCTAAAGAACCATTAACAGAGCCTGATTTACGCTGGGAAGCCCTGCTACCACTATTAGAAAAAAAAATTCCCCTGCGCGTCCATGCTCATCGTTCTGATGACATCTTAACGGCTCTACGCATCGCTAAGGAATTTGACTTGCCGCTGGTGATCGAGCATTGTACAGAAGGTCACCTTATTGCAGAAGACTTAGCTGAAGCTAAAGTATCAGCAGTAGTTGGACCATCATTAGTCAATCGAGCCAAAGTAGAAATGAAAGAAATCACTCCAAGAACATCCGCTGTTTTGCACAAAGCCTCAGTTCCCTTTGCGATCATGACAGATCACCCTGTTATACCCATACAGTACTTACCCCTTTGCGCTGGCCTAGCAGTCAAGCATGGCTTAGAGGAAGAAGCAGCTCTTAAAGCAATCAGCATAAGTGCGGCACAAATCTTAGGCTTAGAAAAAAGAATTGGCACGATTGAAGTAGGAAAAGAAGCGGACCTAGTGCTTTGGAAGGGCCATCCTTTCGACATCAGAAGCTCCGTTACGACAGCATGGGTCAAAGGAAAGAAAGTTTTTCCCTTCTTAACTTAGATAAATAGACTAAAGCAGGAATTTGTGAAAAGATGACGAAAAGGGAAATAAAAGGTAAGTTGCATGAAATGCACTTTTCTAGTATTTTTATTTTGTGAGGTAATTCTTTATGGTAACAAGTGATGAAAGAGACAAGAGTGAAGACAAAATGATCCTTGTTGTTGACGACCAACAAGGTGTTCGCTCCCTCTTGCAGATCATTTTCCAAGAGGCAGGTTACAAAGTAATGATGGCTAGCAATGGTCTACAAGCTGTAGATATAGTGGAAAAGTATCATCCACCTATAGTACTGATGGATGTACGCATGCCAGGGTTAGATGGTTTTCAATCTATGTTACGGATGGTAAAAGTAAGCCCCTATATCAAAGTCATTCTGATGACAGCGTACACTGATGAAAGCCTTGTGCAAAGAGCACTACACGAAGGAGCTGTCGACTGTTTAACCAAGCCCTTTGACGTATATATTGTTAGTGAACGAGTTGAAAAGTTGTGGCAATCTATTCTGGAAGAGCGTGCTAATAGAGAAAAAGATAAAACTTCGGCCTAATAACCCCTAAAAAGGGGTTTTCTTTTTCTATGTCGTATAATGTAAAGAATATTGGTAATAAAGTTAGCAGAAGTAACTATTGATGATATCTTAGAAGGAGCAATGATTTTGCATAAAGAGATAGGGCAGGGACTTCTCCCTGATGAAGAAGCAACTCGTGCTTTTGGTCAATGGTTAGCTCAGCATATGAAAAAGGGCGACATTATCTTACTTTATGGCGATCTTGGGGCAGGGAAAACAACGCTCGTTCAAGGATTACTTACTTCCCTAGGCTATGGGGGAGCTGTAACAAGTCCTACTTTCACACTAGTCCATGAATACGAAGCTGATTTGCCAGTTTTTCACTTTGATCTATATCGATTGACAGAACCAGATCAAGTCTGGGATATCGGATGGGCCGACTACTTAAAAGGAGAGGGCCTACTCTGCGTAGAATGGCCAGAACGGTTGGGCCATCTAAAGCCTTTAGAAGCCCTTTCGATAAAGCTAGAACCTGTAGAAATGTCTAATGGCCAAATAGGTCGTCAAGTTGAACTTACAGGTGTAGAAGAGAGCGCACAAGCTATTGTAAGGGAGTGGAAAAAAGCATGTACTTGCTTGGATTAGATTGCTCCACATCAGTAACAGCACTGGCCATTGCGACAGAAGAAAGAGTGTTAGCCGAGACATTCTTACATACCGAAGGAACACATTCTGAGCGACTAATGCCAGCTATCGAAGCAACGCTTGCAATTTCCAAACTTCGCTTAGCTGACCTGCAAGGAATAGCTGTTGCCATTGGGCCCGGATCTTTTACCGGTCTTCGCATTGGACTAGCTACAGCTAAAGGTATCGCCCATCCTCTTAGTCTTCCTGTAGTAGCTATTCCCACTTTAGATGCATTAGCACGGAACGCCATGCATACGACAACACTTGTGTGCCCCATATTAGATGCTCGCAAATCAGAAGTCTATACGTCTTTATATCAAGCTAGCACAGAGGGGATGGAGAGGCTAAGCCCCTATGAAGCTTTATCACCAGAAGCACTTGTCCATAAAATAACTGCAAAACAGCAAGAGCTAGAACTAGAACTTAATGTTTTATTTCTTGGCGATGCTGTACCTGTTTATCGAGACTATCTGCAAGCAAAAATGGGAACAAAAGCTCTTTTTGCACCACCTGAGCTGGCTTACCCGAGAGGTAGTCAAGTAGCGCGACTAGGTCTAGAACGACTTAAGCAAGGGGAAGAAGATTCCCTTCATGAATTAGCACCACTCTATATCCGACCTTCTGAAGCAGAAGTAAACTATGCAAAACAAAAAACAGCCCAAACAGTAAAAGTCTAAGGAGGGCGAGAGAGATGGAAGTGCAAGACGGTCAAGTATATTTTCGCCCCATGAGCCTTGATGATCTAGAGCAAGTCTTGACCATTGAAGAAGCTTCCTTTCCCGCTCCCTGGAGTCGCCATGCTTTTCAAGATGAATTAACGGAAAGTCGACTAGCACATTACTGGGTAGCTGTGCACGAAGCAGAGACAGGAAAAGAAGAAGTGATCGGCTATGCTGGCCTATGGCTTATATTTGATGAAGTTCACGTCACCACCATTGCCATAACCCAGTCTTGGCGACAACAAGGTCTTGCTGAGGCTATGTTGCGCTATGTTTTTTTAGAAGCAATTCTATTAGGAGGAGAGCGAATTACCCTAGAAGTAAGGCCTTCGAATCAAAAGGCCCTGGCCTTATATAGTAAACTAGGCTTTCGCAGTGTCGGTCGTAGAAAAGGATACTATAGTGATAATGGTGAAGATGCTATTATCATGTGGCGTAACCTAAAAGAAGAACAAGAAGCTAGTCAAGGATAAGAAGGGAAGGATTTATTATCTTTACGGCGAATAAACTTCCCATAAGATCTTGCAATGCGGTGAAGGTGGAAAGGTAGGGGAAGGCCATGCTAGTGGAAGCAAAGATGATCTCTCCGGCTATTACAACGTCCATGACGACACCTATATCCGAAGCTTTACGGATTATGACAGAAAAAATTATTCGACGCTTGCCCGTTGTGGATGACCAGAATCGTCTAGTAGGAATCGTTACCTTTCACGACATAGACAGGGCTATGCGTGCGCCAGGTGTTATTGCCTTAACACCTGTAGAATGGGTTATGTCACGCAACCCTGTATATATTGATAGGGACAAAGAAATGGCCTTGGCAGTAACGAAAATGAAAAAATATAAAGTAAGCTGTTTGCCTGTCGTTGAAGGAGAACAAGTTGTTGGAATTTTATCAGTAAGCGATATTATGGACCTTTGTTATGATCTCTTAAAAGAAAAAGAGAAGGAAGACGCCCCGCCAAGCAATTTATAGAAAACCCTGCTCATCAGCAGGGTTTTTTGTCGGAAGAGTTCACAAGTACCAGATGAGTTCAGCGACAGCAAGGAAGGGTGGATGGAATGCTCATCGTTGGGGAAAAAATTAACACAAGTCGTCAGGGCATAGAAAAAGCAGTCTTGTCACGTAATGCAGTTCACATACAAGATCTTACATTGCGTCAAAAACTATCAGGTGCCCATATTATGGACCTAAATTGCACTACCTTACGACAAAGAGAACCGGAAAGCTTAGCCTGGCTTGTAGAAACAGTACAAAATATTGCTGGTGATCCTGTTTGCCTCGCTAGTCCAAACCCAGTAGCTATTGAAGCGGCACTAAAAGTTCACCAAGGTAGAGCCTGGCTCAACGCCATATCAGCAGAACAAAATCGCTATCGTATCTTTATCCCACTAGTCAAGCAATACAATTGTCGCGTCATAGCCCTCTGTCTAGACGATCGCGGTGTAGCAGAAACAATAGAAGAGCAAGTCGATGTCTCTCTCCGACTAGTAGACAAACTAGTTAAAGATGGTGTCGCTATCGAAGATATCTACCTCGACCCCATGCTACGTGCAATCGCCCATGGCGAACACTGGGCCGTATTCGCTCTAGAAGTTATCAAAAGACTTAGACAAGAGCTACCACAAGTACACATCATCTGTGGACTATCTAACGTTTCCTTCGGCTTACCTGTAAGGTCTTTGTTAAATAGAACCTTCCTTACCTTAGCCATTGGAGCAGGTTTGGACAGTGCCATTCTTGACCCAGAAAACAAAACCATCATGTCTTCTCTCCGAGCCGTTCAAGTGCTCATGCAAAAAGACGCAGGCTTTCGGGAATATCTTATGTCTTTTCATGAGGGCCTTCTCACCTAGGACATCCTAGTAGAAAGACAATCTTTGCAGAGCTATACCGATTAGGGGTATAATAACATCAAAGATATTGGTTATGAGGAGCAACAAGAGGTACCAAAGGGGAGGAAGAGACGATGAAATGGCACATTACAGATGAAGCCATGGTCAAGATAACAACCTTAGGCAATGAAATCACTATTGACTTACAGTGTATTGTAGGCGGAGGTTGTTGTGCTATCGATCAATACTTGCCTATTGTTACAGAAGGTAAGCCTGCAGATGAGACACCTTTTTGCAAATTAGAATTGAAAGAAATAATCATTTATTATCCTCAAAAGCTTCGTGCAATTGATGATACAAAACCAGCGCGAATTACGGCGAGCAAAGGCTGGTTTCCCCATGGTTTAGAAATTGAAAATGTACAATTATGAGGTGGACAGAGTTGAAAGAGCTTACTTCTTCCTTCGAAGAAGGGAATCTCATTCTAGCCATTGAGACAAGTTGTGATGAAACGTCAGCAGCAGTTATCGCCGAAGGACATAAAGTGCTTTCTAATGTTATTGCATCACAGATCACAACTCATCAAATCTTTGGTGGCGTAGTACCAGAAATCGCCTCAAGAAAGCATATGGAAAGTATCACAGCAGTTGTTGATCGGGCATTACAAGAGGCGCAGTGCACTTGGAGTGATATTACAGCCATAGCAGTAACTAAAGGACCCGGTCTTGTAGGTGCTCTTCTAGTCGGCGTAGCTTACGCCAAAGGTGTCGCCATGGCTAGGGAAATTCCTCTTGTTGGTGTACATCATATTGAAGGTCATATCTACGCTAACTTTCTTCAAAAACCTCAACTGGAATTTCCTCTTTTATGTCTTGTTGTATCAGGTGGCCATACCCATCTTATTCATCTAATCGATCACGGTAAAATGAAGATCATAGGTTCTACACGTGACGATGCGGCAGGTGAAGCCTATGACAAAATTGCACGCGCCTTAGGTCTAGGATATCCAGGAGGGCCACTAATCGAAAAAATAGCTCAGGAAGGCGATCCAGCTCGATACGACTTACCGCGAGCTTGGCTGAAAGACAGTTATGACTTTAGCTTTAGTGGTCTAAAATCTGCTGTACTAAATATGTTAAATAGGGCCAAATTAAAAGGGGAAGAAATCGATAAAGCTTCACTAGCCGCCGCTTTTCAGAATTCTGTCGTTGACGTTCTAGTAGAAAAAACTTGTGATGCGGCAAAAGAGCTACAAGTGCCAACAGTGCTTTTAGCTGGTGGCGTAGCCGCTAACAACTACTTACGGCAGCGCTTACAAAAAGCTTTACAAGGCCAGGGTCAAGAGCTTATTGTACCACCCCTAGAGCTCTGTACAGACAATGCCGCTATGATTGGCTGTGCAGGCTATTATAGACTACAAAAAGGCGAGCGAGCTGGTAGTGATCTTAATGGACAAGCCAACTTGCCTTTGACAGATTCTTGAAGAGGAGACTTGAAGCAGAGGAGATTATAGAAAGAAAGCAATGATCAAAGAAACAGAAGCAATCGGAGAAGCAATGCTTTGTTACGGAAAAAAATTAATTGCCCATGGTCTGGTAAGTGGTTCAGGTGGTAATATTAGCCATCGACTTGATAACCCTAACAAGATGCTGATTACACCTAGTGGTATGGCTTATGACAAGCTTCAACGAGAAGACTTAGTCGTCATGGATATACAGACAGGAGAAATTGAATCAGGCCATAGAAAACCTTCTATCGAAAGAGGTCTGCACCGAGCTATTTATCAAGCTAGACAGGATGTACAAGCTGTTGTGCATACCCACTCTAAGCATGCTACAGCAGTAGCGGCTACGAGAAAGAACATTCCAGCCATGCTTGACAACATGGTTGCTTACTTTGGCGGCTCTGTACATACAGCGCCCCACGCTCCTATTGGTTCACTATCACTAGCTGATAATGCTGTGAAAGCACTTGCTCATCGGCCCGTAGCCTTGCTGGCTAATCACGGTGCAGTTGCAGTAGGAAAAGATCTGGCTCAGGCTTTTTTGATGGCAGAACTATTAGAAGAATGTGCTCAGATTTATTTGCTTTCTTTCTTAGCAGGCGGACCAATCAGTCTTACAGATGCAGAAGTGGAAGAAGAGATCAAATGGCTTCAAGGAAAATATGGTCAACCTTAAGCAGAAAAAAAGAAGGTTCGAGGTCATTTTAGAAGTGACTTCGAGCCTTTTTGCTTTTTGCGAACAATAACCCCAAACAGGTCTTCGTATCAGAGCATGTGGATGATAAATCTGTGGATAATGTGTATAAGTCTGTTAATAACTATCTATATTGGCTTTTCCCTTGTGGAAAGTTCTTGAATAAGATGGTGGATTAAGATAAACCATACATATATTCGACGATGCGACGTTCTCCCATCAAAGAGTACCTTGCATAGTTACACTAAAATGGTTCATAATGGAACAGAGGTGATGCCTGTGGGTGAAGAAGGCAGTAAGAACAAGATCGTTACGAAAGAAGAGGGACCTGCAGTAGCACAAAAGAAAGAAGGCGATAAAAAAAGGCGTCCAAGAGTACTGATGGCGCCCGGCATGAATCGCTGTATTGCTTGCTACTCTTGTATGCTCGCTTGTGCTCGTATGGTTTATCGCAGTTACTCTATCCATAAAAGTGCAATAAAGATCCTTACCCGGGGAGGCTATACGAGCAAATTTGTAGCCAACATATGTAGAGCTTGCATAGATCCACCTTGCGCAAGAGCCTGTTGCGTAAAAGCTTTAGTGCCTAGAGAAGGTGGTGGCATTCGTTACCACAGAGACCGCTGTATTGGCTGTAGAAAATGTGCCGAAGCCTGTGTCGTACAGGTTATCGACTTTGATGAGGAAGAGAAAAAAGCAATTATCTGTATTCAATGTGGCAATTGTGCCAGCTTCTGTCCTCACGAATGTTTAACCATGGAGATTAGTCCTCATGCCGAAATGAACAAGCCAGGCGGAGCATTCCCAACTAAAGAATTAGAAAGTCCCTCGCCAGAGAGAAGAAATCCTAATGACTTGATTCATGATGGGAACTGAGGCGTCTCTAGGAGTGATAAAAAAGTGTTAAATAAAGATTATATACGGGTCCTCTATATCAATGTGACCGACCAAACGGTGCGTTTTGAAAACCGCAAAGATCTCTATCATTATCTTGGTGGTCTCGGTGTCGGTATTAAGCTTTTTGAAGAGAATATGAAAGCAGATCTGCCCCCGCTTCATCCCGAACAACCTGTTGTTTTTGCTAACGGAGCTCTCAACTTTATATATCCTGTTATCACTAAAGTGCCTGCTCTTTTTGTATCTCCACTTACGGGAGAACTAGGTGAGTCCTATGCGGGGCTTCGCTTTGGCATGGCAATGCGCTTTTCTGGCTGGGATGCTATCGTCATCACAGGGAAAGCGGATGGACCGATTTACCTTTCCATCAAAGCACAAGGTGTAGATTTCAAAAACGGCATAGGAATCTGGGGTTTGTCTTCCGAAGAATCAGCACGAATCTTACGAGATCTAGAAGAAGGCACAGGAAAACGCTCTATCGTTCGAATTGGAACGGCTGGAGAAAGACAAGTAGCTTTTGCTAATGTTGTCGTAGATACTTTTCGACACTGGGGTCGACTTGGTCTGGGTGCCGTTTTAGGTTCTAAATATATAAAAGCAATTGTAGTTCATGGCACTGAATCTTACCCCATAATCAACAAAAGTGCTTATGCCAAAGTTTATCGCAATATGTACCATAAGATAAATGACACCGAAGTAATGCTCAAATACCATGGTCTTGGAACAGCAGGTAACGTAATTCCACTTAGTGAAATCGGCGGCTTGCCAACGAAGAATTGTCAGTCTGGATCTTTTGAAGAAGCAGAAAACATCTCCGGTGAAGCTTTTGCAGAACACAATCTTATTCGTAAGATTGCTTGCTCTGGTTGTCCTATTGGTTGTATTCATATAGCCTTGCACCGTCGACAATTTGCCGAGCCATATGAATATGAATCTGTGCACATCTCTTACGATCATGAATTAGTCTATGCCTTTGGCTCTATGTTGGGATTAGGCAAGCGAGAGGATATTTTAGGTTTAATAGAGCGAGTTGAGTTAGATGGCCTTGATGCCATCACTTCTGGTGTAGTATTAGCTTGGACGGCAGAAGCATATGAAAAAGGTCTCATATCAGAAAAAGAAACGCTAACAGAAGTTCGCTTTGGCGATTTTAAAGGTTTCAATGAAGTTCTAGGCCATCTCTGTAATGGCACTAACGAATTTTACCGTGCCCTTGGTAAAGGATTACCTCATGTAACAGCAAAGTATGGAGGTCAAGAATTTGCCTGTGCCATTGGTGGCTTAGAGATGGCTGGTTATCATACAGGCTATGGTAACTTACTGGGCCAACTTGTCGGTGCACGGCACTCTCACCTAGACAATGCAGGCTATGCTTTAGATCAACAAAGACCGCCTTTAGATGATGAAGAGCTAGTCAAGGCACTCTTAGCTGAAGAGAAAGAGCGCAATGTTTTAAATTGTCTTACCATCTGCCTCTTTTCACGTAAAGCTTACGATCGCAATTCTGTGCGCGAATGCCTAGCGGCAGTCGGTATGGAAAGAAGCGATGAAGAGCTAGACTGGCTCGGTGAAGAAATCCACCAAATCAAGTGGAGAGTAAAAGAAGCACTAGGCTATAAACTAGATGGCAAAGATGTACCTGAGCGACTTTTCGATACACCAAGCTTTAGAGGAAAACTAGATCGAAAGCGTTTTGAAAAGATCCTTGCTTTATGGCAGAAGATAGATCGAGAAAATCGTGGTGGTCACCGACCCGTTCCCGATAGAGAAGACTTGCCTTCTGGTGGATCTCCAAGAATTGACGTGTAGATTGTATTGTTAGGAGGCTTTTTCATGATGATGTTAACCTTTTATGGTCATGCCAACTTTCTATTAGATGATGGCACCCATAAAGTATTGATTGATCCCTGGTTTACAGGCAACCCTGCTTGTACCGTTTCAGCCGATCAAGTCAATGTCCACTATATTTTAATTACTCATGGTCATGGTGATCATCTTGGTGATGCCATAGAGATAGCTAAGCGTTGCGATGCCACAATTATTGCAACTCACGAAGTAGCCCACTATTGTAATACTAAGGGAGCTAAAGTTCATGGTATGCACATCGGTGGTAAGCATAACTTTGATTTCGGGAGAGTGCGCCTAACCGCCGCTCTTCATGGTTCAGCTATTTTCGAAGGCGATCAAATGATCTATGGTGGAAATCCCTGTGGATTTCTTATCCAAATGAATGGCAAGAGTATTTATCATGCTGGAGACACAGGCCTTTTCCGCGACATGGAGCTAATAAATCATTGTCACTTAAAAGGTAATCGTCTTGACGTGGCTCTTCTACCAATTGGCGATAATTATGTAATGGGCCCTGAAGATGCTGTTTATGCGGCTAAATGGCTTCATCCGCGCCATGTCATACCGATGCACTACAACACTTTCCCTTTACTACAGCAAGATGGGGAAGCTTTTAAGAAAATGATTAGTGAAGGTACTGACGCAGAATGCCATCTAATGGAGCCTGGTGAAAGTTTTGTGATCAAGTAAGCAACCAATCCAGAACAAGAAGAAATCAAAAAGACCTGGTAACCAGCTTGTCACTGGTCACCAGGTCTTTTGTTATGCAGAGCTATTTGGGAAATCCCCTATGCTGAGAATTAACTGTCCCCTGCCGATTACTACTGTACCCCTTATACTTTCCTTTATTCACGAGCTCAGCCCACCACTTACTATGACGATGCTCTACGTAGGCGGCGTCTACTTGCCCACTAAACATAGAAGGAATCAGTTTGCGGTTAGCAGGAACTAAAAAGGCGGCAAGATGTAAGAAAATGCCCAGTATGATCATCATAGCAGTTAGATTGTGCAATGTAGTGCTCCAGAAGATAGTGCTTTCAGCTAGATCTATGCCCGGTAGATTTTTGTAAACTTTGATCATTCCTGTTACTATAACACCGATAATGCTCAATCCGATGAAAGCATAGGCCAAACGTTGTTCTGCCAAGTACTTATGGGAAGGTGGCTCATCTTTGCCTGTAAACATAGCTTTCATAATTTGGATGGACTCACCCACATCACCTTTACGCGGCATAATGTGAAATTCTCGGCGTAAGAGGTGGTAAAAGATATGAAAAGCTACAACAACCATCAATACAATGGCCCCTAGATAGTGAAGAGTCAAAGTCAAAGCATAATCACCAGTCCAAGCCATACCAGGGACATCTACTAGCATGTAGCGTTTATACATAGGCATCTGACCGAAACCGGAAAAGATTAGTGAGAAGATAGATAAAGCAACAATCCAATGTACAAAGCGATTAATCTTACCATGACGAAGTACTTTACCGTTACCTAAAATACCTTCAGGCTCTCTTTTTTGAGGAGACACAATTATTCATCTCCCTTCATGGTGCGATAAGCCGCTACAGCAGCCGCGACCATTCCGGCAACAGGTGCGAAAAAAGCAGCTTTGGCCATATTATTAGCTTGGTCCATGGCATTACCAACACCAACGGGCATAGCAGGAAGACCTGGTTTGCCATCAACCACCTGTTCTACCATGGCCTGATGAATAGACTCAAAAGGTACAGGAGATACGTAGAAGGTAGAAGTACCACCATTTTCTTTTTCGCCATAAACGTAACCATTGATTTCCTGTGCTCTAGCTTTAGCTCGCTCTAACAAAGCATCTTTTTGACCGTAAAGGATAGCTTGCTGAGGACAAGCATCGACACAAGCAGGTGCTTTTCCTTCGCGAAGGCGGTCAATACAAAGATCACACTTATACATAACACCTCCACCTGCGTACTTTGGAGCGCCATGTAAGTATAAACCTACACCAGCTTGTCGAGCTGGTATCCCCCAAGGGCAAACATCACGACACTTAGCACCGCCAAAACAGATCTTGTCATCAATGACAACAACGCCTTCAGATGTCTTCGTACAAGCACTAAATGGACAGATGTGGGCACAGGGAGGGTTTTCGCAGTGCATACAGCGGCGAGGGACAAAAACATCTGTCTCTTCAGTACTTGCTGTAGGTACTGTTACTTTCTGAACATACGTCCAGTTATAAGGTGTAAGGCGATTAGTGAGCTCTCTTTTAGCAGACCAGTCTTCATGGTTTTTATGTGGCCAATAATCTAGAATTGGTTTCTCTGGTTCAGGAAAGCGACTTTGATTCTTCTGTCTACATGCTAATACACATTGTGGTGTATGTTCATGTGCACAGCCATCACAGCGTGTCAAGTCAATGAGAGTACCGACTTGACCAATTTCGGAGGGAGAAGCTAGAACTTCTTTCCCTGCTGTAAGAACAGTTGCTCCAACGATGCCCGATAAAGCCGTTCTCTTAAAGAAACTACGACGATTTAGGGTGCTCATACCCCGTGAGCCTCCTTTATTGATAGATATTGCCTTAAAAATATACCCGATAGGGGTATGGGGTGTCAAGGAGATTCCTTAATAACTGTACAAGAAAATCAAGTTTTAATTTTCAGAAAAAAGGACATTAAAAAAAACTGTAGCAAAGTTTTAGCAAAATATATAAAAAGGTATTGCAAGTGGAAACTTTCGCATGTATAGTTAATTTACAGATATAGATAACTGCCCTTGTCCATTTCCTTTGGAACTTAGGCAGCTGACAACGCGTATTTGACATCATTTGAGGGGGATGGGGATTTAATGAAATTTTTTAAGGTTCCAGAGCCAACCATCATGAGGTTATCGCTATACTCACGTATTCTTGAGCAAATGGAAGAGCGTGGTATACCCATTATTTCTTCTGTAGAACTGGGCGATGCGGTAGGCATTAACTCAGGCGTTGTACGTAAAGACTTGTCCATGTTCGGAGAATTCGGCGTTCGTGGCGTAGGTTATAACGTGCGGGAATTGCGTGACAACATCCGTAAACTACTGGGACAAGACCGTAATTGGCCCGTTATTATTGTAGGAGCAGGTCACCTAGGCTCTTCGTTAGCCGCTTATCCTGGATTTACACAACGTGGTTTTAACATAGAAGCCATTGTTGACTCAGATCCTGCATTAGCAGGTACAACTATTCAGGGGCATCCTGTTATTGACTGGGCAGGAGCGGAACAACTTATCAAGGAGCAAGGAGTTCGGATGGCAATTTTAGCTGTGCCACCTGATGCAGTACAGTCAGTCGCTCAGCGTATGATTGACTTGGGCATTGAAGCCATTCTCAATTTCTCTCCCATCATCCTTAAAGTACCAGCCGCTAAAGCTCAAGTTCAGAATGTTGACCTTACGGTCTTCTTTGATTTAATGAGATTCACATCCAACTTGAATGAACAAGAAGGGCTTCGTCCACAGTCTTCGTCTTTGCGGGGATTGGCTGTACGTTAGTTCCAATTAGACCGGATTGAAAAAAGACCCCGCAAGGGTCTATTTTTTTTGCTTACTTAGAACAAATACTAAATTGTTCCAATAAGCACATTCTATAAAAATGGAGACATAAAAAACTAAGAAGCGAGCAAAGATTGTTGAAAGAGTGAAGCAAAAGTGGTTGACTTCGAAGGTATAAAAGAACAAAAAGTAAAGTTGCGTGCTTCTATTCTTCAGAAACGCAAGCAACAGACTATAGAAGAGCAAATCTACAAAAGTACTATAATTACAGAAAAACTTGTGCAAGGGAGAGACTTCCAAGAAGCTCGTACGGTTATGGCATACTCTAGTTTTCGACAAGAAGTTATGACAAAAGCCTTACTAGAACTGGCCTGGCAAGAAGGTAAAAGAGTGCTCATACCTCTTTGCCAGCCCTCGGACAGCAAGATCATTCCCTGTCAGATCGATAGCTTCGATGATCTTGTAGAAGGAACATGGGGAATATTAGAACCTTCTCCCGAAAAGTTGAATCCTCTTTCCCCTGCTGAAATTGACCTTGTATTAGTACCGGCTCTCGCTTTTGATCTGCAAGGTCATCGTTTAGGCTACGGTGCTGGTTATTACGATCGCTTTTTACCTCAACTGCAGGAGAAGGCAGTCAAAATCGGCTTAGCCTATGAACTGCAGATCATAGAGAAGCTTTTCCCTGAAGATCATGACATTCCAGTAGATTCTATAATAACAGAAAGCCGCTGGATTAACTGTAAAGGCCGTTCCTATCGATAAATTTGTAAAAGAATAAACAAAAGAACAAATATATAACCATCTTTCGGCTTCTTTTGTGATAAACTGAAAAGCAATGTAAGGTACAAAAGTTTTGATGTTTCATGGGCCGAAAGCAAAGAGATACTATAAAGGGACGGCATAAGATATAGCCGTCCCTTTTTCCAGATGCCGAAAGGAGTAACCAAGCGTGACAAAACCACTTTTTATGATCATAGATGGCAGTAGTTTGCTCCATCGAGCTTTTTATGCCATTCCACCCTTATCAAGTAGCTCAGGGATACCAACTAATGCCGTCTACGGCTTTTTGAATATGTTAGAAAGATTAAAGCGGGAATATAACCCTGCTTACCTTGCAGTTGCCCTCGATAAAAGCAGACAAACCTTTCGCAATACAACTTATGAAGCCTACAAAGCTAACCGAGGAGCGACACCAGATGAACTAAGGCCACAGTTTGGCCTGCTAAAAGAGGTACTTACGCTTCATCGCATAGCTCTTTTTGAAGAAGAAGGCTATGAAGCAGACGATATTATAGGCACATTAAGCCTACAAGCATCAGAAAATGGTATGCAAAGCCTTATTGTCACAGGCGATCGCGATGCATGGCAACTTATCTCACCAGATGTAGAAGTTTTGCTAACGCGCAAAGGCATCAGTGAAATAGAGCGATACAATGAAGAAGTATTGTTAGAAAAAATAGGCTTAAGACCTCAGCAAGTCATCGATCTCAAAGGTCTGATGGGTGACAGTTCTGACAATATTCCTGGCGTACCTGGTGTAGGCGAAAAAACAGCTATGAAATTACTAAAACAATTTGAGAACTTAGAGAACCTCTATGCCCATCTCGATGAAGTAAAAGGAAAGCTTCAAGAAAAACTCCGCCATAACCGAGAACAAGCTTTTCTCTCCAAAGAGTTGGCTACTATCAAAGTTGATATGGAACTACCGCTAGCTTGTTCTGAATGTGCTTTGCAAGAACCGGATCTAGAAAAGCTTCGACAAAAATATGATGAATTACAATTTCGCACCTTGCTTCGCTCTTTGCCTACATCAGAATCGAATGATGCAAGCACAACCATAAGGGAAGACGAAAAAGCAGATGACAAAAAAACAGAAGAATGCACTAGTAAGGTTAGTAAAGACCTAGAATATAAGATTCTTAGGGAAGAGGAGTACCCAAGCCTACTAGAAGAACTGCAAAAAAATAAGGATCAATGCTCTTTTCAAGGAGCTCTCTGGGGAACTTGGGAAGGACCAGCTCGACATGGAATGCTGAAAGAGCTAGTCTTTGCCTATGGTCAATTTGAAGCTGAGCCAACCATTTACGTCATAAAAGAACCAATAGCATTTCTAAAAGCCACAGCACCTTATTGGGCTGAGGAAAAAGAAGAAAAAGTTTTTTTCGATGCCAAATCCTACTGGCTCTTGCTCCAAGAAGCAGGTGTAGAACTAAAAGGACTTCGAGGTGACGCTCTTTTAGCGGCTTACTTGCTAGATCCTGTTACGAATCGTTACACTCTACCAGACTTAGCAGAGCAATATCTAGGAAAAAAACTAGATCATCCCTATGAAGCAAAGCAAACGAAAGAACCCAAAGAAAAGCCAGATTGCCAGAAGGAAGACTTAATAAGTGCTAGCTATGGCTCTGCTCTCTTTGCTCTCATGAAGGTATTAGAAAAGAAACTACAGGAACAAGAACTTTACACTCTTTATAAAGATGTAGAATTACCACTATCGCTAGTTCTAGCGGCTATGGAGCGAAGTGGGTTTGCTGTTGATCCTACAGTCTTAGAAGAGATGTCCAAAGAGCTAGGGAGTCATCTCGAAGAATTACGAGCAACCATATATGACCTAGCCGAAGAAAGTTTCAATATCAACTCGACACAACAGCTAGGCAAGATCCTTTTTGAAAAGCTCGGTTTACCAATAATCAAAAAAACCAAAACAGGCTACTCCACCGACATGGAAGTCTTAGAAGAACTAGCACCACGCCATCCCATCATCCCAAAAGTCTTAGAATATCGTCAGCTCATGAAACTGAACTCTACTTACGTCGAAGGACTGTTACCACTCATTGAAAAAGATGGACGTATTCACAGTACTTTGAATCAGACGGTTACAGCAACAGGGCGACTTTCTTCTACAGAGCCGAACCTGCAAAACATTCCCATTCGCTTAGAGCAGGGCCGCACAATTCGCAAAGCCTTTGTAGCGCCTACAGAAGATAAAATCCTATTAGCGGCAGACTACTCTCAGATTGAGCTACGCATCTTAGCCCATCTTTCTGGAGACGCCTCCTTCATTGATGCTTTTGCCAAAGAACAAGATATACACAGCCGCACGGCCAGTGAAGTATTTGCCGTACCGATGGAAGAAGTAACTTCTGAAATGCGCCGTAGAGCCAAAGCAGTAAACTTTGGCATCGTCTATGGTATCAGTGACTTTGGCTTAAGCCGTGACTTGTCAGTTACGCGAGCAGAAGCGAAAAAGTATATAGAAGGCTACTTTGCACGTTACGAAGGAGTCAAAAAGTACATCGAAAAAACGATTGCCATGGCCAGAGAAGAAGGCTATGTAACAACCTTGCTAGGCCGACGTCGCTATCTGCCAGAACTAAAACAACGCAATAAAATGCGTCAAGCTTTTGGTGAACGTATGGCTATGAACACGCCTATTCAAGGCACAGCGGCCGACATCATCAAAGCGGCCATGGTCGCCATCGATAAGTTCTTACAAGAAGAAGCGAGAGAAACAGTGATGATTCTGCAAGTTCACGACGAACTAATCTTTGAAGGTCCAAGGAAAGAATTGACAGAAATTGCCCCTTCGATCAAAAATATAATGGAAAAAACAATTGAGCTTTCAGTGCCTTTAGTCGTTGATATGAAAATTGGACCTAACTGGTACGATCTCCACCCTTACCTTACGAAAAAGGAGGGCTAGCAAAAGTGCCAGAACTACCTGAAGTAGAAACAGTACGACGGAGCTTAGAGCCTAAAATTGTCGGTAGAACAATAAAAGGCCTGACCATAAATCTTCCTAGAATTGTGAACAGTCCACCTGGCCATGACTTTGCAGAAACGCTTATCGGCAAGAGCTTTGAAAAGCTAGAACGGCGAGGAAAATATCTCTTATGCTATCTCTCCGAAGACTACTGCCTCGTTGTCCACTTGCGGATGACTGGTCGATTAATTCATTGTTCGCCAGAAGAGCCAATAGTACGCCATAGTCATGTGCTCATAGAACTAGATGATGGTCAACAATTACGCTACATCGATGTTCGACAATTTGGCACTTTAACCTTACGCAAGACAGAAGAGTTAGACAAACTTTCAGGCCTTAAAGACTTAGGTCCTGAGCCTTTAGGAGAAGACTTTACTTTGGCAGAATTTCAAAAAGCTATAGCTAGTAAAAAGAGAAATATCAAAGCATTACTACTAGATCAACGATTTATTGCTGGACTAGGCAATATTTACGTAGACGAAGCTTTAGCCAGAGCGGCTCTCCATCCCGACCGTCTAGCTTCTGACTTAGCATCTGAAGAAGTAGATAGTCTTTACCAAAGCATTCGCCAAGTCCTAGAAGAAGGCATCTCAGCAAGGGGAACTTCTTTTCGTGATTATGTAGACGGCGAAGGAAACAAAGGGGACTTTCAGAATCGTCTCTGGGTTTACGGGCGAGCTGGACAACCTTGCCCACGCTGTAAAGAACCAATTCAACGAGAGAAAAAAGCAGGTCGAGGAACTCATTTCTGTCCCTGCTGTCAACGATAACAAAGAAGCAATAACTTTTTGGGAGCTATAATGAGCAATAAAATTATTGTACAAGCCAAAAAGCTAGCCCTATCTTACGGTAGTAAGTCAATTTTTGAAGATATTTCTTTCATCATTCACGAAAATGATAAAATTGGCCTTGTAGGACCTAACGGTGCAGGCAAGACCAGCTTATTCAAAGTCATGACTGATGAAGAAGAAGCTACATCGGGTGACCTATTCTGGAGCAATCAAGTTCAAATTGGTTATGTAAGTCAGTTGAACCAGTTACCAGAAGGGCAAGACCTTTTTCAAGTTGCTATGAGTGAGCTTTCTGATATCCTTCAGCTAAGAGAGAGTATAGCTAACCTCGAACATAAGATGGAGAACTGGGAAGAGCAAACTGAACAAGCTGAGCAAGGCCTAGAAAAACTTATGGAAGAGTACGCTGAAAAAGTTGAAGAATATGAAAAATGTGAAGGCTACGGAGCAGAAGCCCGTGTACGCTCCGTTCTCAAAGGACTTGGTTTTTCAGAAGAAGACTATCAACAACCGGTAGAAGTGTTTAGTGGCGGTCAAAAAAGACGCCTAGCCTTAGCAAGGCTACTTCTTCGTCAGCAAGATCTCATTATCTTAGACGAACCGACGAACCATCTCGACTTAAAAGCTGTGGAATGGCTAGAAGACTACCTGCGAGACTATACTGGTGCTGTGCTGATCATCTCACATGATCGCTACTTTCTAGATAAGGTATGTAAGCGCATTTTCCATCTTGAAAATGGAGCTATGGAAGAATACCCTGGCAACTATAGTCGCTTCTTGCAACTACGTGAAGAAAGAATGATGGCTCGTCAAAAAGCTTACGCCAAAGATCAAGCCGAGATCGCCAAAATGGAAGAATATATTAGGCGCTACAAAGCAGGAGTAAAAGCCAAACAAGCTCGGGGAAGAGAAACTTTATTGAACAGACGCAAGCGCATTGAAAAGCCTCAAGAAGGACAGAGTTTAAAAGATCTAAAGTTTATCCCCCACACAGCTAGTGCAGAGCAAGTTCTTATAACTCATGATCTGGCTGTAGCCTATCCGAACAAAGTACTTTTTAGAGACTTAAACCTTACTGTGAGAAAAGGTGAATGCGTCGCCATACTAGGTAGAAATGGTGTAGGCAAGACATCACTATTTCGGGTTTTACTAGGGCAACTTGAGCCACTTACAGGTGATATCGTACTAGGAGTGCGAGTCAAACCAGCCTACTATGCCCAAGAGCAAGAAGAACTTCAAAGTAAGCAAACCGTCCTAGAAGCAATCCGTGAAATGCGTCCCATGACAGAAGAAGACGCAAGAACTTTGCTTGGACGTTTTCTCTTTCGCGGTGAAGATGTATTTAAGACCGTTGGAGTCTTAAGTGGCGGAGAGAAGAGTCGGCTAATTTTTGCCCGCCTTTTCCTTATGGGCGCTAACTTTCTACTGCTCGATGAACCAACTAACCATCTAGACATTGAAGCCAAAGAAGCTCTAGAAGAAGCTCTTGCTGAATATGAAGGCACTGTAATGGTCATTTCTCATGACCGTTACTTTCTTGATCGTCTAGCCGATCGAATCTTAGAGCTTGAGGAAGGCACTTTTACAACTTACTTAGGAAATTACACCGATTTTCGGAGAAAAAAAGATGACCAAGCACAAGCCAAGACAGAAGCATTGGCTATGCAAGCCCTTATGTCTCAAAGAAAAGAATCTCTTCAAATCCCTACAGAGCCAGTAAAAGAAAAGAAAAATAATAAGATAAGCAACCCTTGGAAAAGAGAAGAGGCCATACAAAAAAGAGAATTAGAAATTAACAGGCTTGAAGAACGGATCGAAGAGCTAACGAGACTTCTAGGAGAAGAAACAACATATCAAGATGGCGAAAAAGCCAAAGCCTATGCTGAAGAATTTGAGCAAGCACAAAAAAACTTAGCTCTAGCTTATGAAGAATGGGAAAGCCTCATGGAGAACGATTAAGAATAGGGATCGACTGGAGTGGACTTTTCTCCCCCTTTGCATAGTATAAGGCAAAGGTGAACCCGGGAGGGACAGTCGCGTGTCTACATGGTCCTTGTTCGTTCTAGCTTTTGCCTTAAGCGTAGATGGCTTCGCCGCCGCTGTCGCTTATGGTCTCAAAAGAATTCGTGTTCCTTTTTTTTCATTACTCATCATCTGCCTTTGCTCTACAGCGGCCATGGCTCTTGCTCTGTTAGCTGGCCAAGGCTTATCTAGCTTTTTCCCCGAAGCTTGGATCGGAAAAGTCGGCGGGATTATCTTAATCTGCTTAGGCTTACTGCAACTTTACAACAGCAAAAAAGTACAGAGTCAAAGAATAGAAAAAAATTGCCCTAACAATCAAGATACTGTTGTAAAAGCAAGTGCTTTTTCTACTGCCACTGTAAAAGAAGTAGAAAAAGTATTTTCTTTGACCGTACCTCCATTTGGCTTAGTCATTCAGGTTTTTCGAGAACCAACGAGAGCAGACTTAGATTCTTCGGGAGAGCTAAGTTCTCAAGAAGCATTTCTCTTAGGTCTGGCTCTTAGCATGGATGCTCTTGCGGCTGGTTTTGGCGCTTCACTATTGGGAGGAATTCCTCTGTATGCACCTTTGATTGTAGGAATGTCCCTCTTTGTACTTGTCGTAGCTGGTCTCTGGTGGGGGCATAAAAATGCACGTTGGGCCGGTGGGCCTTGGATTTCCTATCTTGCAGGACTAGTATTACTCTCTTTAGGAGCAAGTAAAGTATTCTTTTAGTGACTATTCTTTTAATAAAGTATTCTAATAGCAGACTATTCTTTCAATAAAAGTTTCAAAAAAGATGTTTTGTATAGAACTGCTAGAAACTAGGTCAATGGATATGCTAAGAAGTAAAAGATTTTCATAGTATATGAAGAGAGGAGCTCAGGCTGATGAAAATCATTGGCTTGACCGGTGGCATTGCCAGTGGAAAAACAACAGTATCTGCTTATCTACGCAAGTTAGGGGCTCAAGTCATAGATGCTGACGATATAGCTCGTCAAGTCGTTGCTCCTGGGGAGCAAGCATGGCGAGAAATTAAAGAGACTTTTGGTTCTGAATATTTTCTCCCTGACGAAAATCTGAATCGAAAAGCTCTTGGGCAATTAATCTTTGCCGATGAAAAAGCACGAGCGAAACTGAACGCCATTGTACACCCGCAAGTTAGAAAAAGATTTCAGCAAGAAACAGAAAAAGGGGCACAAAAAGGGCTACAAGCCATAGTCTGGGCTGTGCCCTTATTACTTGAATCATCTATGGACAAGATAGTCGATGAAGTATGGTTGGTAGCAGTTCGAGAAGAAGAACAATTAGAACGATTGATAAAACGTGATCTGCTCGATAGAGCTTCAGCTCTTGCTCGGATTAATGCACAAATGTCTCTTGCCGAAAAAATAAAAAGAGCCGACAAAATAATTGATGCTAATGTAGGCAAAGAAGATATGTATAAACAGGTGGCGGCTTTATGGAGGGAGGCGACCTGTTGCTAAGAAAGCCTATAATTGTCTACACCTTATCACTGCCCCGTTTGGTCATTACTATTGTATTATTGACCATTGTGGGCAATTTTTTATGGTTTAGTCCTTGGGTTCAAAAGATTATATACCCACTACCTCATAAAGAAACAATCTTTAAGTATGCTAGACAAAACGACATAGATCCCTACCTAGTGGCCGCCATTATCAGAAGAGAGAGCAAATTTTGGATCTGGGCTGAAAGCCCACAGGGAGCTAAGGGTTTGATGCAATTAATGCCTCAAACGGCAGAATGGATCGCACAAGAAATGGACATGAATGATTACAGCCATGACAAGCTTTATGAGCCTCACCGCAACATAAAGATGGGTTGTTGGTATTTAGCCAACCTTAACAAAGAATTCCAAGGAAACATAATTCTTGTAATTGCCTCTTATAATGGTGGACGAGGCAATGTGCGTCAATGGATAGATGAAAAAGGATGGACTGGCCAAGAGCACTCTATAGACATGATTCCCTATCCTGAAACAAGGGCTTATGTAAAAGGTGTTCTTCAAGACTATCAAATATACCGTAACCTATACGAAAAAGAATCAGATTAGAAAAATATGGAAGGAATTCTAGAGTCTTTGTGGAATAGTAAATAATGGATATCTCATAAATGCTTCTATACGGGTCATAATAAGAGAGGCTCTAAGTGATTATGATCTCAAGGTGGCATTATGGGTCAAGAAATTATTGTTATCATATCAAGGACGCTACTCATCTACTTGGCAGTGCTCTTGATCATGCGCATTATGGGTAAACGAGAGATAGGACAGCTTTCGCCAGTCGATCTTGTTGTAGCCATAATGATTGCAGAGTTAGCCGCTATTCCCATGGAAGATACGGATAAACCACTCTACGCGGCCCTGATACCCATGTTTGTGCTTATGTTTGCGGAAATTGCTTTTTCCTATCTTCAGCTCAAAATACCCCAGACGCGTGTCTGGCTCAGTGGAAAACCGACTGTTGTCATCAGAGACGGCAAAATACAAGAAAAAGCTATGCGTATGAGTCGTTATAATCTTGACGATTTATTGAGTCAACTACGTGATCGAAACATTCCCAACATTCAAGATGTGGAGTTTGCTATTCTTGAAACATCTGGTACATTGAGCATTATACCCAAGTCGCAGAAAAGACCAGTAACACCTGAAGACTTAGGAATATCGACGGTATATGAGGGTCTACCCGTTCCAATCATCTTAGATGGCCGTATAGAGTTTAGCAACCTCAAGGAACACAACTTAGATGAAAATTGGCTCAAAAATGAACTAGCTAACCATGGAGTTGCAGGCTACAAAGATGTCTTTTTTGCTTGTTTAGATAGCCGAGGCAACTTCTACGTCTGCCCCAAAAAAAACTAAAAATTGTTAAATTATTTTTCCTCTAATGAATTCTTCAATTGACGAAGCTGGTACAATTCGGTACAATACATCGAGATGGTGGAATCCTGATTTTTCCGCCATTGGTAAAGGTCTCTCCCCTTCGCAGGTCTGGGGAAGGGAAAGGAGAGTTAAGTTTGGAGCTCTGGCAATCACTTTTTCTTGAGAAATACGATTTCTTCATGGTGCCTTTACAGTTCCTGATCATCTTTTGCACATTCTACTACTTGATCTTGTCGTTATTTGGTTTTCGGAGGAAAAAAGAAGGGCCTCCAGCACCACCGAGCAAGAGTTTTGCCCTTGTAGTAGCGGCTCACAATGAAGAGGCCGTTATAGGACCACTAGTAGAGAACTTAAAAGAACTAGATTATCCCAAAGAACTCTACGAGATTTTTATTGTAGCCGACAACTGCAGTGACCGTACCGCTCTTATAGCAAGAGAGGCAGGGGCACAAGTACATGAGAGGTTCAATAAGGAACAACGAGGAAAAGGTTATGCCCTAGAGTGGATGTTTGAAAAGATTTTTCACATGGAACGGCAATATGATGCTGTTGTGATTTTTGATGCCGACAATCTGGTCAAGCCTAATTTTTTAAGGGAAATGAACACTAAACTTACAGAAGGCCACCAGATTATACAGTGCTATCTTGATTCGAAGAATCCTTTTGATACCTGGGTAACAGCGACTTTCTCCATTGCCTTCTGGCATATTAACCGATTAATTCAGCTCGCTCGTTACAATCTTGGCTTATCCAACATCCTTGGCGGTACTGGAATGTGTATCTCTACCGAAACACTTCGTAAGTATGGTTGGGGTGCTACTTCTCTAACAGAAGATCTAGAGTTTTCCATGAAGGCGCTCTTAAATGGTGTCAAAACCACTTGGGCTCATGGAGCAGTTATCTACGATGAGAAACCCTTAAAGTTTAAGCAATCTTGGAATCAGCGCAAACGATGGGCTCAAGGTCATGTCGATTGCTTCTTCCGTTATTTTCCGCAACTTCTGTGGAAAGGATTGCGTACAGGAAACTTTTCCATGCTTGACGGCGCTATTCATTTGTTCCAACCAGCTTTAGTCGTAATCGTTACATTCTTTTTAACCCTTAATTTCTTTTTACACGGTTCTTATACACAACTTTTTGGTCTAATGAATGAGCTGAGTTTGTGGCAACTTTTATCTTATGTACAACTAGCTCTCCCCTTTGCGGCTTTGTTGTTAGATAAAGTTGATCGACGAGCTTATAAGTGGGTATTGCTCTATCCATTCTTTATCTACACCTGGGTGCCTATTGTTTTTCTTGGTTTTTTACACCGCAACAAAAGAGAATGGAGTCATACCGTGCATACGAGAGGACTCTCTTACAATGAAGTTGTTAAATAGGAAGGCGAAAGTCTTCCTATTTCGACTTTTTAACACAAATTATTGTTTATTTTTTCGCTATGTTTGGTATAATAAACAAGGTTTAAGACCAAAACTTAACTATATCGTATTTGGAGGAATGGTGTCATGCTACCCGTACCCAAAAAGTATTTCATCACAGCTGCATCAGCAGAAGGAAAGAGCAAGTTAACGGCCTTTGACAATGCCTTACTGAAAGCAGGCATAGGTAATGTCAATCTGGTGCGGGTCAGCAGTATTCTGCCCCCCGAGGCTGAATTTGCACCTGGTATGAAGATTCCCCCAGGTTCTTTAGTACCAACAGCCTATGGCTCTATTGTTTCAGAGATTCCAGGGGAAACAATCTCTGCTGCCATCGCCGTCGGTGTCTCCGAAGAGAGCTTTGGTGTTATCATGGAGTTTACTGGAAAATGTTCCAAAGAAGAAGCTGAAGCTACCATTACCCGTATGGTTAAGGAAGCTTTTGAAGTTCGAGCTATGGAACTGAAAGAGATCAAAGTTAACGCTGTGGAACATAAAGTAGAGAAAATCGGTTGTGCCTTTGCGGCCGCCCCATTGTGGTATTAATCGAACCGATCGTTCTCTCTAAAAAAGGTTGTTTTTAACAAAAGGCTTTGCCACGGCAAAGCCTTTTTGTAAAATAATGAGAAAAATTAAGCGTAAGAAGAGCTTTAAGCAAAGCTTTTCGTAAAGGATGGATAGTTGTTATGTCAGGAATGTGGTTTACAGAAGAACAGACAGCTAATATTCGTTTTGGCTGTCGGATTCGTGATATATTGCACAGTGAGAAAACAGACTTTCAAGATTTAGCTGTTATAGATACTTTACAGTGGGGTCGTATGCTTCTATTAGATAATCTGGTCATGACTACAGACAAAGACGAGTTTGTCTACCATGAAATGATCAGCCATGTAGCTATGAACAGTCATCCCAATCCCCAGAAAGTATTGGTCATTGGTGGCGGCGATGGCGGTACTATTCGAGAAGTAGTGAAGCACGAGAAAGTAGAAAAAGCTGTACTATGTGAGATTGATGGACAAGTTATCGAAGCATCGAAAAAGTACTTTCCCGAGATTGCTTCCGTATTAACAGGTCATCCCAAAGTCGAAATTTTAGTTGCTGATGGTATCAAGCATGTAAAAGAAATGAAAGAAGAGTACGATGTCATTCTTGTTGACTCTAGCGAGCCTATTGGCCCTGGTGCTGTTCTTTTTACTGCAGAATTTTATCAAGCTGTTTCCGACGCCTTAAAGCCTGATGGTATTATGGTAGCTCAGACAGAGTCTCCTTTTTATAATCAGGAATTAATTCAAACAGTCTTCCCTACGATTAACTCTATTTTCCCTATTACTAAGCTTTACCTTGCTTCCATTCCAACTTATCCATCAGGTCTGTGGAGCTTTACAATAGGCTCTAAGAAGTATGACCCTGAACAAGTTAATGCAGAAGAAATGGTTGATCTTGATACCAAATATTACACTCCCAGCCTTCATAAAGCGGCTTTTGCCTTGCCAAGATTTGTTCGGAAATTAACGGAGGGCAAATAAGTTTGAACAGATATCTAGAAAGACTTACAGGCTTTATGGGTGCTACAGAAGATTACGCAGAAGCTGATGTAGTGCTCGTAGGGATACCTATGGATTTTACTGTTAGCTTTCGGCCCGGTTCACGTATGGGTCCACAGCAGATTCGTTTGGTTTCCTATGGTATTGAAGAATATAGCGTCTATCAAGACAAAGATCTTATTGACAAGAAATATTTTGATGGTGGCGATATAGCTTTACCTTTTGGTAATGTTACTGGTTCTTTAGAGCGTATTGAAGAAGTGACGGCAGAGCTACTGCGAGATGGTAAGCGTCCCTTGTTCATAGGCGGTGAACATCTCGTAACTTATCCCATTATCAAACCTTTTGCTAAGCAATACGACAACCTAGCAGTAATTCACTTTGATGCACATGCTGATTTAAGAACAGACTACATGGGCGAAAGTAACTCTCATGCTACTGTCATCCGCAAAGTCGTTGATCTAATCGGTGGCGATAATGTATACCAGTTTGGAATTCGTTCCGGTACAAGAGATGAATTTGCCTTTGCCCGTGAACATACCAATATGTATGTTGATGAAATTTTTCCTGCTCTTCAGCAAGTGGTAGAGAAGCTACAAGGTCGGCCCGTCTATGTTACTTTAGATGTAGACGTTCTTGATCCTGCCTATGCTCCGGGAACAGGCACACCTGAACCTGGTGGTTGTACGCCTCGTGAAATATTCGAAGCTATGCGTGTCTTAGGAGCGCTTAACGTTGTAGGATTCGATCTCGTAGAAGTTGCCCCATCAGCTGACTTATCAGATCGGACAGCCCTATTAGCGGCTAAAGTAATTCGAGAAGCCATTTTGTCTTTCTGGTAAACTTTTCTTTTAGCCTTCATGAAAGAAGCAGTGAGATTACTGAGATTCTTTCATGAAGGTATTTTCTATAGATATTGTTAAGCTGTTTTCTATAGAAATTGTTGTGATTATTCAGGATTTCACTGCCTATCGAGGCTTTGTGTTTTGGCTTAAGAAAAAAATCGAAATAACCAGAAAAAAACATTTGACGAGAACACTCAGCATGAGGTATAATTCTTTTTGTCGCGAAGGGGAGCTGTGGTGTAGAGGCCTAACATGCCTGCCTGTCACGCAGGAGACCGCGGGTTCGAATCCCGTCAGCTCCGCCATCTAATTCGCCTCGATAGCTCAGTCGGTAGAGCAGAGGACTGAAAATCCTCGTGTCGGTGGTTCGATTCCGCCTCGAGGCACCATTCTCGCGGGAATAGCTCAGTGGTAGAGCATCGCCTTGCCAAGGCGAGGGTCGCGAGTTCGAATCTCGTTTCCCGCTCCATTTCAATAAAGGAAGCCACCGCGAAGGTGGCTTTTTATAACCAGTCGACGACCGTCGACAAGGCCTTTATCAATGGAAACGCCGTTTGGCAATGACACGATACTCATTACCATCGTGAGAGCCTTGAGGCTGATAGTCGAAGCCTTGAAGGCGCAAGAACTCGAAGACTCTATCTTGCTGGTGAGCATCTTTGGCATCCATGATGATGACTAACTCGTCATGTCTGTCGAGTTCTCTAATTCTGTCAGATAAGATAGCTAGTTGATCTGTCGCTGGTGTTACCTCGATATAATGGGTGGGCATAATATCACCTCCTGTTATCAACTAGTCTTGCTTATAGAAAGATTAATGAACCTGGTTTTATTTTCTTGTTGACGACATGGCTATTCTGTAGTATACTAACTCTTGTGGTTGAAACAAGACTGCTAACCAAGCAGGAATATTATTATGCGAGTGTGGCGGAACAGGCAGACGCAACGGACTTAAAATCCGTCGCCCCAAAAGGGCGTATCGGTTCGACTCCGATCACTCGCACCACTACATAACTAATGAAAGACCTCTGATTATTGAATCAGAGGTCTTTTTTGTGTTGATTTCCTGTTTTTTTATTTTTTTGCTTATAGGACAGGATTTTCTTTATTGGCCTTTATAGAAAGGATTACGCCACTCCATCAAGACTGCATTATGGCAGGATTCTTCATCCTCGAGGTAATTAGAAAGGACTGCCACAGGCATTCGTCCACAACGAAGCAAGAAGGAGACAACAGGATCATGGAAATCTCCTCTTAATAGAGCCGCTAAGTATTCTTCAGCCGTCATTTCTTGGCTTTTCTTATGGTAACCAGGCATACGACTACCGCCTAGCAGGCGTTGTAAACGCAGATGAACAACAACATCGTACATAGATAACATTAACCACTTACCTAGCCCTAATTTTCTATAGAGTGGGCTTATACAGATATCGACGACATATAGCGTATTGCCCTGAGGTGTATGGTTTCTGATATAGCCACTATCGGTTATTTCCTCCCAAGTATGTTGCGGGTGAGCGGGATCGTAGGAAACGATTAGGCCTGTCATAGAACCGGCAATTCTTCCATCTACCTCAACGCATAAAGCGCCTTCGGGAAAAAGGCTAATGTGATTTTCTAACTGTTCTTGATTCCACCACAACTCCGAAGGAAAGGGTGGTGGAAAACTTTCCTGTTGAATACGAATTAAGCCTTCGAAATCTTCTTTTCCATAATTGCGAATCAACACTTTATGGTGTTTTTGACCGTCATAAACATAAAGTTCCTTATGCATAAAAGGCATGAATATCACATCCGATCCTTGATGTCTTTAATCTTGAAAAGAAGGATATAGATCGATTCTTCGATCTTGCCAGGTTCTTACAGAACCTTTTTCTCGCATTTCATAAAGTAGAGATAGATCGAGATCGCCTGTTACAGTCATATCAGCATTTATGATGCCTTCGACCATAATACCACGAGGTGGAAAAGGTACATCATTAGGTGTAATAAGCGCTCCTTGACCATAATTAGCACGCATAAAGTCAATATTGGGCAAAGAACCTACAGTACCTGTATTTACAATGTAGACTTGGTTTTCAATAGCTCGAGCATGACAGCAGTAGCGTACGCGATAAAAACCTTGTTCGTTATCAGTGCAAGAAGGGCAAAGAATAAGATCAGCTCCTTTTGCTCTAACCATACGAACGACTTCAGGGAACTCAATGTCATAGCATGTCAGCAAAGCTACCTTGCCTTTTTCTGTATCAAAAACAGAAAGACTATTACCTTCTGTCATATTCCAGGCTTTTTTTTCTGATGGGGTAATATGCAGTTTAGGTTGTTGAGAAATAGTACCATCAGGATGGAAGAGGAAAGCCACGTTTAATAAACGTTCTCCTTCGCTGATAACATGAGTTCCGGCGGCAATAATCATCTTATATTGACTAGCTAAAGTCTTAAAATAAGCAATATATTGGTCGGTAAAGCTAGGTAAATCTTGAATAGTCATCGAAGACCCATCTTTTCTACCTATAGAAAGTAGTTGTGTAGTTAAGAATTCAGGGAATAAGATAACTTCGCTTTCAAACTCTTCGGCCGTCTTTACATAGTGAAGTACTTGAGCCTTAAAATCATCAAAGCTACTAATTCGTTGTAAATAGTACTGTACAGCTGATACTCTCAATCGCATCAAAAAATACTCCTCTCTTAACTATATAGTTGTTCAAAAAAAGAGCCTACTCTCTGAGTAAGACTCTTTTTTAGGTATAACTAGCCTGTCAGCTTATTCAATAGAACATACGCGATTGCGTCCTAATTCTTTGGCTTTATAAAGGGAACTATCGCCTTCACGGATCAGGTCATCAATCTCTTTTATATCATGTTCAGACATAGAGGAAACACCGAAGCTAGCTGTAACTCTGGCGGAAACTTTTTGTTTTGTGTTGTTAAACAGCTCTATAGAAGTAGCATGTAAAGCTATGCGCATTTCCTCGGCAATCTTAAAAGCTCTTTGTTTGGAAGCACCTGGTAAACAGATCATAAATTCTTCGCCACCAGAACGACCTATTAGATCATAAGAACGACAGCGGCTTTTGAATAGTTGGGCAACTATCTGTAAAACCTTATCGCCAGCTTGGTGACCATAAGAATCATTTACTTTTTTGAAATGATCGATGTCAGCAAAAATCATACTAAGTACAGTGCCTTCGCGGCGAGCCCTATTGATTTCCCCTTCTAAGCGTTGAATCAAGGCTCTTCTTGTCATTACACCAGTAAGAAAGTCTGTAGAAGCCAAATGCTCAGCTTCATCCCGAGCAATCTCCGCTTCAAGCTTTGCATTCACTAACTCCGTGATATCTCTATTAACACCAATCAAGCCGAACTCTTCGCCTTTAGGACCTGTAAATAAAGTTTTCATCGTGTCATAAAAACAAGGACGATTATTAGAATCAACAAGATAAACTTCAACTCGTTGAGGTTTCTTAGTTTCTAATAATATCTTTTCTTGTTTTGTATACAGGGAAACAACTTCAGGTGGAAATAGTTCTGCGTCAGTAAGACCTACAATTTCGCTTTCTCTTTTGCCTACAAGAATTTCAAAATCTCTATTACAGCCTAGATAATGACCTTCGGTATCTTTGTAAAAAACAATATCAGGCATAGAGTTCACCAGACTGTTTAGGAGAGCTCTTTGTTCAGCTAACTGACGGGCCATTAATTTGTGCTTTGATATATCTCGTGCAATCCCGAGGATATAACAAGGTTTGTCAGTGCGACATACGAGTGTGCTATTTATCTCTACAGCAAGTATTTCGCTTTTGTTGGTAATTAAATCGAGCTCAAAGCGAATAGGTTCTTGGGAAAAAATCTTAGACGTAAGTATTTCTTCGATTTGATCAGCCTTGTCGTGAGCAATAAGTTCTTTTATATTCATACCTATTAGCTCGGCAAGCCTATAGCCCGTCAACTCCTCAGTCGCAGGGCTCACTTCTAGGAAATTTCCTTGTAAATCAAGCTTATAGATGATATCACGAGCATTTGTTAAGAGCTCCTTATATAGTGAGCAATCATCAGGTGATAATAGTCCACTTGATAAAGAGCTTTTTTCTTTTTTGCACACGATGGCACTCCTTTTCAAAATAAATTTCCAATCCATATGCAAATTTTTTGAAACGTTTCGATACCTTCATGCTATCATCATAGATGTCTTACAATACTTTACCATGAAACGAGATATAAAAAGTCGAAAATAATAAAAAAGCTAAAAATATAGAAAGGATTTTTATAGTGATTGATGTAACTGCGGCATTATTAGTTTCAGAAGATCGCCTTTTTATCGCCCAGAGACCAACAGGAGATGTACTTGAACACAAGTGGGAATTTCCTGGCGGCAAGATCGAGAGGGGAGAAACAGCCCAGGAAGCGCTAACCAGAGAAATGGAAGAAGAATTTGGGATTCAAGTACATGTAAACAATTATTTTGATCAAAATATTCATAAATATCCCTATGGAACTATAAAACTAATCGCATACTGGGCCCATATACTCGAAGGAGAACCGCAACTGAGAGTACACCAAGATGGGCGTTGGGTTACTACTGAAGAATTAAAAAACTACGATTTTGCCCCAGCTGATATTCCATTTGTAGAAAAGTTGTTGCATGAAGCAAGAACAATTAAAGAATCAGTAGAAAAAATAAATGAAAACAATAACTACTAAGAAGACATTGCTTTTTGCAGGTCTTAACAAACTTTTGTAGAAAATGTATAGCATGCGAACTCAAGAAGTAGATAACAAGGAGGTGTGTTCTTGACTCCTTGAGAGGAGCAAGTAAGTAGATGACTTTGAAAGCTTATTTTGAACACAGAGAAGGGTTAGGTATTTTATCTACGGCCGATGAGAGTGGAGCAGTAAACGCTGTTGTTTATGCCAAGCCTCATTTTATGGAAGACGGTCAGATAGCATTTATTATGCGAGAAAAGCTAACCTACAAAAACATTCAAGCTAATCCTAAAGCATGCTATCTCTTTGCAGAAAAAGATAAGTATGAAGGCAAAAGGCTTTATCTGACTAAAACAAAAGAAGAAGATAATGCAGAATTAATAGAAACAATGCGCCGAAAAATTTTCGATAGCCATAGTGACTCTGACGGCAAAGTCCACCTAGTCTACTTTACTATTGACAAAATCTTACCCCTCGTAGGTAGTGCTGAATCGAAAGGATGCCCCCATCATCATAAGTAAAACATAAAGACCTATCATCAATCTTTTCTATAGATTCATCTATATTACCTCTATAAAATATGAATAGTTCTTCACTAGCCTTTTGAGATTTCTCAAAAGGCATTTTTATTTTAGGTTAAGTTGTATCGCTCACCGAATGAAGGTAAAAGCAATATACATAGTAAGAGGCTCAAAAGTTAGAAAGGAGTATCTTAATATGATTAAGTTATCTTTATGTCACAAAGGATGCTGTCCAACGGTTTCTGTTGCCAAAGGACAAATAGTGATCAGTGATGATTTTGGGGGTCAAGTTAAACTAACGAAAGAAGAACTCAAAATCTTAGTAGATAAATATCCTGAGATAACAAAAATAATAGGTTAGCCTAGTTTGACTTAGAAAGAATCAGTGAATCGGAAGGGGGGGTGTCGATGTTCATTGAATTACTCTTCGCACTGAGCTTGCGATTTTTTTTCTTTGATTTTATATTATTCAAAAAAACACGAGAGAAACTGAAAAAGCAAAACTATTTTTTCAAAAAACTTTTATCATGCTCTTTCTGCCAAGGTTTTTGGTGTGGCATCTTCGTATATCTGCTCTTCAACATTTCCTTCGCCCTGTTCACCCTATATAACTTGCTTAACCTCCTAGCCTTTGGTTTCGCGTCAGCTATCTTATCAATAACATGGGTTGTTATTGTCCATCCTTTCTTAAAAGAATACGAAGAAGACCAAGAGCTGCCTCTAATCTAAAAAAATAACAAGGCAATTGAAAAAGCAAATAGCGTGCAAAAAACCTCGATAGTATGTAGAAACACTGAAAAACCTGAAAAAAACATCAAATGGTGGCTAAAATCATCAAAAACCAGACCGATAAAAATGGAAGAAAAGGAAAAATAAAATAGTTGCATTTTCGCATAGACTATGTAATAATACTTTTTGTCGCCACGAGAGAGCGGCAAAAAATGGACAGCAAATAAGTAATAACGGTCCTTGAAAATCAAACAGTTGTAAAAAAGTCAAGCGTGCGAAACGTCGAAGCCGAAAGGCAGAGACAGCAATCAATTTAAGTCAATTAGAGCTTGTCAAAGCTCCGGAATATAAGGATATAAAGGATGTTAACCGCTATTGCCATCCATGGCGCGGTTAACTCCGTAAAATCCATTTTACGGAGAGTTTGATCCTGGCTCAGGACGAACGCTGGCGGCATGCCTAACACATGCAAGTCGAACGGAGTCGATTAAGTA